>NZ_JAMQAU010000001.1:0-817580 GCF_023701505.1 Pseudomonas sp. SR18 | reverse complement strand
GCGCAGCAGCCCCAAAACCAGGCAACTTGGTTTTTCTGAAAAAACGCGGTGGCTTTGATGGGGCTGCTTCGCAGCCCAGCGCGGGACAAGCCCGCTCACCACAACAGCCCAGTTGCCATAGATTCAGCATCCACAGGAAGTTGTGTAGACACCTATGCCCCGATGGGGCCGGCCCCGACAACCACTACCTTTCAGTCAACGCAAACTGCGTCAGGCAAAACGTCGGAATCCCCATATCTTCCAACCGCTGCGAGCCACCCAGCTCCGGCAAATCAATAATCGCTGCCGCTTCAAAAATCTTCGCGCCCATGCGCCGCACCAGGTTCGCCGCGGCAATCAGGGTTCCGCCCGTGGCGATCAGGTCATCGAACATCAACACCGAGTCGCCTTCGCACAGGCTGTCGGCGTGCACTTCCAGGAAGGCTTCGCCATATTCGGTCTGGTAACCCTCGGCCAGCACGTCCGCCGGCAGCTTGCCTTGCTTGCGGAACAGGATGAGCGGTTTGTTCAGTTGATAGGCAATGATCGAGCCGATCAGGAAGCCGCGGGCATCCATCGCGCCGATGTGGGTGAAGTCGGCTTCGACATAGCGATGGGCAAAGGTGTCGGCCACCAGGCGCAGGGCCTTGGGCGATTGGAACAGCGGCGTGATGTCACGGAAGATCACCCCAGGCTTGGGGAAGTCGATGACGGGGCGGATCAGGGATTTGATGTCGAACGAATCGAAGGTCATCGTCGAAGAGTCCTGGGAGGAAAACGGACTCGAAGTATACCTGCGGCCTTGCCAAATGGCCCGGCCGCAAGTGTCTGTATCAGCCCTCTAGAGAACCACCCGCCAGCGCGCACAGCTGGATCGGGTCGAGGATGTGCACTTCCTTGCCTTCGGCGGCAATCAACTCGTTCTGCTGGAAACGGGTGAACACGCGGGACACGGTTTCCACCGCCAGGCCCAGGTAGTTGCCGATTTCATTGCGCGACATGCTCAGGCGGAACTGGTTGGCCGAGAAACCACGGGCCCGGAATCGCGCCGAGAGGTTGACCAGGAATGTCGCGATGCGCTCGTCGGCGGTTTTCTTCGAAAGCAGCAGCATCATCTGCTGATCGTCACGGATTTCGCGGCTCATCACGCGCATCAGCTGACGGCGCAGTTGAGGCAACTGTATGGCCAGTTCGTCCAGGCGTTCGAAGGGGATTTCGCACACCGACGTGGTCTCCAGCGCCTGGGCCGACACGGGATGCATCTCGGTGTCCATGCCCGACAAACCCACCAGTTCGCTCGGCAGGTGGAAGCCGGTGATCTGCTCTTCGCCGTTGTCGCTCAGGCTGAAGGTCTTCAGCGCGCCCGAACGTACTGCATAGACGGAGTCGAACCTGTCGCCCTGGCGAAACAGAAACTCGCCTTTTTTCAGCGGGCGCCCGCGTTTAACGATGTCGTCCAGCGCATCCATGTCTTCCAGATTCAGCGAAAGTGGCAGGCAGAGGGGGGCCAGGCTGCAATCCTTGCAGTGAGCCTGGCTGTGAGCGCGCAGTTTGACTGGCTCGGACATTTCTTAAATCCTTGTGGGAAAACACACATAAGACGTAAGGGTAACGCACTGGGGTGCGGTCAGGCCAGCCTGTACAAAAAACCGGCAGCGGTATAAAGCTTTTTGTACCGATGCCGATACAAGGGCATTCCCATACGCCGGAGCTCGTACGATGTCTGTCATCGCCGCCTACAATCCTGCCATACGAGTTCCTACAGTGTCGGGCGCGAAGTCAGCGGCCGAAACCGCCGTAAAAGATCAGGCTGCTGCACCCGCTGCCGAAACCAACGTGCTGGAAGGCGTGAAGGTGACGATTTCCGGCGCGGCGTTCAAGGCGGTGGCGGTGGCGAGTAAAGCCAACTCCGATATTGATGGCAGTGGCCTGGACGACAGCGTTAAACAGATCCTCAAAATGATCCGCAAGCTCAAGCAACAGATCGCCGAGAAAATGGCTGAGCTTCAGGCGGTCGCGAATGACAATAGCCTGACGCCGGAGCAGGCCCGGGTTAAGACCAACAACATCCAGGGCGCTATCAGTTCGCTGCAGGCCGGGTTGATGACCTCCCAGGGCTCCCTGCTCAAGGCGATGAAAAGCATGAGCGCTGATGGAGCCCTCAAGGCCGCTTCGTTGTCGATGTAACTAGATCACCCGTGAAAATCGTTGCCTGTTCTGGTGCTCCAGGTAGGCATCGAACACCATGCACACCGAGCGCACCAGCAAGCGGCCGGCGGGCAGCACCCGAATGCCCTGGGCGTCGAGCTCGATCAGGCCGTCCTCGGCCATGGCCTCAAGTTGCGGCCAGATCTCGTCGAAGTACCCACGAAAATCAATGTTGAAGGCCTGTTCGACCGGTTCGAATGCCAGACTGAACGTGCAGATCAACTGCTGAATCACCTCCCGCCTCAGCCGATCATCCGTGGTGCAGACCAAGCCTCGGCTGGTGGCCAACTGCGCGCCGGCCAAGGTGTTCTGGTAGCCGTTGAGGTCACTGCTGTTCTGGCAATACAGGTCGCCGATCTGGCTGATCGCCGACACACCGAGGCCGATCAGGTCGCAATGGCCGTGGGTGGTGTAGCCCTGGAAGTTGCGTTGCAGGGTACCTTCCTCCTGGGCGATGGCCAGTTCGTCATCCGGCAGCGCGAAGTGGTCCATGCCGATGTAGCGATAGCCGGCCTGGGTCAATTGCTCGATGGTGGTTTGCAGCATCAGCAACTTTTCCGCCGGCGCCGGCAGCTCGTCGCTGTTGATGCGCCGCTGGGGCATGAAGCGCTCCGGCAGGTGCGCGTAGTTGAACACCGACAGGCGGTCCGGTTGCAGTTTGATCACCTCTTCCACGGTGCGCGCGAAGTTGATCGGCGTCTGCTTGGGCAGGCCGTAGATCAGGTCGATATTGATCGAGCGAAACTGCAGGGTGCGCGCCGCATCAATCACCGCGCGGGTCTCTTCCAGGCTTTGCAGGCGATTGACCGCCCGCTGTACCTCGGGGTCGAGGTCTTGCAGGCCGATACTGACGCGGTTGAAGCCCAGCTCACGCAGCAGGCCCATGGTGGCCCAGTCGGCTTCGCGTGGGTCGATCTCGATGCCGTAGTCGCCGGAATCATCATCGAGCAAATGGAAATGCTGGCGCAGGCGGCCCATGACCTGGCGCAGTTCGTCGTGGCTGAGAAACGTCGGGGTGCCGCCGCCGAAATGCAGCTGTTCCACCGGCTGTTTCGGGTCAAGATGGCAGGCCACCAATTGGATTTCCTGCTCCAGGCGTTGCAGGTACGCCTGGGCGCGGCCACGGTCCTTGGTGATCACCTTGTTGCAGGCGCAGTAGTAGCAAATGTTGGCGCAGAACGGCACATGCACATACAGCGACAAGGGGCGCACGGCCTTGCGACTGTCGCGCAGGGCGTGGAGCAGGTCGAAGGTGCCGACCTGGCTATCGAATTGTACGGCGGTGGGGTAGGACGTATAGCGTGGTCCCGCCAGGTCGTAGCGATGAATCAGATCGGTGTCCCAACGAATGGCGTCGAGCATGCGGGCGTCCCCCGGATAGGCTAATGGGCCGAGTCTAGGGGCGGGGTGGGGATGGCATCTTGATTTGCATCAACGGGGAGCGGCGCTATGCCACATGGCGATTCAATGGCCCATCAACCAGTGCTGGTGCGGTCCTGGCAAGGTCCAGATCCCGAACACGATGACCAGCAAGCCACCGGCCATGCGCACGCTGCGTTTGCGCAATAACGCGGTAACGCGCTCGGCTGCCAGCCCGGTCGCCAGCAGCACCGGCCAGGTGCCCAGCCCGAACGCGAGCATCAGCAGTGCACTGTCCAGCGCATTGCCCTGGCTCGCGGCCCACAGCAGGGTGCTGTAGACCAATCCGCACGGCAACCAGCCCCAGAGCGCGCCCAGCAGCAAAGCGCGGGGCAGGCTCGACACCGGCAGCAAGCGCGTGGCAACCGGCTGGATATGCCGCCACAGGCCGCGTCCGAGGCTTTCAATGCGGGTAAGGCCGCTCCACCAACCCGCCAGGTACAGGCCCATGCAGATCAGCAGTAAGCCGGCGAGCACGCGCATGAACATCGCCGCCGGGCTATTGGCCACGGCCCAGCCGGCCAGGCCGACCAACAGCCCGGCCGTGGCGTAACTGAGGATGCGCCCTAGGTTGTACGCCAGCAGCAGGCGAAACCGGCGGCTGCGTTGTTCCTTGGGAATCGCCAGGGTCAGCGCGCCCATCAGCCCGCCGCACATGCCCAGGCAATGGCCGCCGCCCAGCAGGCCGAGGATCAGCGCGGAGACCAGCAGCGGCGCCAATTCAAGCATGAGGCGGGTCTTTGGGCGGTTGATCCGGGCCGTTGGCTTCGTCGATGGCGGCCAGGTGGTTCGGGTCCTGGTCGTCGAACAGCACGCTGTGGGCCGGGCCGTCGAGGTCGTCATACTGGCCGCTGTCCACGGCCCAGAAGAAGATGTAGATGGCGATGGCCACTATCAGCAGCGCCGCCGGAATCATCACGTATAAAGCTGGCATCTGCACTCCAGGCCCGCGCGGCTCATACGGGCAGCGGGCGGGTGATTGAGGGCGCGCTGACGGCCTGCGCGCTCGGCAGGCGAGTCAGGCGCAGGGCGTTGAGCACCACGGTCAACGAACTGATGGACATGCCGACCGCCGCCCAGATTGGCGTGATCCAGCCCAAGGCAGCAAACGGCAACATCAGGCCATTGTATAGTCCTGCCCACAGCAGATTTTCAATAATCACCCGTCGAGTGCGCCGCGCCAGGCTGAAGGCCTGCACCAGGGCGTCGAGGCGATTGGAGAGCAGCACCGCATCGGCGCTGGTCTTGGCCAGGTCGGTGGCCGAGCCCATGGCCACGCTGATATCGGCGGCGGCGAGCACGGGGACGTCGTTGACCCCATCGCCGAGCATCAGCACCTTGCGGCCTTCCTTGTGCAACTGTTGCAGCACCTGCAGCTTGTCGTCGGGGCGCAGGCCGCCGTGGGCTTCGTCGATGCCCAACTCAAGGGCGACACTGGCGACCATCGGCGAACTGTCCCCGGACAGCAGCAATGTGCGCCAACCGCGCGCCTTGCACGCGGCGAGCAGCGCCGGGGCGTCGCTGCGCAGGCGGTCATCCAGCACGAACCAGGCGAGGGCGCCGCTGCGGTCGCCGAGCAGCAGCCATTGCCCAGCATCGTCCGGCGAGGCGGGGATCGGGCAGCCACTGAGTGCGCAGACAAACGCCGGCTGGCCGATACGCAGCAGACGCTCGCCCACGCGACCTTCCAGGCCCAGGCCGGGGGTGCTGAGTACTTCGTCAGCGGCCAATGGCGCACGGCCAAAGGCGCGGGCAATCGGGTGTTCGGAGCGGTTTTCCAGGGCGGCGGCGAGGCCCAGGCAATCGTCGCTGCCCAGCTCGCCCAAGGGACGGATGACGCGTAGGGCCAGGCGGCCTTCGGTCAGGGTGCCGGTCTTGTCGAAAATCACCGTGTCGATCTGGTTCAGGCCTTCCAGCACATGCCCACGGGTCAGTAGCAGCCCGAGTTTGTGCAGGGTGCCGGTGGCGGCGGTCAGGGCGGTTGGTGTCGCCAGGGACAACGCACACGGGCAGGTCGCTACCAGCATGGCCAACACGATCCAGAACGCCCGTGATGAGTCCAGCTCCCACCACAGCAGGCCGATCAATGCGGCGGCGATCAGCGAACACAGCAGAAACCATTGCGCGGCGCGGTCGGCGATTTGCGCCAGGCGCGGTTTCTCGGCCTGGGCGCGCTCCAGCAGACGCACGATGGCGGACAGGCGTGTCTCGTGGCCGAGGGCGCGCACTTCGACGGTCAGCGCGCCTTCGACGTTGAGGGTGCCGGCGGTGACGCTGTCGCCGACCCGGCGCGGTTGCGGCAGGTATTCGCCAGTGAGCAGGGACTCATCGATGCTGGACTGGCCGTCGAGGATCACGCCATCCGCTGGCAATACCGCGCCCGGATGCACCAGCACGCAGTCGCCCAGGGCCAGCTCGCTCAACAGGATGCGTTCGCTCTGGCCGTCGCCTTTCAAGCGCAGGCACGAAGCCGGCAGCAGGTTGACCAGTTGGGCAGTGGCCGCCGCTGTGCGCTCGCGGGCGCGCCGCTCCAGGTAGCGACCGGCCAGCAGGAACAGCGCAAACATGCCCACGGCATCGAAATACAGCTCGCCGACCCCCGTGATCGCGGTCCAGATACCCGCCAGGTAAGCCCCGCCAATGGCCAGGGACACCGACACGTCCATGGTCAGGTGGCGCGTGCGCAGGTCACGCATGGCGCCCTTGAAGAACGGCGCACAGCTGTAGAACACGATGGGGGTTGTCAGAAACATCGCCACCCAGCGCAGGATCACATGCAGTTCCGGGCTCAGGTCGATATTGAATTCGGGCCAGGTGGCCATGGTTGCCATCATCGCCTGAAACCACAGCAATCCGGCCACGCCGAGTTGGCGCAAGGCCAGGCGGTTTTCGCTGGCCAGTTGCTCGGCGGCGCGGTCGGCTTGATACGGGTGGGCGGCATAGCCGATATGGCGCAATTCGCTGAGCACCTGGCTCAACGGCAGTTGCCCGTCGGCCCAGCGCACCTGCAAGCGATGGTTGGACAGGTTCAACCGCGCTTCGGCCACGGCGGGCAGGCTGCGCAGGTGTTTTTCGATCAGCCAGCCACAGGCGGCGCAGCTGATGCCTTCCATCAGCAGGGTGGTTTCGGCCAGTTCGCCCTGGCGGTGCACGAAGGGTTTTTGCACATCGGCGCGGTCGTACAGCGCCAGTTCGTCCACCAGTTGCACCGGTAGCGACTCGGGATTGGCCGAAGCTTCGCTGCGGTGCTGGTAGTAGCTTTCCAGGCCGCCGGCCACAATCGCTTCGGCTACGGCCTGGCAGCCCGGACAGCAGAGCTCGCGGCGCTCGCCGAGGATGTCGGCGGTAAACCGGCTGCCGGGCGGGACGGGCAGGGCGCAGTGGTAGCAGGGGGTTGGGCTGGTCATGGTCAGGGATCTTGGTTGGCTGGGAGGGCCTCATCGGGGGCAAGTCGAATCGTCGCACCGCCCCTCCCACCTTTGATCTGTGAATACATTCAAAATGTGGGAGGGGCGGTGCGACGATTCGACTTGCCCCCGATGCGCGAAGCGCGGCTTTATTTTTTCAGGTCTTCGGCGCCCTGCAACGGTTCATCCCCCAACAGCAAGTCCTTGTCGTGGCTGACCTCTTCTTCTTCGAACAGGCGCCAGGTCTTGTCGCCTTCCACGCCGAGCAGTTCCACGAAGCGGCGGCCTTCGACTTTGTCGGTGACTTGGCCGATGTAGCGGCCAGGTTCGCTGTCGCTGCGGGCCAGGTTGATCTTGCGGTCCTTCTCCGGCTGGGTCGGGGAGATCAGGTTCAGTTCCAGGGTGTTCGGGTTGCTGTAGCCGGTGAGGTTCAGTTCGACTTCGCCGGTCAGTTCATCCAGGTGCAGCTTGGCGCGCAGTTGCAGGGTCTGGGCCAGGCGTTCACGGTCGAGGGAGCGGTTGATGCCTTTGCCGGCCTCGTAGTAGTTGTCGTTGACCAGGTTGTCCGGGTTGTTCACCGCGATGGTCACCATGGACAAGGTCAAGGTCACCGAGCAGGCGAGGATGCCGATGATGATCCAGGGCCAGAGGTGCTTGTACCAAGGGCTTGCGGCAGTGGCTAGGGGCATCGTTCCGTTCTCTCTTTATCGGACTTGTGGGCCGATGAATCGGCTCTTGGCTTCAATGTGGACGCTGGCGTCATCGGCATCGGTGAGGATGAACTTCACCTCGTTGGTGCTCGATGGCAGTTGTTCCGGCGCACTCGACAGCTCCACCGGCATGCTGACGATATCGCCGGCCGCCACCTTGATTTCGCGGCGGCCTTGCAGCTTGAGGTCGGGCAGGCCGGCGGCGTCGAGCACGTAGGTGTGGTCTCGCTGGTCCTTGTTCATGATCTTCAGGCTGTAGACGTTTTCGATGCGGCCTTCGGCGTTCTCGCGGTAGAGCACGCGGTCCTTGCTCACGTCGAAGCCCACCAGCGAGCGCATGAAAAACGCAGCCGCCAACAGGCTGATCATCGCCAGCAACACCAAGGCGTAACCGATCAGGCGTGGGCGCAGCTTATGGGTTTTTTGCCCGGACAGGTTGTGTTCGGTGGTGTAGCTGATCAGGCCGCGCGGGTACTCCATCTTGTCCATGATGTTGTCGCAGGCGTCGATGCACGCGGCGCAACCGATGCATTCGATCTGCAGGCCGTCGCGGATGTCGATGCCGGTGGGGCACACTTGCACGCACATTGTGCAGTCGATGCAATCGCCCAGGCCCTGGGCCTTGTAGTCGATCCCTTTTTTACGCGGGCCACGCAGTTCGCCACGGCGTGGGTCGTAGGAGACGATCAGGGTGTCTTTGTCGAACATCACGCTCTGGAAGCGCGCGTACGGACACATGTAGATGCACACCTGTTCGCGCAGCCAGCCGGCGTTGCCATAGGTGGCGAGGGTGAAGAAGCCGACCCAGAAATACGACCAGCCGTCGGCCTGGCCGGTGAAGAAGTCGAACACCAGTTCGCGAATCGGCGAAAAGTAGCCAACGAAGGTCATGCCGGTGGCAAAGCCGATCAGCAGCCACAGGCTGTGCTTGCTGAATTTGCGCAGGAACTTGTTGGCGCCCATCGGCGCCTTATCCAGTTTAATGCGTTGGTTACGGTCGCCTTCGGTGACTTTTTCGCACCACATGAAGATCCACGTCCACACGCTTTGCGGGCAGGTATAACCACACCACACGCGGCCGGCGTACACCGTGATAAAGAACAGGCCAAACGCGGCGACGATCAGAATGCCCGACAGCAGAATGAAGTCCTGGGGCCAGAAGGTCGCACCAAAAATGAAGAACTTGCGCTCCGGCAGGTTCCACCATACGGCCTGGTGACCACCCCAGTTCAGCCACACCGTGCCGAAGTAGAGCAGGAACAACGCAGCGCCGCCGAGCATGCGCAAATTGCGGAACAGGCCGGTGAACGCGCGGGTGTAGATTTTCTCGCGCGGGGCATAGAGATCGACGGTGGTGGTCGAGTGTTTGGCAGGCGGGGTAACGTCATGTACCGGTATTTGGTCGCTCATCATTGCATCCCACGGCGGTGGAGATTTGCCTCGGCCAGTACGTGCCAACCGGGGTCAAATTAGGGGTCTTGCAGTGGCGTAATGATACGCCCCCGATGCGGCGCAAAGGGTGCGACCTTTGGTCGCGTTGGGAGAAATCAATTGATGGTGTACGTGATCTGGATCAATTGACTTGGCAAGTATGGTCGGTTTTTGCGAGTGGGACGGTCATTCGTCCCACGGATTAATCAGCGGGACACCGCTGGATTTGAAATCGCTGACGTTGCGCGTGACCACCGTGAGCCCATGGACCAGGGCGGTCGCAGCGATCAGTGCGTCACTTTCATTGGCGCGGTCGGGTACATGCAGGCGTGCACAACGTAAGGCGACGGCGGCGTCGATTGGCAGGATCCGGGCATCGAACGCGGGCATCACATGCCGCTTGAGCCAGGTGCGCAGTACCTTCCCTTGCGTGGGGTCGCGGCGCTCAATGCGCAGCACTCCGGTTTCCAGTTCCTTCAACGTAATCGCTGAAATAAACAGGTGGGACGCGATGACACTTTTTGCCCAGGCCACGACATTCGCATCCGCCTGGGGTTTACGAAGTTCAGAGATCACGTTGGTGTCGAGTAGATACATCAAGAGAGGTCCACGGGTCGATGAGTGATCACGGCACGTTCGGTTTCGAATTCCATATCGGCCGCTTCCGGCATCACCAGCAGGTCCACGATGTCGGCGTTGAGACCTGTCAATTTCTGGTAGTCCTCAATGCTTAGCAGTACATGGGCAGGTTTGCCGCGATCGGTGATGAAAACCGGCCCTTGCCGGGCCGCTTTTTTGGCACCGCTTGTGTCTTGATTGAATTCGCGGCTGGAAATAGTGGTGATGGTCATGGGGGAACCCCCTTTATCAGATGCAATGTAGGTACGTTACTACTTAGTCAGCAGGGACCACAACCCGGGGTTATCAACGGTCGCCCAGGTCCTGGCCCAGGCTGCAGAAATAACAAAGCCCCGCCAGCGTTCGCCAGGCGGGGCTCGGTTGTGTCCGAGGCCTTTACTGTTCCTCGGCCTTCTTGTCCCCATGGGACAAACTGTAAACATACGCCGCGAGCAGGTGCACCTTGTCATTGCCTTGCAGTTGTTCCTGCGCCGGCATCTGGCCCTGACGGCCGAAACGGATGGTCTGCTGCAGTTGGGCGTAGCTCGAACCGTAGATGAAGGCGCCGGGGTGGGTCAGGTCTGGCGCGCCCATTGCCGGGGTGCCTTTGCCGGCCGGGCCGTGGCAGGCCACGCAGTTGGCGGCAAAGAGTTTTTCGCCGTTGGCCACGTCGGCCTTCACACCTTCCGGCAGCTTGCGACCGTCAAGTTGGGTGACCACGTAGGCGGCCACGTCGCTGACGCCTTCTTCATGAATGACTGGCAACCAGCCCGGCATCACGGCATGGCGGCCCTTCATGATGGTTTCCTTGATGGTGGCCGGCTCGCCACCCCAACGCCAGTCGGCGTCGGTCAGGTTGGGGAAACCGTAGGCGCCCTTGGCGTCGGAACCGTGGCACACCGAGCAGTTGGAGGCGAACAGGCGGCCACCCATCTTCAGGGCTTGCGGGTCCTTGGCGACTTCCTCAATCGGCATCGAGGCGAACTTGGCGAAGATCGGCCCGAACTTGGCGTCCGACCTGGCCATTTCCTTTTCCCATTCGTGCACGCCGGTCCAGCCGGTCTGGCCGTTGGCGAAGGGGGTTTGCTTGTCGTTGTCGAGGTAGTTGTAGCCCGGCAGCAGGCCTTTCCAGTTGCCCAGGCCGGGGTACAGCACGAGGTAGCCGAGGGCGAAGATGATGGTGCCGACGAACAGCATGAACCACCACTTGGGCAGCGGGTTGTCGTACTCCTCGATGCCATCGAACGAGTGGCCGACGGTCTCGTCGGTTTGCTCGGCGCGCTGGCCCTTGCGGGTCGACAGCAGCAGCCAGGTCAGGGCGAAAATGGTACCCAGACTGAGGACTGTGACGTACAGACTCCAGAACGTAGTCATTCTTTGTTACTCCTAGAAGCTTGCTCGACGTGCTTGATGGCTTCGGGATCATCCGCAAAGGGCAGCAAGGTCGCGTCCTCAAACTCCGACTTGCGCTTGGGGCTGAACACCCACAACGCCAGGCCGATAAAGGCCACCATCACCACAACGGTGCCCAGGCCACGAATCATCCCGATATCCATGTAGGTCACCGTTTGCTTTTGATGATGGTGCCAAGGCCTTGCAGGTAGGCCACCAATGCGTCCATTTCGGTCTTGCCCTTCACGGCTGCGGCTGCACCGGCGATGTCTTCGTCGGTGTAGGGCACGCCCAGAGTGCGCAAGACTTCCATCTTCTTCGCGGTGTCCTTGCCGTCGAGCTTGTTTTCCACGAGGAACGGGTACGCCGGCATTTTCGACTCAGGCACCACGTTGCGCGGGTTGTACAAGTGCGCACGCTGCCAGTCGTCGGAGTAACGCCCGCCCACGCGGGCCAGGTCCGGGCCGGTGCGCTTGGAGCCCCACAGGAACGGGTGGTCCCACACGCTTTCACCGGCCACCGAGTAGTGGCCGTAGCGTTCGGTTTCGGCGCGGAACGGGCGGATCATCTGCGAGTGGCAGCCCACGCAGCCGTTGGCGATGTAGACGTCGCGGCCTTCCAGTTCAAGGGCGGTGCGCGGCTTCATGCCTTCGACCGGCTTGTTGGTCACGTCCTGGAAAAACAGCGGAACGATTTGGGTCAGGCCGCCGATACTCACGGCGATGACCATGAAGAAGGCCAGCAGGCCGATGTTCTTCTCGACTACTTCATGCTTCATCAGTGGGCTCCCACAACGGCGATCTGGGCGGCGGCTTCGGCTTGCGCCGGGTCGGAGGCACGCACGGTGCGCCAGACGTTGTAGGCCATGAACAGCATGCCGGTGGCAAAGAACGCACCGCCCAGGGCGCGGACGATGTAGCCCGGATGGCTGGCTTGCAGCGCTTCGACGAAGGAGTAGGTGAGGGTGCCGTCATCGTTGATCGCACGCCACATCAGGCCTTGGGTGATGCCGTTGACCCACATCGAGGCGATGTAGAGCACGGTGCCGATGGTGGCCAGCCAGAAGTGCGTGTTGATCAGCCCGACGCTGTGCATCTGCGCACGGCCAAACAGTTTGGGGATCATGTGGTACAGCGCGCCGATGGAGATCATCGCCACCCAACCGAGGGCGCCGGCGTGTACGTGGCCGATGGTCCAGTCGGTGTAGTGGGACAGCGAGTTGACGGTCTTGATCGCCATCATCGGCCCTTCGAAGGTCGACATGCCGTAGAACGCCAGGGAGACCACGAGGAAACGCAGGATCGGGTCGGTGCGCAATTTATGCCAGGCGCCCGAGAGGGTCATCATGCCGTTGATCATGCCGCCCCAGCTGGGCGCCAGCAGGATGATCGACATCGCCATGCCCAGGGACTGCGCCCAGTCCGGCAGCGCGGTGTAGTGCAAATGGTGCGGACCGGCCCAGATGTACAGGGTGATCAGCGCCCAGAAGTGCACGATGGACAAGCGGTAGGAGTAGATAGGACGTTCGGCCTGTTTCGGCACGAAGTAGTACATCATCCCCAGAAAACCCGTGGTCAGGAAAAAACCTACGGCGTTGTGCCCGTACCACCACTGGATCATCGCATCCGTCGCACCGGCATAGGCCGAGTAGGACTTGAACAGGCTGACCGGCAGCGACGCGTGGTTGACGATGTGCAGCATCGCCGTGACCACGATGAACGCACCGTAGAACCAGTTGCCCACGTAGATGTGCTTGGTCTTGCGCTTGACGATGGTGCCGAAGAACACCGCACCGTAGGTCACCCACACAATCGCCAGCAAAATGGCGATCGGCCATTCCAGCTCGGCGTATTCCTTGGTGGTGGTGTAGCCCAGCGGCAGGCTGACGATGGCGCCGACGATGACTGCTTGCCAACCCCAGAAGGTAAAGGCGGCGAGGCCGTCGGAGATCAGTCGCGTCTGGCAGGTGCGTTGCACGACATAGTAGGAGGTGGCAAACAAGGCACATCCGCCGAAGGCGAAAATCACCAGGTTGGTGTGCAGCGGGCGCAGGCGACCGAAGGTCGTCCATGGCAAGTCGAAATTCAATTCCGGCCAAACCAGTTGCGAGGCGATGAACACCCCGAGCCCCATGCCAAGGATCCCCCAGACCACCGTCATGATGGCGAACTGGCGGACTACCTTATAGTTATAAGCAGTCGGACTGATTGCTGTGCTCATTCTAAGGTTCCACGGTTTAGGTTTTTTTATAGGTAAAATCGGCCGCAAGTATGTAGAAAGCGAGGGGCCATTGCAACGCAATGGCTGACCTGGATCAATGCGTTCAACGCCAGATTCTGCGCCCTTTCCATGTTTGGCGTAAGGACAAAATCAGAAATCGAAAGCTGATCGAGTGGACAGGAAATTTACGGGGTCGCAACGCTAGCCGTTGCGTACGCCGGAATCGGTCCGCTGTGGGTCAAGCGTAGACCCGAATGGCGAGGGGGGAAAGTTGTGCTTTGGAAGGGTGTGACACTCGGTCACACGGCTCGGTCACTGTGGAGAGGGAGCAAGCACCCTCTCCACAGGTAACAGTTATTGAGGTTGGCTTTCTGGCGTTGCGCCATCAGCGTTGTGGGACAGGCTGTACACGTAGGCGGCCAGCAGATGCACCTTGTCATTGCCTTGCAGCACTTCCTGCGCCGGCATCTGGCCTTGACGGCCATGGCGAATGGTCTGTTGCAACTGCGCCAGGCTGGTGCCGTAGATATAGCCGCCTGGCAGCGTCAGGTTCGGCGCCCCCATGACTTCCATGCCGTGGCCTTCCGGCCCGTGGCACGCTACGCAAGTGGTGTTGAACGCGGCTTTGCCCGCATCCAGGTCGGCAGTGCTGTTGGCCGGCAGCGGCAACTTGGCCAAATCGTGGCGGACATAGGCAGCAACGTTCTTCACACCGTCATCACCCAGCATCTCACCCCAGGCCGGCATCGCCGCGTGGCGACCGTTCAGGATGGTGGTCTTGATCGCCTCAGCCGAACCGCCCCAGCGCCAGATGTTGTCCGCCAGGTTGGGGAAGCCGAACGCGCCCTTGGCATCCGAGCCGTGGCACACCGCGCAGTTGGAGGCGAACAGGCGACCGCCCATCTTCAGCGCCTGCGGGTCCTTGGCCACTTCTTCCACGGGCATGGCCGAGAATTTGGCGAAGATCGGCCCGAACCTGGTGTCGGCCTTGGCCATTTCCTTGTCCCATTCCTTGGCCGACGTCCAGCCGTCTTCATAACCCGGCAGCACGCCTTTCCAGTTGCCCAGGCCGGGGTAGAGGACCAGATAGCCGACCGCGAACACCAGAGTGCCGGCGAACAGCATGAACCACCACTGGGGCAGCGGGTTGTCGTATTCCTCGATGCCATCGAAGGCGTGGCCCATGGTCTGGTCCACGCTGCCTTTGGTCTCGCCCTTGCGGGTGCCGATCAACAGCCAAGTCAGGCCGATCAGGCTGCCGAGGGTCAGTACGCAGATCCATGTACTCCAGAATAGGGTCATGGCCGGTTGCTCCTTGTTGCAGGCGCTTCTTGAGCGTCGGATGGAGAAGGTTCATCGGCGAAGGGCAGCAGGCGCGCCTGCTCGAATTCCTCATTGCGCCGGTTGTTGAACACCCACAGCGACAGGCCGATAAAGGCAATGGCGACGACCAGCGTGCCAAGGCCGCGGATGGTGCCCGCATCGAATTCAAATCCCATGGCTCACCTCTTGCTCTTGATGGCAGTGCCGAGCACTTGCAGGTATGAAACCAGCGCGTCCATCTCGGTCTTGCCCTTGAGGCTGGCGACCGCGGCAGTGATGTCGTCGTCGGTGTACGGCACGCCGAGGGTGCGCATCACCTTCAACTTGGTCTCGGTGTGGCTGCTGTCGACCTGGGCCGTGACCAGCCACGGGTAGGCCGGCATTTTCGACTCGGGCACCACGTTGCGCGGGTTGTACAAATGCGCGCGGTGCCAGTCGTCCGAGTAGCGGGCGCCGACGCGTGCCAGGTCCGGACCGGTGCGCTTGGAGCCCCACAGGAACGGGTGATCCCACACGCTCTCGCCCGCCACGGAGTAGTGGCCGTAGCGTTCGGTTTCGGCGCGGAACGGGCGGATCATCTGCGAGTGACACTGCACACAGCCTTCGCGGATGTAGATGTCGCGGCCTTCCAGTTGCAGCGCGGTGTAGGGTTTCATGCCTTCCACCGGCTTGTTGGTCACATCCTGGAAGAACAGCGGGACGATCTGGGTCAGGCCGCCGATGCTCACAGCAAGCACCATGAGCAGCATCAGCAGGCCGACGTTCTTTTCAATCGTTTCGTGTTTCATCACAGACTCCTCAGGCCAACTGCGCAGTGGTAGTGGCTTCGACTGGCTGCGGCGAACGCACGGTGCGCCAGGTGTTGTAAGCCATCAGGAACATGCCGCTGAGGAACACCGCACCGCCCACCAGCCGCACGATGAAGCCTGGGTGACTGGCCACCAGGGTTTCGACGAAGGAGTAGGTCAAGGTGCCGTCTTCGTTGATCGCCCGCCACATCAGGCCCTGGGCAATGCCGTTGACCCACATCGAGGCGATGTAGAGCACGGTGCCGATGGTGGCCAGCCAGAAGTGCGCGTTGATCAGGCCGAGGCTGTACATCTGCTCGCGACCGAAGATTTTCGGGATCATGTGGTACAGCGCGCCGATGGAAATCATCGCCACCCAACCGAGAGCGCCGGCATGTACGTGGCCGATGGTCCAGTCGGTGTAGTGGGAGAGGGCGTTGACGGTCTTGATTGCCATCATCGGGCCTTCGAAGGTCGACATGCCGTAGAACGCCAGGGAGACCACGAGAAAACGCAGGATCGGGTCGCTGCGCAACTTATGCCAGGCGCCCGACAGGGTCATCATGCCGTTGATCATGCCGCCCCAGCTCGGTGCCAGCAGTACCAGCGACATCACCATGCCCAGGGACTGTGCCCAGTCCGGCAGCGCGGTGTAGTGCAAGTGGTGCGGGCCGGCCCAGATGTACAGGGTGATCAGCGCCCAGAAGTGCACGATGGACAAGCGATAGGAATACACCGGACGTTCGGCCTGCTTGGGCACAAAGTAGTACATCATCCCCAAGAAGCCAGCGGTGAGGAAAAAGCCTACCGCGTTGTGCCCATACCACCACTGCACCATGGCATCCGTCGCACCGCCGTAGAGGCTGTAGGACTTGGTCAGGCTGACCGGGATTTCCAGGTTGTTGACGATATGCAGAATCGCCACGGTGATGATGAACGCACCGAAGAACCAGTTGCCGACATAGATATGCTTGGTGTTGCGCTTCATCACCGTGCCGAAGAACACGATGGCGTAGGCCACCCAGACAATGGTGATCAGGATGTCGATCGGCCATTCCAGCTCGGCGTATTCCTTGGAACTGGTGTAGCCCAGCGGCAAGGTGATCGCGGCCAGCAGGATGACCAGTTGCCAGCCCCAGAAGCAGAACGCGGCGATTTTCGGCGCGAACAGTTGAGTCTGGCAGGTGCGTTGCACCGAATAGAACGAGCTGGCAAACAGCGCGCAGCCGCCGAAGGCGAAGATCACCGCGTTGGTGTGCAGTGGGCGCAAACGGCCAAAGCTGGTCCAGGGCAAATCGAAGTTGAGCGCGGGCCAAACCAATTGGGCGGCGAGAAAAACCCCGAGCCCCATGCCGACGATGCCCCACACCACCGTCATAATGGCGAATTGGCGGACCACCTTGTAGTTATAGGCGGTACTTAAAGTAGTGTTCATGGTTCCCCATCCACGGTTCAACCCAAGCAAGTGCGGCACTTGGGCTGGAGTTATAGGCAGACTAAATAGCGAGGCAAGCATGGGCAAAGAGCACAAGGCCAGTATTGACGGGGATCAATGGGCGCAGTGTGTGCGGGAACGCGGCTGGTTGTGGGATGGGGCGAAAGGGTCTATCGCGCGCCCGCCGGTGACGCTGATCCTGGCCCACGGCGCCGGTGCGCCGATGGACTCATCCTTCATGAACGACATGGCTGCACGCCTTGCCGGGCATGGCGTCAACGTGCTGCGCTTCGAGTTTCCCTACATGGCCCAACGCCGGTTGGACGGCGGCAAACGCCCGCCGAACCCGGCACCGAAACTGCTGGAAGCCTGGCGCGAGGTATATGCCGAGGTGCGACGTCATGTCGCTGGGAAACTGGCCGTTGGCGGCAAGTCCATGGGCGGGCGCATGGCCAGTTTGTTGGCCGATGAACTGGGCGCAGAAGGGCTGGTGTGCCTGGGCTATCCGTTCTATGCCGTGGGCAAGCCGGAAAAACCACGGGTCGAACATTTGGCGGGGCTGAAAACGCCGACGCTGATCGTGCAGGGAGAGCGCGATGCGTTGGGCAATCGGGCGGCGGTGGAGGGGTATGTGCTGTCACCGAGCATCGAGGTGATGTGGTTGGTGGCGGGAGATCATGACTTGAAGCCGTTGAAGGCGTCGGGGTTCAGTCATGAGCAGCATCTGGAGTCTGCTGCGGTGCAAGTTGCCGGGTTTCTCGGCGGCTGTTAGGGCCTTATCGGGGGCAAGCCCCCTCCCACATTCGACCGAGTTCCAACGTTGGAATGTGGTCAAAATGTGGGAGGGGGCTTGCCCCCGATAGCGGTCTACCGGTTAAACCGCTCTACCAGCGAATACTGGGTATTGGCCGTATGCGTGAGCTCTTCACTCAACTGCGCCGAATTCAGCGCCTGCTCCGACGTCTGGTCCGCCAACAACGCAATCGTGCTGATATTGCGGCTGATCTCTTCAGCCACCGAGCTTTGCTCTTCAGTCGCTGCTGCAATCTGCGTCGTCATGTCAGTGATGTGCGCCACCGCTTCGCTGATTCCCACCAACGCCTGATCCGCTTCCATCACCCGCGCCACACCTTCTTCAGCCTGGCGATGCCCGGCGTCCATGGTTTGCACGGCCGCGGCGGCGGTTTGTTGCAGCTTGGCGATCAGGGCATGAATCTGCCCGGTCGACTCGGCCGTACGCTGCGCCAGCTGGCGCACTTCGTCGGCCACCACGGCAAACCCTCGGCCCATCTCGCCGGCACGCGCCGCTTCGATGGCGGCGTTCAACGCCAACAGGTTAGTCTGGTCGGCAATGCCTTTGATCACGTCGACAACGCCGCCGATCTCGTCACTGTCCTTGGCCAGTTGGGTGACGGTCACGCCGGTCTCACCCACAGCCACCGACAGGCGCTGAATCGCCTCGCGGGTTTCCCCGGCGATGTCGCGGCCGCGACCGGTCAGGCGATTGGCTTCCTGGGTGGCATCAGCCGTGCGCTGCACATGGCTGGCGACTTCCTGGGTGGTCGCCGCCATCTGGTTGACCGCCGTGGCCACCTGCTCGGTTTCCACACGCTGGCGCTCCAGACCGCTGGAGCTGTTGTGCGCCAGGGTGTTGGACTGCGCCGCCTGGTCGTTCAGATGCTCGGCAGTGTCCTGCAAGCGCGTAAGACAGGTCTTCAGACGTGCTTCCTGGCTGAGGATCGACATCTCCAACCGCGCCTGTGCGCCACGGCTGTCGGTGTACATCTGCGCGATCAACGGGTCGGAGGTGGTCTGCTCGGCCAAGCGCAGCAGGCGCTTGAGGCCGCGCTGTTGCCAGCTCAGCCCCAGCAGGCCCAATGGCACCGACAACCCTGCCGCCAGGGCAAAGCCCCAGTGGGAATTGAGCGACGCACCGATCATGAAACTCAACTGGCTGACCAGGATAAACGGCAGCCAGTCCTGCAACACCGGTAGCCACTTGTCCCGCTGGGGAACGGCCGACTTGCCCTGGTTGATGCGTTGGTAGAGCGCTTCGGCCCGGCGGATCTGCTCGGCGGTGGGCTTGATGCGCACCGATTCGTAGCCGACCACCTGGTTGCCTTCGAAGACCGGCGTCACATAGGCGTTAACCCAGTAATGATCGCCGGTCTTGCAGCGGTTCTTGACGATGCCCATCCATGGCAAGCCTTGTTTGAGCGTGGTCCACATATGCCCGAACACCGCCGCCGGCACATCCGGGTGACGCACCAGGTTGTGCGGCGCGCGCAGCAGTTCTTCACGGGTGAACCCACTGATCTCGACGAAAGCGTCGTTGCAGTAGGTGATCACGCCTTTGGCATCTGTGGTTGAGATCAACCGTTGCTGAGCGGGGAAGGTGCGTTCGCGCTGGGTAACGGGTTGGTTATTACGCATGGTTGTTCAATCCGCAAGGCTTTCAGGGGGTATCGGCCGGAACGGAGGTTTATTTAACTTATTTTTGCAACAATCAGCTGGCCAGCACCCACATGAAACCTGCCTAGCTCGCCCTAGCCAGCTTCCCCGGTCGCAGCACCAGCCACAACGCCCCCGCGATGAGCACCCCGCCATACACATGCGCCATGGACAACGGCTCATCCAACAGCAGCGCGCCCCATAGCACGCCAAACGGCGGAATCAGGAACGTCGTGGTCATCGATCTCACCGGCCCAATGGCGGTAAGCAAGCGGAAATACAACACGTACGCAAACGCCGTACACCCCAATCCCAACCCCAGCAACGACACCCACACCTGCCACCCACCCCAACTCGCAGGCGGATGGCTGATCGCGCTGTAGGCAAACAACGGCAACAGGAGCAACGTCGCGCCGAGCATGCTGCCCAAGGCCGACAGGCGACTGTCCAACCCACCCCGCTGGTCCAGCCAGCGCCGTGCGAGGAAACCGGCAAAGCCATAGCAGGTGGTGGCCAGCAG
Source organism: Pseudomonas sp. SR18 (assembly GCF_023701505.1). Lineage (NCBI taxonomy): Bacteria > Pseudomonadati > Pseudomonadota > Gammaproteobacteria > Pseudomonadales > Pseudomonadaceae > Pseudomonas > Pseudomonas sp. SR18. Next base: position 797,679 of record NZ_JAMQAU010000001.1, on the reverse strand, counting down.
GCAGGCCACGGCGCCCATCAACAATTCCAGGTCAAACGCCACCGGTCCCGCACGGGTCAGCACACCAACGCCAAGCAGGCCCAGGCTGACCCCGGCGATTTTCGACGGGGTCAGGCGTTCGCTGAAGAACAGCCCGCCGATCAACACGCCCATCAACGGCGTGGTGGCGTTGAAGATCGCCGAGTAACCGGCCGGCAGCACTTGGGCGGCCACTGAATACAGGGTGGCCGGGATGCCGGAGTTGATCACACCCAGTAGCAGGACGGTTTTGAATTTGCCCTGGAAGTCCCACTTCACTCGCATCACCGCCAGCATTACGAGTAAGCCGGCGGCGGCTATGGATACGCGAAAAAATGCGGTCGGGATGGGGCCGATTTCCGGCGCGATGATGCGCATGAACAGAAAGCTCGCGCCCCAGATGGCAGCCAGTCCCAGCAGGTAAAGGGTGTCGACAGGTCTCACGGAATATTCCTAAATCAATCAGGCGGCGAGTGTTGCACGCCGCTTTGACTGATTACAGAACAAACCGCGTCACCAGCCCATTCAGGTCCACGGCCAGGCGCGACAGTTCCTGGCTGGCGGCCGAGGTCTGGGTCGCACCGGCGGCGGTCTGGGTGGACAGGTCGCGGATATTCACCAGGCTGCGGTCCACTTCACGGGCAACCAGCGCTTGCTGCTCGGCGGCGCTGGCGATTACCAGGTTGCGCTGGCTGATTTGTGAAATGGCCGCGGTGATTTTCTCCAGGGCGTTGCCCGCGCTGTTGGCCCGTTGCAGGGTCTGGCCGGCGTGATCGGCGCTGCTGTTCAGCGCTTCGACGGTATTTTGGGTGCCTTGCTGGATACCGCTGATCATTTGCTCGATTTCTTCGGTGGAGTCCTGGGTGCGCTGCGCGAGGGAACGCACCTCATCGGCGACCACCGCAAAACCGCGCCCGGCTTCACCCGCACGCGCGGCTTCAATCGCCGCGTTGAGGGCCAGCAGGTTGGTTTGCCCGGCGATGCCACGGATCACTTCCAGCACCTTGCTGATGTCCTGGGCCTGCACCGCCAGGCCTTCGGCCTTGTTCGAGGCGCCGAGCACTTCGTCCACCAGGTTCTGGATCGAGCTGATGGTTTCGCTGATCTGGTAGTGGCCGTGCTTGCTGTCTTCATCCGAGGCCTGGGACGCTTCGGCGCTGGACACCGCATTGCCCGCCACTTCGTCCACGGCCGCACTCATTTCGGTGACCGCGGTGGCGGCTTGTTCGATTTCATCGTTTTGCGCTTGCAGGCCACGGGTGCTTTGTTCCATCACCGAACTCATTTCTTCGGCGGCCGACGCCAATTGCTGCGCCGACTCGCTGATGCCACGGATGGTGGTCTGCAACTGTGTCTGCATGGTGGCCAGGGCGGTAAGCAATTGGGCCGGTTCGTCATGGCCTTGCACCTTGATCGGCTGGCTCAAGTCGCCGGCGGCGATGGTGCGCGCCACGGTCAGCGCCTGGCTGAGCGGCGCGGTGATGCTGCGGGTCAGCAGCCAGGCCAGCAGCAAGGTGGCGATCAGTGCAATCACAATGATCAGGCCGACCACCCATTGCGCGCTCGAATACATCTGTGCAGCGGAATCGGCGGCGGCTTCGACACCGTTCTGGTTGAAGACGATCAGCTTTTCCAGGCTCTGGCTGAGCAGCGTGCCTTGAGGGGCGAGACGGTTGTTGAGCAGGTCAATGGCGTCTTGCTGCTGATCCTTGTCGATCAAATCAACCATCTGGCTGACGATCGCCAGGTAGCCGGCCACGTCGGTTTTCACCTGCTTGAGCATCTCGCGCTCTTCGTCGTTGGTCAGCAGGGTTTCATGGTGATCCAACAGGGTTTGCAGGTCGCTGCGCTGGCGGGTGATCAGGTTTCTGCTCGTGTCGCGCACCCTTGATTCATCGGTGGTCACCAGGCGCAAGGCCTCCAGGCGGATGCTGGCCACGAAGGCGGCGCTGTCGTGGATATTCTCGATGCTCGGCATCCATGACCGTTCGATGACCAGCGCGCTTTCGCGCAGCTTGGCCATCTGCCCCAGGCAGAACAGCCCGACAATCACCAGCAAGCTGGCCAACACCCCAAAACTCAGACTGGCACGCAGACCGATCCTCATGTTCCTCAATGACATCTCAATGCTCCTTGTGCGATTAGAACCTGCTCCCGGATCGGTCTTTTGACCTTGTTAGGGTGGGAGAGGGCGCGCTATATATCAAAGTGCCACTACCGTGGTAATCGGGGTTTCCCTTAGTTGGATCCAATCCTTGGGGCGGAATCAGTAATGGAATCGGGTCTGCTATTTTTGCTGCCGGGTGCCAAGCCCCGCCGTTAGCGGCTATTGGGCGAACGCAAGGCGACAACACGGTGTTTTTATTGACCGTATGGTCGAATTAAATAAATTGAAAACAAATGTACAAAGTCAGCGAAGGGGTACAACGCCGCGCAAAAATTCACCCTTCTCCTGCTTACGTACACTGGCTAAGCTCAGGGCTTCCCGATGCCCGTTCGAGGTTTCCCGCATGTCGCAACCCACGCCCGCCCTCGCGATTGCCTGCAAGATCCTCGACGGCTTCGACGATTACCGTGAGCACTTTCGCCAGATCACCGATGGCGCCCGCGAGCGGTTCGAGAAGGCCCAATGGCAGCAAGGCCAGGCCGCCTCGGCGGCGCGGATCAACCTCTATGAAGAGAAGGTGTTTGAGGTGATCGCAAGCCTGCACACCCGCTTCGATGACGTGGACTTATTGGATATCGACCTGTGGCCTTTGGTGAAAAGCGCCTACATCAGCCTGATCGACCTGCGTTTCGACGATGAGCTGTCCGAGACCTGGTACAACTCGATCTTTTGCGGCCTGTTCAGCCACGACCTGATCAGCGACGGCTGCATGTTTATCCACACCACCCGGCCAAGCCTGCGCAAGGCGCGGGCCGCGCAGACCCGCACCTACCTGCCCGCCGGCAACATCGGTGAGATGCTCGCGCAGATGTTTGCCGACTACCGTTTCAGCGAACCCTATGCCGACCTGAACGCCGACCTGCAGCGCCTCGAAGCGCAACTGCGGGAAAGCCTGCCCGACTGGGTCTGCAAGGACCCGGACCTCAAGGTCGAGCTGTTTTCCTCGGTGCTCTACCGCAACAAAGGCGCCTATCTGGTAGGGCGCCTTTATACCCGCGACGAACAATGGCCCCTGGTGATCCCGTTGTTGCACCGCGAAGGGCAAGGCATCCAGATCGATGCGCTGATCACCGACGAAGCCGAGGTGTCGATCATCTTTTCGTTTACCCGTTCCTACTTCATGGTCGACGTGCCAGTGCCGGCGGAATTCATCGGTTTTCTCAAGCGCATCCTGCCGGGCAAGCACATCGCCGAGTTGTACACCTCCATCGGTTTCTACAAGCACGGTAAGTCGGAGTTCTACCGTGCGCTGATCAATCACCTGGCCACCACCGACGACCAGTTCATCATGGCCCCCGGCGTGCGCGGCATGGTCATGAGTGTGTTTACCCTGCCGGGCTTCAACACCGTGTTCAAGATCATCAAGGACCGCTTCTCGCCGTCGAAAAACGTCAACCGCGCCACGGTGATCGAGAAATACCGCCTGGTTAAAAGCGTCGACCGCGTCGGGCGCATGGCCGATACCCAGGAGTTCGCCGACTTCCGCTTCCCCTTGAGCAAGTTCGAGCCCGAGTGCCTGGCCGAGTTACTCGAAGTGGCCGCCGGCACGGTCGAAGTGGAAGGCGACACGGTGCTCATTCGCCACTGCTGGACCGAACGGCGCATGACCCCGCTCAATCTCTACCTGGAAAACGCCAACCCGGCCCAGGTGCGCGAAGCCCTGGAAGACTATGGACTGGCGATCAAACAACTGGCGGCGGCGAATATCTTTCCCGGCGACATGCTGCTGAAGAACTTCGGTGTTACCCGTCATGGTCGCGTGGTGTTTTACGACTACGATGAAATCTGCTACCTCACTGAAGCCAACTTCCGGCATATCCCGGCGCCGCGTACGCCCGAAGATGAGATGGCCTCCGAGCCCTGGTACTCCATCGGCCCGCTGGATGTGTTCCCGGAGGAGTTCCCGCCGTTCCTGTTTGCCGATGCCGGCCAGCGCAAGTTGTTTGATGAGCTGCATGGTGAGTTGTACAACGCCGACTATTGGAAGGGACTGCAAGAGGCGATTCGGGAGGGGAAGGTGATTGATGTGTTTCCGTATCGGCGCAAATCAGCTTAAGGGGCTGGATGTTTAGCGGGGCAACATACAAACCGCTGCCCCAGAAAACCGGCTTATTGGAGCGCCCACTGGCGGCTGAGCGGGGTGTTTTCGGCGCCGTCGTCCAGGGCTTGCAGGTACGCTTCATAACCTTTCCTGACGGATGCAGGCATGCCGACGACTGGCGTATGCACCGGCGTCGTGCCTTCCGACTTTGCCTTGGCGATGAATGCATCGCTGCCAAGATGGCGCAGATTGATGACCTCATCAATGAAGCGGCCCGCTCTGGCATTGTCGATGTTGGGGTACCGGTCTGCGATACCTGCGCGCAGCATGGTGCGGTCGTCGGTGGTGTAATTGTTTTCGCCGTTGGCTACGTAAGCGGGAATCAGGCCTGATAGGGCGGCTGTAGAGCCTTTCACCGTGCCCAACTGAGGGGAAACGACCACGGAAGGCACTTGGTTCGAGACCTGGTTCTCTACTTCGCCAACGACGCCGCGAACACCTTTTTTCGTGCTCTGTTGCTGGAAATACTCGCGGGCCGCCAGATAGTCCGACACGTGGTTGCTTAAAACCTGCAGGGCTGACGCGTGCGCGGTCTGGGCCGGCCAGGCCTGTAACTGCGCCGTGATGGCAGGACTCTCTGCGCCTTGCATGATCAGGCGCGATAACTCTTCACCGGCCTCTCCTGGTAGTTTTTCCAGCTGCTGTAAAATACGATCAGCCGCATGATCCTGGTAGCTGTGCTGAACATTGGCGGCCAACTGCGCCACGGCGGCACCGACAATCAACAGGCCGCTGCTGCTGTTGCTGCCCCGGGTTTGCAGGCCCAGGACAGTCTTGAAAGGCTGGTCGCCATAGACTTGATCGTAGTCGTAGACGGGTTCGAGCTGATGCCGCAGATCGCCGAGTATGGCGCCGCTGCTTCCCGGCTTGTCGATGTCCTGGCCAAGGGCATAGACGTAGTAGTCGGCATCCAGAACGCTATGAGGGGCCTGCGGGTCGCTGCCGGGCTTGCTATAGCTCAATTGTAAAGGCGCGCCATCAGGGCTCGGGTTCGGACGGATATCGAGCGCGTCCACGCAGACCAGATTGTCCTGGGCCACTTGCGGCGCAAATTTCAGTTGATGGCCATCCAGTAGGACCGGCTTGGTACTGCGGATCAGCCAATTGACCTTTGCTCCCAGCTCTTTCGCACGCTCCACGGCATCAATGCCCGCGTTGGGGCCGTGCACCACCACATGTTTGCCTGCGAATTTTTCGGGGGTGCGGTCGGTGGCCCGCATGAACTCATCCAAGTCCATGACTTTGCCCTGCAAGGCCTCCTGCTTATGCAGACGAATATTACCCAAGCGTTTTTCTGCCTGGGTCTGCGTGCAATCGGTGTTCAACAGGCTTGTATGCGGACCCGCTCCCATGCCCAATACCACTTGGCGGCTTTCTATGGCCTGGCCGTTGCCTAAGCTGATCCGGTAGAGGCCATTTTTCAAGCGGCTTATACCGGTTATCTGCTCCGGCACATGTTCCGCGCCTAACGCTTTCACGCGTTCCAGTTGCAACTGGTTACTTGCTGAAAATTCGCCCCGGTCGGCATAACCCGCATTGTAAGCAGGTACCGTTGAGCCCCATTGGTCGATAATTTCATGTTGATGGTTGATGTAGCCGAGACCGCGAACATTGGCCGACCAGGGATCTTCCTGGCCGATGATGCTGACTTTTCCCAGCAAGGGATTAGTGCGGCCGTCTGAGGAAACCCGCTGGTTTAATTCATTGATCAGGTAGGCGACGCTGCTGCCCACGCCCACAACTGTCAGATCACGCACCCGGTGAGGGTTCAGTGGGGCGTCGGTGTTGCCAAGGGCTTGGGCGCCTATCGGCCTGTGTGACTGCTGCAAGGGTTGGGAAGCATACAAATTTTTTCCAAGAAGCATCGGGATAATCCTATTTTGAAAGGCCTCATCCGCAGGCGTAAGTACTCATCCTTGGTGCTGGGAATCACAGGGGGGCGAGGATCAACGCCCCATTAAAGCGATTTCTCCCGGAACAGCCGTAAGGATTGCTCTGAGTGAATTGAGGACTCTGCCGTCTTCCGACGTAAGAAAGTTCATCGCTGTGTCAGCTGGCGGTGAGCTTACCGAACACCTAAATTAAGGGCGGGGGTATCCGCCTGTTTTTAAGCGTACGCGATAGCCCTTAAATGCGAAGACGGGATGCCAGGCCGCTTATGTTGAAAGGCCTGTAGGACGTGATCCGCGCCGGTAAGATCATCGATGTATTGTCTTGCCGGCGCAGGTGGGGCGGAGTTTCTTGAAACGCTAACTCATCGTGTATCAGTAGTTTAAAGGGCAGTCATTTACACGTTGACGCAAGTACTGGTCGACGTTGGTTTACCGCTTACCATCTACTATGCTTTTTAATACAATGTCACTCCAATTGCTCGCTCGGTTCCTGTCTGTCTCGTTGGGGGCCTTGCTCTGCGCGTTCGAAGTTTCCTTGTACAAGTCCTTCATGGAATCTTTATAGGATTGATCGATATTTTTGGTCGAGCCGCCCTTGCTTTCCAGTTCTAGTTTTCTTTGTAACAAGCCTATAGGCCTATCCAGGGAGCTTTGCTTGATGCTAGACGTAGGGAAGTCTGTGGGAAGCTTCTTAAGCGTCTCGATTGTTTTCCATGAGCTAGAAGAAGCCGATGCACCCTGTGGTGCTTGTTCTGGAGTGCGTTGGTGCTTTTCCGCAAAGGAATGACCATAACCACCCACGCGAGAAGAAGACATACGATCTATAGGCATAAAAACTCCGATTGGTAATGTTGGAGCGCGCTAAAAAATAGGCACTGCTAAAAATGAGTTGGCCCGTTCAGCGGCAGTATCAAAGACCGCTCATAAAGTTCATTCCCCGATTGGTCTGGCTCGTCGTGTGGTAGTTCGAGATCCGAGCGGCCGTCAAATTAGTTGCAGGCGCCGATGACGTCCGGTCGTTCGAAGTCGACGAGGACTTTTGCGTATAGGGTGGAGGGAATTCGTATTGCGGCGGCGGCAGCGATTCGCTTGAGCGTGGTTGCGCCCTCATGGCATCTGTGTAGCTCGGAAGTCTTGGTGTGGAAGTGGAGGAATCGATGGGCATATAACGCTCCGAGTTCAAGGTGGAATATTCTGACTGTCCAGATGAATCTGGACGGTGTATTTGAACTGCACATACCTAACCCAATACATCGGACTTCAGCTTTTAAAGAGTCGGAAAGGAGGCCTGCTTTTTGTAGGAGCAGTCGTTGTGATTCGGTTGCCAGCGCCGCTACCCGATGATGCAACGTCTCCAGTCGTGTCGAAATCTGCGACAATCGCTTCCATTCCATCGACTCATGCTGCGCAGGCCTCACCTGCCTCACCCAAAAGACCCTTGCCGCCCTGATGACTGACCAAGCGCCCGCTATCGACCAACTGCTCAAGAACCTCGATCACGCCATGCTCGCCGACCGCCACCGCTTGCGGCGGCAGTTACTTGAGCTGCGCAAAAAGCCCGACGAGGAAAAACTGGCGCAGTGGGTCACGCGCATGCAGGCGTCCTGCGCCCAGGTCACGGCGCGGCGCGCCAGCCTGCCGGTGATTCGCTACGACGACAGCCTGCCGATTGCCGCCAAGCGCGACGAGATCAAAGACGCGCTGAACAAGCATCAGGTACTGATCATTGCCGGCGAAACCGGCTCGGGTAAAACCACCCAGTTGCCGAAGATCTGCCTGGAAATCGGCCGCGGCCAGTACGGTTTGATCGGCCACACTCAACCGCGCCGGATCGCGGCGCGCAGCGTGGCCAGTCGGGTTGCCGAAGAACTGGCCACGCCTTTGGGTGCGTTGGTCGGTTATCAGGTGCGGTTTGAAGACCAGAGCGATTCCAACACCCTGATCAAGCTGATGACCGACGGCATCCTGCTGGCGGAAACCCAGAACGACCGTTACCTGGAACGCTACGACACGATCATCGTCGACGAAGCCCACGAACGCAGCCTGAACATCGACTTCCTGCTCGGTTACCTGAAAACCCTGCTGCCACGTCGCCCCGACCTCAAAGTCATCATCACCTCGGCGACCATCGACCTGGAGCGCTTTTCCAAGCACTTCGACGATGCGCCGATTGTCGAGGTCTCGGGCCGCACGTTCCCGGTGGACACCTGGTACCGCCCGCTGACCCTGGAGCAGGACGAAGAGGGCAACCGCGTCGAGGACGACCTGACCGTCGACCAGGCGATCCTCGCCACCCTTGATGAAATCGCCGCCTACGAGCGCAGCGAACGGCGCAGCCCCGGCGATGTACTGGTGTTTTTGCCGGGTGAGCGCGAGATCCGCGACGCCGCCGAGATGCTGCGCAAGGCCCAGCTCAAGCACACCGAAATCCTGCCGCTGTACGCGCGCCTGTCGCCGGCCGAGCAACAACGGATTTTCCAGTCCCATCCGGGCCGGCGGGTGGTGCTGGCGACCAACGTCGCGGAAACCTCGCTGACCGTGCCGGGCATTCGTTATGTGATCGACAGCGGCACCGCGCGCATCAGCCGCTACAGCTACCGCGCCAAGGTGCAGCGCCTGCCGATCGAGGCTATTTCCCAGGCCAGTGCCAACCAGCGTAAAGGCCGGTGCGGGCGAGTTGAGCCGGGCATCTGCATCCGGCTGTTCAGCGAAGAGGACTTTATCGGGCGCCCGGAGTTTACCGATCCGGAAATCCTGCGCACCAACCTCGCCGCCGTGATCCTGCAGATGCTGCACCTGCGCCTGGGTGAAATCACCGACTTCCCGTTTATCGAGCCGCCGGACGGCAAGGCGATCAGCGACGGCTTCAATCTGCTGCAAGAGTTGTCGGCAGTGGACCGCAACAGTCAACTGACGCCCTTGGGCCGCCAGTTGGCGCGTCTGCCGGTGGACCCGCGCATGGGCCGCATGTTGCTGGAGGCCGCCAAACTTGGCAGCTTGCAGGAAGTGCTCATCGTCGCCAGCGCCATGTCGATCCAGGATCCGCGTGAGCGCCCGCCGGAGCGCCAACAGGCCGCCGACCAGGCCCATGCCCAGTGGAAAGATCCGGACTCGGACTTCGCCGGGCTGGTCAATCTGTGGCGCGGCTTTGAAGAACAGCGCCAGGAACTGACCGCCAGCCCGCTGCGCAATTGGTGCCGCAAGAACTTCCTCAACTACCTGCGCCTGCGCGAGTGGCGCGATTCCCATCGCCAGTTGAGCCTGATCTGTCGCGACATGCAGCTGACGATCAACAAAGAACCGGCGGATTTCCCGAAACTGCACAAAGCGGTGCTCTCCGGCCTGCTCAGCCAGATTGGCCAGAAGACCGAAGACGGCGATTACCTGGGGGCGCGCCAGCGGCGCTTCTGGATTCACCCGTCATCGGGCATCGGCAAGAAGCGTCCGCAATGGCTGATGACGGCCGAGCTGGTGGAAACCACCAAACTGTATGCGCGCATGGTCGCCAAGATCGACGCTGATTGGATCGAGCCGCTGGCCGGGCACCTGATCAAGAAAAATCACTTCGAACCGCATTGGGAGAAAAAGCGCGGCCAAGTGGTGGCGTTTGAGCAGATCACCCTGTTCGGGCTGATTGTGGTCGGGCGCCGGCCGGTGCATTACGGGCCGATTGACCCGGTGGTGTCCCGCGAGCTGTTTATCCGCGAGGGCCTGGTGCGCGGTGAGATCCAGTCCCGGGCCAAGTGCCTCACCGCCAACCAGCAACTGCTGGAACAACTCGACGAACTGGAGGCCAAGGCGCGCCGCCGCGACATCCTGGCCGACGAAGAAACCCTGTACGCCTTCTACGACGCGCGCCTGCCAGCAGAGATCCACCAGACCGCGACCTTCGACAGTTGGTACAAGGTCAACAGCCAGAAAGACCCGCAGTTGCTGATCATGCGCGAAGAAGACGTGCTCGCCCGCGAGGCCAGTGAAGTCACTGCCACCCATTACCCGGACACCCTGCACCTGGGCGACCTGGAACTGGCCCTGAGTTATCACTTCGAACCCAACCACCCGCGTGATGGCGTGACCCTGCGCGTACCCGCGCCGCTGCTACCGGCCTTGCCGCCGGAGCGCCTGGAATGGCTGGTGCCGGGGGTGATCGAAGCCAAGTGCATCGCCCTGGTGCGCAACCTGCCGAAGGCGCTGCGCAAGAACTTCGTGCCGGTGCCGGACTTCGTCAAGGCCGCGCTGCAACGCATCGAATTTGGCCAGGGCTCGCTGCCCCAGGCGCTGGGGCGCGAACTGTTGCGCATGACGGGCGCGCGGGTCAGCGATGAGGCATGGGCCGAGTCGGCGCAACAGGTGGAGAACCACCTGAAGATGAACCTGGAAGTGGTCGACGGCCAAGGCAAGTTCCTCGGCGAAGGTCGCGACCTGGCCGAGCTGACCGCACGTTTTGCCGAAGCTAGCCAGGCTGCGTTGGCCGTGCCGCAAACAGCGAAAAGCCAGCAGCCGGTGGAAGCCAAGGTGTTCGCCGCCGTGGCCGAGAAGACCCAACAGAAGATCGCCGGGCTGTCGATGACGGTGTATCCGGCGCTGGTGGAAGAAAACGGTACGGTCAAGGAAGGCCGTTTCTCTACCGCCGCCGAGGCTGAGTTCCAGCATCGCCGCGCTTTGCAGCGCCTGCTGATGCAGCAACTGGCGGAACCGGCGAAATTCCTGCGCGGCAAGTTACCCGGTCTCACCGAGTTGGGGCTGATGTACCGCGAATTGGGGCGGATCGACGCGCTGGTGGAAGACATCCTGCTGGCCAGCCTCGACACCTGCGTGCTGGAAGGCGAAGCCAGCTTGCCGCGTGATGGCGCAGGCTTGGCCGCCTTGGCCGAACGCAAGCGCGGCAGTTGGACCGAGCACGCCGAACGCCAGGCGCGCTTGACCTTGGAAGTACTGAAGCTCTGGCATGGCTTGCAAAAACGCTTCAAAGGCAAGATCGACCTGGCCCAGGCGGTGGCCTTGAATGACATCAAGCAGCAATTGAGTAACCTGGTGTATCCGGGTTTTGTACGGGAAACCCCGGCGCAGTGGTTCAAGGAACTGCCGCGTTACCTCAAGGCCATCGAGTTGCGTCTTGAAAAACTGCCGAGCCAGGTGCAAAAAGACCGGGTGTGGAGCGGCGAGCTGAGTGGGCTATGGGCGCAGTACCAGAACCGCCTGAACAAACACGCCCAGGAAGGCAAGCGCGATCCTCAACTGGAGCTCTACCGCTGGTGGCTGGAGGAGTATCGGGTGTCGTTGTTTGCCCAGCAGTTGGGCACCAAGGTGCCGATTTCCGACAAGCGCCTGAGTAAGCAGTGGACGCTGGTCGAGGCCTGATTCCTGTCCCACATTTAAGCGGTGTTTGTCTGGAAGTGGCGCCAAATCCCTGGGTTTGTGGCAAACTTCGCGCCCATAAATGCCGGGATTGTCGCGAAGTACTGCGACGCGATGGAATAAAGCGATGCCAGTTTGATGTCCGCTGGACGGAATAAAACTACTTAAAGTTTGGTACGACGGTACCAATATCTTCTGCCTGACAGATTTAGAGGAACGACCGTGCATAACGTCGTCATCAGCGGCACTGGCCTTTACACCCCTGCCAACAGCATCTCCAACGAAGAGCTGGTGCAGTCTTTCAATACCTACGTGCAGCAGTTCAACGCTGACAACGCCGCTGCCATCGAGCGCGGCGAGGTGCAGGCGCTGACTGAGTCCAGCGCGGCCTTTATCGAAAAGGCGTCCGGCATCAAGAGCCGCTTCGTGATGGACAAAGACGGCATTCTCGACCCGCAGCGCATGGCCCCACGCCTGCCTGAGCGCAGCAACGACGAATGGTCGGTGCTCTGCCAGATGGCCGTCGGCGCCGCTGAACAAGCCTTGAAGCGCGCCGGCAGGACCGCCGCCGACATCGACGGCGTGATCGTCGCCTGCTCCAACCTGCAGCGCGCCTACCCGGCCATCGCCATCGAAGTCCAGGAAGCCCTCGGTATCGCAGGCTTTGGTTTCGACATGAACGTGGCGTGCTCTTCAGCCACCTTCGGCATCCAGAACGCCGCCAACAGCATCCAACTGGGCCAGGCGCGGGCGATCCTGATGGTCAACCCGGAGGTCTGCACCGGCCACCTGAACTTCCGCGACCGCGACAGCCACTTCATCTTCGGTGATGCCGCGACGGCTGTGGTCCTGGAGCGTGCCGACCTGGCAACGTCCGAGCACCAGTTCGACGTGGTCAGCACCAAGCTGTTGACCAAGTTCTCCAACACCATCCGCAATAACTTCGGCTTCCTCAACCGTGCGGCAGAAGAGGGCATTGGCGCCCCCGACAAATTGTTCGTGCAGGAAGGCCGCAAAGTCTTTCGCGACGTGTGCCCGATGGTGGCCGAACTGATCGGCGTGCACCTGGAAGAAAACCAGTTGAACGTGGCCGATGTGAAACGCTTCTGGCTGCACCAGGCCAACCTGAGCATGAACCACCTGATCGTGAAGAAACTGCTCGGCCGCGAAGCCAAGGTGGAAGAAGCCCCGGTGATCCTCGATACTTACGCCAATACCAGCTCCGCAGGCTCGGTGATCGCGTTTCACACGTACCAGGATGATCTGCCCAAGGGCTCCGTCGCGGTACTCAGTTCGTTTGGCGCGGGCTATTCGATCGGCAGCGTGATCCTGCGCAAGCGCTAAGACAATCGAGGTCTAAATGGCAGCAGCGGACGACACGCACCTGCTTGAACGGCTGCTCAAGGGCGAGCAACAGGCCTATAAGGAGTTGGTCACCACCTACCAGAGCGCCATGCGCGCGGTGGCCTATGCAATCGTCGGCCAGCGCCATGCCGATGAGGTGGTGCAGGACGCCTGGCTGTCGGTGGTCCGCAACGTCGCCAGGTTTGAAGGGCGCTCCAGCCTCAAGACCTGGCTACTGACCATCACCGCCAACGCCGCCAAGGGGCGCTACAAGCAAAATCGTCGCGAGGTGTTGCTCGACGATTTGCCTTCGCCCCACGGCACCATCGGCGATGAGCGCTTTACCCCCGACGACGGCCACTGGGCGGTCGCCCCGTTTGCCTGGCATCAGGACACCCCGGAAGCCTTGCTGACCGAGGATGAGCTGCGCGAATGCCTGGAGCATACGTTGCTGAGTTTGTCGCAGTTGCAAAGCAGCGTGCTGGTGTTGCGTGAACGCCAGGGCCTGGAGTTGGAAGAGATTTGTAATCTCCTGACACTCTCTCTGTCCAATGTTCGTGTGCTGTTGCATCGAGCGCGGCTTAAAGTCTTCGCCACGGTGGAGCATTTTGAGGAAACGGGCGAATGTTGACCTGTAAAGAACAAGTGGCACGTTCCAGTGACTATCTCGATGGGCAATTGACCTTTCGCGAGCGCTTGCTGGTGCGTCATCACTTGATGTTCTGCCCGAACTGCCGCCGGTTTATCCGTCAGATGCGCCTGATGCAGGCGACGCTGAAGATCATGCCGGATGAGCCGGTGAAGGATGTGGATGCCTTGGCGCAGCGGCTGGCTGCCGAGCGGCTCAAGGATCAATAAAGGCGGGGTGGAAGCAGGCTCGCGTGGCTGGATCGAACGGATGATGGGGACCGATCTCGCCACGCAAGGCTGTTGCAGCCACCTCGGGCCGTCCTGGCCCAAGGTGTATTACACGTACTATCAGAACTTGGCTTCTGCATCCAACTGCAGGGTATTGGCGTTGGCATCGCGGTAACCCGCGACGCTGGCGTAATCCGCCTTGGTCAGGAAGTACGTCGCGCCGATGGCGAAGTTCTTGTCGATGTCGTAACCGACCTTGAACTTGTGACCCCGTGCACCGGTGAAGCCGCCGGCGAAGTCCGAGTCGGTGAGGGCACCGACCACTGCGTAGCGCTGTACGTCGCGGTAGTTGTAGTCCAGGTTCAGGCCAAATACCTTGGACTTGGCACCCAACAGCCAGGCGGTGTCCTGGTCTTTATCCGTGGCTTTGGTGTTTTGCACGTACTGGCCGTAGAACGATAGCGGTACGGCCAGGCCGCCGATATCCACTTGGCTGAAGCCTTCGTACAGACGGTACTCGCTGGCATTGCCTGCGGTGGTGTTGGCGACCGTTTCGGCTGGGGTCAGGCAAGCGGTCGAACCAGCGGTCGGGCAGCGGCTGTCTTCGTCATTCTGGAACGCATACACACTGCCGCCCAGGGTCAGCTTCAGGTTGTCGGTCAGGGCGAAACGCGAGCCCAACTGGCCTGCGGTCATGCGCAGGTCATTGCGAAATTGCACGCCGTCGCCATTGACGTTGTCTTTGAGGTTGTAGTTACCCAGGCTGCCGAACAGCTCGGCGCTGCTCCCCAATGGGTATTTGTAGGTCAGGGCCAGGCCTTCCGGGTTGATATCGCTATCCCAGATCACGTCGCCCATGCTCACCCACGGTTGCAGCATCTTGCCGCCGATCACGTGCAGGTTTTTGATCTGGTCCGGGTGGTAGTCGATGTAGCCCAGGTCCAGCCAGATCGACTTCTTGTTGAAGTAGCCATCCAGGTCCTGGTTGGTGGAGCGGGCGTCGTCGCTGCTGCCGGTCGCAATACGGATGCCGGTGTCCACTTGTGGGTTGATTTCGGTGTAGGCGCCCAGACGCGCACGGATGCGCTCACGGTCCTTGTCCTTGCCGCCATTGTTAGGGGTGCCATCAATCTTGACGGTCTCGTGGCGGAAACGCACATCACCCTTGAACTGAGTCTTGGCGGCCCACGCCAGCTTCTGGTCGAAGCTGCTCAGCTCGTTGGTTTTCTTCGCGGTGGCCGCGATCTGTTCGTTGGTCTCTTGTTGAGCTTGCCGGGCGATCTGCTGTTCTTTCTGGTCTTTGGCCAACTCGCTTTGCAATTCGGTGTACTGCGAAGCGGTGATCTGGCCGTTGGCCTTGAGCATGTCGAGCAATTTAGCGTCGACTGCAGCGCTGGCCGGAACGCTCAGGGCCAGTAACAGGCCGCCGCACAGGGCCGCCGCAGTTTTAGTGGAAGCAAGACGCATATCAATCTCCGAAAGTGAGGAGGGATGGCAAACCATCCAGGACACAACCGACCGATGACGGACGGAAAAATAGCCACCTGGTAGAACCAGGCGCTCTAAAAACAGGCGTCAGTATCGCGATGGTTTATGACGCAACAGTGGCTAAGTGATGTCATCTAGATGACAAATGCGTGGGGATCGGAACTATTGCTTTAGAGCCTTGTCGGGCGATTTGAGGGTGTGCTGGGGGCGGCGATAAGCGATACTCGCGAGGCTTTTACGCCCTGATGCAGTGAGGATGCCGATGCCGTTGCAACGCCTGCAAAGCTTGTCCGAAATAGCCCCGCAGACCTGGGACGCCTTGGTGCCGCAGGCCCAACCGTTCGTGCGGCATGCGTTCCTGAGCGCGCTGGAGGACAGTGGCAGCGTCGGCCCGCACTCGGGCTGGCAGCCTGAGCATTTGCTGCACTGGGAAGGTGATCGGCTGGTGGCGGCACTGCCCGGTTATCGCAAGTGGCATTCCTACGGCGAGTACGTGTTCGATCACGGTTGGGCCGATGCCTGCGAGCGGGCGGGTATCGAGTATTACCCCAAGTTGCTGACGGCCGTACCGTTCAGCCCGGTCAGCGGCCCGCGCCTGTTGGCGGCCAATGCCGAAGACGGTTTTGAATTGCTCAACAGCCTGCCGGGCTACCTGGAAATCGAAGGGCTCTCCAGTGCGCATATCAACTTCACCGACACCTTGGCCGACGAGGCCTTGGCCCGGCAACCGGGCTGGATGCAACGGCTGGGCTGCCAGTTTCATTGGCAGAACCGTGGCTACCGCGACTTCCAGGACTTCCTCGACGCCCTGAGTTCACGCAAGCGCAAGCAGATGCGCAAAGAGCGTGAGCAAGTGGCGGGGCAGGGCATCGATTTCGAATGGCTGCAAGGCCATGAACTGAGCGAAGCACAGTGGGATTTCGTCTACGCCTGCTACGCCAATACCTACGCAGTACGCCGCCAATCACCCTACTTGACCCGCGCGTTTTTCAGCCTGCTGGCCGAACGCATGCCCGAGGCGATCCGCGTCGTGCTGGCCAAGCAAGGCACGCGGCCGGTGGCCATGGCGTTCAGCCTGATCGGTGGCGACAGCTTCTACGGTCGCTACTGGGGTTGCCTGGCGGAATTCGACCGCCTGCATTTCGAAACCTGTTTCTACCAGGGCATGGACTACGCCATCGCCCAAGGCCTGCAACGTTTCGACGCCGGCGCGCAGGGCGAGCATAAGTTGATTCGCGGGTTTGAGCCGGTGATCACTCGTTCCTGGCACTACTTGCGCCATCCGGGGCTGAAGAATGCCGTGGAGGATTTCCTGGAACGTGAGCGGGTTGGGATCCTGGCGTACGCCGAAGAGGCAAGGGCAGCGCTGCCGTATCGACAAGCCTGAACAGCGCCTGATGGGCAACCGCAAGTTTCGGGCCGTAGCAGCTGTCGAGCGCAAGCGAGGCTGCGTTTACGGTTTGCCTGACACACCGCAACGCAGCCTCGCTTGCGCTCGACAGCTGCTACGACTCGGTACGTTTCAGGCCGGGTCCTCCTGGCCCACCCATCGATAGACAAAACCGCCCACCACCGCACCGAGGATCGGCGCGAGCCAGAACATCCACAGTTGCTGGATCGCCCACCCGCCCACGATCAGCGCCGGGCCGGTACTGCGGGCCGGGTTGACCGAGGTGTTGGTCACGGGAATGGAGATCAGGTGGATCAGGGTGAGCGCCAGTCCGATGGCGATGGGGGCGAGGCCCTTCGGGGCGCGGTGATCGGTGGCGCCGAGGATGATCAGCACGAACATGGCCGTCATCACCAGTTCGCAGACCAACCCCGCCGCCATCGAATAACCCCCCGGCGAATGCTCGCCATAGCCGTTGGAGGCCAACCCGCCGGCCAGTTCAAAGCCCGGCTTGCCGCTGGCGATGAAGTACAACAAGGCGGCCGCGACGACGCCACCGATGACCTGAGCCACGATGTACGCCGGCAACTCCTTGGCGGGAAACCTCCCACCGACCACCAACCCCACCGATACCGCCGGGTTGAGATGGCAACCGCTGATATGCCCGATGGCAAACGCCATGGTCAGCACCGTGAGCCCGAACGCCAGGGACACGCCCAACAACCCGATCCCGACAGCAGGAAACGCGGCGGCCAACACCGCACTCCCGCAACCGCCCAACACCAGCCAAAACGTACCCAGCCCCTCTGTGACTGAACGCTTGAACAAAGACATGCCGCACGTCCTTGATAGATCGCTCTACCGAATCCGTAAATCAGTGATGCTCCCTGCAGATTTACTTCAGCGCCCGTCTGGGCACTGCACTGAGTACAGCAGGGTTTTTACACAAATCCAGGCGACCAATGTGGGGCCCTCAGTCGATGCCGACGAACCCCCCTGTCTGGTGCTGCCACAACCGCGCATACAGGCCCTTATGGGCCAGCAACTCGGCATGGCTGCCGCTTTCGGCAATCTGGCCTTTCTCCAGCACCACCAGGCGATCCATCCGCGCAATCGTCGATAACCGGTGGGCGATCGCGATCACCGTCTTGCCCTTCATCAGGGTTTCCAGGCTTTCCTGGATTGCGGCTTCCACTTCCGAATCCAGGGCCGAAGTCGCCTCGTCCATGATCAGGATCGGCGCATCCTTGAGCAGCACGCGGGCGATGGCGATACGCTGACGCTGACCACCGGAGAGTTTCACTCCGCGTTCGCCCACGTGGGCGTCCAGCCCGGTACGGCCTTCGGCGTCCGACAGCAGCGGGATGAACTCATCGGCGCGGGCCTTGTGGATGGCGGCCCAGAGTTCTTCGTCGGTGGCGTCGGGCTTGCCGTAGAGCAGGTTGTCACGAATCGAGCGGTGCAACAGCGAGGTGTCCTGGGTGATCATGCCGATCTGTGCGCGCAGGGATTCCTGAGCCACTTCGGCGATGTCCTGGCCGTCGATCAGGATACGCCCGCCCTGCAGGTCGTACAGGCGCAGCAGCAGGTTGACGAGGGTCGACTTGCCTGCACCGGACGGGCCGATCAAGCCGATCTTTTCACCGGCCTTGATCTCAAGGTTCAGGCCGCCAATGATCCCGCTCTGTTTACCGTAGTGAAAATCCACCTGTTCAAAGCGTACTTCGCCACGGGGCACTGTCAGGCGTGGGGCGTTGGCGCGGTCGATCACCGCCAATGGTTGCGCGATCGTCTTGAGACCGTCCTGCACCATGCCGATGTTTTCGAAAATCCCGTTGACCACCCACATGATCCAGCCGGACATGTTGACGATGCGGATCACCAGACCGGTGGCCAGTGCAATCGCGCCCACGGAAATCAGCGAATGGGTCCACAACCACAAGGCCAGGCCCGTGGTAGTGACAATCAGCAGACCGTTCATGGTGGTGATCACGATGTCCATGCTGGTCACCACGCGGCTGGCCAGTTGGGTTTTTTCGGTCTGCTCGATGATCGCTTCCTTGGCGTACTCCTGTTCGGACTGGGTATGGGCGAACAGCTTCAAGGTGGTGATGTTGGTATAGCCGTCGACGATGCGGCCCATGAGTTTGGAGCGCGCCTCGGAGGAAATCACCGAGCGCTCCTTCACCCGTGGCACGAAGTAGCGCAGCGCCAGGCTGTAGGCGATGATCCAGGTCACCAGCGGGATCATCAGGCGCCAGTCGGCTTCGGCGAACAGCACCAGCGAGCTGATGGCGTAGATCGCCACGTGCCAGATGGCATCCACCGCCGCCACGGCGGAGTCGCGCAGGGAGTTGCCGGTCTGCATGATGCGCTGGGCGATGCGCCCGGCGAAGTCGTTCTGGAAGAAATTCAGGCTCTGTTTGAGCACGTAGCTGTGGTTCTGCCAGCGGATCAGGCTGGTCATGCCGGGGCTGATGGTCTGGTGCACCAGCAGGTCGTGCAGGGCGCCGAAGATCGGGCGCAGCAGCAGCGCGACCACGGCCATCCAGATCAACTCGGTGCTGTGCACCTGGAAGAAGTCGGCGGGTGGCGTGCCTTGGGCCAGGTCGATGATGCGGCTCAGGTAGCTGAACAGCGCGACTTCGATCAACGCGCCGATCAGGCCCACCACCAGCAGCGCGGCAAAGTGCGGCCACACCTGGCGCAGGTAGTAGAGGTAGAAGGGCAGGACTTTATCGGGAGGGGCTTCGCTGGGCGCGTCGCGGAAAATATCGATCAGTTGTTCAAAACGACGATAGAGCATTAGGGTTGACGCCCGCCGGGCGGGCTCTCCTTTCAAATGCGCACGCGGCCTTATGGGCCGCATGCGGAGTTTCCTGCAGACCTCAGTCGATGCGCTTGGCCGACTTGATCAGGACAGGATCGATTGGCACGTTCTGCATGCCCTGCTTGGTGGTGGTCTGGGAGTTGACGATGATGTCGACCACGTCCATGCCCTTGACCACTTTGGCGAACACGGCGTAGCCGGCATCGCGACCTGGATCGAGGAAGGCATTGTCAGCCACGTTGATAAAGAACTGGCTGGTGGCCGAGTCCGGGTTCGAGGTGCGGGCCATCGACAGCGTGCCGCGTACGTTATGCAGGCCGTTGCTGGCTTCGTTCTTGATCGGTGCTTCGGTCGGCTTTTGCGACATCTGCTGGGTGAACCCGCCGCCCTGGACCATAAAGCCCGGGATCACACGGTGGAAAATCGTGTTGGTGTAGAAGCCCTTGTCGACATAGGCCAGGAAGTTCTTGGTACTGATCGGCGCCTTGACCGGGTCCAGTTCGATTTCAATGTCGCCGTTGGTGGTGGAGATCAGTACGTGAGGCGCCTTGGCGGGTTCAGCCGCCATCAGGTTGGCAGCGAACAGAACGGAACCGGCAAAGAAGGCGATTTTTTTCAGCATGGGTCAGTGATCCTGGGTAGTGGTTTCGACTGTCTTTAGAAAATCGAGCAGGGTGGCGTTAAAGACTTCGGGTTGATCCAAAGGCGTGGCATGGCGGGAATCCTCGATCACCACCAGTCGCGCATCGGGTAGCAGTTTTACATAGTTTTCCTTGTGCGCCACGGGGGTGTAGTCGTGGGCGGCGCTGATGACCAGGGTTGGACAGGCAATCCGCGAAAGTCGTTCCTGCACGCCCCAGCCCACAATCGCATCGAAGCTGGCGAGATAAGCACGTTTGTCGTTTTTTGCCCAGCGTTCGGCCATCTTGCGGCGCAGGTCGGCCTGCTCGGGCTTGGGGAACAGTCGGTCGCCCAGGCCCTTGCCGATGGTGGCCAGGCTGAGCACGCGGGCGAGGGTCCAACGCTGGGCCCACCACCAGTATTCATGGGGGCGGCGCACCTTGACCTCGGGTGCGCTGTTGACGATACAGAGGCTCCTGACCCGGTCGGGCTCGTCCACCGCCAGTTGGAAGGCGATCATGCCGCCCATGGACAGGCCCACCACATGGGCGGGCGGCAGGCTCAGGTGTTCGAACAGTGCCACCAGGTCATGGGTGAAACCCTGGATGCTGTAGCGCTCGCGGGGTTTGTCGGAGCGACCATGCCCGCGTACGTCCACCACGATCAGGCGGTAGTGCCTGGCCAGTACCGGAATCTGCAATTCCCAATCCTGGCTGCTGGAGCCCAGGCCATGGATCAGTACCAGCGGTGTGCCGTGGCCGTATTCCTCGTAGTGCAGGCTGCAGCCTTCGTGGTCGAACCAGGCCATGGATGAACTCCGTTTCAGGCTTGTTGGGGGGCGGCGAAAGGCGCATCCAGGGGCGCCGTGTCAAACGTGCGCAGTAACTCCACAAGGATCTGCGTTGCCGGCCCCAGGGGTTTGTCCTTGTTCGAGTACAGGTAAAACGTGGGGTGGCGGCTGCCGCCCTGTTCCAAGGGTAGCTGCTTGAGCACGCCTTCGGCGAGTTCGCGCACGATCATGTGCCGCGGCAACCACGCAAAGCCCAGGCCGCTGCCGACGAAGGCTGCGGCGGTGGCCAGGCTGCCGACAGTCCAGCGCTGTTCGGCGCCGAGCCAGCCCACATCGCGAGGCTGCTGGCGACCGGAGTCGCGGATCACCACTTGCATCTGGCTTTCCAGGTCCTGGAAGCTCAGTTCACGGTTCATGCGGTGCAAGGGGTGTTCGGGGTGGGCCACGGCGACGAATTCCACGTCGCTCATTTCCGTGCCGAGGTAACCGGGGATGCTGAAGCCGCAAATCGCCAGGTCGGCCACGCCTTCCATCAGCAGTTCCTCGACGCCGGACAACACCTCTTCGCGCAGGCGCACGCGGCAGCCACGGCTCTGCGGCATAAAGGCGGTGAGGGCGCGGACCAGGCGCGCGTTGGGGTAGGCAGCGTCCACCACCAGCCGCACTTCGGCTTCCCAGCCCTGTTCCATATGGTGGGCGAGGTCTTCCAGCTGGCTGGCGTTTTTCACCAGTTGCCGCGAGCGGCGCAACAGCACTTCACCGGCATCGGTGAGCACGGCCTTGCGCCCGTCGATGCGCAGCAACGGTACGCCCAGTTGGTCTTGCATGCGGGCCACGGTGTAGCTCACCGAGGATTGCGAACGGTGCAGGGCTTCGGCCGCCTGGGCGAAGCCGCCATGGTCGACCACGGCTTGCAGCGTGCGCCATTGATCGAGGGTAACGCGGGGCGCTTTCAAGATGGGTTCCTCTTGTCCTAAGCTGGCAGTCCTTATTGGAGACTGCCGAATGAGAAAATTCTGTTGTGTGTTGCTGGCGCTGCTGCCGATGAGCGCGTTTGCCTACCCCACCGACGTCACCAAAAAGATTGACGGTGTCAGCATTGATTACACGGCGACTGACGTCGACAAGGACATCAGTTCGATTCAGCTCAATAACTACGGCACCACTGATGCGGTGTGTTCAGTAATCTTCACCAACGGCCCGGAGTCGCCACGTCGGCGCACGGTCACCGTGCCTGCGGGCAAAAGCACCAACACTACGGTCAAGTTCAACCGCGCCATTATCAAGATGCGTATCGCATTGACCTGCGCGCCTAAATAAAGCGGCAGCGGAGCATGTCCACAGGAATACTCCGCTTATCAACAGATTTCTAGATGGGTTATAGCAGTTTTTTGCGCTTTTTAATCGAATGAGCCCTGGTTAATCTTTTCTCCATCGACTTACAGCAATTACAGATGGAGCCTACGAAGCCATGTCCAACGTTCTGATCATCGAAAGCAGTGCCCGCCAGCAGGACTCTATCTCCCGCCTATTGACCCAGCAGTTCATCAGTCAATGGCAAGCCGCCCACCCGGCGGACCGGATCACCGTGCGTGACGTGGCCCTCAACCCGGTTCCGCACCTGGACGCCAACCTCCTGGGCGGCTGGATGAAGCCTGCTGATCAGCGCAACGACAGCGAGCAGGTATCCCTCGATCGCTCCAACGAACTGACCGACGAATTGCTGGCCGCCGACGTGCTGGTGATGGCTGCGCCGATGTACAACTTCGCCATCCCCAGCACCCTCAAGGCCTGGCTGGATCACGTGTTGCGCGCTGGTGTGACCTTCAAGTACACCCCCACCGGGCCTCAGGGTCTGTTGACCGGTAAGCGTGCTATCGTCCTGACCGCACGCGGCGGCATCCACAGCGGCGCCAGCTCCGATCACCAGGAACCGTACCTGCGCCAGGTGATGGCCTTTATCGGGATTCATGACGTCACTTTCATTCACGCGGAAGGAGTGAACCTGAGCGGTGACTTCCATGAAAAGGGCGTCAACCACGCCAAGGCCCAGTTGGTACAGCTCGTGGCATGAGCCG
Organism: Pseudomonas sp. SR18; assembly: GCF_023701505.1. Classification (NCBI taxonomy): domain Bacteria; kingdom Pseudomonadati; phylum Pseudomonadota; class Gammaproteobacteria; order Pseudomonadales; family Pseudomonadaceae; genus Pseudomonas; species Pseudomonas sp. SR18. Next base: position 774,744 of record NZ_JAMQAU010000001.1, on the reverse strand, counting down.
CTTGATCCTTTAATCGTCAGATAATCGCGCGGTGTTTATATCGCTCCACGCAAACCCTTCAAGTACGCGTACGAACCTCCCTTTGCACTTGTTGCTCCTAAGTGCTCCTGCCCGACTGACGCTTTAGCGAGGTCGGGTTTTTTTTGCCCTGAGTTTCTTCAAACCCTGAAAACCTTTAATGTCGCGCCCATTCGAAGCGAGGCGTACATGGGCTATCTACTGGTTGTCACCCTGATTCAGGCATTTTCCTTCAGTTTGATCGGCGAATACCTCGCCGGTCATGTCGACAGTTACTTCGCGGTGCTGGTGCGCGTCGTGCTGGCCGGTCTGGTATTTATCCCGCTGACCCGCTGGCGCTCGGTAGAACCGGCCTTCATGCGGGGCATGCTGGTGATCGGCGCGTTGCAGTTTGGCGTGACCTACGTGTGCCTGTACCTGAGCTTTCGCGTGCTGACGGTGCCGGAGGTATTGCTGTTCACCATCCTCACGCCGTTGCATGTGACCTTGATCGAAGACGCGCTCAACCGGCGCTTCAACCCTTGGGCACTGGTTGCCGCCCTGGTGGCAGTGGCGGGCGCTGCGGTGATCCGTTTCGACCAGATCACCCCGCACTTCCTGATGGGCTTTTTGCTGCTGCAACTTGCCAACTTCACCTATGCCGCCGGGCAGGTGATGTACAAGCATCTGGTGGCGCGTTATCCGAGTGACCTGCCGCACTACCGGCGCTTCGGTTACTTCTACCTCGGCGCGCTGCTGGTGGTGTTGCCGGCGTTCCTGCTGTTCGCCAAGGCCGACTTCCTGCCACAGGCGCCACTGCAATGGGGTGTGCTGGTGTTCCTCGGGCTGGTCAGCACGGCGCTGGGCATGTACTGGTGGAACAAGGGCGCGTGCCTGGTGCATGGCGGCACGCTGGCGGTGATGAACAACCTGCACGTGCCGGTAGGGTTGTTGCTGAACCTGCTGATCTGGAACCAGCACGAGCCGCTCGGTCGTTTGGCGTTGGGCGGGTTGGTGATTCTGGGGGCGGTGTGGATCAGTCGATTGGGCATAAAACCCGTGCCTGGCGTAAAGTCTGCGACGTGATGGCCCCAAGGCATGCGTGAGCGGCTATGAAAGTCTGTTATAGAAAAGAACGGTGTGGGGGCGGCAGAGTGGACAAGATTGATGAACTGATCATTGCAGCCTTGAAGGATGACTCCCGGGTCAGCCTGGCGCAATTGGCGCGGCAAGTTCACAAGTCGCGAACGGCGGTGGAGTCGCGTGTCCAGAAGTTGATTGAGAAGGGCATCATCCTGGGCTTCACCATCAACGTCGCCGAGGACGACGAGACGCTGCAATCGGCGTTTTTGATGCTGACCCTCAATGGCAGCAATTGCCATCTGGTGTTTCCGAAGATCCAGCAGTTCAGCCAAGTGGTGCACGCCTACTCCCTGTTTGGCGACGTCGACATGATGCTCGATGTCCGCTACAGGAACTTTGAAGAATTGATGGTCTTCAAGGAAAGCCTGTTGAACATCGAGCATGTGAAGGAAGTCGTGGTCAACCCCGTGCTGAAGGCCTGGCGCTAGGCATGATCGCGAACGGTTTCAAGAAAGTGATGGCTCAGGTTCGGCATTTTCTGACGAAGCGTGTCCACCAGTTCTTCGATGACGCCCTGGTTGAATTGAAGCGATGTGTCGTCATGCCCCAGGATCACCACCAATAACCTCGACGAGTCCTTCGTCAGGCGGAAATCATGGGCATCGGCGTCCACCTTGCCGATGCTCGCCAACGGCACATCCCCACACGTATAGACGATATCGCCCACGGGAATCGTGATGGCCTTCTTGGCGAACAGCGGGCGTAGCACCCTCGGTTTTTCCGAGCGCATCACGTAGATGTCGTCCTTCTGATGATAGGTATGCACACCAATGCTGACCCCATGGCGGATCGAAACGGCGTTATAGGCGTCGACGATGTTGTTGATGGGGTACACGCCCTTGGCGATGAAGCGGCGCAGCAGTTTTTCGTTGGCGCTGACGGTGTTTTCGTAGCCGAGCTTTTTGAGCTGCCTGGCAAACCCTTCATACACGATGTTCGAGTCCAGCTCATTGAGGCGCGATGCCACGTGGTTCAGGTTACTTTGCAACACGCCGACGAAACACTGGTCGTCCGAAACGGTGATGTCTTCGATAACGGCGGCGCACGCATTATTGATACCCAGCTCACAGGCCGATTTCTTGATGATCAAGCGACTTTGCATAACCTTAGCCCCACAGTTGTTTGCGCAGGTTCGCCGTACTGGCGTCCAGTTGCAGCGCCGAAGGGCTCTGTAGCCAGAACAGCCCCGGACAGGTGGCGAAGTCAATCGTGACCGGCGTGGTATGGCCGGCTGCGATGAAGTACCGGTGGCCGCAATAGGCCTCGTCCGCCTGGGCACTCTGGAGGGCCTGGGTTGAGGGCGGGGCAAAAGTGCGGCGTGCGTCGGAGCAAAAGAAACCGATCCGGCCATGGCTGATCTCGCTGACTTCATCGACCTCGGGGCGCGGCTGGCCGAGGTAGCTGTCGATCGATAGCGACAGCAGGTCGGGCAGATATACCTGTTGGAACAACAGGGGCGCGATGCCGCCGTGCAAGCGGCCACCGGCCTCAATCATCACCGGGCCAGCGTCAGACCAGATGATTTCCATGTGAATCGGCCCGACCCGCACGCCGAGAGCCGCCGCTGCCTGGCGGGCATAATCGGTCAGCGGCTTGAGCTCAACAGCCTGGGGATCAAGGGTGTCCAGGCTTTCGTAGACAAACATGCTGCCGTTCTTCTGGACCTTGGTGTACTTGCAGACGCTGGCAATGATGTACGTGCCGCCAAAGGCGACCATGTCCACCACGTACTCCGGCCCTGCGATAAACGACTGCACGATAAAACCGAGGTTGACCTCGCCCAGGTCGTTTTTCTTCCGCCAGGCCGCGTTTCTCAAGGCCGTCTCTGCTTCGCCTTTGCCTTGGGCAAACACCACGCCTTCAGTGGCGGCCGAATTCAGCGGCTTGACCACATAAGTGGCCGACTCCTCCAGCTTGGCCACGACTTCGCCAATGCGATTCTGCGAGCTCAACAGGTACGAGTCGATGTGTGCCAACTCGTGCTCTTTCAACGCCTCTTGCATGGAGAATTTGTTACGGCGCAGGTCGCTGGTGATACGGCTGTTACCGGAAATTTCGAGCAGCTCCGTCAGGTAGTCCGTGAGGTAGATCGCGGTTTCGCAACCGGCGATCACCGCGCTCAGTGACAAGTCTTCCAGGGTGGTCAGCAGGCTTTCTTCCCAGTGATACACCTCATGGAAATTCTCGGCGACCAGGTCGTTGGTGAAGTGTTCAGGCAAGTCGCGTGTGGAGATCACGGCGATGCAGCGTACGCCCTGCGCGTTGAGCAAGGGTGCATAGAGTTTGCCCGTGGAGAATGGGTCAACAATCAGTACGGTTTTCACGTCGTGCAATCCTTATTCCGTGGTGGCGGCAGGCGAGGCGGCGGGGGTCAGGTTCCATGCCAGTACGGCAGTGGCCAGCAGGCCGGCGGAAACGATCATCAACAGGCGTGCGCCTTCGAGTCCGAGGAACCCCGAGGTGGTAAAGAACGTCAGGATCATTGGCGCCGAGCCACTGACCAGCAGGTAGTAGAGCGAGCTTTTTGCGGCGATCACGTCGGCTACCCGGGCGTTGGGCGCCGATTCGATCAGGGTTTTACGCAGCTGGATCCGCAGGCTGTTGATGCAGAAGCCCAGCAGGAACGCAGCGGCCATCATCACGTAGAGGTGCTGGAAGTAGACGATTGCCACGTCCGCCAATATCACCAGCGCGATGGCCCCGTAGCTGTTGAGCTTGATGCGCGGCAACACGGCGGCACTGAAAGCCCCCAGGCCCGCCAGGCCACTGGCGACGCCAAACAGGGTCGCGTTCCAATCATTGAGCTTTTGGAAAACGATCGGCACCAGGCTGTTGAACGCGCCGATATGGAAACCGATCATGCTCAGCACAATGATCAGAATGTAGAGGTTGCGCGGCAAGTCCAGCGGCGCGGCGCTGGTGGCGGCTGCGGTCTGGTCGGCGGCTCCGGCGCTGGGGCTGTCGGCCACAAGGTAGACGCCGGCCAGTGACACAATTGCCGCCAGGCTGATGATCTGCAGCGTCTGGTTGACCGAGAACACATCCACGATCAAGCCGCCGAGGAGCGCGCCGCCGAAGGCGCCGATCTGGATGGAGGTTTGCATCAACCGTGCGCAGGTGTCGCTGTCGGTGAGGCCGGCCAGCACCAGCTTGGTGTTTTTCGATTCCAGGGTGCTGATGGTGAAGTAGTCGGTGACGCCCACCACAAACGCGATCGCCAGAAAGCCGATCGGCAGCATGGCGGCTTGGGTAAACGACAGCCCCAGTACGGCGGCAAAAGCAGCCAGGCGAATGTACAGCAGCCGTTTCAGGCTCAGCTCAATCGTGAAGAACTTGCCGATGTACTGTTCGCATAAATAGGGCACGACGGTCGCCACGCACAAGGTGGCGCCTACCAGGAATGTCGAGCCGGTGGTCTCCAGGCCGAACCAGACCATCGCGATCACAATGGCCATGTCGAGGCCGGTGAAGAGGGTCACGATTGAATAGAACGCGGTCAATGTCGATTTAGTCTTCATGGGCTTCATCCGTCGTAACGGGAGAGTTTAAGCAGCGGCACGCACCGTTCGGTGTCGCCGACCACGGTGCTGATCTGGTTTCTGACGCGCACGGTGGGCAGCGCCTTCTTTTCCAGGTTGCAGACCTTGTAGGCGTTGTCGTGCCAGGGGCAGATCACGCTTTGGCCGTCGCCCGTCATTTCGCCCATGTGCAGCGGCCCGCCACGATGGGGGCACGCCGTGGGCAGCAATTGCGTCGAATACGCATGACGCTTCAGAAAGTAAGTTCTGTCCTCCACGGCCACGTAATGGGCGTGGGTGATATTCAGGCTGATGGCTTTCATTGGGTGGCCCATTCAGATGGCGGTGACGGTGTACGTGCAGGACGGGCTGACGATGCGCGTGCCATGGAGCATTCCCTTGGGAATCACCACGCCTTCGCCGGCAGTCAGGCGCAGGGTCAGTTCGGGGCTGGCGACAAACTCCAACTCGCCGGATTCGACCCAGAACAGCTCGTCATTGGGGTGGGTGTGCAGCACCGAGAGTTCGTGTTCCGCTTCGGTGATTGTCAGGTCCACCGGCTTGAGACCCTGCAGGGCCGCGGCCTTGGCGCGGTGTTCATCCATCTCGTCATGCCATTTGATATGGGCATACATTTCTTCGTCGGCGAGGTCCTGAAGGAGCTTGAACTCTTCAAAGCCACGGATGAGGTCGGGGATGATCTTGGTGCCGAACTGCTTGATCATGGGAATGATCAGGCGCTGGAGGGCCATTCTGCCGTGGTGCACATCGATGTGAGCATGCTCATCGAAATAGGCCGTGGAGACCTGGCCGTCGAAGAGGGTCTTGATCGCGCGTGACTGGTGCTTGGTCGTCAGCGCCAGCGTGGCTTCGGTGTAGTACATGGCGCCGATGTACCGAAACAGCTCGCCATGGTTGGCCGATACATAGTGGAAATAGTTGGTGAGTGACAGCGACGCCGGCGTGTAGAACTGCCAGTAGTGGTGCACGTGATGCGACATGTCCATGTCCTGGAGCATGTCTTCAAAGATGGTGCTGTGCTTCTTCTTGTCGACGCCGTAGCCGTATTCGTCGATCAGGATCTTGAACAACTCGCTGGTGTACAGGCCGCAGTTGCCCAACACGTTGCGCGCCATGGCCGAGGCTTCGCTGAGGAAGTCTCCCGCGCATTGGGTCATGAAAAACCGGGCGGCACGCTGGGGGTGGCGACTGGTGGTGAGTACCTCATGCAGTTTTGACTCGGCCTGGGCCACGTCATCCAGGACTTTATCGGTGTGGGCGATAAACGAGTCCAGGCACCAAGGGCCATTGATGTGCACTTCTTCCTTGAGCCAGTTGTATAAGTAGTGTTCCAGTAAGGGGCGGATTTTTTTGCCACTGGCGGCGTGCTGGGGATCATAGAACTGTTTGAATGCCTTGAAGTCGAGTTCCAAGGGCGGCTTGGGTAAGAAGACTAAGTCTTGCTCGTAGATATTCAATAACAAGCGTTGCGCCAACAGATGTTGACTGTTTGAAAGTTGGTCGCTGGTCAGGCTGGTGGTGATGATTGCATCGGTCACGTCCTGCGGCCTGGAAGGGCGCTGGTAGGGACTTTGGGTATAAAAGTCGCGAGGTTGAGCAAAGGCAGCAGCGCCACAATAGTGGGTCAACGCTTCGGCATTCGAAGTTAATACAAAGTCTGCCGCATTATCAGAAAGCTGAGTTGTCCATAACATGAGGATGGCCTTTATCTGGCGTTGTTTGATGGCCAGATGCTAAGGCGTTGGTTTTTTTTAAAACAGATTAGAAATAGTGCGCGCAAGTAGTGAAATTCACTAAAGGCGTAGGAAGAAATTTCCTTTATTGGTCCTGTCAGTTGATTATTCGGCGGCAGCGGCTACACATAGTTGCCGGCTTTACCGGGATACTGGTCCGGCGAGGCGCTCATTTGCGCCTCGCCGGTTTCACTACTGCGGGGCTGGTGAGACCTGGGAGGTGGGCGTCAGTGCCAGTATCCCGTTACGTAGATCGGTGCCACTAGGCTGCTGATACAGGCTCAGTCCAAATTCCGGCAACACCGCCAACAGGTAATCGAAGATGTCGCCCTGGATCCGCTCGTAATCCGCCCACGCCGTGGTGCGGGTAAAGCAGTAGATCTCCAGCGGCACGCCTTGGGCGGTGGTTTGCATCTGGCGCACCATGCACGTCATGTTCGGCTGGATGTCCGGATGGCTTTTCAGGTAGGCCAGGGCATAGGCACGGAAGGTGCCGAGGTTGGTCATGCGGCGGCGGTTGGCCAGCAGTTGCGCGCTATGGCCCTGGGCTTCGTTCCAGGCCTTGAGTTCGGCCTGCTTGCGGCCGATGTAGTCGGTGAGCAGGTGCACCTGAGTCATGCGCACCTCTTCGTCATCGCGCAGGAAGCGCACGCCGCTGGCGTCGATGAACAGGCTGCGCTTGATCCGACGCCCACCGGAAGCCTGCATGCCGCGCCAGTTCTTGAACGACTCGGACATCAGGCGCCAGGTAGGAATCGAGACGATGGTCTTGTCGAAGTTTTGCACCTTGACCGTGTGCAGGGTGATATCCACCACGTCGCCGTCGGCGCCGACCTGGGGCATTTCGATCCAGTCACCAACCCGCAACATGTCGTTGCTGGTGAGTTGCACACTGGCGACGAACGACAGCAGCGTGTCCTTGTACACCAACAGGATGACCGCCGACATCGCACCCAGGCCCGACAGCAGCAACAGCGGCGAACGGTCGATCAAGGTAGCGACGATGATGATCGCGCCGAACACGAACAGCACCATCTTCGCCAACTGTACGTAACCCTTGATCGAGCGGGTGCGCGCATGTTCGGTGCGGGCGTAGATGTCCAGCAGGGCGTTGAGCAGGGCGCTCATGGCCAGGACCAGGAACAGGATGGAGATGGCCAGTGCCACGTTGCCGATAAACAGGATCGCGGTTTTGCTCAGGGCCGGCACCAGGTACAGGCCGAACTGGATCACCAGGGATGGCGTCATCTGCGCCAGGCGATGGAAGACTTTGTTGTGCCGCAGGTCATTGAGCCACTGCAGCGCCGGTTGGCGGCCGAGCAATTTGACGGCGTGCAGGATGAGGTATCGCGCTATCCGTCCCAGCAGCAGGGCGACCACCAGCAACACCAGGAAACCGAGGCTGGCATGCAGCAACGGGTGTTCGTCGAGGGCGCCCCAGAGGTCTTGGACGTTGAGCCAGAGCTGTTTGATATCCATGGGTGAAACCGATTCCTCTGTAAGACAAGACGGGGCGATTAGAGCATCTAAGTGCGACAAAGTTGGCGTCACGGACAAAAGCCCTAACAAAAAAGCAGCTGATTAGCGCCGTTCGCGTAAAGAAACTCGGTTTGGGCGCCCGAAACCGTTACCCTATGCAGCTGATATTTTGTAATTCTTCGAGGTAGCACCCGTGTTTTCCCAATTCGCCCTGCACGAACGCCTGCTCAAAGCCGTGGCCGAGCTTAAATTTGTCGAGCCTACGCCTGTGCAAGCAGCGGCCATCCCGCTCGCGCTCGAAGGGCGTGACCTGCGGGTGACGGCTCAAACCGGTAGCGGCAAGACCGCCGCTTTCGTCCTGCCGGTTCTGAATCGTCTGATCGGCCCGGCCAAAGTCCGTGTGAGTATCAAGACTCTGATCCTGCTGCCAACCCGTGAGCTGGCGCAGCAGACCTTGAAGGAAGTGGAGCGTTTCTCGCAGTTCACTTTCATCAAGTCCGGCATCATCACGGGTGGTGAAGACTTCAAGGTCCAGGCCGCCATGCTGCGCAAGGTGCCGGACATCCTGATCGGCACCCCGGGCCGCATGATCGAGCAACTCAACGCCGGCAACCTCGACCTCAAGGAAGTCGAAGTGCTGGTGCTCGACGAAGCCGACCGCATGCTCGACATGGGCTTTGCCGACGATGTGCAGCGTCTGGTCGCCGAATGCGTCAACCGTCAGCAGACCATGCTGTTCTCCGCCACCACCGGGGGTTCGACCCTTCGTGAGATGGTCGCCAAGGTGCTGAACAACCCTGAGCACCTGCAGGTCAACAACGTCAGCGACCTGAACGCGACTACGCGCCAGCAGATCGTCATGGCTGACCACAATGTGCACAAAGAGCAGATCCTGAACTGGCTGCTGGCCAACGAGACCTACCAGAAGGCCATCGTGTTCACCAACACCCGTGCTGCGGCTGACCGCATCTACGGTCGCTTGGTGGCTCAGGACTACAAAGCGTTTGTCCTGCACGGTGAGAAAGACCAGAAGGACCGCAAGCTGGCCATCGACCGCCTCAAGGCCGGCGGCGTGAAAATCCTGGTTGCTACCGATGTAGCTGCCCGCGGCCTGGACGTCGATGGCCTGGACATGGTGATCAACTTCGACATGCCACGCAGCGGCGACGAGTACGTACACCGTATCGGCCGTACCGGGCGTGCCGGCAACGATGGGCTGGCCATCTCGCTGATCTGCCATGGCGACTGGAACCTGATGTCGAGCATCGAACGCTACCTCAAGCAGTCGTTTGAGCGCCGCACCATCAAGGAAGTCAAAGGCACCTACACCGGGCCGAAGAAGGTCAAAGCGTCCGGCAAGGCCGTTGGCGTGAAGAAGAAAAAGACCGACGCCAAGGGCGACAAGAAGAAAACCGGCGCCAAGTCGCCGACCAAGCGCAAGATCGCCAACCGTCCGAAGACCGACAACCTGTCGCTCGTCAGCAAAGACGGCATGGCCCCGCTCAAGCGCCGCAAACCAGAAGCACCGGCCGCCGAATAAGCCGGGGCTGATGTGAAAAAACCGGACGTCGTCCGGTTTTTTTATGCCTTCAATTTTTCGCTTTTGCGGCAGCTTCTCTCAGCTCTTCAAGACGGGCGTCGATCAACTGGCACTTGTCAGGGAATTCGGCGCTCTCGGTGTCCAGGTCCATCTTCTGCAGCTCGTCGTTCATCTCTTTGGCTTTGCTGGGGTTCTGCTCGGTGAGCTTGGCAACTTGCGTGGCTAATTGCTCACGTTTGGCCGTGGCCTCGTCGGGTGTACAGGCCCAGGCGGGCAGGGCGGTAAGCAGGGCGGCGGCGATGGTCAGATTTTTCAGGGTTTTCATGGTTCGGACCTCCTTGGCAATGATGTACGGTTGAGGGGGCGAACGTCTGGAAAGTTCAGAGAAATCACGCCCGTCCGATGGGCTGAACGGCGGATGACGATACGAGTCACACCTTTTGACGGGACACTTTTGCATGCCCGCAGGAGGAATCAGGATGACGACTTACAACTGGGATTTGATCGAGCGTTTGCTGCACGAAGTGCAGAATGGCGAAGGCAGCTTTGCCCCGCGTAAATACGCCGAACAGGAAGCGGCCGAGAAGGCCACGGCGGGCCAGGACACTGGCAATCTGGATGCGTTGAAAAAGACTGCGGCAGATTATGAAGCGCTGCTGTTCAAACGCGGCTTTATTGAATCGCGCCCCGAGGAAGAGGGTGGCAATGGCGAGAATTTCATTCTCACGCCGCTGGGTGCCCAACTGCTGGCGCTGATCGACAGCTCCATTCCCGGCAACGATCATCCGCGCCAGGTACTGGATGAGCAGGACGATGCGCTTGATCCTGCGACCTTCGCTGAAGTGGCCTCCAAGGCGCAGATCGCCTGAACAGGCAAGCCCCCTCCTACATTAGTTCGCAGCGGCCTTGAGGCATTTGAGTGCCTTGAAGTCGCTGCGTACGCCGTCGATTTTCTGCGTGAGTTTCAAGCGTTGCTGCGGCGTACTTTCCGCCATCACGTCGACAATCAGGCTGCGCGCCGCGGCTTCGGTCTGGGCGTAAGCCGCACGATATTGCGGGGTCCACAGGCTTTCGCGGTCCACCAGCAATTGCTGCATTTTCCTCGGGAAGTCGGTGCTGTGGCGTTGCTGCACGGCGTCGATAAATTGCGCCTGCCAATGGGCGCGGTTGCCGATCCATTCCTGATTCTGCTCGCCCAGGGCGATGGACCAGGCTGTGACACGATTCTGCTGACTGGTGCTCAGCGGGCCCATCCAGGTGTCCAGGCGTTTATTCATGCGCTCGGCGCGGTCCTTGATTTGCTGAGCCAGCGGCGGCTTCAGGTAATCGTCCTGGCGTTTGCGCAGGTCCTTGGCCAGGGCGTCGTTCATTTCCTTGACCTGTTGTTCATCCAATCCCTGGAGCAGTTCAATGGCCGAGGGGGTGATCTCACGTGCGATTTCAGCAATGGCTTGTTCGGCTTCGGCGGTACGCATCTTAAGCGCCGCGTCGGTGACCTGGTTGTCGTCGACCATCTGTTGCAGGCGATCGAGCCAATCCAGGTAACCGGGCAACTGTGTGGTGCAGTGCCAGGCCAGGTGCTCCTTGAGTTTGTCGTTGAACCAGCTCTTCTGCCCGGCGTTCATGTCCAGGTAGTCATTGAGGGTCCAGGGGATGATCACGTCCAGGTTGCGATAGGCCAGCCCCACGCGATTGCAGCCGGCGAGTGCCAGGCTCAGGGTCAGGAGTACCACCAGCAGTTTGAGCCGATGCAGCATGGGCGTGTCCTTGGGCAGAGAGAGTCAATGCATGTGAACCCGCGTCGGGCGCGACAGTTCAGCCCATCAATAAAACGACCGCACGGCCTTCAAGGTCAACAGCCCGTCGCATTGCGAATTGTGTCCGGAGTACGCTGAGCAATCGCCGCCGCTGAGGCTGGAGTCGCTGTAGATCAGGTCCAGGTCGATGCCCTTCCAGGCACGGGAGAATTGCACCGACCAGTCGCTGAAACTGCTGATGGTGCCGCCGTCTACCGAAGCCGGCGTGCCCAACTGATGAGTGGTGTACTTCATGCTCACGCCGATGCCGAAGGGCTGGGTGCCGCCGAGATCGGCAAAAATTGTGCTGTCCTGGCGGTCCGGGTCGTTGCTGAAAGAGGCGCCGAAGCGATTGCCCAACAGGTTCAGGCCGCCATAGAACTCCTGGCTGTCGAGGGGGCTGAGCTTGGGGTAGCTGTAGTGGATCAAGCCGACTTCATAGCCGAGCGTCTGGTCGAAGGGGTGTTTAAAGCCCATGTAGGAATCGACTTCGAGGGTGCTTGCCGAGGACAGACCCATGTTGGGCGAGAATTGGCCGAAGTACAGGCCACTGTCGTGGCTGAGGTCCAGGCCGCCGTGGAAAGAATCGCTGCCCGGTGAGGTCGGCTTGACCAGGCCCTGGGCCATGCTGCGGCTGGGGGTAGTGCCCAATTTCAGGTCGAAGTCGCCCAATTCGCGCTGGAAGATCTGCGCTTCGGCAAGAGGGCAAGCCACTAATGTGCTGACCAGAAAAATGCAGGACTTGAGCATGCTTCACTCCATGAAAAGCGAGGAGCAGTAATGGAGAACATCGGGCAGATGCCCGCGCTAGACGTGTGCAAGGATACCGGCGAATGTCAGGCGATGAGGCCCGTTCGTCGATTAGCGCACTATTGAATGTTAGGGGAGGGTGCTTCGGGCTCTAGTCCTAGCGCCTTGAAGGCAAGACGCTTAGGGACCAGGTGTGCTGCGCGGTATTACTTTTTACCCAGGCTGATCTGCTTGGACGGGCCGAAAGTCTGGCCGCTCACGCCCTTGGCAATTTGCTGGATTTCACCACCGGATTTGAGGAACGCAGCGATTTGGCTGTTGATCGATTCGCTGGTTTCAACGGCGGGAGCTGGCTTTGCTTTGCTGTTGGATGCTTTTACGCGCATGGCGGCCACTAACCTGTAGAAAATTAACTTGGCCAGGCATCGTACAGGAAATACTTGACAATTGCTTGGCAAATATCCCCTGGGAATAAGTGCCGCAGCTGGAAATAAACGAAGTTCATCGTTGAAATTAGCCCGTAACTTGCTGTTTTGGCTGCAAACCCTGGGGCGAAGCAGCGCTGGCGCAGGAGTAAAATCCAGCCAAATGATCGGACGAGCGGAGCGATGCCCTTTGGAAGCCTCAACCGCCTGTGATTTTTCAGGCGCGCGCGCGTGGCGCACGCAACTCGGGTAGAATGCCGCCCACGCAATGAGGGTATTGGAAATGGCTCTAGTCGGGCGCTACAACAGCTTACAAGTGGTAAAACACACTAACTTCGGTTTGTACCTGGATGGTGCGCAAGATGGCGAAATCCTCTTGCCTAATCGGTATATCCCCAAAGATATTCCCAGTGAAGATGAAGACTGGCTTAACGTTTTCATTTACCTGGACAGCGATGACAAACTTATCGCCACTACCGAGAAACCCAAAGTTCAAGTCGGCGAATTCGCCAGTTTGAAAGTGGTGGAAGTCAACAGCATTGGTGTATTCCTCGATTGGGGTTTGCCAAAAGACCTGTTGTTGCCGTACTCGGAAGAAAAACGCCAGATGACTGCCGGTGAATATTGCGTGGTGCACGTCTACCTCGACAAGCACACCAAGCGCATCACCGCCACCGCACGTCTTGATCGTTACCTGGACAAGACCCCGGCCAACTACGTCGTAGGCCAGGAAGTCGACCTGCTGGTGGCCGAAGCCACTGACATGGGCTTCAAGGCGATCATCAACAACAAGCACTGGGGCCTGATTCACAAGAACGAGGTGTTCAAGTTCCTGCGCCCGGGCAAGGAAGAAAAAGGCTTCATCAAAGAGATCCGCGCCGATGGCAACATCAGCCTGAGCCTGCAACCGGTTGGCCAGGAAGCGGCCTCCAGCCTCAACTCGAAGATTCTCGCCAAGTTGCGCGAAAACAACGGCACATTGCCGGTCAGCGATAAAAGCGACCCGACCGTAATCAGCAATTTGTTCGGCGTGAGCAAGGGCAACTTCAAGAAGGCTATTGGTGCGCTCTACAAGCAAGGTCAGATTGTGATCCATGCGGATCGTATTGAACTTAGCTGAGTAGGTTTTGCTCTTCTGTAGGAGCAATGGGCTCCTACAGAGGTTGCGTCGATGTCCAAGAAGTCTGTGTTTGCTTACCTCGCCACCTTGCTTGCTTTCCTGGTGCTCGACGGCCTGTGGCTCGGTGTCCTTATGGGCCCCACCTACAAATCCCTGCTGGGTCCGCTGATGCTTGATCAGCCCCGCCTATTGCCCGCAGTGCTGTTCTATCTCCTGTATGTCCTCGGTTGTGTGGTGTTCGTGGTCTTGCCCAGCATCAGTTGGCAGCGCGCGGCGCGTATGGGGGCCTTGCTGGGGCTTGTGGCCTATGGCACCTACGACCTGAGCAACTGGGCCACGCTGCAAGGCTGGTCTACTGGATTGGCGCTGATGGACATGGCCTGGGGCACCGTTTTGACGGCGGTGTGCTGCACGGTTGGGCACCTGTGTGCACATCGGGTGCACCGATGATTGTGTACAGGATTTATGTGCACCGTTGCTGAGCGTGGTCCCCGCTACGAAGGTACCTTCATCTCCTTTGAAACGCCGTTGTAGAGGGATTGTGTGCCATTGGCACGTATTCTGCTGACTGTCTCGTATACAAAACTTGCCGCCTTCCGTATGCACCCCTGCGACGGAAGCGCAGGCCGGTATGACGAGGAGCCCAGCGATGACCGAACAATTGCCCAAAGGCTATAGCCCACGCCTGTATAACCAGGATCTGGGCCCGCTGCCGCAGAAGTGGAACTGGTACAACATCTTCGCCTTCTGGATGAGTGACGTGCACAGCGTTGGCGGGTATGTATTCGCCGCCAGTCTGTTTGCTCTGGGGCTGGCCAGTTGGCAGGTGTTGATCGCCTTGCTCGCCGGTATTTGCATCGTGCAACTGATCGCCAATCTGGTGGCCAAGCCGAGCCAACAGGCCGCCGTTCCTTACCCAGTGATCTGCCGGCTCGCCTTTGGTGTCTTTGGCGCGAATATTCCTGCAGTGATTCGCGGTCTTATCGCCGTGGCCTGGTATGGGATTCAGACCTACCTGGCGTCCAGCGCGCTGATCATTGTGGTTTTACGATTCTTCCCACAGATGGCGGTGTATGCAGAGCCGCATTTCGCCGGGCTGTCCTACCTGGGCTGGTTTGGTTTCCTCAGCTTATGGGTGCTGCAAGCGGCAGTTTTCTGGGCCGGCATGGAGTCCATCCGCCGCTTTATCGATTGGGCGGGGCCGGTGGTCTATGCGGTGATGTTTGCCCTGGCCGGTTGGATCGTCTGGAAGGCGGGCTGGTCGAACATCAGCTTTACCCTGGCGGAAAAATCCCTGTCGGGCTGGCAAGCGTTCGGCCAAGTGATCGTGGCCACTGCGCTCGTGGTGTCGTACTTTTCGGGACCAACCCTGAATTTCGGCGATTTCAGCCGCTACTGCCGCAGCATGCAGGATGTGCGACGCGGAAACTTCTGGGGCCTGCCAGTAAATTTCCTGGCGTTCTCCCTGGTGACCGTAGTGATCGTCTCGGGCACGTTGCCGGTGTTTGGCGAGATGCTCCACGATCCGATTGCCACGGTGTCGCGTATCGACAACAACATGGCCGTGCTGCTGGGTGCGTTTGCCTTTGTGACCGCGACCATCGGTATCAATATCGTCGCCAACTTCGTGTCCCCGGCGTTTGACTTCGCCAACGTCGCACCGAGCAAAATCAGCTGGCGCGCCGGTGGCATGATCGCGGCGGTCGCCTCGATCTTTATTACCCCATGGAACCTGTTCAACAACCCGCTGATGATCCACTACACCCTGGATATCCTCGCGGCGTTTATCGGGCCGCTGTTCGGGATCCTGCTGGTGGATTTCTACCTGATCAAAAAACAGAAGATCGACGTGGATGCGCTGTTCGATGACAGCCCAAGTGGCCGCTATTACTTCGACGGTGGCGTGAACTGGACAGCGGTCAAGGCCCTGGTGCCCGCGACACTGGTGGGCGTCGCGATCACCTTCACCCCGGCGTTGCAGGGCATGGCCAACTTCGCCTGGTTTACCGGCTGCTTCCTGGGAGGGCTGTTTTTCCTGGTGCTGGCACGGCGCGAGCAGGTGCGCACGCAAGCGCCTCTGGTTGCCGGCTGACCAATATTGCTCCCGCCAGGAACAGGCCTGTGCCGGCAATGACCAATGCCGGTCGCAGGCCACCGCTGAGGTGGCTGCTCACCGACGCCAGCAAGGGCCCGCTCAATTGGCCGATGGCAAAGCTGGCGGTCAGCAGCCCGGTACTGCGCTGATAGCCGTCGGGTGCCACCTCCCGCATGCGCGCCATTACGAGCTGCATGCAGGCCAGGAATGGTCCGCCGCACAACAGAACCCCCAGCGCCAACCCCCAACCATTACCCAGCAAGCAGGCGAACACCCCGGTCGCTTGGAGCCAGAGGGTGGTCATCAGCCAGCGGCGGGTCGTGTCCGGGTCTTTGCGACGCAAGGTCGCCACCCCCACTCCAACCGCTGCGAGCAGGCCGAAGCACGGCCAGAACAGATCGGCTTGCCAGGCGCCTTTGAATTGGGCGCTGGCCATCTGCGACAGGAAGGTTGCTGGAATGATGTAACCCAGTCCGAACAGGACATAAATCCAACACAGGTGCGTGATGCTGCCGTTACTGCCCGCGTCGTTATGGCTGCCGACAGGGGCGCTGGCGCAGGGCTGCGGCAAAAACGGCAGGATCGCGAGCAACATCACCAGTGCCACCGCGCCATAGACCAACCATAAGGTGGCGGAGTCTTGTCCCTGCAGGTTTGAGCCGAGCGCCAATAACCCGGTCAACAGAATCCCCAGGCCCGGCCCGGCAAATACCAGGGCGCCCAGACGCGGCCGTCCGGCGGCGAGTGCCAGTGGCTGGCTCAAACTGGTGATCATCACCAAGGCCCAGGCACTCGCCACACCCGTGCCAAAGCGCAACAGCAGGTGCGGCCAGAATGCGTGGGCCCAATACGATGCAAAGGTCAGCAACACACACAGCCACAGCCCGCCGTACAGACGACCGCGCACATGACGATGGCCGCGGGCGAAAATCGAGTCTACGGCGCCCACGAAATAGCCCAGGTAATTGGCGGCGGCGATCAGACCGGCGTCGGTCAGGTCGACCTGCCCTTCGCTGAGCATATGGGGCATTTGCGGGGTGAGGGCGAAGCGGCCAATGCCCATGGCCATCATCAGGGCGATGGAGCTGGCGAGTAAGCGAATGAGGGGTGACATGGTCAGGTGTCCTGCTGAGAAACTAATGACCGTCAGCCTAAAGTGGATTGACTTTCTGTAAAATTGAATAATAGTGAGTAACTTGTTCAGTTTTGGAGAAAGGTATGGAGTTCAGTCAATTGCGGATTTTCCAGGCCGTGGCGCAAGAGGGCTCCATCACCCGTGCGGCAGAGCGCCTGCACCGCGTGCCGTCGAACCTGTCGACCCGTCTCAAGCAAATGGAAGAGCAACTCGGCGTAGAGCTGTTCGTGCGTGAACGCCAGCGCTTGCAGCTGTCTCCGGCAGGCAAGATATTGCTGGACTACAGCACTCGCCTGCTGGCACTGCACGACGAAGCCCACGGCGCGGTGCAAGGCGGGCAGCCGGCCGGTGATTTTGTGCTCGGCAGCATGTACAGCACCGGCGCGGTCCATCTGCCCAAGTTGCTGGCGCGTTATCACAAGGCTTATCCGATGGTGAATCTGCAGGTGCAGTCCGCACCCAGCGGTGAACTGCTGGAAGGTCTGATCACGGGACGCCTGGACGCCGCGTTTGTAGATGGCCCGCTGAGCATCGCCACACTGGACGGCGTGCAGTTATGCGAGGAAAAGCTGGTGCTGATCTGCGAAGCCGAGCACCCACCCGTGCGTGGCCCGCAGGATGTTGCCGGCCGCTCGGTGTTCACGTTCCGACGCAGTTGTGCCTATCGCACACGCCTGGAAAGCTGGTTTTCCCACGGGCGCGTTGCCATGGGACGGGCGATTGAGATCGAATCCTATCAAGGCATGCTCGCTTGCGTGATCGCCGGTTCCGGGGTGGCATTGATGTCCCAATCCATGCTCGACAGCCTGCCGGGCAAGGACAGCGTGTCCGTTCATCCGCTGACCGGGCAATTTGCCACTGCGACCACCTGGCTGATGTGGCGAAAGGGTATGCTCGGCGCTAACCTCAATGCGTGGATTGATCTGCAGCAGCTCGGTCAGCCCGAGGTCATGAAAGACAGTCGCGCCATTGCTTGACCAGTTCGTCAGCATTTGGATGGATTTGGTAATAGTTCATTGTGGTTTCGTTCAAGCAATACGTAGGACTTAGGGCTACTATCAATGTAGGAAAGGGCGACAGAACATGCGCCTACCAGCATTACCCTCAAAGGGGGCAAACCATGAAAGAGAAAATTCAAAACTGGCTCCATGATCTGGGTGTTGCACTGGGCTTGATCGAGCCTCCGCTGCAGCCGGTGCCGATTCGTACGGATGATGAGCAGCGGCGTCCACGTCGTAGGTAAGGCCCGGTCTTCCGACCGCAGCGGGTTTAAATGTGGGAGCGGGCTTGCTCGCGAATACGGTGTGTCAGTTGATGGTTAAGTTGACTGATAAACCGCATTCGCGAGCAAGCCCGCTCCCACATTTGCTTTGCATCAAACGAAAAAGCGGCTGCGATATCCTGCGTCGTGCCCGCTGACATATCCGTTTGAATTCTCTTCTCACCGTCTGTTGCATGTCAGTCTTCGGATTATAGCTATCGGAATCGGACTACCGTGTTGTCAGAATTATCTGGCTTATTTTATTTTGAATATAAGCGTAGTTTGAATTTTATTAGGAATAGATATGTATCGTTTACGTTTCTGTAATTTCCTAAAGAGAGCAGATGTATGAGTTAATTTAAAAACGCTGGAGGCAAAGTTATGATGCGCTCGCCCATCCCGCCAGTTGCCGCCTCACTTATCGCCATTGCTGAACATGTTTTACATATCGCACCTGTATCGAGAGCCTGGAAGGCAACCGCACCCAGCAATGTTTTTTTTATTCCCCCATCATTAACCAAGCAAGCTCTGCTCATACAGATCGCATTACTGCGTCCGTCAACCCTCATAGTCGGCGACCAATCCATTGATGGAGATGTTATCGAGCAATGGCGTGTATCCCACCCATTTGGAGACCTCTGTTTGATCCGAAGAGGTACAAGCCTGGATAAGATACGGATAGATCTATGCGAATCCAACGGTATCCGAGTGGTCAATACGCCCGGGGTCAACGCACCGCATGTTGCAACTTATATTCTGTACTGGCTGACACTGGCCAATGGTTCCGTCCCCCATGACATCAGTGTGCTGGGATACGGCAATGTGGGCAAAGAGTTGGTCAAGCGGTTACTTGATCGAGACCCGGATGTTCGGATTAAAGTGTTGAGTCCACGCGGCCGCGCGCCGGATCCTACCGGAATAGCGTCTACCGATGGTCGAGTGTCATTTGTGACGGACTGGTTCGAGGCGCTGCAGGGTGCCAGTGCTGTCGCCATCTGTTTATCCCTGAACGATGAGTCCACCCATCGTATCGACCAGGCCCTCATTCAGTGTATGCGTAGAGATGCCCGTCTAATATGCGTCGCCAAACCAGACGTGTTCAGCGACGATGCTTTACAGGCCCTCTCAGAGGCTGAAGACATCCAATTGGTCTTGGATTACGGGCCTACAACATTGGACGCGTTTCGCATGCGTACCCATGCGCTCGGTTGTAGTGTCACCACTTGGCGCAGACCAGCGACGCTGACTGTGCAGGCGGCAACCGGCGAAGACTGCCATTGCGATCTTGATTATGCTGTTTCTGTTCAACTGAGTTTGATGGCCTTGCGCGGCCTTGTCAGGCGTAAACTTGCACACTCATTGGCGATTCCTTCCCTGCATGCGGATACCGATGCGCCGCATGTATCGATTATCGGCAGAGGGATTAACGGTCTGCTCCAGGCTGTGATTTGTCGTTTGGCGAATTATCAGGTCACCGTCTATGGGGGAAGTCGGGAGAGTGATGGTGCCAGTCATAAGCGTGTGAACATGCGCCATCTGTCAGCGACGGAGACGACTGCAAAGCCGCTACATAACGACTATCTACTTTCCGGAAATCAATGTCTTGCAGTTGAATGCAACCGCGCCGGCATTGAGTTGTTTGAAAAACTCCTGGCTGACAACCCGTCGCTGGCGCAATTCGCGCGAGCGCGGGTTGTACGCTGTTACAGGGAAGACGCGAGTGACGTAGCTGCTGCGATATGTGAGCAACGCGACATCGAAAACAGGCCGTGGCCTAGTGGCAAAACTAAGGGTGAATTCGCAGAAATCAGTCAGCAACAGTTTCTGGCGCGTTATGGCGTCCCAGGAATAAGTCGAGCAATTGAGGTATCAGGCTACGATGTCGAATTTATCCATCTAATGGATGAAATAGAGGCGCTGCTGCAGCGCTCGGGGGTTCAGTTCCATATTCAGCATCTGAGTTCAGTCGAGATTGCTGAGCTGAGCAGAGAACACTTCGTCATCACTGCTATGGGCATAGAGGAGCCAGAAGTTATTCCGATCATCGGCTGGTTTTTCAAGCTGCGCGCTGTGGGTAATGAAGGTGCCGAAATGCGTGGTCTCAAGCTGCAATACGATCTGCCAATTGGCGTCATGAACTGCCGCTTGGACGGTGACTGTATTCTTGTCTCCGGTGGTCAGGTTCCGCCTGATTCTACGCCGGAGTACAAGGAGCAAATCCTGGCAGCGTGTCTGGCCGCTGTTTCTCTGCACTTTCCAATGTCTTACCGCAGCGCAATCGAAAATGGCGATTTGCGCATAGTCGAATGTGCCAGGCCTGGTACCTCAGATGGACTATCGATTGTTTATTGGGCCGCCCACCATCAAATCGCCGCCGGTGGCACCTATGCCGCGGGTACAACCCAAGGACTGGTCTGGGCCTCCCTGGTCCAGGAAATCATTCAGGCGAACCAAAACCTGTCCGTTGAGCGATAAAAAAACGGGCGCGACATCCGACGTCGCGCCCGCTGAAGAAACCGTTTCAATGCTGTTGGACGTCAAGCCACCCGAGTCGCCACCGCCTCCGGCCGACGCGACAGCAAGCTCACCAGCACAAAACTCACCAACCCAACCGCCAGGCTGTAGTAAATCGGTGTGTTCGCATCCAGCCCATCCTTGAACATGAACACCAACGCCGTCACAAAACCCAATGTCATGGAGGTAATTGCCCCCGCCGTGGTGGCGCGCTTCCAGAAGATCGCCCCGATCAACGGGATCAACATGCCGCCAACCAACAGGTTGTAGGCCAGGGTCAGCGCGCTGATCACATCGCTCACCACCAGTGCGATACCCAGCACTGCGATACCGGTCAGCATCGTGAACAGGCGGTTGATGTTGAGGCTCGACTGTTTTCCGCCACGCAAACGCGGCAGCAGGTCTTCGGTCAGCACGGTGGAGGCAGCCAGCAAGCCAGCGCTGGCGGTGGACATCATCGCCGCCAGTGCTGCGGCAATCACCAGGCCACGAATCCCGTCCGGCAGCGACATTTTAACGATGGCGGCAAATGCGTTGTTGACGTTGTCCAGGTCCGGAATCAACACATGGGCCGCCATGCCGATCAGCGCACAGGCCAGGCCATAGAGGATGCAGTAGAAACCGGCGAAGGTGCCCGCGTACTTGGCGACCTTTTCGTCGCGGGCGGTGAACACCCGCTGCCAGATGTCCTGGCCGATCAGGATGCCGAAGAAGTAGATCATGAAGTAGGTGATGATGGTGTCCCAGCCAATCGCGGTGAAGCTGAAACTGGATGCCGGCAACTTGGCCACCAGTTCATCCCAGCCGCCGACGCGGTACAGGCAGATCGGCAGCAGGATAAACATCAGGCCGACGGTCTTGATCACGAATTGCACGATATCGGTAAGGGTCAGCGACCACATGCCGCCGATGGTCGAATACACCACCACCACGCCACCGCCCAGCAGCACCGAAATCCAGAACGGCAGGCCGAACAGCACTTGCAGCACGGTGCCGATGGCCAGGATCGAAGTCACGCCAATCATCAGCGCGTAGGCCAACATGATCACCGCGCTGGCCTGGCGGGCCATGGGGTTGTAGCGTTTTTCCAGGACCTGGGTGACGGTGAAGATCTTCAACTTGAGCAGCGGCTTGGCCAGGAACAGGTTCAGCGCAATGATCCCCATGCCCAGCGCGGCACACAGCCAGAAGCCGGAGATGCCATGCACGTAGCCCAGGCGCACGGTGCCGACGGTGGACGCACCGCCCAATACCGTGGCGGCCATGGTGCCCATGTACAGCGTCGGGCCCAGGTTGCGACCGGCCACCAGGTAGTCTTCGTGGGTCTTGGCGCGGCGCATGCCGTAATAGCCGAGCACGAGCATGCCGGCGGCGTAGATGAGTACGACGAATAAATCCAAAGCCATGACGGCGAGTCTCCGATTATTTTTTATTGTGCTGAAGGCACTTGCAGTGCAGAAGGAGCTTGCAGCGGCGAAGGCGCTTGCTGTGGCGAGGGGCCATAGACGGCCGCCGGTTCCGGAAACAGCCGCAGCAACGTCAGGTACACCACCGACGCCAACCCCAACGTCACCGGCAAGCTGATATCAATGCCCTGCGCCAAATTGCCCAGCGGCCCCACAAACTGCCCTGGCAAATTGACGAAGCACAGCCCCACCAGCGCACTCGGGATCCATGCCCCCAGCCCGCGCCAGTTCCAGCCATGGCTGAACCAGTAGCGCCCGCCGGTTTCCCCGCGGGTGAACACTTGCAGGTCATCCGGGCAGTAGAAACCGCGACGCACGATCAGGCCGATGATCATCATCACCATCCACGGTGTGGTGCAGGTGATGATCAGCACGGCGAAGGTCGACACGCTCTGCACCAGGTTGGCGGCGAAACGTCCGATAAAGATGAAGGCTATCGACATCACCCCAATCAGCAACGTCGCCTTGACCCGTGAGAGCAAGCGCGGGAACACGCTGGACATGTCCAGCCCCGTGCCATACAGCGAGGTCGTGCCGGTGGACATGCCGCCGATCACCGCGATCAGGCACACCGGCAGGAAGAACCAGGTCGGCGCCACCGCCAGCAAGCCGCCGACGTAGTTGTTGGCCGCGATATAGTCCGGCGCCTTGATCGCCACGATGGTCGCGGTGGCCAGGCCGAACAGGAACGGGATCAGGGTGGCGATCTGAGCCGCAACCACCGCCAGCATGATGCGCATTTTCGGCGTCTCGCGTGGAATGTAGCGCGACCAGTCGCCGAGGAATGCGCCGAAGGAAATCGGGTTGCTCATGGCTACCAGCGCTGCGCCGATAAACGCCGCCCAGAAGCCGGTCTGGCCCATGGCGACGCTGCCCGCGAAGTGGCTGTCGAAGGCTGGCGCGAACGCGAAGATCCCCAGCAAAAACAGCAGGCTGGCCGCCCACACCGCAATGCGATTGACCCACAGCATGAAGCGAAAACCGTAGATGCACACCGTCAGGACGAGCAGGGCGAACAGGCCATAGGCCAAGCCCAGGGTCAGGTCAGTTTCCGGCAGGCCTATCAGACGTTTCGCACCACCTACCAACGCATCGCCTGAACTCCACACCGACAGTGAGAAGAAGGCAATCGCCGTCAGCAATGACAGAAACGAACCGACAATCCGCCCGTGCACGCCAAAGTGCGCCCCGGAAGACACCGCGTTGTTAGTGCCATTGATCGGCCCGAACAGGCCCATGGGCGCCAGGATCACAGCACCCACCAGCACGCCCAGCACAATCGCCCAGACACCGGCCTGGAACGACAAGCCAAACAGCACCGGGAACGAGCCCAGTACGGCAGTGGCAAAGGTGTTGGCACCGCCGAAGATCAGGCGGAACAGATCCTTGGGGCTGGCGGTACGCTCGTGGTCGGGGATCTGTTCGACCCCGTTGGTTTCAATCTTGCGAATACTGTTTTGGTTGTTTTTATTATTCATGATCAGCTCCGATCACATTGGCTAAGGGGGCGGCAGCCCTTCCGGCACAGCGGACAAATGTTCGTGACAGGCCAGCCACAGGCCTTCTTGTTGTTCTGTGCGTAGCCCTTGCCTTTTGAAGACAATGGTCTCGCGTTCCTGGCTAGAGAATTGCTCCCCGTTCATGCGCAGCTCGGTGGCCACGTCATGCACAAATATCGCCACGTCACCCTGCAGGCTGACAAAGGCATTACTCGACGTACACGACAGCACCTCGAATCCCTCGTCCGCGCGCCAGCTGTCCCACAACGCCTGGTAGGCATCGCGACTGAGCAGCGGCTGGGGGAGGGTGTAGAACACAAAGCTGGCGTCGGCCGTGAACGCGCCGAAATAGGCGGCGCGATCATTGCGGGCGAAGGCCGCCACCAGCTCGGTGGCGGCTTGCAACACCGCTTGCGTGCTCATCAGCGATGCGCCACGCCGGGCAGTACGCAGAGCATCTCGTACAGCAGGTTGGCGCCGAGCAGTGAGGTGTTGCCGGTGGTGTCATAGGGCGGTGAAACTTCTACCAGATCACAACCAATCAGGTCGAGGCCCTGGCAGCCCCGGATGATCTCGATCGCCTGGATGGTGGTCAGCCCGCCGATTTCCGGGGTACCGGTGCCGGGTGCCCATGCCGGGTCGATGCCGTCGATGTCGAAGCTCAGGTAAACCGGGCCGCCACCGACTTTCTCACGCACTTCGGCCATCAATGGCGCGAGGGAGTGATGCCAGCATTCTTCAGCCTGGACCACACGGAAACCCTGTTTGCGGCTCCAGTTGAAGTCTTCGGCGGTGTAGCCCTGAGCGCGCAGGCCAATCTGCACCACGCGGTCGCAATCGAGCAGGCCTTCTTCCACGGCGCGGCGGAAGGTGGTGCCGTGGGCGATTTTCTCGCCGAACATATGGTCGTTGACGTCAGCGTGGGCATCGATGTGCACGAGCCCGACTTTGCCGTGTTTCTTGTGGATCGCCCGCAGGATCGGCAGGGTGATGGTGTGGTCACCGCCCAAGGTCATGGGGACCACGTTGTGTTCGAGGATCTCGTCGTAGGCTTCTTCGATGATGCGCACGGCGTCGAGCAGGTTGAAGGTATTGATCGCCACGTCGCCGATGTCGGCCACCGACAGCGAGTCGAACGGTGCGGCGCCGGTGGCCATGTTGTACGGGCGGATCATCACCGACTCAGCGCGGATCTCACGCGGCCCGAAGCGGGTGCCGGCGCGCAGCGAGGTGCCGATGTCCAGGGGCACGCCGACAAAGGCGGCGTCCAGGCCCTTGGCCGATTGCAGGTGGGGAAGACGCATCATGGTGGCGATGCCGGCGAAGCGCGGCATTTCGTTGCCGCCCAGTGGTTGGTGGAAAATCTTGTCCACGGGATTGCCTCATCGTTGTTTTGTTTATTAGAGGCCGATTCTGCGAAAAGCCCGTGGCGGGAAGAATCGGCAGGGGCAAATACTTAGTTCAGATTTTTCTAAACTAATGCCTGGGGTAAACTGCGTTCAAATGTGGGAGGGGGCAAGCCCCCTCCCACAGGATTTTGTGTATGCCTCTGGAGACCTCATGGCCAACGCCTTGCCCGACCTGAAACTCCTGCGCATCTTCGTCAGCGTCGTGCGGCACCAGGGGTTTGCCAATGCGCAGCACGAACTCAACCTGTCCACGTCGGCCATCAGCACGTATATGAGTCAGTTGGAGTCGGCGTTGGGCCTGGTGCTGTGCCATCGCGGGCGTGGTGGCTTCAGTCTCACCAGCAAGGGCGAGTTGTTCCATCAGGAAACCCTGCGTCTATTAGCCGAGCTGGAAGGCTTCGAGCAATACGCCGCCGCACTCAAAGGCGAGCTGCGCGGCACCCTCAAGCTCGGCGTGCTCGACTCCACCGTCAGCGACAAGGCCTTGCC
The DNA here is from genome assembly GCF_023701505.1 of Pseudomonas sp. SR18. Classification (NCBI taxonomy): domain Bacteria; kingdom Pseudomonadati; phylum Pseudomonadota; class Gammaproteobacteria; order Pseudomonadales; family Pseudomonadaceae; genus Pseudomonas; species Pseudomonas sp. SR18. The sequence goes on along the minus strand of NZ_JAMQAU010000001.1, from coordinate 749,354 downwards.
GTTCGCCGAAGTGATTGGCGCCTACAGCCTGGAACACCCGGCGGTGCACCTTCATTTATCGGTGATGAGCCCTTACGAGCTGCAGCTAGGTGTGCAGGACAATCGCCTGGACCTGGCCATCGGCGCCTTCTCCAATCGCATGAGCGGACTGATCTACATGCCGCTGTACCGCGAGCAGCACTGGCTGTATTGCAGTACGCGGCATCCTTTGTTTAATGAACGACGCATTCCCGAACAAGTGATCACCCAGCAACGCATGGTTGGACGCGGCTACTGGAGCCAGGCGGAACTGGCGCGCCACGGTTTCAAGCACAGTGCCGCCACGGTGGAAAGTATGGAGGCGCAACTGATCCTCGTGCTCTCCGGCGCCTATATCGGCTACCTGCCGGAGCATTACGCCCAGGCCTGGGCCGACAAGGGCGATCTGCGCGTGCTGCTACCGGCCACCTTTGGTTACCAGGCGCCGTTCTCGATGATCATGCGCCGTGGCCGCAGCCGCGAGCCGCTGATCCAGACCTTCCGCGATTTGCTCAAAGCCCAGCTCAACCAGGCCTGATAAACCATGTCCAGACCCCAATGTTCCCGTTGCCTCAGGCCCGTCACCCATTGCCTGTGCCCGCTGATCCCCAGCCTCGACAGCCGCACCCGCGTGTTGCTATTGCAGCACCCGAGCGAGGTCAACCATGCGCTCAACACCGCGCGGTTGGCGGCGTTGGGCTTGAACAATGCACAGTTGGTGGTGGGTGAGGTGTTTGATGATTTGGCGACATTATTGAACCCGTCGGGTTATCAGGCGCGCCTGCTGTTCCCCGCCGACGACGCGCAGCCGCTGCAGGCCTATGTGCCCGGGGAGCAGCCTCTGTTGTTGGTGGTACCCGATGGCACCTGGCGCAAGGCGCGCAAGTTGCTGCACCTCAATCCGTTACTGGCGGCGTTGCCACGGGTGACCTTGGCCGACGGCGGTGTATCGCGCTATCGGCTGCGCAAGGCACCCGGGCCGGGGGCCTTGTCGACCATTGAAGCCATCGTTCAGGCGTTGCAGGTATTGGAAGCGCCATTGTCGTTCGAGCCGTTGCTCAAACCCTTTGAAGCGTTGATCGAAGGGCAGATTGCGGCGATGGGGGATGAGGTCTTCCATAAAAATCATGGCGACGGTCGGCCTGGCTAGCAGGTTCATCGAGGTGCGGCCATCGGGGGCAAGCCCAGTCACCTTATTCCTTTAAGCCATAAGCACCGCACTTTGCGTGATATGGCCCGCCGGCCTTTCCCGGTATGATGTGCGCCCCGCAGTCTGGATTGCGAATACGCCATGACCTTGCAGTACCCTACAATCGCCGATTGCGTCGGCAACACGCCCCTGGTCCGCTTGCAACGCATGGCGGGTGAAACCAGCAATACCCTGTTGCTCAAGCTCGAAGGTAACAACCCCGCAGGCTCGGTCAAGGACCGTCCGGCGCTGTCGATGATCACCCGTGCCGAATTGCGCGGGCAGATCAAGCCTGGCGACACCCTGATCGAAGCCACCTCGGGTAACACCGGGATCGCCCTGGCCATGGCCGCTGCGATCAAGGGTTACAAGATGGTGTTGATCATGCCCGACAACGGCAGCGCCGAGCGCAAGGCGGCGATGACCGCCTATGGCGCCGAGCTGGTGCTGGTGACCCAGGAAGAAGGCATGGAAGGCGCCCGCGATCTTGCTGAGCGCATGGCCGCCGAAGGCCGTGGCCAGGTGCTGGACCAGTTCGCCAATGGGGACAACCCCGAGGCGCACTACACCAGCACCGGCCCGGAGATCTGGCGCCAGACCCAAGGCACCATTACCCATTTCGTCAGCTCCATGGGCACCACCGGCACCATCATGGGCAACTCGCGCTATCTCAAGGAGCAGAACCCGGCGATCCAGATCGTCGGCCTGCAACCGATGGAAGGCTCGGCTATCCCTGGCATTCGCCGCTGGCCCGAAGAGTATCTGCCGAAGATCTACAACGCCACGCGCGTGGATCGCATCATCGACATGGCCCAGCGCGAAGCCGAAGACACCACCCGCCGCCTGGCCCGTGAAGAAGGCATCTTCTGCGGCGTGTCCTCCGGCGGCGCCGTGGCCGGTATGTTGCGTTTGTCCAAGGAAGTGGAAAACGCGGTGATCGTCGCGATCATCTGTGACCGAGGCGACCGTTACCTGTCGACCGGCATTTTCGACGAACCCAACTGATGGCCAAGCACGAGAGAGGCCTGCGCTTCCAACCGACGGGCGGCAGCCGGGCCCCACAGATCCCCGTGGGCAAGAAGCAGCGCCTGACCATCGAGCGCCTGGCCAATGACGGCCGTGGCATCGTGTTCTTTGAAGGCCGCACCTGGTTCGTCAATGGCGCGCTGGCTGGTGAAGAAGTCGAAGCGCGGGTGCTGGGCGCCCACGGCAAAGTGGTCGAGGCCCGCACCGAGCGGGTGTTCAAGGCCAGCGAACTGCGCCGCCCGGCGCCGTGCGCCCACGTTGGCCGCTGCGGCGGTTGCAGCGTGCAGCACTTGCCCCACAACGAACAACTTGCCCTGAAACAGCGCATGCTCGCCGAGCAACTGTCCCGTGTGGCCGGTGTCGAACCGCAAGAGTGGGCCGCGCCGTTAAGCGGCCCCGAGTTCGGTTACCGACGCCGTGCCCGCGTGGCCGTGCGCTGGGATGCCAAGGCGAAAAACCTCGAGGTGGGTTTCCGCGCAGTGGCCAGCCAGGACATCGTCGCCATCGACGATTGCCCGGTGCTGGTACAGGCCTTGCAACCGATCATGCAACGTCTGCCGAACATGCTGCGGCGTCTAAGCAAGCCTCAGGCACTGGGGCATGTGGAGTTGTTCAGTGGCTCGTCCGTCGCCGTGTTGCTGCGGCACATGGCGCCGTTGTCGGAAGCGGACCTGCTGATCCTGAAAGAATTCTGCAGTTTCCATGAAGCCCAATTGTGGCTGCATGGCGAAGGCCAGCCGGAACCGGTTGAGCCCGATCAGTCACTTGGGTTTCGATTGGACGCCTGGGACCTGGCGCTGGCGTATCGACCAGGGGATTTTGTCCAGGTCAACGCCGGGGTCAACGAGGCGATGGTTGCCCAGGCCCTGGACTGGCTGGCGCCGCAGCCCGATGAACGGGTGCTGGACCTGTTTTGTGGGCTGGGCAACTTTGCCCTACCACTGGCAAAACAGGTGCGAGAAGTGGTGGCGGTGGAAGGTGTGCAGACCATGGTGGACCGGGCCGCACAGAACGCTACCAGCAACAATTTGCATAATGCGCAGTTTTTTCAGGCCGATTTGTCCCAGCCTTTGACTGACGCAGATTGGGCCAAACAGGGCTTTTCTGCGGTACTCTTGGATCCACCCCGCGATGGTGCCCAAGAGGTTGTGCGCAAGCTCGCCACCCTGGGGGCCAAGCGCCTGGTGTATGTGTCCTGCAACCCGGCGACGCTGGCGCGGGACACGGTTGAGTTGGTCAAGCAAGGCTACCGGCTAAAACGTGCCGGGATCCTCGACATGTTTCCGCAGACAGCGCATGTCGAGGCCATGGCGTTATTTGAAGCGGGCTAGGATGCCCGTTTAATCCGACTGGCCTGCATTCTCCAAGGCCGTGATCTGCCAGGGAGTTTGCAGCAAAAGGTCGGCATGATTTTTGGCGCATCCAAGGTGCGTCGTAGGGAAGGTAAGCAAGATGGTACAGGTGAGAGCACACCAGCCGATCAACACCGACGGCAGTATCAACCTGGAGGCATGGCTGGATCATGCCATCAGTGTCGACCCGGCACTGGACCGTGAAGCCTTGAAAGCAGCCTGCGAGTTCGCTCGCGAGTCTGAGCAGCAAGACAATGCGGCCAAGAACCTGTGGGCCGAAGGCACTTCCAGCTTTCGCACCGGGTTGGAGATCGCCGAGATCCTTGCCGATCTCAAGCTGGACCAGGATTCGCTGATCGCCGCCGTGCTTTATCGCGGCGTGCGTGAAGGGCACATCCAGTTGCCGACCGTCAGCCAGCGTTTCGGCGCGGTGGTAGCCAAACTGATCGACGGCGTGCTGCGTATGGCCGCCATCAGCGCCAGCCTCAGCCCGCGCCAGTCCATGGTGCTGGGCACTCAGGGCCAGGTCGAGAACCTGCGCAAGATGCTGGTCGCCATGGTCGACGACGTGCGCGTCGCTCTGATCAAACTGGCCGAACGCACCTGCGCAATCCGTGCTGTGAAGACCGCCGACGACGAGAAACGCAACCGCGTCGCCCGCGAAGTCTTTGACATCTACGCGCCGTTGGCCCACCGCCTGGGCATCGGTCATATCAAATGGGAGTTGGAGGACTTGTCCTTCCGCTACCTGGAACCTGATCAATACAAACAGATTGCCACGTTGCTGCATGAGCGGCGGCTCGACCGTGAGCGCTTTATCAGCGACGTGATGGGCCAGCTGCGCGCCGAGTTGCAGGCCACCGGTGTCGACGCCGACATCAGCGGCCGCGCCAAGCACATCTATTCCATCTGGCGCAAAATGCAGCGCAAGGGCCTGGCCTTCAGCCAGATCTATGACGTGCGTGCGGTGCGCGTGCTTGTGCCGGAAATGCGCGACTGCTACACCGCGCTGGGCATCGTCCACACCCTGTGGCGGCACATTCCCAAGGAGTTCGACGACTACATCGCGAACCCCAAGGAAAACGGCTATCGCTCGCTGCACACGGCGGTGATCGGCCCCGAGGGCAAGGTGCTCGAAGTGCAGATCCGCACCCATGCCATGCACGAAGAAGCAGAGCTGGGCGTGTGCGCGCACTGGCGCTACAAGGGCACCGACGTCAAGGCCGGGTCCAACCAGTACGAAGAGAAAATCTCCTGGCTGCGCCAAGTGCTGGAATGGCACGAAGAACTCGGCGACATCGGCGGCCTGGCCGAACAACTGCGGGTGGATATCGAGCCGGACCGGGTCTACATCTTCACCCCCGACGGCCACGCCATCGACTTGCCCAAAGGCTCCACGCCCCTGGACTTCGCCTACCGCGTGCACACCGAGATCGGCCACAACTGCCGTGGCGCCAAGATCAACGGGCGCATCGTGCCGCTCAACTACAGCCTGCAGACCGGTGAACAGGTCGAGATCATCACCAGCAAGCACGGCACGCCGAGCCGCGACTGGCTGAACCCGAACCTGGGCTACATCACCACCTCGCGGGCGCGGGCGAAGATCGTCCATTGGTTCAAGTTGCAGGCGCGGGACCAGAACGTCGCTGCCGGCAAGACCCTGCTCGAACGCGAACTGGGCCGCCTGGGCCTGCCTCAGGTGGACTTCGACAAGCTGGCCGAAAAAGCCAACATGAAGATCGCCGAAGACATGTTCGCCGCCCTCGGGGCTGGCGACCTGCGCCTGGCGCAACTGGTCAACCTGGCCCAGCAACTGGTCGAGCCGGAACGCGGCAACGAACAGCTTGAGCTGATCCCGCGCAAAGCCACCGGCTATAAGCCCGGCAAGCGCGGCGATATCCAGATCCAGGGCGTGGGCAACCTGCTGACGCAAATCGCCGGTTGCTGCCAACCGTTGCCCGGCGACGCCATCGTCGGCTACATCACCCAAGGCCGTGGCGTCAGCATTCACCGCCAGGACTGCGCCTCGGTGCTGCAACTGGGCGGGCGCGAGCCGGAGCGGATTATCCAGGTCAGTTGGGGCCCGGTGCCGGTGCTCACCTACCCGGTGGACATCATTATCCGCGCCTACGACCGTTCCGGCTTGCTGCGAGACGTGTCGCAAGTGCTGCTCAACGAGCGGATCAACGTGCTGGCGGTCAACACCCGCTCGAACAAAGAGGACAACACCGCATTGATGTCCCTGACCATCGAGATTCCGGGATTGGACGCATTGGGCCGGTTGCTGGGGCGGATTTCCCAGCTGCCGAACATCATCGAGACACGGCGTAACCGCACACCATGATGTATTCGCTGGAAGACCTGCTGCACTTGATGAGCCGCCTGCGGGACCCGAAATACGGGTGCCCGTGGGACATCAAGCAAACCTACGCGACCATCGTCCCGCACACGCTGGAAGAAGCGTATGAAGTGGCTGACGCCATCGAGCGCGGCGACTTCGATCACCTGCAAGGTGAGCTGGGCGACTTGTTGTTCCAGGTGGTGTATTACAGCCAACTGGCGCGGGAAGAAGGGCGTTTCGAATTTGCCGGAGTGATCGACAGCATCACGCGCAAGCTGATCCGACGGCATCCTCACGTGTTTCCCAGCGGCGATCTGTACGCGCCGCTGGATACCCCGCAGTTGAGCGAAGAGCAGGTCAAGGAACGCTGGGAGCAGATCAAAGCCGAGGAGCGCGCGGAAAAATCCGACGCGCCGGAGCAACTGTCCCTGCTCGATGATGTGCCCACCGCGCTGCCGTCCTTATCCCGTGCCGCCAAGTTGCAAAAGCGCGCCAGTCAGGTTGGTTTCGACTGGCCATCGGCGTTGCCGGTGGTGGACAACGTGCGCGAAGAGCTGGATGAAGTGCTCGAAGCCATGGCTGATAACGACTCGGTGGCCATTGCCGATGAAGTCGGTGACCTGCTGTTTGCGGCGGTCAACCTGGCCCGTCACCTCAAGATCGACCCGGAAACCGCGCTGCGTGGCGCCAATGCCAAGTTCGAACGACGTTTCCGATTTATCGAACAGGCATTGCGCGACACCCGTCGTCCCATAGAAGATTGCACCCTCGAAGAGTTGGACGCCCTGTGGGGCGAAGCCAAACGTCAGGAAAAGAATGTGTCCAGCTGCGGTTGAGCAGTTGCCTAAGTGAGTAAGCACCATGAGCCTTTCCCTTCGCGACCAGTTGCTCAAAGCAGGTCTGGTCAACCAAAAGCAGGCCAAACAGGTCGGCAAAGAGAAACAGAAGCAGCAGCGCCTGGTCCACAAAGGCCAGATCGAGGCGGATGACACCCAGGCTCGCCTGGCCATTGCGGCGCACGCCGAGAAGGTCAAGCGCGACCAGGAACTGAACCGCCAGCAGCAGGAGAAAGCCGAGGCCAAGGCCCGCACGGCCCAGGTCAAGCAATTGATCGAAACCTCGCGCCTGCCCAAGCTGACCACCGAGGACTACTACAACTTCGTGGATGACAAGAAGGTCAAGCGCCTGTCGGTCAACACGCTGATGCGCAACAAGCTGAGCAACGGCTCCCTGGCGATCGTGCACCACGGTGGCGGCTACGAGGTGATCCCGCGCGAAGCGGCGCTGAAGATCCAGGAGCGCGCACCGGAGCGTATCGTGCAGCTCAACATCCTCACCGAAAGCCAGGTGCCGGATGAAGACGATCCATACGCGGCCTACCAGATCCCCGATGATCTGATGTGGTAAGGCTGTAAAACAACAAACCCCGCACTTAACAGGCGGGGTTTTTGTTTGCAGGCACTCCAGCTGCTGTGTGGGGCCGGGTGCCTGCGGGATTTCAGTGTTTCAGGAGCTTTGTGCCTGGCGTTTCATCTCAAGCGATTCAAGCTCGTTTTTATAATTATGAGCATCGCTCTCGTTGTGAAACATGCCGACCAGCAGGTCTTGTTGGTGTACATCCCAGATGTGAATCCCATGGCCCAAGGCTTCGTGGGACATATGTTCGTCGTCGCGTTCAGTTACTTTTACAGTCATCTGCTTGCTCCAATCTCTGGTGGGTCTGCGGCAAGTCGTCGCAGGCCTTTTTTATACGATTTGTTAGCTTGCTAAGTAAACCGCTTTAGCGGTTTATGACAGAAGTTTCATGTTGATGTCAGGCTTTGAAGAAATGTACTAGCCCCTCCCACACTTGAGAATGCGGTCGAATGTGGGAGGGGGCTTGCCCCCGATAGCGCCAGAAGCTTCAACGCAAAACCACCAGGCGAAAAAAAGCCCCGCATTCAGCGAGGCTCCCGTTCAGCTCATCCGCGCAATCAGTTGCCTTTGACAGCCTTGCCGTCAACGGTACCGTCCTGCAGCATGATGTTGTACTCCTTGCCGTCAGTCTCAACCTGGCGCAGGGCAACCAGGATGCCGCCCTGGTCCTTGGCAAACCACATCTGGGTGATGCGCTTACTCTGAGTCGGGTCACGCACGCGCTCGACCTTGATCGCGTCGATGGAGCCTACTTTGGTCTGGACCTTTTCCGGGCCGATCACGCGGAAGTCGTAAGTGTCGACGTCGGTGCCTTCCACCACGTTGTAGCTCATGCTCTTCTTGCCGGCCGCCACATCGCGTTGCAATGCCAGCTGGTAGGTCGACTTGTCGAGCATGCCGCTTTGCAGGGGCACGTTGACCGGGTCTTTGTTTTCAAAGCCGGTGACTTTCTTGGCGGTCTGGTCGAAGTCCAGGTTGATCTTCTTCGCCTTGCCCAGGCCGCCACGCTCGAAGGTGTAGCTCTTCGGTTGCAGGGCGTCCTTGTCAAACAGGATCACGCTGGTTTCGGTGAGGCTGGCGATCATCATGGAAGCCTTGAAGTTCAAGGTCCAGGTACCATCGCCATTCTTGGCCAGGCTGCGTTCAGCCGAACCACTCATGGGCAACTGTTTCCAGTCGGCGGTGTAGCTGACGGAGAAGGGGTGAAGGTCTGCCGCTTGCACGGCAGGCAAGGCGAACAGCGCAAAAGCGAAGAGCAAGGCGCGACGCATAAAATCTCCTAGGTTCGAATCAAGTGGCCGCTGGCCGCGAGTAACTGACCGTCCAATAATGCACCCTGGTCACCGAGAATCAACCGCCCTTCGGCAAACCAGCGCACAGCCAGCGGGTAAATCCTGTGTTCCTGGGTATGAACCCGTTGCGCAAGTGTCTGCGCCGAGTCGTCAGACTCTACCGGAACCACTGCCTGTACGACCAGAGGCCCGCCATCGAGTTCCTCGGTCACAAAGTGCACGCTGCAGCCATGCTCGCTGTCACCGGCGTCGAGGGCGCGCTGATGGGTGTGCATGCCTTTGTATTTGGGCAGCAGGGAAGGGTGGATGTTGAGCAGGCGCCCGTCGTAATGCCGTACGAAATCAGCGCTGAGGATGCGCATGAAACCGGCCAGTACCACGAGTTTGGGGTTGAAGGCGTCGATGAGTTCGATCAAGGCGCTGTCGAAGGCCTCGCGGCCCTCGAAAGCCTTGTGATCCAGCGAGCGGGTATCGATACCCGCGTCCCTGGCGCGTTGCAGGCCGTAGGCGTCGCTGCGGTTGGAGATCACCGCCGCGATGCGCACCGGGCTGTCGCCGGTGCGCGTGCTGTCGATCAGGGCCTGCAAATTACTGCCGGTGCCGGAGAGCAGCACCACGACATCACAGGTCTGGGACATTAATGAGCCTTGAGGTTCTTCAGTTCAACCTGGGCCGCGCCTTCGGCAGCGGTGGCGATCTGACCGATGACCCAAGGCTGCTCGCCGGCTTCACGCAGGACGTTCAGCGCGGTTTCCACGTGCTCTTGCGCCACGCAGATCACCATGCCCACGCCGCAGTTGAGCACGCGGTGCATTTCGGTTTCGTTGACGTTGCCTTTCTCTTGCAGCCAGTCGAAGACCGCAGGACGCTGCCAGCTGGCCACGTCGACAATCGCCTGGGCGCCTTTTGGCAGCACGCGCGGGATGTTGTCCAGCAGGCCGCCGCCGGTGATGTGGGCCATGGCCTTCACCGCGCCGGTGTCCTTGATCAGCTTGAGCAGTGGCTTGACGTAGATGCGGGTCGGGGCCATCAGCAGGTCGGTCAGCGGCTTGCCGTCGAGTTGGATGTTCTCGATGTCGGCGCCGGACACTTCGATGATCTTGCGGATCAGCGAGTAGCCGTTGGAGTGCGGGCCGGAGGACGGCAGGGCAAGCAGGGCGTCGCCGGCAGCCACTTTGGAGCCGTCGATGATGTCGGCTTTCTCGACAACGCCAACGCAGAAACCGGCCAGGTCGTAGTCTTCGCCTTCGTACATGCCTGGCATTTCAGCGGTTTCGCCGCCGACCAGGGAGCAACCCGACAGTTCGCAACCCGCGCCAATGCCGGTAACCACTTGGGTAGCGGTCTCGACGTTGAGCTTGCCGGTGGCGTAGTAGTCCAGGAAGAACAACGGCTCGGCGCCGCACACCACCAGGTCGTTGACGCACATGGCAACCAGGTCGATGCCGATGCTGTCGTGCTTGTTCAGGTTCAGTGCCAGGCGCAGCTTGGTGCCCACGCCGTCGGTGCCGGACACCAGAACAGGCTGCTTGTAGCCGGCCGGGATTTCGCAGAGGGCGCCAAAACCGCCCAGGCCGCCCATGACTTCGGGGCGCGCAGTGCGCTTGGCGACGCTCTTGATGCGTTCGACCAATGCTTCACCGGCGTCGATGTCTACACCGGCGTCCTTGTAGCTCAGGGAGGGTTGCTTGCTCATGATCCAGGCCTTTAGGGGGGATTCAGGGGTAACGACCGAGCGGGCAGGCGCTTTTGGTAAAAGGCCCGGCCGGGGACGGTCTGCGAAGGCGCGCGATTTTATCAGGCTTGAGGGGCAGCGGCCATCCTCGGGCCGACGGGCAGGGCCATATAGGTTAAAAAAATGCTAATCGCCTCAGCCGTGGCGCGTATTAAGGTATAGCCTTGAACCCGCTATCGTTATGACAGCATGAAAACTTACCAGGACCCTGTGAATGTTTTGCCGGTCGCCGTGGTCACAGCCATGGCAAACCGAGTTCACGCGGTCTGTTCCAGCCGCTAAATTTGTCGTTCGGGAATCTTCCATGCGTCTGTGTAAATTCTTCTTTGTGGGCTGCTTGTCGTTGGTCAGCCTGGCGAGTCATGCCGAAACCCTCAATGGCCTGTATCAAGTACTTGAACCCGTCACCAGCCAATCGCCCCAAGAGCGCGATCAGGCGACCCAGCGCGCTGTGCAGACCCTGGTGATCCGCCTGACCGGCGACGCCAAGGCCGCCGATGGCGCAGGCCTGGCGGCGATTCGCAAGGATCCGCAGCAAATCATCACCCAGTACGGCTACGACGCCGGCCCGCCCGAGAGCCTGCAAGTGGACTTCGACCCCGTCACCACTGACCGTGCGCTGCGTGATGCGGGCCTGTCGATCTGGGGTAGCAATCGGCCGTCGATCCTCGGCTGGTGGCTGAACGACTCCACCGAAGGAAGTAGTCTGGTGGGGGATGGCCAGACCGTTGCCCAGGCGCTGCGGCGTGCCGCGCAACACCGTGGCTTGCCGTTGCGTCTGCCGTTGGGGGATCTGGATGAACAGGTCGTCGCCACGGCGCCGAACCTGGAGAGCGCTGACGCCACGCCGTTGCGCGCCGCGTCCGAGCGCTATGGCGCTGATGCCTTGCTCGCCGTGCACGCGCGTCAGGAAGGCAATCAATGGCAGGCCAAATGGCGTCTCTGGCTGGGTGAGAAGAGCGATCAGGGCACTGTGCAGGGCGCCGACACCGGCGCGGTCGCCGATGCCGTGATGCTGGCGGTCAGTCAAAAACTGGCACCGCGTTTTGCGGTCAAGCCGGGCGTGAGCACCGAACAATTGCTGGAGGTGCAGGGGATGACCCTGGAGCATTATGCCGCGCTGGGTCATCTGCTGGAGCCGTTTGGTGGCCAGCCGCAGTGGGTGGATGGCAACCGCATTGTGTACCGGGTCAATGGCAGCGCCGATCAGTTGCGTACCCAGTTGAGCCTGGCCAAGTTGCAGGAGATTCCTGCGGGTGAGGCGCAGGCCGCGCAGCCGGTCGTTGAAGGCGCGCAACCGGCTGGCGCCCCTGAGCCTCAGGCACAACTGCGTTTTCGTTGGTAACAGTTCTTCCTTATATAGAAGCAATGGAGTGGTTTATGGCGGATACGCGTCGTTGGGTGTGGCTTGGCGGGATCGTCCTGCTGTGCGTTTTTGTGTTCTTGCTGCATTCGATCCTGACGCCGTTCCTGGTTGCGTTGTTGCTGGCCTATCTGTTCGATCCGGTGGTGGATCGCCTGGAAAAAGCCGGCCTGTCGCGGACCTTGGGCGTAGTGGCAGTGTTTACGCTGTTCACCTTGATCATCACCGCGCTGGTGCTGGTGCTGGTGCCGATGCTGGCCAAACAACTGTTTCGCCTCTATGAGCTGGCGCCGCAGATGCTCGACTGGTTGCAGCACACGGCAATGCCGTGGGCCCAGGCCAAGTTGGGGCTGTCGGACGGTTTCTGGAAGTTCGACAAGGTCAAGGCGGCGATCAGCGAGCATATGGGGCAAACCACCGATATCGTCGGTGTGATCCTCAGTCAGGCCACGGCGTCGAGCCTGGCATTGATCGGCTGGTTGACCAACCTGGTGCTGATTCCGGTGGTTGCGTTCTACCTGCTGCGCGACTGGGACATCATGATGGCCAAGATTCGTAGCCTGCTGCCGCGTGATCGTGAGGAGCGCATCGTGTCCCTGGCCGGTGAATGCCATGAAGTGTTGGGTGCATTCGTGCGTGGCCAGTTGTTGGTGATGTTGGCCCTGGGGGTTATCTACGCCGCCGGCCTGATGGCCATCGGCCTGGAGCTGGGCCTTTTGATTGGCTTGATCGCAGGTCTTGCCGCCATTGTTCCTTATATGGGCTTTGTGATTGGTATCGGTGCGGCGCTGGTAGCTGGTCTGTTCCAATTTGGCGGCGACCTGTACCCGATGCTCGGGATTGTTGCGGTGTTCATGGTCGGCCAGGCCCTTGAAGGCATGGTGCTGACGCCGTTGCTGGTGGGGGATCGGATCGGGCTGCACCCGGTTGCGGTGATCTTTGCGATCCTGGCGGGCGGCGAGCTGTTTGGCTTTACTGGTATCTTGCTGGCATTGCCGGTGGCCGCGGTGATCATGGTGCTGGTGCGCCATATGCACGATCTGTACAAGGATTCGGATGTGTACACGGGCGTCGAAGACCCCGACCTGTAACCGCTGCGTCACAAACCCGGCTCCGGCCGGGTTTGTTGTTTATGGGGTGGTGGCGTCAAACAATCCGCGTAAAACCGGCAAGTTAACGCAAACCTTTGATTTTGCTTGTGGTCTGCTGCATTGTGCACCCGGCGTCACGGGTATAAACTTTGCAAACTTTACACAGAGGCCACTAGCGGTTCGATGGGAGCCGTTCAGTCAGCATGAAACCGATTCAGCTGCCCTTAGGTGTGCGTCTGCGTGATGACGCCACCTTTATCAATTACTACCCAGGCGCCAATGCCGCTGCACTCGGCTATGTCGAGCGGCTCTGCGAAGCCGACGCCGGGTGGACTGAAAGCCTGATCTATCTGTGGGGCAAGCACGGCGTGGGGCGTACCCACCTGTTGCAGGCCGCTTGCCTGCGCTTCGAGCAGATCGGCGAGCCGGCGGTGTACCTGCCCTTGGCTGAGTTGATGGATCGCGGCATCGGCATCTTCGATAACCTTGAGCAATACGAACTGGTGTGCCTGGATGACCTTCAGGCGATTGCCGGCAAGGCCGATTGGGAAGAGGCGCTGTTTCATCTGTTCAACCGCTTGCGTGACAGCGGTCGGCGTTTGTTGATCGCTGCCTCCACCTCGCCGCGCGAGTTGCCCGTCAAGCTGGCTGACCTCAAGTCGCGCCTGACCCTGGCGCTGATCTTCCAGATGCGCCCGCTGTCCGACGAAGATAAATTGCGTGCCCTGCAATTGCGTGCCTCCCGTCGCGGCCTGCACCTCACCGACGAAGTCGGGCACTTTATCCTCACCCGTGGCACTCGCAGCATGAGTGCGCTGTTCGACTTGCTCGAACAGCTCGATCAGGCCTCCTTGCAGGCCCAGCGCAAGCTGACCATCCCGTTCCTCAAAGAAACCCTAGGCTGGTAGCCAGCCCTTTGTTTTCAAGGGTTTTGGCAAATTCCAGGCGTCAGAAAACCCGCGTTTGGGCCGGTTTGGCCACGCGAAAGGCGTCTATAGGGTGTTAAGGGCTTAGATGTCATAGTCCAAACAAGAAGTCACATAGATCACGATTGAATTTGCAAATCGATGTGATAGAGGGCATAGTCTCGGCTTCTTTACACATCAGCCACGGTCGTGCCCATGCTAAATCGCTTCGCACCCCTCGTGCCTCTCGCACTCGTTACCCTGTTGTTTGGTTGCGCCTCCCACCCTCAACAGGTGGTTGAGCAGCAAAAGCCTCAACAACATGCCCAGGCAAAATTCGTTGCAGCGCAGTCTTCCACTGTCTATCAGGAAGCTCTTTATAAAGAAGAGCAGGCAACCGAGAAAGAACTGGCCGACTTCTCCGGCAACAAGCCTTATCAGCTTCCAGTTCTGGCCGACAGCATCCTCGAACGTGGCATGTCCCTGATCGGTACTCGTTACCGTTTCGGCGGTACCTCTGAAGCTGGTTTCGATTGCAGCGGTTTCATCGGTTATCTGTTTCGTGAAGAGGCTGGCATGAACCTGCCACGCTCCACTCGCGAAATGATCAACGTGAAAGCACCGTTGGTCGCGCGCAACAACCTCAAGCCCGGTGATCTGCTTTTCTTCAGTACTGCAGGCCGTGGTCGTGTCAGCCACGCCGGTATTTACCTGGGCGATAACCAGTTCATCCACTCCAGCAGCCGTCGCAGTGGCGGTGTTCGAGTCGACAGCCTGGGCGACAGCTACTGGAGCAAAACCTTCATCGAAGCCAAGCGTGCACTCGCCATGGCCCCGACGACAGTTACCGCTAGCAAGTAAACTTAAAGTGATACTTGAAGTTTGACGTGTAAGCGCTAGAATCCCTGGACATTGTTGTAATCCGTTCGCGCGAGCCTTGCTTGCGCGTTCTGGTTTTCAGCGTTCGGCAGCGAAAGCCGCATCCAGACCAGGATTGTTTTGCACATGTCGACGTCAGCCCGCCTTGTTCTCCTCGTGTGCGCCGCGCTGCTCAGCGCTTGCGCCAGCCGTCCACCGCCTGCTCCTGTCGCGGTCAAGCCCAAGCCGGTGTTCAACTACTCCACCCAGAATTTCTCACCTGCTGCCGAAGACGTGCTCTTCCGTGCGCTGGGCCTGGTCGGCACGCCTTATCGCTGGGGCGGCAACACGCCGGACTCGGGCTTTGATTGCAGCGGCCTGATCGGCTTTGTGTTTCGCGACGCCGCCGGGATCTCCCTGCCGCGCACCACCCGCGAACTGATCGTGATGCGCGCCCAGGACGTGAGCGAGCAGAACCTGCAAACCGGCGACCTGCTGTTCTTCGCCACCGGCGGTGGTTCGCAGGTCAGTCATGCCGGGATCTACGTGGGCGAAGGCCGTTTTGTCCATGCGCCGCAAACCGGCGGTACGGTGAAGCTGGATACCTTGTCCAAGGCGTATTGGCAGAATGCCTACCTGAGCGCCAAGCGTGTGTTGCCGGGGAATCTGGCGCGCAATCCTTAAAAGCAGCTGCAAGCTTGAAGCTTGCAGCTAGCCCCTCAACCCACTAACCTTCGCCGCTTGTTCCAGGTGCTCTGTGACCCATGGGTCGACGGAGTGAAACAGGGAAGCCGGTGAGTGAGCGCGCTTGTACACAGCGCCGCCGCAATTCCGGCGCTGCCCCCGCAACGGTAAATGAGTCAAGACGCTGCTTTTGCCACTGTATCGCTCGCGATATGGGAAGGCGCAGCGTTGGCCTGTGTGCTCTCTATAAGAGCAGCGCCACTCATGAGCCCGGAGACCGGCCTGGATCATTCAACAGCATCACGGTGGGCGATGCTTGGCTGTCTGTTTTTTCTTTTTCCTGCCCGCCGTTTTTGTCCAGCCCCAACGGAGAGCTGCCATGACCGATACCCCCGACCGCGACGAACGCCACCTGGCGCGCATGCTGCGCAAAAAAGCCGTGATCGACGAGCGCATTGCCAATTCCCCCAACGAATGCGGCTTGCTGCTGGTACTTACTGGCAACGGCAAAGGCAAGAGCAGCTCGGCGTTTGGCATGCTCGCCCGCGCCATGGGCCATGGCATGCAGTGCGGCGTGGTGCAGTTCATCAAGGGGCGCAACAGCACAGGTGAGGAGTTGTTCTTCCGCCGCTTCCCCGAGCAAGTGCGCTTCCATGTCATGGGCGAAGGTTTTACCTGGGAAACCCAGGACCGCCAGCGCGATATCGCCGCCGCCGAAGCTGCCTGGGCGGTGTCCCGCGAGCTGCTGCAAGACCCATCCATCGGCCTGGTGGTGCTGGACGAACTGAACATCGCCCTCAAGCACGGCTACCTCGACCTGGACCAAGTGCTCAGCGACCTGCAAGCCCGCCCGCCGATGCAACACGTGGTGGTCACCGGCCGTGGCGCCAAGCCGGAACTGATCGAGATGGGCGACACCGTCACCGAAATGGGCATGCTCAAGCACGCATTCCAGGCCGGTATCAAGGCACAGAAGGGCGTCGAACTTTGAATCGGCCCCGTCATTGCCCAGCCGTATTGATCGCCGCACCGGCGTCCGGCCAGGGCAAAACCACCGTCACCGCCGCGCTGGCGCGTTTGCACCGCAACCTGGGGCGCAAGGTGCGCGTGTTCAAATGCGGCCCGGATTTCCTCGACCCGATGATCCACGAGCGCGCCAGCGGTGCGCCGGTGTATCAATTGGACATGTGGATGGTGGGTGAACAGGAAAGTCGCCGCCTGCTGTGGGAAGCAGCGGGGGAGGCCGACCTGATCCTGATCGAAGGCGTGATGGGCCTGTTCGACGGCACGCCCTCCAGCGCCGACCTGGCGCGCCACTTCGGCGTGCCGGTGCTGGGCGTGATTGATGGCACCGCCATGGCCCAGACCTTTGGCGCCCTGGCACTGGGCCTGGCGCGCTACCAGCCGGATCTGCCATTCGCCGGCGTGCTGGCCAACCGCGTCGGCACGTTGCGCCATGCGCAGTTGCTTGAAGGCAGTCTCACCGAAGGCCTGCGCTGGTATGGCGCACTGTCCCGCGAGACCGGAATCGAGCTGCCGAGCCGTCATCTGGGTCTGGTGCAAGCCAGCGAACTGAATGACCTCGATGCACGCCTGGATGCCGCCGCCCAAGCCTTGGGCAGCAGTTGCGAAGTCGCCTTGCCGCCGCCCGTTACCTTCGCCGCGCCTGAAGTGATCGACGCCGAGCCGCTGTTGGCCGGTGTCCGCATTGCCGTGGCCCGCGACGAAGCCTTCGCCTTTACCTACGGCGCCAGCCTCGACCTGTTGCGGGCGATGGGCGCTGAACTGACGTTTTTCTCGCCGATCCATGACCACGCGTTGCCTGACGCCGACAGTCTCTATCTGCCCGGCGGTTACCCGGAGTTGCACCACCAGGCGCTGTCTGAAAATACCCCGATGCTCGACGCCATTCGCGCGCACCACGCGGCGGGCAAGCCGTTGCTTGCTGAGTGCGGCGGCATGCTCTACCTGCTGGACTCGCTCACCGACGTCGA
This sequence comes from Pseudomonas sp. SR18, assembly GCF_023701505.1. Taxonomy (NCBI): domain Bacteria; kingdom Pseudomonadati; phylum Pseudomonadota; class Gammaproteobacteria; order Pseudomonadales; family Pseudomonadaceae; genus Pseudomonas; species Pseudomonas sp. SR18. The sequence continues at coordinate 732,090 of NZ_JAMQAU010000001.1, read as the reverse complement.
TGGCCACCGCGCCGAACTGCTTGGCTTGTTGCAGGGTGATGCGGTGATGCAGAAAAAATTGGCGGCACTGGCCCTGCAAAGTGTCGACTTGCCGGAAGGCACATTGCGCGGGCATACCTATCACCATTCCTTGACCACGACCGCGTGGGAACCGATTGCTCGCGGCCTGAGCCCCAATGGAGGGCGCGGCGCCGAAGCGGTTTACCGACAAGGGCGCATGACGGCTTCCTACGTGCACTTTTACTTTCCGTCGAACCCGCTTGCGGTGGCCGCATTGTTTTCACCTCTCGCAGGGGAATGCATCCGAAATGTGGGAGGGGCGGTGTGACGATTCGACTTGCCCCCGATGAAGCCATGACCGACAACGCCTTCCCCGAGTCCGACCGCGATGCCGTCTACCGCGCTATCGCCGAGCGTCGCGACATGCGCCATTTCAGCGGCGGCACCGTCGCCCCAGAGTTGCTCCGCCGCCTGCTCCAGGCCGCGCACCAGGCCCCAAGTGTGGGCCTGATGCAGCCGTGGCGTTTTATCCGCATCAGCAACCGTCACCTGCGCGGGGAGATCCAGCAACTGGTCGAAGAAGAACGTGTGCGCACCGCCGAGGCCCTCGGCGAGCGCTCCGACGAGTTTATGAAACTCAAGGTCGAGGGCATCAATGACTGCGCCGAAGTCCTGGTGGCGGCCCTGATGGATGATCGCGAGCGTCATATCTTCGGCCGGCGCACCTTACCGGAAATGGACATGGCTTCGCTGTCCTGTGCGATCCAGAACCTGTGGCTGGCGGCCCGTGTGGAAGGCCTGGGCATGGGCTGGGTGTCGTTGTTCGAACCCCAGGCCCTGGCCAATCTGCTGGGCCTGCCGCCCGGCGCCAAACCCCTGGCCGTGTTGTGCCTGGGGCCGGTCGCCGAGTTCTATCCGGCACCGATGTTGCAGCTCGAAGGCTGGACCGAACCGCGTCCGCTGAGTGACATGTTGTATGAGAATACGTGGGGAGTGAGTCAATGAGTGTGGCCTTGCTGTGTGTCGCCGCAGTGGCGCTGGATGCGTTGTTGGGCGAGCCCAGGCGCTGGCATCCGCTGGTGGCGTTCGGCAATTTCGCCGGACGCATCGAGCAGCGTTTCAACAGTGGTGGTCGTGGCTGGCGCAGCCACGGCGTGACCGCGTGGTTTATCGCCGTGGTGCCGTTGACCCTGCTGGCCACCGCGTTGTCGTGGGCGCCCTATATCGGTTGGGTGCTGGAGATCCTGGCGCTGTACTGCGCCCTCGGCATGCGCAGCCTCGGCGAACATGTAATCCCGGTGGCCCAGGCGTTGCGCAGCGATGACCTGGATGAAGCGCGCACACGGGTCAGCTACCTGGTGAGCCGCCAGACCAGCGAGTTGGACCGCACCGAAGTCGCCCGCGCCGCCACCGAGTCGGTGCTGGAAAACGGCAGCGACGCGGTGTTCGCCGCGATTTTCTGGTTTGTCGTCGCGGGCGTGCCGGGCGTGGTGCTCTACCGCCTAAGCAACACCCTCGACGCCATGTGGGGCTATCGCAATGAACGCTTCGAGCGCTTCGGCTGGGCCGCAGCGAAAATCGACGACGCGCTCAACTACATTCCTGCACGCCTGGTGGCGTTGACCTACGCCGTACTTGGCAACACCCGCCTGGCCTTCAAATGCTGGCGCACCCAGGGTCCGACCTGGGACAGCCCCAACGCCGGGCCTGTGATGGCTGCCGGCGCAGGCGCCTTGGGTGTTGAATTGGGCGGCGCTGCCATCTATCACGGCGAAGTGCACCAACGCCCGCAACTGGGCGAAGGCCCGGCGGCGGATGCCGATTCCATCGACCGAGGCTGGCAACTGGTGCAGCGCGGCGTATGGTTATGGCTGCTGATCCTATGTGCGGGGGCGCAATTCTATGCTTGAACACGGTGGCCGACTGCGCAAGGCGTCCATTCAATACGGGATCCCCGAGGCCGATTGGCTCGACCTGTCCAGCGGCCTCGCGCCCTGGCCCTGGCCGATCCCGGAGATTCCCCTGCGGGCCTGGGCGCGGTTGCCAGAGACGGACGACGGCTTGGAGCAGGCCGCCAGCGAATACTATGGTGCCGCGCATTTATTGCCGGTGGCCGGTTCCCAGGCGGCGATCCAGTTGCTGCCGCGCCTGCGCCGGTCCGGCAAGGTCGGCGTGCTGTCGCCGTGCTACGCCGAGCATGCCGAAGCCTGGCGCCGCGCCGGGTATGTGGTGCGCGAGGTGCAGGAGCAGGAAGTCGATTTCTTCCTCGATGGCCTCGACGTTCTGGTGGTGGTCAACCCCAACAATCCCACGGGCCAGAGCCTGACGCCCCAGCGCCTGCTGGACTGGCACACGCGGCTGGCCCAGCGTGGCGGCTGGCTGGTGGTGGACGAAGCGTTTATGGACGTGACGCCGGAGTTGAGCCTGGCGGGCCAGGCCCATCAGGTCGGCCTGATTGTGTTGCGTTCGTTCGGCAAGTTCTTCGGCCTGGCCGGTGTGCGTCTGGGCTTTGTGCTGGCCGAACGCAAGTTGCTCAAGTTACTTGCTGAACAGGTCGGCCCGTGGGCCGTCAGCGGGCCGACGCGGGTGCTGGGGCAGGTGTGTTTGCGCGACACCGCCGGGCATGCGCGCCGGCGGGTGCGTTGCGTCGAGGCTGGCCAGCGTTTGTTCACACTGCTTGAGCACCACAGCTTTCAGCCCCAAGGCGGCTGCGCGTTATTCCAATGGCTGATCACACCCCACGCTGAACGCATGCACGAATTCATGGCCCAGCACGGCATCCTGCTGCGGCTGTTCGTCCACGACAGCAGCCTGCGCTTCGGCCTGCCCGACACCGAAGCCGATTGGTTGCGCCTCGACGCCGCCCTGGCCGCCTATAAGGACGCTTCATGAGTACGCTGATGGTGCAGGGCACCACGTCCGACGCCGGTAAAAGTACCCTGGTGACTGCGCTGTGCCGCTGGCTGGTGCGCCAAGGCATCGCCGTGGCGCCCTTCAAACCCCAGAACATGGCGCTCAACAGTGCCGTGACGGCCGAAGGCGGCGAGATCGGCCGCGCCCAGGCGGTGCAGGCGCAAGCGGCCAACCTGGCGCCCCACACCGACATGAACCCGGTGCTGCTCAAGCCCAACAGCGACACTGGCTCCCAAGTGATCATCCATGGCCGCGCCGTGACCACCATGAACGCCGTGGCCTATCACGACTACAAAGCCATCGCCATGCAGGCGGTGCTCGCCTCCCACGCACGTTTGAGCCAAGCCTACCCGGTGGTGATGGTGGAAGGCGCGGGCTCCCCGGCAGAGATCAATCTGCGCGCCAACGACATCGCCAACATGGGCTTCGCCGAAGCGGTGGACTGCCCGGTGCTGCTGATCGCCGACATCAATCGCGGCGGTGTGTTTGCCCATCTGGTCGGCACCCTGGAGTTGCTTTCCCCCAGTGAACAGGCGCGGGTCAAGGGCTTCATCATCAACCGCTTTCGTGGCGATATCGCGCTGCTGCAACCGGGCCTTGATTGGCTGGAAGCGCGCACCGGCAAGCCGGTGGTGGGTGTGTTGCCTTACGTGATGGACCTGCACCTGGAAGCCGAAGACGGTATTGACCAACGCCAGATCGACAAAGTGGCGCAGGTGCTCAAGGTGGTGGTGCCGGTATTGCCGCGCATCAGCAATCACACCGACTTTGACCCGTTGCGCCTGCATCCCCAGGTGGATTTGCAGTTTGTCGGGCCGGGTCAGGCGATCCCTGCTGCCGACCTGATTATCTTGCCGGGCTCGAAAAGTGTGCGCAGTGACTTGGCGTATCTGCGTGCCAATGGCTGGGATACGGCCGTGGCGCGGCACTTGCGCTATGGCGGCAAGGTGCTGGGGATTTGCGGCGGGTTGCAGATGTTGGGTGAGCAGGTGCATGACCCGCTGGGGTTGGAGGGGGGCGCCGGGTCTAGTGATGGGCTGGGGTTACTGGCGTTCACCACGACCCTGGAAGAGGAGAAGCAGTTGCGCAATGTGCGTGGGCGGTTGGTGCTGGAGGATGCAGAGGTCAGTGGGTATGAGATTCATGCGGGGGTGACGTCGGGCGATGCGTTGTCTCATGCGGCAGTGAGGCTGGACGATGGGCGCAGTGATGGGGCTTTGAGTGCTGACGGGCAGATTCTCGGCACGTATCTGCATGGATTGTTCGAGACCCCGGCGGCCTGCAGTGCGTTGCTGCGTTGGGCCGGGTTGCCGGATGTGCAGGAGGTGGACTACCACGCGCTGCGCGAGCGCGATATCGAGCGCCTGGCGGATCTGGTGGAGAACCACTTGGACACCGATTTGTTGCGCAAACTGTGTGGGGTTTAATGGTGTACACACGGTTCAAATGTGGGAGAGGGCTTGCCCCCGATAGCGGTCTTTCGGTGTACATATCCATTGCTGCGGTAACGGCCGCTTATGGTTCCGCTCTTACAGCGGCTCACTTTTGGAAAGGCCGGAAGCCGGCCCAGCCAAAAGTAAGCAAAAGGCCTTCGCCCCACCACTCGGCACCTCGCTCAGGCTCGGTGTGCCCGAACGCAGGCTTGAATCCGTGGGCCGCCGCGCTGGGCCATCCATGGCCCAGCGCGGCTAACCCGGCGTCCTGCCGGGTTACCCACGGATTCAAGCCCGCGTTCGGCCAGCGTGGTTTACGGGGCGATCTCAGATCAAAAGCCAGATCAAGAGCGACTCGCTTCGCATCGTGGGTTGGTGGGTGGATTGGGGGTGTCTCATGCTTCAGCTGATTTTGGGCGGTGCTCGCTCGGGTAAGAGCCGACTGGCTGAGAGGCTTGCAGTTGATAGTGCGTTGCCGGTTATTTATATCGCCACCAGCCAACCGCTTGATGGCGAGATGAATGCCCGCGTTGCCTTGCATCGCGAGCGTCGTCCTGATGACTGGGGCTTGATCGAAGAGCCCGTCGAGCTGGCGCGCGTGCTGCGTGAGAATGCCGCCGCCGACCGCTGCCTGTTGGTGGATTGCCTGACCCTGTGGCTGACCAATCTGCTGATGCTCGACGACGCCGAGCGCCTGGCGTTCGAGCGCGATGAGCTGTTGCAAACCCTGGCTTCGCTGCCGGGGGAAATCATTTTTGTCAGCAACGAGACCGGAATGGGTGTCGTGCCGCTGGGCGAATTGACTCGCCGCTATGTGGATGAAGCCGGTTGGCTGCATCAAGCCTTGGCCGAGCGATGTCAGCGTGTTGTCCTGACCGTTGCCGGCCTGCCCCTGACTTTGAAAGGTACTGCGTTATGACTGACACCTGGTGGCTCAACCCTTGTAAGACGATTGACGCCTCGGCGTACGAACAGGCCCTGGCGCGCCAGCAGCAGTTGACCAAGCCGGCCGGTTCCCTAGGCCAGTTGGAAGCGCTGGCGGTGCAATTGGCCGGTTTGCAGGGGCAGGTCAAACCGGCGGTTGATCAGCTGTGGATTGCCATTTTTGCCGGCGACCATGGTGTGGTTGCCGAAGGTGTGTCGGCGTTTCCCCAGGAAGTGACCGGGCAGATGCTGCATAACTTTGTCACCGGTGGCGCGGCGATCAGTGTCTTGGCGCGGCAGTTGGAGGCGCAGTTGGAAGTGGTCGACCTCGGTACGGTCAACCCGTCGCTGAGCCTGCCGGGCGTGCGTCATTTCAATCTCGGCGCGGGCACTGCCAACTTCGTCAATGGCCCGGCCATGACCAGTGCCCAAGGCCGACTGGCGCTGCAAGCGGGTCGCGACAGCGTTTTGCGTGCCCGTGAAAGCGGTGCGCAGTTGTTTATCGGCGGCGAGATGGGCATCGGCAACACCACCGCCGCCAGTGCGTTGGCGTGTGCGTTGCTCAACTGCCAGGTCAGTGACCTGACGGGCCCCGGTACCGGGCTTGACGCCGCAGGTGTCAGCCACAAAGTTGCCGTGATCGAGCGTGCATTGGCGTTGCATGCCGCGCAGCGCGGTGATGCGCTGTACACGCTGTTCAACCTGGGCGGCTTTGAGATTGCCGCGTTGGTAGGGGCTTATCTGGCGTGTGCCCAGGAAGGCGTGGTGGTGTTGGTGGACGGGTTTATCTGCACGGTCGCCGCGCTGGTGGCTACGCGCCTTAATCCGGGCTGCCGCGACTGGTTGCTGTTCGGCCATCGTGGCGCCGAGCCGGGCCATCGTCATGTGCTGCAAAGCCTTGATGCACAGCCCTTGCTGGAACTGGGCCTGCGCCTGGGCGAAGGCAGCGGCGCCGCATTGTCTGTGCCGTTGTTGCGCCTGGCGTGTGCGCTGCACGGGCAGATGGCGACGTTTGCCGAGGCGGCCGTGGCAGATCGTCCGGCATGACCTTGCACCTGGACCTGCTGCGCCACGGCGAAACCGAGCTTGGCGGCGGCCTGCGCGGTAGCCTGGACGATGCGCTCACCGTCAAGGGCTGGGAGCAGATGCGCGCCGCCGTGGTTGCGCAGGGGCCTTGGGACCGGCTGGTCAGTTCGCCGCTGCAACGCTGCGCGCAGTTCGCTGATGAGTTGGGGGCGCGGCTGAAGGTGCCGGTAAGTCTGGAAAAGGACCTGCAAGAGTTGCACTTCGGCGCCTGGGAAGGGCAGAGCGCGGCGGCGTTGATGGAAACCGACGCCGAAGGTCTGGGCCTGTTCTGGGCCGACCCCTACAGCTTCACGCCACCCGAAGGCGAGCCGGTCAGGGATTTTTCCGAACGTGTTTTAGGCGCCGTCTCACGCTTGCATCAGGCTTATGCCGGTGAACGGGTGCTGTTGATCAGTCATGGCGGGGTGATGCGTTTGCTGCTGGCCCAGGCCCGAGGTTTGCCTCGCGAGCAATTGCTGAACGTCGAAGTTGGCCATGGCGGGCTGTTCAGCTTGCAAGTCTGCGCCGATGGCGTATTGAAGGAAGGAATCTGACGATGCTGCCGTTCTGGATCGCGCTGCAATTTCTCAGCAGTTTGCCGATTCGGTTGCCGGGTATGCCGCAACCTCAGGAGCTGGGGCGCTCGTTGCTGTTTTATCCGGTGGTCGGGTTGCTGTTCGGGCTGTTGCTGTGGGGGCTGAATACGGTGCTGACGGGCGCGCCGCTGTTGCTGCATGCCGCGCTGCTGCTGACGGCCTGGGTGCTGCTCAGTGGCGGCCTGCACTTGGACGGCCTGGCGGACAGCGCGGACGCCTGGCTCGGTGGTTTCGGCGACCGTGAGCGCACCCTTACCATCATGAAAGACCCGCGCAGCGGGCCGATTGCGGTGGTCACCCTGGGCTTGGTGTTGCTGCTCAAGTTCACGGCACTGGTAGCCTTGATCGAGCAGCACAACGGCGCTGCACTGATTCTGGCGCCGCTGATCGGGAGGGCGTCGATGCTGGCGTTGTTTCTGACCACACGTTACGTACGTGCAGGTGGATTGGGTCAGGCATTGTCGGATCACTTACCTCGGCTCGTCGGCCAACAGGTGCTGATCCTCAGTGGCCTGGCCTGCATTCTTATCGCAGGTTTCAGCGGTGGGGTTGCGGTGCTGTTGGCGGCGATCTGCTTCATGGGCCTGCGCCAGTTGATGGTCAATCGCCTCGGCGGCACCACAGGCGACACTGCAGGGGCCTTGTTGGAGCTGCTGGAAGTCGTCGTACTGGTCGGCCTAGCGCTGTAACACTTTCTTGCATTTCCATAATCGCGGGTATATACACGTTCCATGCTTGCCTCCCAATGTTTATGCACCAACCTGCGACGTGCCGCCCGTGGCGTCAGCAGGCATTACGACGGCGCCCTCGACGGCTTCGGGATCAACGTTGCCCAGTATTCTTTACTGTGCAACTTGCAGCGTCTCGATCAGCCGAGCATCTCAAGCCTGGCGGATGCCATGGGCCTGGATCGCAGCACCCTGGGGCGTAATTTGCGGGTGTTGGAGTGCGAAGGGCTGGTGCAGTTGGTCGAGGGCAATGACCTGCGCAATCGCTTGGTGTTGCTGACCGACGCCGGTGCAGAACGACTGGCCGCCGCCTTGCCGGCCTGGGAAGCGGCGCAACAGAAATTGATCGATCAACTCGGCGCGGATAAACGCGAAACCTTGTTGGCCTTGCTGGATGAACTCGCCTGAAGGTGAGTTTGTTCGAACACAAGCGGGTATATACCCGCGAGCGGAGAATAAGAAATGACCTCGATGTGGCGCACCAGTGGTTGGATCCTTGTAGGGAGTGCGCTGATCCTGGCGTTGTCGCTGGGTGTTCGACACGGGTTCGGCCTGTTCCTGGCGCCGATGAGCAGCGAATTCGGTTGGGGCCGAGGCACCTTCGCCTTGGCAATCGCGCTGCAAAACCTGATCTGGGGCCTGGCGCAGCCATTTGCCGGCGCGTTGGCCGACCGTTTCGGCGCGACCAAAGTGGTCTTTGTCGGCGGGGTACTGTACGCCGTGGGCCTCGTGTTGATGGGCTTATCCGATTCCGCGTGGTCGCTTTCGCTGAGCGCTGGCCTGCTGATTGGTATCGGTCTGTCCGGCACCTCGTTTTCGGTGATTCTGGGCGTCGTCGGGCGTGCCGTGGCGCCGGAAAAACGCAGCATGGCCATGGGCATCGCCAGTGCCGCCGGTTCGTTCGGCCAGTTCGCGATGGTGCCTGGCACCTTGGGCTTGATCAGTTGGCTGGGCTGGTCGGCGGCGCTGCTTGCGTTGGGCCTGATGGTCGCGTTGATCCTGCCGCTGGTCAGCATGCTCAAGGACCGGCCGCTGCCGGTGCTGGCCGGGCAGCAAACCCTGCGCGAGGCCTTGCACGAAGCCTGCGGACACTCCGGATTCTGGTTGCTGGCCTTTGGCTTTTTCGTCTGTGGTTTCCAGGTGGTGTTTATCGGTGTGCACCTGCCGGCCTATCTGGTCGATCAGCACTTGCCGGCCAGCACGGGCACCACGGTGCTGGCGTTGATTGGCCTGTTCAATATCGTCGGCACCTACACCGCCGGTTGGTTGGGTGGGCGCATGTCCAAGCCGCGCTTGCTGACCGGGTTGTACCTGTTGCGCGCGGTGGTGATTGTGCTGTTCCTGTGGGCGCCGGTGACGCAAATCAGCGCCTATCTGTTCGGCATGGCGATGGGCTTGTTGTGGTTGTCCACCGTGCCGCTGACCAACGGCACCGTAGCCACCTTGTTTGGTGTGCGAAATCTTTCGATGCTCGGTGGGATTGTGTTCCTGTTCCATCAGATCGGTTCGTTCCTCGGCGGCTGGTTGGGCGGGGTGGTCTATGATCGAACCGGTAACTACGATGTGATCTGGCAGGGTGCCATTGTGTTGAGCCTGCTCGCAGCCGCCCTCAATTGGCCGGTTCGCGAGCGGCCGGTGGCGCGTTTGCAGGCGCAAATGGAGGCGGCATGAGCCTGACAGCACGGGGTTTATTGATCACTGCGGGGCTGATCCTGCTGATACTGGCATGGTGGGGCTGGCAACGCGGTGGGCTGGCATTGATGCAACTGGGTATGTCGATCTGTTAAGTTCGATCCCTGAACTCTAGAAAGGACGTTTCGACATGCAGATGCGCTGGCTGGCTGTACCTGTGCTGATGGCGGCTTTTGGTGGTGTGGCGTTGGCTGCCGATTGCCCACCTTTGCTTGAAGGCCAATTGCCCAAACTGCGCGCCAAGGAGTCCATCGACCTGTGTCAGCGTTTTGCCGGTAAACCTCTGGTCATCGTCAATACCGCGAGTTTCTGTGGGTTCGCACCGCAGTTCAAAGGTCTCGAAGCCTTGTATCAGCGCTACAAGGATCAAGGGCTGGAAGTGATCGGCGTGCCGTCCGATGACTTCAAGCAGGAAGCCAAGACCGGCGAGGAGACCGCTAAGGTCTGCTACGTGAACTACGGGGTAACCTTCACCATGACGGAACCGCAGAAGGTCAAGGGGCCGGACGCGGTGAATCTGTTCAAGGTGTTGGCGCAGCAAAGCAATGCGCCGAAGTGGAATTTCTACAAGTATGTGGTGGATCGCCAGGGTAAGGTGATTGGTGATTTTTCCAGCCTGACCAAGCCGGACAGTCCGGAGCTGATCAAGGCCGTTGAGGCGGCGATAGCGTCCAAGCCCTGAACGTCGGTCACTAAAAAGCCCCGCCTCCTGTGCAGGAGAGCGGGGCTTTTTTACACCTGTCTGAATTAGAAGGTGTAGGTCATGCCCAGGCCGAAACCGTTGGCACTGTTTTCGTATTTGGCGCGGTAGCTGGACGGGGCAGCCGTGTTGTTGATCTTGACGTCTTCTTCCTTGAGGTAGGAATAAGCCAGGTCTACCGTCATGTTATCCATCACTTTGTAGCCCAGGCCAACACTGAAGATAGTACGGTCGCCAGTAGGAATACGTGGCGAACGGTCGGTGTTGTTGGTTGGTGACTGGTCGAAGGTCAGGCCGGTACGCAGCACGACCTGCTTGGTCAACTGATACGACGTACCCACGGCGTAGGCCCAGGTGTCGTGCCAGTTCTGCTCTTCAGTGATGCTGCTGATTCGGCTCGGGGCCAGGATGCCGCCGTTGGCACCCGTCACGCCTTCGTTGTTGACGGTGATTTCTTTCAGGCGGCTCCAACGGGTCCAGGTTGCACCGCCGTAGAGTTTCCAGGCATCGGTCAGGTCTTGAGTGACCGACAGATCGTAGGATTCCGGCGTTTCGATTTTCAACGAGGCGTCGTAACGGTTGTTACGCAGGAAGCCTTGGGTGGCAGCCGGGCCGCTGACGGTCGTGTGACCTTCGAGCTTGTACTTCACCTTGGAGTGGTAGGTCAGGCCCACGCGGGTGGTGTCGGTGGCCTGGACCAAAACACCTACGTTGAAGCCGATCGCAGTGTCGTCGCCTTTGATTTTGACGTTGGTGTCGGGCTGCGTGAGGCTCAGGGTCTTGTCCGACTCCAGCACACCGGAAATCCGGTTGATGGTAGGGCCAAAACCGATAGATACCCTGTCGTTGAACGCATAGCTGACAGTTGGCTGGAAGGTCATGACCTTCACTTCGCTCTTGCTGCCGAAACCACGGCCCTGGAAGCCGTTTTCATAGTCGGTCACCAGGCCGAATGGTGCATACACACCAAAGCCGATGGCCCACTGATCGTTGAGTTTGTTGGTGTAGAAGCCGAACGGCACCGCGGTGAACGGAACCATGTCGCCTTTGTTGGAGCCGCCTGGAAGGCCATTCGCATCTTTGATATTGGTCGATGCATCAATCGCCGCAACACCGCCCGTGATCTGCTGGCCATTAAGGCGAGACATACCGGCAGGGTTACCGTAAACAGTGCTTGCATCATCGGCAGAAGAAGAGCGACCTGCGAAACCCGTACCCATCCCGCTGACGCTCTGTTCGTTCAGTGCGAAACCGCTCGCGAACAGTTGGGAGGATGCCATGGCAACGGCGAGGCTAAGTGTGGTCTTGAGCATTACTTTTTTCATTATTAGAACTCCGTGGTGATCACCGCTGCGGAAAGTACCAATAAAATTAACGTCGCGCTATAGGCTGTAATGTAGGAGATAGAGCGGTTTTGTAGGACAATCCGACCAGAATTCAGCGTTTTTGGCGAATCTTGCAAATTGCCCGGTCAGCAAACCGCGTGATTCATGGGTGAAACACAGGTTTGCCAGGTTTGAGTGAAATCGCGCAGCCTTCCTTGCGGATGAAATATTTCTTTCCAGATACGTGCCATGGCTAAAACATCACCGGCCGCCGGCAGTGCGGGGCTGTGTTGTTCTACCAGGAGCCAGGCGATTGCCGTGGCGTAACGCAGGTTGACGGTGAGCTCCAACTGGGGCGCGCTGAGGAACGCATGTTGGCTGGCCAAACCGCGTACCAGGCTGGCACGTTCCGGGTCGAGCGCCAGATAGGTGTCCCACAAGGCGCGATGGCGGGGTTCGGTGATGCTGTACAGGCCGTGGCCGCGTCGATCGTGCAAGGCTGAACCCAATTCCGACTGGCTGGCCGCAATACCCAGCAGCAGGGACTCAGCCGTAGGGCTTTCCCGGCCGAGGTACATCAACGTCGGCCGGATTACATAACGACACAATTCACTGGCAGCGATACCCATACAAGCCTCAATCCGTGAAAGTGGTGGGCGAGGCCTGAGAAGGAGGGGGCTTGGCAGCAGTGGATCGGATCTCAGGCTCGCCGCAAGCGGATCATGCCGCTTGAGTTGAAGTGTAGTGTCATATTCGTGATGTAAAGGACTGTTTTTAAAACATCTTATTCATCCAGTTATAACGTTTATATCGATTTGAACTTAGTGAATCTGCGCAAAACTCAAATCGCGGGCAATAAAAAACCCTGTGTTTTAAACAGGGTTTTTTGTGTTTCAGCGACTCGGGTCGATCAGGCAACGAGTGCCTGACGGGTACGCTCGATCACGGCCTGCAGCGGTTCTGCGCTGGAGTATTGATCGGGGTACAGGCGTTCGCTGTGACGAGCGATGCCGTGTTCGTTGACCAGGGTGAAGCTGAAGCAGCCTTTGCGAGCGGCCATGATCAGGCAGTTCATTGGAGCAAAAGCATTGGTGAGGGTGCGAATGGCATCCTGAGTATGGATTTGAGCGTTCATATTATTGGTGTTCCTACAAATGACACGGATTAAGAACCGTGCAACGTTAAAACGTTCCAGTAACGTTGATCACCAATGATCAAACGAAGAACCCGACTGGAACAAAGCAGCCAGTTTGAAGCGCTAATAAGTTAGGCGCGCTTGGGCTGGCAGGTAGGTACTTAGGAGGGCAGGCAACACAACAGGGGCAAAGGTTCTGGGCCCAGGGTGAAGATCCTGATCAATTTGCAGGTTGGTTCGGTCAGAGTATGGAAACTTCGCAACACCCTTTGCTTGTTCAAAGGCAGTGTCGTCGCAAGTGATACCTGGAAACCATCGAGGTGGTCGATCCCGTGTTGTTCAGGGGAGTTGTTCGACCAGAATTGACTTTCAGCTTGGTACTAACGCCGCGGATAGTAACGGATTGAAACAGGTAAGGGAAGTGTGTTAGCCAAAAAACTTTAATCAGCTGCCCAGTAGGCTGCGGTAGACCAATACGGTGACGGCCGCCGCCATCGAGCAGCCCAGCCCGTACGCGGCAAGGGTCAGACGCAGTGATTGGCCGGTCTCGACCGCCTTCATCACATCGGCCATATCGTTGATGCGGCCTTCACCCAACTCGATGCACAGGCTTACGGCCGTGAAAGCGGCCGACAGCAGGATCGCGATGGCAAACAGCGCCCCATCCGGGGATGGCAGCGCGACATTGATCCCCAATGAGATGGCGCAGATGGCCAGTAACCACACGGCGAATAACAGAATTCCTTTCATCGACCTACCCAGCGTTGCGTTGCCCGTCGGGCAGTGTGGCGAGCCGGTATGGATTTGAAAAGTCCCCGTTTTGCGGCGGCGGTAACATTTTTGAAGTCAGTCGCTTCAAAAAAAGCCGGGGATATAACCATCGGATCGGTACTTGTGCACATTAGTTGCGAGGTGTGTAACCTAGCTGTCAACTGCGTCGCCGGGCCGGCATTTGCCTGCAATGGAAATTTAAGTCAATGAAAAATCTGGCTTTTTTTTATTGGTGAAAAAATCGTCAGTTTGACTGCGAGCCCCGTTCCATGGGCCTTTGCGCGAGTTAAAGGTGGGTTGTCCACTGAGTTATCCACAGCTTCTGTGGATTGTCCCGAGCGCTTGCTCTAGAACGGGCGTGCACGGTTTTTTCAGCTTTACCTGTACGAAAAAAAGAGTAGAGTGGCGCGCCTTCTGTTCTGCCCCACAGTGCTTTATGAAGTTTCGCTCAGTATCAACTCCTGTTACCGATACCCCACAGACTGTTACCGCACCCAAGCGCTTCTCCTTGAAGATCGCCCTGTGGTTGCTCGACAGCCCGCGCCTGGGGCACAGCAACAACGTCAAACATTTCGCCGGGCGCTTGCTCAAGCAGCCGGCTCGTGAAGGCGTGGTCGCCGCGCAGAGCCGCCTAGGCCAATTGATGTGCCGTGAGTGCGGCAACGCCCGCGACCGCCGAATCGGCCACGACCTGCTGCGCCTGGCAGCCCGTGCCGGTGACCGTCGCGCCCAACGCGAACTGGGCCAGGTCGAAGACTGAGCTGTCTTCGCGCCCTATGCTTGGTTAACCTTGCTCTTTTTCGGTGATGGCAGAAATGGCTATGGCTTTTGACTGGACCAGTATCGCCTTGGGCGTTGCTGGCGCTGCAGTGCCTTTATTGGCCGTGTGCTGGCAGATCCAGCGGCGGTTGAGTGCGCGCACCACCGGCTGGGAACTGCTCGAAGAGCGCCTGGCCACCGCGCAACTGGCGCAGGAGGGGCTCGCAGCCCAACTGGATGCCAGTCGCGATGAAATCAGCGACCTGAGCCAGGCCAACGCCGCCAAGCAAGCCGACCTTGCCGCCGTGCGCCGTGAAGTCGAGCTGTTGCAGATCGACCGTGACAACGCCCGCGACGCCGCCCACGCCTGGAACCTCGACCGCAGCGCGAAGGACACCGAATTGCGCCGCCTCGACGCCCTGGCGGCCGGCTTGCGCGCTGAGCTGCGCGAGCAGCAGGACAGCCATCAACAGCGCCTCACTGACCTGCAAGGCTCGCGGGATGAGCTGCGCGCACAGTTCGCCGAGTTGGCCGGCAAAATCTTCGACGAACGTGAACAGCGTTTTGCCGAAACCAGTCAGGAACGCCTGGGCCAGCTGCTCGACCCGTTGAAAGAGCGCATCCAGTCCTTTGAAAAGCGCGTGGAAGAGAGCTATCAGAACGAGGCCCGTGAGCGTTTTTCCTTGGCGAAGGAGCTTGAGCGCCTACAGCAACTGAACCTGCGCCTGTCAGACGAAGCCACCAACCTCACCCGCGCCCTCAAGGGCCAGAAAACCCAGGGCAACTGGGGCGAACTGATCCTCGAGCGGGTCTTGGAACATGCAGGCCTCGAAAAGGGCCGCGAATACCAGACCCAGGTCAGCCTCAAAGGGCCGGACGGCGAGCGCTTCCAGCCGGATGTGCTGATCATGTTGCCCGGCGACAAGCAGGTAGTGGTGGACTCCAAGGTCAGCCTGACGGCTTATCAGCAGTACGTCGCGGCCGATGATGAAGTGATCGGCCAGGCGGCACTGAAGCAGCACGTACTGTCGCTGCGCAATCACGTCAAAGGCTTGGCCGGCAAGGATTACAAACGCCTGGAAGGTTTGCACAGCCTGGATTTTGTGTTGCTGTTCGTGCCGATCGAAGCGGCATTTTCCGCCGCGTTGCAGGCCGAGCCGAATCTGTTTCAGGAGGCCTTCGACCGCCATATCGTGATCGTCAGCCCCACCACATTGCTCGCTACGCTGCGGGTGATCGACAGCTTGTGGAAGCAGGAACGCCAAAGCCAGAACGCCCGTGAAATCGCCGAGCGTGCGGGTTGGCTGTATGACAAGTTTGTGCTGTTTATTCAGGATCTGGACGAAGTGGGCAATCGTCTGCAGCAGTTGGATAAGGCTTACAGCGCGGCGCGAAACAAGCTGACAGATGGGCGCGGAAATCTGGTCAGTCGTACCGAGCAATTGCGGTTGCTCGGCGCTCGCGCGAGTAAAAGCCTGCCGGCCGATCTGTTGGAGCGGGCGATGACCGATTCAGATGGAGTAGCGCACGTCCCCGAGTAAACGCAGATCGAAGTGTGGGAGGGAGCAAGCCCCCTCCCACATTTTGGTTGAGTACACACAGCCTATAAGGGCAAATGCCGACTCAACAACGCCCGTAGCGCCGCAGGCTTCACCGGCTTGGCGAGGTAATCCAACCCCGCCGCATGCACCTCGGCCAGCATCTCCGGGCGGCCATCGGCACTGATGACCACGCCGGGAATCGGCTCCGCCAATTGCGCGCGCAGCCAACCCATCAATTGCGTACCGGTCTCGCCATGGTCCAGGTGGTAATCCACCAGCGCCAGTTGCGGCCGCACCCCTTCAGCCAACAATGCCGCGCATTGCGCCTGGTCGGTGGCGGTCCACACCTCGCAGCCCCAGCGCGTCAGCAGGCTGCGCATGCCGATCAGGATGCTCTCTTCATTATCCACGCACAGCACCTGCGCACCGCTCAAGGGTTGGCCGTTTTCCGCTGTCGGCTTGGGCTGCGGGCTGGCCTGGTTGCGCGCCAGCGGCACGCGCACGCTGAATACGCTGCCTTTGCCTGGCCACGAGCGCACGCTCAGGCGATGGCCCAGCACGCGGCACAGGCCGTCGGCGATTGCCAGGCCCAGGCCCAGGCCTTTTTCGGCGCGGGTCTGGTGGCTGTCCAGGCGCTTGAATTCTTCGAAGATCACCTTCTGTTTATCCTGCGGAATACCGGGGCCTCTGTCCCACACTTCCAGGCACAACCCACCCTTGCGCCGGCGTACGCCAAGCAGCACCGGGCCATCGGCATAACGGAAAGCGTTGGTCAGGAAATTCTGCAGGATCCGTCGCAGCAGCTTGATGTCGCTGTCGACCCGCAGGCGACTGCCGCGCAGGCGGAAACGCAAACCCTGCTCCTGGGCCAGCGCCTTGAATTCCGCGCCCAGGGTGTCGAAGAGTTCGTTGAGCACAAAGGGCTGGCGCTGTGGGTTGATCTTGCCGTTTTCCAGGCGCGAGATATCCAGCAGGTCGCTGATCAGGTCTTCAGCCGAGCGCAGCGAGCTGTCCAGGTGTTGCACCAGTTGCCGGGCTTCAGTGGACAGGCCGTCGTTCTGGTGGGAGAGGGCGGCGGAAAACAGGCGTGCGGCGTTCAAGGGTTGCATCAGGTCATGACTGACGGCCGCGAGAAAGCGTGTCTTCGACTGGCTGGCGGATTCGGCCACGCCTTTGGCATCGGTGAGCGCCACATTCAACTGCGACAGTTCATGGGTGCGCTCGGTCACCCGCTGCTCCAGGCCTTCGTTGGCTTCGGTGAGGGCCTGCTCGGCTTCGCGGAACGCGGTGATGTCGGTGAAACTCATGACAAACCCACCGCCGGGCATCGGGTTGCCGATCAGCTCGATCACCCGTCCATTCGGGAACAAGCGCTCGGAGGTGTGCGCGCGGCCCTGGCGCATCCAGTGCAGGCGTCGCGCCACATGCACTTCAGCCTCGCCGGGGCCACACAGGCCGCGCTCGGCGTTGTAGCGGATGATGTCGGCGATAGGCCGGCCCACGCTGATCAGCCCGTCGGGATAGTTGAACAGTTCCAGGTAGCGCCGGTTCCAGGCTACCAGCTTGAGCGACTGGTCGACCACGCTGATGCCCTGGGTGATGTTCTCGATGGCACCTTGCAGCAGCGCTCGGTTGAACTGCAGGACTTCCGACGCTTCATCGGCGATGCGTACTACGTCCTCCAGTTGCATTTCCCGCCCTTCAATCGCAGCTTTTACTACCGCGCGAGTCGAAGAGGCACCGAGCACACCGGCCAGCAGGCGCTCGGTATGGGCGATCCAGTCGTTATCGGCATTCTGATTGGGGTTAAAGCCTTTGCCCTGGCGATAGGCGAAGCGGATAAAACTTTGCTGGGCCCGCTCTTCACCGACAAAACGCGCCGCCAGGCTCAGCAGGTCGCTGATCTGTACCGACAGCATCGAGCGGGCGTTGGCACGCTGGCTGATTTCTTGACCGATAAAACGCCCGGCTTGCCAGTGCTCCGACACCCGCGTGCGCGACAGCATCGACACCCACACAAACAAGGTGAAGTTGCCCGCCAAGGAGAACACGGTGCCCAGGGTGAGGGGTGTGACGGACAACCCCAGTGGATGGGAATGCATCCACGTAAGGCCGGGGAAAAGGCTGAGGGACCAGCCCAGGCTTTTCGCCGTTACGGGTAGGACCAAGGTGTAGAACCACAGGAATGTGCCCGCCGCCAACCCGGCAAACACCCCGCGCCGGTTGGCCTGTTTCCAATACAGTGCGCCGAGCATGGCCGGGGCGAGCTGGGTCACGGCGGCAAACGCGATTTGACCGATAGTCGCCAGGCTCGCCGTAGAACCCAGCAAACGGTAGCTCACGTAAGCCAGCAGTAGAATGATCACAATGCTGACCCGGCGCACCGAGAGCATCCAGTGGCGGAACACCTCGAACGGCCGCTCGGCGCTGGAGCGGCGCAACAGCCACGGTAGCAACATGTCGTTGGAAACCATGGTCGACAAGGCAATGCTCGCCACAATCACCATGCCGGTGGCCGCCGAGGCGCCGCCGATAAATGCCAGCACCGCCAGCGCCGGATGGGCTTCGGCCATGGGCAGGCTGATCACATAGGAATCCGGCAACACCGAGCCCGGCAGCAGCATCTTGCCGCCGAGGGCGATGGGGATCACAAACAGCGCAGCAAGGATCAGATACGCCGGGAATACCCATTTGGCGACGCGCAAGTCCTGTGGGTCGATGTTCTCGACGACGGTCACATGAAACTGTCGCGGCAAGCAGATGATTGCCATCATCGCCACGCCGGTCTGCACCACCATCGACGGCCAGTTGACGGTTTCCTTCCAGTATTCTTCCAGCCGTGGCGCGAGCATTGCCTGGCTGAACAGGTCGCCGAAACCGTCATAGAGGCCGTAGGTCACAAACGCGCCCACTGCGAGAAACGCGAACAGCTTGACCAGGGATTCAAACGCAATCGCCAGCACCATGCCACGGTGGTGCTCCGTGGCGTCGAGGTTGCGCGTGCCAAACACAATGGTGAACAGCGCCAACACCAGCGACACGATCAGCGCCGTGTCCTGGGCCCGCGTGCCGGTGGTGTCGGCGCCAGCGCCGATCAGCAGGTTCACCCCCAGCACGATGCCTTTGAGTTGCAGGGCGATGTAGGGCAGCACGCCGACCAGGCAAATCAACGCGACCACCACGGCCAGGGACTGGGACTTGCCGTAGCGTGCGGCGATAAAGTCTGCGATGGAGGTGATGTTTTCCTGCTTGCTGATCAGAATCATCTTCTGCAGCACCCAGGGTGCCAACACCAGCAACAACACCGGTCCGAGGTAGATCGGTAAAAACGCCCACAACTGCTCGGCGGCCTGGCCTACGGCGCCGAAGAAGGTCCAACTGGTGCAATACACCGCGAGCGACAGGCTGTACACCCAGGCGCGCACGCGCGGCGGCAAAGGCGCACGGCGGCGGTCACCGTAGAAGGCGATGGCAAACATAATGGCCATATAGGCCAGGGCAACGGCGGCGATCAGCCCGCTGGACAGCGTCATGGTAACTCCGAGCATAGGAACACCCAGGCATTCCAGGCCCGGTTGGACAGTCTCGCATGATGGCTGGGGTTAGTCAGTGTCGACCAAGGTCGTGTGGGATCTAATGTCGCAGGGGGGCGTTTAGCGTGGGGGCAGGGTTTTCTGACGCAGGATGTAGATCGTCACCAATACCGCGCTGGTCAGCATGAACCCGCGTGCCCATGGCAGTGGCACGAGGTAGCAGGACAGGCCGATGCTCAGCCACATCAAGCCGATGGCGTAGACCTTGCCTTTGAGCGGGATGCCGTTGCCGTCCAGATAATCTCGAATCCACGGGCCCAGGCGCGGGTGTTGCACCAGCCAGTGGTAGAAACGTGGGGAGCTTCGGGCGAAGCAGGCGGCGGCGAGCAGCAGAAAGGGCGTGGTCGGCAATACCGGTAGGAAAATGCCTATCACCCCCAGCGCTACGCTCAGCCAGCCGATAGCCAGCAGCACGTAGCGCAGGAGCAGCGAGCGATTGCCCATGGGTGTCACGGGCAAGGGACTCAGTGGTGACGTGGCTTGAGGATCGCCGGTTTTTCGTCAGGGGCGTTGCACAGCAGGTACAGGGCGGTCAGGGCTTCCGGGATCTGGACGATCATGTCGTCCATCAGGTTGGCGTCGGCGGCAATGTCCGAAAATTCAGCTTCTTCTTCAAACAGCCCCGAACCCACCATGATCGGCAGGAGCATTTCGCTGACTTCTTCCTCGGCGGTTTCGAACCAGGCGGCTTCACGCAGGAATACGCCTTCCATGAAGCCGATGCACCAGCCGCGCAGGTCGGAGTCGTCCGGGTCGTCGCCCAGGTCCAGTTCGCAAGGCAGCTCGAACTCTTCATCAGACGCCAGTTGGCGAGCGATGTGGGCCTTGAGGGCCAGCAGGGTGGATTCGATTTCTTCGCGATGGGCGTCGTTTTCGTAATGCGGCTCTTCGGCGAACAGCGCATCGATCCATTCACGGTCGGGAACGACCTCGGCGCAGATCGACAGGGCGGTCAGGTAGCCGTGGGCGGCCACGTAGTCCAGCGCCTCGTCATGCAGCTCATCGGCGTCGAGGAAGGCTTGCAGGCGGGTTAGTTGCTCAGCGAAGGACATTGAAGAATTACCTTGGGAATAAACGATGCTGAATTCTAGGCTTTCTTGCGCGCCCAAGCCAGTCGGCGTGCACATTTGCCAGGTTTTAGAGACGGGCTGCAATTCGTCAGCGGCGCCCTTTGCCGGATGGCGCTCGGGTATACTGCCGCGTTTTGTGATGCCCCTGCAGGCCAAGCGCCAGGTCGAGAAAACTTCGCTTACGGATTATTTTTCGTGACCCCGCGTTTTTTCGACCAGCCTGTACAGAGGGATTTCGGCACTATTTTGTTGGAGTTATACATGCTCGATCAGGCTCAACGCGTCCTCAAGGACATCTTCGGCTACGACAGTTTTCGTGGCCGCCAGGGTGCGATCATTGAGCGCGTGGCCAAGGGTGGTGATGCCCTGGTACTGATGCCTACCGGCGGCGGCAAGTCATTGTGTTTCCAGGTGCCGGCGTTGTTGCGCAACGGGCTGGCCGTGGTGGTATCGCCGCTGATCGCGCTGATGGACGACCAGGTCGCGACCCTGGAAGAGCTCGGCGTCGCCGCGGCTGCCTTGAACTCCACCCTCAGCGCCGAGCAGCAGCGCGACCTGGCCGCACGCATCAAGCGCGGCGAAGTCAAAATGCTCTACCTGGCCCCCGAGCGCCTGGTGCAGCCGCGCATGCTGGCGTTTTTGCAGAGCCTGGAAATTGCCCTGTTCGCCATCGACGAAGCCCACTGTGTCTCCCAGTGGGGTCATGATTTCCGCCGCGAGTATTTGCAGCTGGGTCAATTGGCCGAGCTGTTTCCCGACGTTCCGCGCATTGCCCTGACCGCCACGGCCGACAAGCGCACCCGTGAAGAAATCGTCGAACGCCTGCACCTGCAGAATGCCGAGCGTTTCCTGTCGAGCTTTGACCGGCCGAATATTTTCTACCGCATCGTGCCCAAGGAGCAGCCGCGCAAGCAGTTGCTCGCGTTCCTCTCTGAACGGCGCAGCGATGCGGGCATCGTCTACTGCCTGTCGCGCAAGAAGGTCGATGAAGTCGCTGCATTTCTCTGTGAACAAGGCTATCCGGCGCTGCCGTATCACGCTGGTTTGCCCAACGAAACCCGCTCTGCTCACCAGAAGCGCTTCCTCAACGAGGAAGGCTTGATCATGGTGGCCACCATCGCGTTCGGCATGGGCATCGATAAATCCAACGTGCGCTTCGTGGCCCACATGGACCTGCCCAAATCCCTTGAGGCGTACTACCAGGAAACTGGCCGCGCCGGCCGTGATGGCCTGCCGGCGGATGCATGGATGGTCTACGGCCTGCAGGACGTGGTGATGCTCAAGCAGATGCTGCAGAACTCCGAAGGTGACGAGCGCCACAAGCGCCTGGAGCAGCACAAGCTCGACGCCATGCTCTCGCTGTGCGAAGAGACCCGCTGCCGCCGCCAGACCCTGCTGGCGTATTTCGACGAAGACATGCCGCAGCCGTGCGGCCACTGTGATAACTGCATGGATGGCGTGCAGACGTGGGACGCCACCGAGCCGGCGCGCCAGGCGCTGTCGACCATCTACCGCACTGGCCAGCGCTACGGCGTGGGCCATCTGGTGGATGTGTTGCTGGGCAAGGACAACGAAAAAGTCCGCAGTTTCGGCCACGAGAAACTCTCGGTCTACGGTGTCGGCAAAGCCCGCGCCGAAGGCGAGTGGCGTTCGCTGTTCCGTCAGATGGTCGCACGCGGCCTGGTGGACATCGATATCGAAGGCTACGGCGGTCTGCGTCTTAACGACAGCTGCCGCCCGCTGCTCAAGGGTGAAGTGAGCCTGGAACTGCGTCGCGACCTCAAGCCGCAAACCACCGCCAAGACCAGCACCAGTCAGGCCAGCCAGCTTGTACGCGGCGAGGAGCGCGAACAGTGGGAAGCCCTGCGTACCCTGCGGCGCAAGCTGGCCCAGGAACACAGCGTGCCGCCGTACGTTATTTTCCCCGATTCCACCTTGCTGGAAATGCTGCGCGAGCAGCCCACCACCATGGCCGAGATGGCGCGGGTCAGCGGTGTTGGTGCGCGCAAGCTGGAGCGCTACGGCCAGGCTTTCCTCGAAGTGCTCGGCGGCCAGGCCGAAGCGCCGAAGGAAATCGCCGATATCCGCCACGAACTCATCAGCCTGGCACGTGCCGGCATGACCCCGATCCAGATCGCCGGCCAGTTGCAATGCTCGGAGAAGAACGTCTACACCTTGCTCGCTGAATCGATCGGCAAGCAGCAGCTGTCCTTGGAGCAGGCCCTTGATTTACCGGAAGATTTGCTCGGTGAAATCCAGGACGCATTCCTCGACGGAGAAGGCGAATTGCCACCCGTTGCTGAGATCGCCCCCCTGTTTGCCGGACGTGTACCTGAGGGCGTTTTGTACTGCGTAAGGGCCGCTTTGCAGTCTGAATTCGAAATTTAGTGTGCCAATTACGACAACGTAACGATTCAGTACATAGCAACTCTTGCCTAGTGGCGGGGCTCATGCTTAGCTGGCTAATAATTAGCCACACTTTATTTTCAGTCTAACCCATGAGTTTTTTATGCCGTTAACCGATCAACACCGCTTTGGCATGCAACTGGCGCAAATGTCCCGAGGTTGGCGCGCCGAGCTCGACCGCCGTTTGGCGGGGCTGGGCTTGTCCCAGGCGCGCTGGCTGGTGCTGCTGCACCTGGCCCGTTTCGAAGAGGCCCCCACCCAGCGTGAGCTGGCGCAAAGCGTTGGTGTAGAAGGGCCGACCCTGGCGCGCTTGCTCGACAGCCTTGAAGGCCAGGGCCTGGTGCAACGCCAGGCGGTGGTGGAAGACCGACGCGCCAAACGCATCCTGCTGTGCGACACCGCACGGCCGTTGATCGAACAGATTGAAACCATTGCCACCGCGCTGCGCCACGAGTTGTTCGTGGGCGTGGATGAAGCGGATTTGAGCGTGTGCATGCGCGTGCATGGGCACATTCTGGCGAATCTGGAAAAGTCCTGATCTAAACGCTGATTATGCCCGGCTGGCTTGCTGTGGTTAGCGGGCCTGTTGTGGTGAGCGGGCTAACCACAATTAAGCGCTTCAACACGGGTTCGGCGTAGCGTCAGAACGTCTGCCCCAGGTTCAGGTACACCGCCTTCTGATTATCGTCGTTGAACCCATAGCTGAAATTCAGGGGCCCCAACGGCGTATCAAACCCCAGGAAAATACTTGCAGCGTTGATATATCCGCTGTCGAACTCATTGTCGTTGTTCCATGCCCGGCCCCGCTCCAGGGATGCGCCCATATACAGTGGGAAATCCAACGGCAAGTAGGAACGCGGCGTCAGTCGGCGGTAGTAGACCGCACGCATCAGGCTGATGTTCTGCCCGGAAATTGCATCCTGGCGGAAGCCCGACAACTGCCGCGCACCGCCCAGCAGGAAGCTGGAAATCACCACATCCGAATCATCCAGGGTGCGCCCGTAGCGACCGCCCAGCACCAGCGTGTCCGGGCCATGGCTCATGGCCTTGTCCAGTTTGAATTCCCACTGTCGATAGCGCTGGTCCGAACCCAGTCCCGGTTCGAACTCGCGGTAGGCCAGGCCGATGTCTTCGCCGGTGTGCGGGAAGTACACGTTATCGAGGGAGTCGAAGGAGTACTTCAGCTCATAGAAACCTTCGCTGAAACTCAAGCTCGGCAGGTCGCGGTCGCCGATGCGCACATCCGCCTTGCCCCAGGCCTCGCCGACGCCGAAGCGGATCTCGCCACTGTTACCGATCTGGCGCCCCACGTTCAGGCCGAAACCATAGCGCTCCAGGCGGTATTCGGAGATGGGGTCGTTGTCCAGAATCAGCTCGACGTTCTGCGCCTGGGCGCTGAGGTAGGGCGCGATGAAGTAGCGTGAGCCCGCGTCCATCGGTTGGTAGAACTCGCTGTACAGTTCTTGCCGATCACCGATCTGTACCCGCGTGAGCCATTCAGCGCCGAGTCGGTTGATGCCGTTCATGCGGTAGCTCGCGCCAAGGTTGAAGGCGCTGTCGCCGCGCATATCGTCTGACAGGTTCAAGCCCAGGCGCAGGTAGTCGGTGCCGCTGCGCTTGCCGCGTGCACTGATCACCAGGGTGTTGTCCTGGCCCTTTTTCACCACGCGGTATTGCACCTGCTCGAAGTAATCCAGGCCATACAAGGTGCCCATGTCGGTTTGCAGGCGGCCGAGGTTCAAGGGTTCGCCCAGCGGTTGGCGGATGTAATAGCGGATCACGTCGTCGCTGACTTTCGAGTCGTTTTCCAGCCGGATCGCAGTGATCACCGGGGTGCGCTCGCCCGGCGTACGCGCGGCCGCCAGTTGGGGGTCAACCGGTTCGGCGGGGCGTAAATGGGCCAGGCGCAGATCGAGGGCGCGGGTGGCGCGGTAGCCGGCGTCGATCATGTCCTTGGCGCGGCCAAAGTCGGTCACGCCATAGGCCGCCAGGGGCGGCTGGATCAGCACGTCCTTGGGGTTGAGGGCCTTGAGTTGTTCCTCGGAGTTGCGCCGGGTCATCAGGGTGATGGACTGGTTGAGTACGTCCACCACGGTGGCGAGTTGCTTGCGCGAGCGCAGCGGGGTGCCGATGTCGACCACGATGGCGATATCCACGCCCATCTCCCGCGCCACATCCAGCGGGATGTTATCGGTCATGCCGCCATCCACCAGTAGCCGGCCATCCAGCTCGACCGGGGCGAACACTGCCGGAATCGACATACTGGCGCGGATCACCTGGGGCAGATGGCCCTTGCTGAACACCACTTTCTCGCCAGTCGTGATGTCGGTGGCCACGGCGCGGAAGGGGATCGGCAGCTTGTCAAAATTGCGCGTGTTGCTGCTGTGGGCGAACATGCTTTCCAGCAGCAGCGCCAGGTTCTGGCCCTGGATCACGCCGAGCGGAAGGCCGAGGCTGCCGTCATCGCGAAAGCTGAGCTTCTGCTTGACCAGGAAATCCCGGTCATCCTGCTTGCGCCGAAACGGCACGTCTTCACGCGGCGGTGCGTCGGACAACGCCTGCTGCCAGTCGATGCCGAGGGCGAGCTTTTCCAGTTCGTCGATCTTGTAGCCTGAGGCATACAGCCCACCAATCACCGCGCCCATGCTGGTGCCGGCGATGGCGTCGATATGGATGCCCTGTTCCTCCAGGGCCTTGAGCACGCCAATGTGCGCCAGCCCGCGGGCGGCACCGCCGGACAGCACCAGGCCGATTTTCGGGCGGGGCGGCTCTACGGCATCGGCAAGCAGGGGGACGAGGCACAGAAACAGGCAGGACAGCAGGCGGCGCATCAGGAATCTCAGGGCTGGGCGATAAAGGCCGGTATTATAGCCACTCGAACCTCATCCCTCGTCATGCCAGGAACTTGTCAAATGATGTCCGCCAGCAAACCAGAGATCGTGATCACCTATTGCACCCAGTGCCAGTGGCTGCTGCGCGCCGCGTGGTTGGCGCAGGAGCTGTTAAGCACCTTTGCCGATGACCTGGGCAAAGTGTCGCTGGAGCCGGCAACCGGTGGTGCGTTTCGCATCACCTGCGATGGCGTGCAGATCTGGGAGCGCAAGGCTGACGGCGGTTTCCCTGAGGCCAAGGCGCTCAAGCAGCGCGTGCGCGATCAGATCGACCCGCAGCGCGACCTGGGGCATAACGACCGCACACCGTGAAGGTCACCGCCATCGGCTGGCGGTGACGGACGGAGGCCGCTACTTGGCGGCCATCTTGCTTTTGATGAAGCCCACGATCAACGTCAGCACCAGGCCGCCGACGCCGCCGCCGACAATATTGCTGCCAACCGCCGCCACATCCAGCGCCTCGCCGCCCGAGGTACCTGTCAGCGCCGCAGCGACCTGGCCCAGTACGAGCCCGCCGATACCGCCCAGCATCGTATTGAGCCCGGTGCCCAGGCTTTGTTTGGTCATGCCGGCCACATTGCCGCCGACGACACCGCTGATGATTTGAACCAGCAAGCTGATAAACATTTCCATGGTGTAACCCCTGCATTGCGTTTAAGGAGTGACCACTCGCTTGCAGCAACTGCAGAGCACATCAAGGCTGTTGTCGGGCGGTCAGTTATCCGTTGAACGACTACAGACTGTTGCGGATGTTTAAAGTATAGATCAGGCCGTTGCAGTCGGCTGTTTGGCCTGGCTGGCGCTGCCCATCAGCCCTGACAGCACGATGGCGACGATGATCAGCGCGCCTCCCAGCAGCATGCGCAGGGTCGGGGTTTCGGCGAACAGCAGCCAGGCCACCGTGATCCCGTAGACCGGCTCCATGGCAAAAACCACGGAGGCGGTGCGCGCCTTGATCACCGCGAGGCTGGCGACAAACAGGCTGTGGGCCAGGCCGGTGCAGAACACGCCGAGCAGGCCGATCCACAACCAGTCCAGCGCACGCACATCCGCAAGTCCCGGTGCGGCTACGGGCAGCAGGCACACCGCGACTACCACGTTCTGACACAGTGCAGCCTGTACGGCAGGAATTCGCCCGGAGCTGGCGCGGTTATTCAGCGACAACAACGAGAACAACAGCCCCGAGGCGATGCCCCAGAGCAAACCGCCGGTGGCTTCGCTGGCCAGGTTGAAGTCCGGCGTCACCAGCACCAGGCCGACGGTGACGAGCGCCACCAGCACGACTTCATTGGCGCGAATGCGCTCGCGGAAGATCAGCCCTTCAAGGATCACGGTAAACGCCGGGAACGCGGTGAAGCCAAGGGTGGCGACGGCCACGCCCGCCACCTTGACTGCGATAAAGAAGGTTACCCAATGCGCGGCCAGTAATACGCCGCTGACCAGCAGGCGTTTCCAGTCGCGCAGTTCCAGGGTTTTCCACGGGGCATTGCTGGCGAAGCGCGCAAACACGGCCAGGGCAATGACGGCGAACGCGGCGCGACCGAAGACGATAATGGCCGGCGAGGCGGCCGCCAGCTTGCCGAATACACCGGTAAGACCAAACATCAATGCGCCGATATGCAAGGCGCCGAGGGCTGAACGGGGAGTCATTGCGATCCTTGAACCAACGGGGTAACAGAATCGCAGTCTAGAGGGTACGGGGGCGGACGTCTGTCGCGCAGCTCGCGATTTTTAGCGTAAGACTCGCCTTATGCCGAGCGCCGCAACGCGCCGGGAGAGGCGCCAAACTCGCGCAACGTGGTGGGCAGAAAAGGGCAGCACCATCACGCTGCTTTCGCGCACCTGGCTGCCACGGCCATCGACTTCCAAGTCCAGATGACCGGACAGCCCGAACACCAACTGCGCATGGTCATGGCTGTGGGCGACAGACGCTGTCATCAGACTGACGCACAGCTGTCATGGGCTATTAATCGCCAGGGCGCAAGCTCGCGAAAACAGCGTCGAGGGATGCCCATGACCAGTGCCGAGTTCACCAAACCCAGCCGCAAGCAGCGCGTACGCACCCTGTGGATCTCCGACGTGCACTTGGGCACCCGGGATTGCCAGGCCGAACATTTGTCGCACTTCCTCAAGGGCTACCACGCCGACAAGGTGTATTTGGTGGGCGATATCATCGACGGCTGGAAAATGCGCGGCGGCATGTACTGGCCCCAGGCTCACACCAACGTGATCCGCCGCTTGCTGACCATGGCCAAGCGTGGCACTGAGGTGATCTACGTCACCGGCAACCATGATGAGTTCCTGCGCCGCTATTCCAAACTGATCCTGGGCAATATCCAGTTGGTGGATGAGGCGGTGCACGTGACCGCCGATGGCCGGCATTTACTGGTGATCCACGGTGATCAGTTCGATGTCATCACCCGCTATCACCGCTGGCTCGCCTTCCTCGGCGACTCGGCCTACGAATTTACCCTCACGTTGAACCGCTGGTTGAACCACTGGCGTGCGCGGTACGGCTATGGCTATTGGTCGCTGTCGGCGTACCTGAAGCACAAGGTCAAAACCGCCGTGAGCTTTATCAGTGATTTCGAAGAAGCCATCGCCCATGAAGTGACCAAGCGCGAATTACATGGCGTGGTGTGCGGGCATATTCACCATGCGGAGATTCGCAAGGTCGGCGAGGTGGACTACCTCAATTGCGGTGATTGGGTGGAGTCGTGCACGGCGTTGATCGAACACTGGGATGGGAGCATCGAGTTGTATCGCTTGGCGGATGCACAGGCCAAGGAAGCGCTGCTCAAGGCAGAAATGGTCGCGGGCTAGCGGTCAACGCAGTCTAAAAGTGGGAGGGGGCTTGCCCCCGATGGCAGTGGATCAGTCAGCGCATTTGTTGCTGAAAGACTGCTATCGGGGGCAAGCCCCCTCCCACCTTGAGTCCCGGTTTTTTCAGATGCAGACGTCAGCGATGGCTTGGGCCGGCAGCGCCGAGGGTAGAGGTGTACTCGGGCAAAATGTGGGAAGGGGCTTGCCCCCGATGGCAGTGGGTCAGTCAGGCCATTTTTTGCTGAAAGACTGCTATCGGGGGCAAGCCCCCTCCCACACTTAATCCCGGTTTCGTCAGTTTGAGACGTCGGCGATAGCTTGGGCCGGCAGCGCCGAGGGTAGAGGTGTACTCGGGCAAAATGTGGGAGGGGGCTTGCCCCCGATGGCAGTGGGTCAGTCAGCGCATTTTTTGCTGAAAGATTGCTATCGGGGGCAAGCCCCCTCCCACCTTGAGTCCCGGTTTTTTTAGATGCAGACGTCGGCGATAGCCTGGGCCGGCAGCGCCGAGGGTAGAGGTGTACTCGGGCAAAATGTGGGAGGGGGCTTGCCCCCGATGGCAGTGGGTCAGTCAGCCCATTTTTTGCTGAAAGATTGCTATCGGGGGCAAGCCCCCTCCCACCTTGATTCCCGGTTTTTTCAGATGCAGACGTCGGCGATAGCTTGGGCCGGCAGCGCCGAGGGCAGAGGTGTACTCGGGCAAAATGTGGGAGGGGGCTTGCCCCGATGGCAGTGGGTCAGTCAGCCCATTTTTTGCTGAAAGATTGCTATCGGGGGCAAGCCCCCTCCCACATAAAGGCCCGGTTTTTTCAGTTGGAGACGTCGGCGATGGCCTGGGCCAGCTGAGCCAATCGCGTCGCGTCCGCCCCGGCCACATTTGCCCGCCCTGAACTGACCATATACACGCTGTGCTTCTCACGCAGTTGCTTGACCTGTTCGGCACTCAAGCCGGTATAGGAAAACATCCCGCGCTGCGCGCCAATGTGCGCAAACCGTTCGGCCAGACCATGGGGTGCCAGCGCCTCGACCAGTCCGGATCGCAACTGGGCGATCCGCGCACGCATGGTTTCGACTTCTTCACTCCAGAGTTTTTTCAGCTCCGCATCACCGAGGATGGTCGCGACCACCGCAGCACCATGATCCGGCGGCGTGGACCACAAGTTACGCGCGATATTCGCCAGTTGGCTGCGCACATCCGTGAGCTTCTCGGCATCTGCCGCACACACGATCAGTGCGCCGACCCGGTCGCTGTACAGGCCGAAGTTCTTCGAACAGGAACTGGTGACCAGCACTTCCGGCAATTCTGCAGCAAACAGTCGCACCGCCCAGGCGTCCTGCGCCAGGCCGTCGCCAAAACCCTGGTAGGCGAAGTCGATCAGCGGCAGCAACTGGCGCTCGCGCACGATTTGCAGCACCTGGCGCCAGTCGTCCTGGGACAGGTCGAAACCGGTCGGGTTGTGGCAGCAGGCATGCAGCAGGACCACGTCGCCCTGGGGCACGCTGGACAGGGTGGCCAGCATCGCCGCCACATCCAGGCGATTGTCGGCGCCTACATACGGATAGTGACTGACCTTGAGCCCGGCCTTGGCGAAAATGCTTTCGTGGATCGGCCAGGTCGGGTTGCTCAGCCACACGCCACGGCCTGGCAGGCTATGGGCGATGAAGTCGGCGCTCAGGCGCAGCGCGCCGGTGCCGCCTGGGGTCTGGGTGGCGCCGGCGCGGCGGTCGCGGATCAGTGTGGAGTCGGCGCCCAGCACCAGTTCGCGGATCAGCGCGCCGAAGCGGGCATCGCCATGGCCGCCGATGTAGGTCTTGGTGGTTTGGGTGTCGACCAGACGCTGCTCGGCGAGCTTCACCGAGTGCAGAATCGGCGTCAGGCCCTGGTCGTCTTTATAGACGCCTACGCCGAGGTCGAACTTGTCTGGGTTGGTGTCCTGGGCATACAGGTCCATCAGCCCGAGGATCGGGTCGCCGGGCACGCGGCCAATGGCATCGAAGTGCATTACTTGCGGCCCTCGGCGTCCTTGGCCACTTCGTCGGTGCGCGCGGCCATGATGAAGTCATTGCGGTGCAGGCCCTTGATGGAGTGGCTCCACCAGGTCACGGTGACCTTGCCCCATTCGGTGAGCAGGCCAGGGTGATGGCCTTCGGCTTCGGAGATGGCACCCATGGCATTGGTGAAGGCGAGGGCGAACTTGAAGTTCTTGAACAGGAAAACCTTTTCCAACTGCATTACGCCGTCGCGGACTTCGATGTTCCAGTCGGGGATCTGCTTGATCAGCACCGGCAACTCTTCATCGCTGACTTGCGGGGCATCGGCGCGGCAGGCTTCGCAGTGGGCTTGGTTCAAGGTGGTCATGTGGGATGTCCTGAATTCGAATGAGTGAAGATCAGTGGGCGTTACCCTAAAGCAACGCGGGGCCAGGGAACAGACTCACCTGGCCTTAAAAGACGCAGTTCAAGCAGCCTTTGGTTTGGGCGGGAACTTGGGGGCGTGCAAGCCAAGCTGCATGCCGTGCTCGACCATGCCCATGATGTCTTCCTGCGCCACGTCGAACAGGCGCTTGAGTTCGGGCAGTACGAAGTAGAGCGGTTGCAGGATGTCGATGCGATACGGCGTGCGCATCGCTTCCAGCGGGTCGAAGGCTTGATGCTCGGGCTCGTCCGACAGGCAGTACACGCTTTCCTTGGGCGACGACAAAATCCCGCCACCATAGATGCGTCGACCTGCGGGTGTGTCCACCAGGCCGAACTCGATGGTCATCCAGTACAGGCGCGCCAGGTACACCCGTTGCTCTTTGGTGGCCGCCAGGCCGAGCTTGCCGTAGGTGTGGGTGAATTCGGCGAACCAGGGGTTGGTCAGCAGCGGGCAGTGGCCGAAGATCTCGTGGAAAATATCCGGCTCTTGCAGGTAATCCAGTTCTTCGCGGGTACGAATAAACGTCGCCACCGGAAATTGCTTGCGGGCGAGCAGTTCGAAAAAGGTCTGGAAGGGGATCAGCGCGGGGACGCGGGCGACTTGCCAGCCGGTGGTCTCGGCCAGGACTTTATTGATTTCGCCCAATTGTGGGATGCGATCCAGGGGCAGGCCGAGTTTGTCGATGCCGTCCAGGTATTCCTGGCAGGCGCGGCCTTCGATCACTTTCAACTGGCGCGTGATCAGGGTGTTCCACACCGCGTGTTCTTCCGGCGGGTAATGGATAAAACCTTGCGCATCGGGCTCGCGGGCCACGTAGTGCGTCTGTTTCATACGGCTCTCCTGCTAGGCATTCGTTCTTGTTATGTCCTGCGATGAACCTATTGATAACCCTTGCAAGGCGAGATTCCATCCGCCGGTAAAGTGGATTTGTAGGAAATAACGCGGATTTTCGTAAAGTAATCGTTACGCATGTGCAGTTCGTCGCGGCATTGGGCTGGGAAAGGCACACAAACTGTCACATAATCTTGACGACTATCTGCGCCCAGCGTCAAAAAGACCCGGCGCCTACCCATTGTTCGGGCCCTTTCATGCGTATCAAAGTGCACTGCCAAAACCGCATCGGCATCCTGCGGGACATCCTCAACCTGCTGGTGGAGTACGGCGTCAACGTCGCCAAGGGCGAAGTCGGCGGCGAGCATGGCAATGCCATTTACCTGTTTTGCCCGAACCTGGTGAACATGCAGTTCCAGGCGCTGCGCCCGCAGTTCGAGGCGATTGCCGGGGTGTTTGGCGTGAAAAGGGTAGGGCTGATGCCCAGTGAGCGTAGGCACATGGAGCTCAATGCCTTGCTCGGCGCCTTGGAATTTCCAGTGCTGTCCATCGACATGGGCGGCTCCATCGTCGCTGCCAACCGTGCGGCGGCGCAGTTGCTCGGGGTGCGGGTGGACGAGGTGCCGGGCATTCCACTGTCGCGCTACGCCGAGGACTTTGACTTGCCGGAACTGGTGCGTGCGAGCAAGTCGCGGATCAATGGATTGCGGGTCAAGGTCAAGGGTGACGTGTTCCTGGCGGACATCGCGCCGCTGCAGTCCTCCGAGCACGATGACAGCGAAGCCATGGCCGGCGCCGTGCTGACCTTGCACCGCGCCGACCGCGTAGGCGAGCGCATCTATAACGTGCGCAAGCAGGAGTTACGCGGCTTTGACAGCATCTTCCAAAGCTCCAAAGTCATGGCGGCGGTAGTGCGTGAAGCCCGGCGCATGGCACCGTTGGATGCGCCGCTATTAATAGAAGGCGAAACCGGCACTGGCAAGGAACTGCTGGCCCGCGCCTGTCACCTGGCCAGCCCCCGTGGGCAATCGCCGCTGATGGCGCTCAATTGTGCCGGTCTGCCGGAGTCGATGGCCGAGACCGAGTTGTTCGGCTACGGCCCCGGCGCGTTCGAAGGCGCGCGGGCCGAAGGCAAGCTGGGGCTGCTGGAGTTGACGGCGGGCGGTACGTTGTTTCTCGATGGTGTGGGGGAAATGAGTGCGCGCCTGCAGGTGAAACTGCTGCGCTTTCTGCAGGACGGTTGCTTTCGTCGGGTGGGCAGTGATGAAGAGGTGTATCTGGATGTGCGAGTGATCTGCGCGACCCAGGTGGATTTGTCCGAACTCTGCGCCCGTGGCGAATTCCGTCAGGATCTCTATCACCGCCTTAACGTGCTGTCGCTGCACATCCCGCCGCTGCGCGAATGCCTGGATGGGCTGGGGCCTTTGGTTGAACACTTTCTCGATCAGGCCAGCCGCCAGATCGGTTGCCCGCTGCCCAAGCTCGCGCCGGCGGCGATGGAGCGGCTCAGCCACTACCATTGGCCGGGC
Organism: Pseudomonas sp. SR18; assembly: GCF_023701505.1. NCBI lineage: Bacteria > Pseudomonadati > Pseudomonadota > Gammaproteobacteria > Pseudomonadales > Pseudomonadaceae > Pseudomonas > Pseudomonas sp. SR18. Next base: position 698,949 of record NZ_JAMQAU010000001.1, on the reverse strand, counting down.
AATGTGCGGCAGTTGGAAAACGTGTTGTTCCAGGCGGTGTCGCTGTGCGAGGGCGGGACGGTGAAGGTCGAGCATATTCGCTTGCCGGATTACGGCGTGCGTCAGCCACTTGGCGATTTTTCCCTGGAGGGTGGGTTGGAGGCGATTGTCGGACGCTTTGAGAAGGCGGTGCTGGAAAGTTTGTATGCCGAGCATCCGAGCAGCCGCCAGTTGGGGAAGCGCTTGGGGGTGTCGCACACCACCATCGCCAACAAACTGCGCGATCACGAAATTCTCAAGGTCGAAAAATAATCAACTGACGCTGTGGGGGCAAAATGTGGGAGGGGGCTTGCCCCCGATAGCCGTGTGTCACTCATACATCAGCAACTGAACCACCGTCATCGGGGGCAAGCCCCCTCCCACAATTGATCTTCGTCGTTTTCCTGACCGGTAGTTGCCGGAAGCGGCAGTAGTCCGCCGTTTTTTCGACTCTGGTACAACCTCGAAATACTTGCGCGTCCGTGAAAACCCTTGCCCTGCCTGCACTTTAGCCACTTTCACAAAGTTGGTTCGCAAATTGCTTAAGCCTCATCAGTACAGCGGTGGGCGGCAAGCCTGCGTCAGAAAGAGGAAAGAGTGTGGACAAGTACCTTTATGTGGCAATGACCGGCGCCAGCCAGAATGCACTGGCGCAGAAGGCCCATGCCAACAACTTGGCGAACATTTCCACCAACGGTTTTCAACGTGACCTGGAGCAGGCGCGTTCGATGCCGGTGTTCGGTGACAGCTTTCCGGCGCGGGCGTTTGCCTTGACCGAGCGTCCAGCCACTGACTTCACCCCTGGCGCGATGATCGAGACCGGCCGTGACCTGGACGTGGCCGTCAGCGGCGACGGCTGGATGGCGGTGCAGACCCCGGACGGCAGCGAAGCCTACGTGCGCAGCGCCAGCATGAACGTTGATGCATTGGGCGTGCTGCGCGCCGGCAACGGCATGCCGATCATGGGCAACGGTGGCCCGATTGCCGTGCCGCCCCAGCAGAAGATCGAAGTCGGCTCCGACGGCACCATCAGCATCCGCGCCATGGGCGAAGGCCCACGGGTGATGGCGGAAGTGGACCGGATCAAGCTGGTCCAGCCCGACCTCAAGAATATGAATAAAGGCCTCGACGGCACCATCCACACCAAGGATGGCCAGCCTGCCGTAGCCGATGCGACTGTCAAGCTGACCTCGGGTTTCCTGCAGGCAAGCAACGTCAATGCCGTGGAAGAGATGACGGCAGTGCTGGCGCTTTCCAAGCAGTTCGAGCTGCACATCAAGATGATGAACAGCGCCAAGGAAGACGACCAGGCCATGACTCGCGTCATGCAGATGAGCTGATCAGCGCTCACTCACTAATTTGCTAAACGGCGCCAACAAACAGGCGCACGAAGGAGAACACCATGCTTCCGGCTCTATGGGTTGCCAAAACAGGTCTGTCCGCCCAGGACACCAACCTGACGACCATTTCCAACAACCTGGCGAACGTATCGACCACGGGCTTCAAACGTGACCGCGCCGAGTTCCAGGACTTGCTCTATCAGATCAAGAAGCAGCCGGGTGCCCAGTCGACCCAGGACAGCGAACTGCCGTCGGGCCTGCAATTGGGTACCGGTGTGGCAATCGTCGGCACCCAGAAGAACTTCAGCGCCGGTAACCTGCAACAGACCGGTCAGCCGCTGGACATGGCCATCAACGGCCGTGGTTTCTTCCAGATCCTGCAACCGGATGGGACTACGTCCTACACCCGCGACGGTACTTTCCACCTGGATTCCAATGGCCAGATCGTCACCGCCAACGGTTTCGCCCTGGAGCCGGCCGTGATCGTGCCAGCCGATGCCAAGACTTTCACCGTCGGCAACGACGGCACCGTGTCCATCACCGTGGCCGGCAACCCGGCATCGCAAGTGATCGGCAACCTGCAAACCGCCGACTTCATCAACCCGGCCGGCCTGCAGGCCATGGGTAACAACCTGTTCCTGGAAACCGCCTCCAGCGGCGCGCCGCAGATCGGCACCCCTGGCCTGAACGGTTTCGGCACCACGCTGCAAAGCACCCTGGAAACCTCCAACGTGAGCACCGTGGAAGAGATGGTCAACATGATCACCACTCAGCGCGCCTACGAAATGAACTCCAAGGTGATTTCCACCGCCGACCAGATGCTCTCGTTCGTAACGCAGAATCTGTAATCAAGTCTATGGGGCGCTCTTGAGGGCGCCTGCTACACCGTGAGGTATGGGTCATGAATCGCTTTGTTTCCGTTTTGGCATTGAGTGGGATTGCCGTGCTCGCGGGCTGTGTCGCCCCGACGCCCAAACCCAATGACCCGTACTACGCGCCGGTGTTGCCGCGCACGCCGTTGCCGGCGGCTGCCAACAATGGCTCGATCTACCAGGCCGGTTTCGAACAGAACCTGTACAGCGACCGCAAGGCGTTCCGGGTGGGTGACATCATCACCATCACCCTCAACGAGCGCACCCAGGCCAGCAAGAACGCCAACTCCCAAGTGGGCAAGAACAGCACCGCCAGCCTTGGTTTGAGCTCGCTGTTTGGCGCTGTGCCCAACGTCAATAACCCGTTGAGCGATGGTGACCTGACCCTGAACGCCGGCTACAGCGGATCCCGTGCCACCGACGGCAAGAGCGCGGCAGGGCAGGGCAACAGCCTGACCGGTTCGATCACCGTGACCGTGGCCGATGTATTGCCCAACGGCATCATCGCCGTGCGCGGTGAGAAGTGGATGACCCTCAATACCGGTGACGAGCTGGTACGCATCGCCGGCATGGTGCGCGCCGATGACATCTCCACCGACAACACCGTACCGTCCACGCGGATTGCCGATGCGCGCATCACTTATTCCGGCACTGGCGCCTTTGCCGATGCGAGCCAGCCGGGCTGGTTCGACCGTTTCTTCCTTAGCCCGCTGTTCCCTTTCTAGGTGGCCACTTTGAAATTCAAACAGCTGATGGCGGCCGCACTCCTGCTTTCGTTGAGCGCTGTCGCCCAGGCCGAACGCCTGAAAGACATCGCGAGCATCTCCGGCGTGCGTTCCAACCAGTTGATCGGCTACGGCCTGGTGGTGGGGCTCAATGGTACGGGCGACCAAACCACCCAAACCCCGTTTACCTTGCAGACCTTCAACAACATGCTCTCGCAGTTCGGCATCAAGGTGCCGGCGGGCTCGGGCAATGTGCAGCTCAAGAACGTCGCGGCCGTGTCCATCAGTGCCGACTTGCCGGCGTTCTCCAAGCCTGGCCAGGTGGTGGACATCACCGTGGCTTCCATCGGTAACTCCAAAAGCCTGCGCGGCGGCACCTTGCTGATGACGCCGCTCAAAGGTATCGACGGCAACGTCTACGCCATCGCCCAGGGCAACCTGGTGGTGGGCGGGTTTGACGCCGAAGGTCGCGACGGTTCGAAGATCACCGTCAACGTGCCCTCGGCCGGTCGGATTCCTGGTGGCGCCACGGTGGAACGTACCGTGCCCAGCGGTTTCAACCAGGGCAACAGCCTGACCCTGAACCTCAACCGGTCCGACTTCACCACCGCCAAGCGCGTGGTCGACAAGATCAACGACATGCTCGGCCCTGGCGTGGCCCAGGCCATCGACGGCGGTTCGATCCGCGTGACCGCGCCGCTGGACCCAAGCCAGCGTGTGGATTACCTGTCGATCCTGGAAAACCTTGAAGTCGACCCAGGCCAGGCAGTGGCCAAAGTCATCATCAACTCGCGCACCGGCACCATCGTGATCGGCCAGAACGTCAAGGTATCGCCGGCTGCGGTGACCCACGGCAGTCTGACCGTGACCATCACCGAAGACCCGATCGTCAGCCAGCCTGGGCCGTTGTCCAATGGCCAGACGGCGGTCGTGCCGCGCTCGCGGGTCAATGCCCAACAGGAAGCCAAGCCGATGTTCAAGTTCGGCCCCGGCACCACGCTGGATGAGATTGTCCGCGCGGTGAACCAAGTGGGCGCGGCGCCTGGCGACCTGATGGCAATTCTTGAAGCTTTGAAACAGGCCGGCGCCTTGCAAGCCGACCTGATTGTGATCTGAGGCCATGGCCATGGATATGCGCAAGAGCGGGATCAGCAGCACGGCGGATTCGGGGTCTTACTCCGACCTGAACCGGCTTAACCAGCTCAAGGTCGGCGGCGACAAGAACAGCGAAGGCAACATGCGCAAAGTGGCGCAGGAGTTCGAGTCGCTGTTCGTGAGCGAGATGCTCAAATCGATGCGTTCGGCCACCGAGGCCCTGGGCAAAGACAACCCGATGAACACCCCGGCGGCCAAGCAGTACCAGGAGATGTACGACCAGCAACTGGCGGTGTCGATGTCGCGCGAGGGCGGTGGTATCGGCCTGGCCGACGTGCTCATGCGCCAGATGCAGAAGAACAAGCCGGTGGACGCTGCTGCGGCCACCTTGCAAGGTCCGGCAGCCGCAGAACCCGTCAAGAAAGTCGACGTGCCGACGGAAATTGCCGCCGGCACCCAGGCCGAAGGTCCGCTGGGTCGCTCCAATGGCCAGCGTCCGTTGTGGGCCTATCGTGTGGCCGAGCCTCAGGCCGGTGCCGCCGCTACCCACAGCAACGACATGGAACTGATGAACCAGCGCCGCATTGCCTTGCCAAGCAAGCTGGCCGATCGCCTGCTCGCCGGTATTGTGCCGAGCACCCAAGTGGCGGCCGAGGCCAAGACCGCGCCGCTGCGTAACAGTGCCGCCGACGACAACGTCATCAACAGCACCGCACGCAGTTTTGCCGTGCCCAATGACCGTATGCAGATCTACAGCCGCGCCGTGGCCCAGCCGCCACTGGCACCGGCGAAAAAGGCGTTCAGTTCGCAGGATGAATTTGTCGCCACCATGTTGCCGATGGCCAAGGCCGCGGCAGCGCGTATTGGCGTGGATCCGAAGTACCTGGTGGCCCAGGCCGCCCTGGAAACCGGTTGGGGCAAATCGGTGATGCGCGCCGAAGATGGCAGCAGCAGCCACAACTTGTTCGGTATCAAGGCCGGCCAGAGTTGGCAGGGCGGTCAGGCCCGTGCAATCACCAGCGAGTTTCGCGATGGCGCGATGGTCAAGGAAACGGCGCAGTTCCGTTCCTACGACTCCTACCAGGACAGCTTCCACGACCTCGTGACCTTGCTGCAAAGCAATGATCGCTATAAAGAAGTTGTGAAGTCGGCCGACAACCCGGAACAGTTTGTGCGCGAGTTGCAAAAAGCCGGTTACGCCACCGATCCGGCCTACGCCAGCAAGATTTCGCAGATCGCAAAAACGATGAACAGTTATCAGGATTACGCTGCCGCGGGCGCGACCACTCATTTATAAGGTCTGAACCATGAGTTTGCTCAATATCGGGATGTCGGGGCTAAACGCCGCTCAAGGATCGTTGTCGGTTCTGAGTAACAACATCGCCAACGCCAATACCGCGGGCTATTCGCGTCAGCAGACCACCCAGAGTGCGAACGCGAACAACCAGTACGGCGGCGTATTCATCGGCAGCGGCACCACCCTGGCCGACGTGCGCCGGGTCTATAACGAATACCTGGACACCGCCTACCAGAACAGCACCTCGCTCAACAGCGACGCCAAGGCGTATCTGGACCAGGTCAGTGCGGTCGACAAGACGCTGTCGGACAAGACCACCGGCATGTCCGCCGTGCTCAGCTCGTTCTTTGCCGCAGTGCAGACCGCCTCGGCCAGCCCGAACGATACGTCGGCCCGCCAGATCCTGCTCACTAACGCCCAGACGCTGACCAACCGGTTCAATGCGATCTCCAGCCAGTTGAGCCAGCAGAAAGAGACCATCAACAGCCAGTTGACCTCGATGAGCGATCAGGTCAACCAACTGACGTCGTCGATTGCGTCCCTCAACAAGCAGATCGCCCAGGTCCAGGGTTCGTCCAACACCACTCCGGCCAACCTGCTCGATTCCCGGGCTGAGGCCGTGCGTTCGCTCAATGAGTTGATCGGCGTGACCGCCACGGAAAAGAACGGCGTGTTCAGCGTCAGCACCGGCAGCGGCCAGTCCCTGGTGCTGGGCGATCAGTCCAGCAGCATTTCCGCGGTGCCGAGCAACAGCGACACCAGCCAGTACACGATCCAGCTCAATGCGCCGGGCGGTACGACCCTGGACCTGGGCAATGTGATCAGTGGCGGCAGCATCGGTGGCCTGCTGCGTTATCGCAGCGATGCGCTGATGCCAGCCATCAATGACCTGGGGCGTATCGCGCTTGTCACTGCCGATGCCCTCAACAGCCAATTGGGCCAGGGCCTGGACCTCAATGGCGAGTTCGGCGCCTCGATGTTCACCGACATCAACAACGCCGCCTCCGTTGCCCTGCGCAGCCAGGCAGCCCAAGGCAACCTGGGCGACGGCGCGCTGGGCGTGACGATCAAGGACAGCAGCCAACTGACCAACTTCGATTACAAGGTCAGCTTCAACGATGGTGCCAACCTCAATAAGGTCACGGTGCTGCGTTCCGACGGCAAGGCCATGGGCACGTATGACCTGAGTGCCACGCCGCCGCCGGTTATCGATGGGTTCACCCTGGCGGTCAAGACGGGAACAAACGTGCAGGCGGGCGACAGCTTCAAGGTCAGCCCGACGGCCAACGGCGCCAAGGAAATCGGCACCATCCTGACCGACCCGAGCAAGATTGCGTTTGCCGCGCCGTTGCAGGGCGAGGCGGGTAAAACCAACCAGGGCACCGGCACTTTTACGCCGCCGACGCTCACCGTGCCCTTGGACATCCAGGGCGGCGCCGACACCGCACAACTGCGCACCGGCATCGAACACTCGATGCCGGTGACGATGGTCTTCGCCAAACCGGCAGCCGATGGCACGCAGGCCTACACCCTCAGCAACGCCCAGGGTGATCCGATCGGTTCCGGCAGCATCGTGCCGGGGCAGACCAACAAGATCAGCATCAGCGTACCGATGCGTGATGCCAGCGGAACCTTGTTGTCGCCGGCCAAGAACTTCAGCTTCGACACCACGGTGGGCGGTTCGCCGGCCAACGGCGACAGCACCTCCTTCTCGTTCAATGCCTCCGGCAAGTCCGACAACCGCAACGCCCAGGCCCTGCTCAACCTGCAGACCAAGGCAACCGTAGGCCTGGCGGCCGATGGCAGTGGCGGCACCAGCCTGGTGGGGGCCAACAGCAAGTTGGTCTCGACCGTTGGCGCCAAGGCCGCAGCGGCCACCACGGACACCACGGCCACCAACGCGCTGTTGACGGCCAACAAGAACGCGCGCAACTCCGTCTCCCAGGTCAACCTGGATGAAGAAGCGGGCGACATGATCAAGTTCCAGCAGTACTACACAGCGTCGTCGCAGATCATCAAGGCTGCGCAAGAAACCTTCAGCACGCTGATCAATAGTCTTTAAGGGAGTCTGGGACGATGCGCATTTCTACACAGCAGTATTTCGACACCAGTGCCAGCAAGTATCAGAACAACTATTCGGGTGTGGTGCAGGCCCAGCAGCAAGCGAGTTCCGGCGTGCGTGTGCAGACCGCTTCGGACGATCCGGTAGCAGCCCAGCGCTTGCTGATGCTGCAACAGCAGAAAGACATGCTGTCGCAGTACAGCGGCAATATCACCAGTATCCAGAACAAGCTGACGAACGAAGAAAGCATCCTGGATGCGATCAACACCACAATCCAGGCCGGCAGCCAACTGGCGCTGCGTGCCGGCGGCGTGACCAGCGATGCTGACCGCAAGTCCATTTCGGTCGAAGTGGGCGCGCTTGAGGATCAACTGTTGGGCTTGCTCAACAGCAAGGATGCGGCCGGCAACTACCTGTTCTCCGGCTCCAAGACCGACACGCCGCCGTACTCGCGCAACAACGATGGCACATACAGCTATCAGGGTGATGAGAACGAGCTGAGCCTGCAGGTTTCCGAGACGCTGACGGTGCGCACCGGCGATACCGGCAAGACGATCCTGGAAGGGGCGGTCAACACCAGTCGCACCCAGGCCAATTACCTCGCGCCGGCTGCTGCGCCGGTGGCGCCGGCGATTTCGCCGCCGTTGGTCGACGACCACAAGGTCGCTATATCGAGCGGCCTGGTCACGTCGGGCTCCGACTACACCCGGCAGTTTGCCGACGGCCAGCCGTACAAGCTGACCTTCACCAGCAGCACCCAGTACGTCATTACCGACAAAGACAACAACGACATTACGTCGCAGGTTGACGGTAACGGCACGTTCGACTCCACCAAGGAAGGCAGCGCCAGCGTCAACCTGCGCGGCGTCAAGTTCGATATCACGGTAGACCTCACCGACCGCGCCACCGGGCCTGATGCCGATGCGCTGGTCAAGGGGCGTGAGTTCAGCCTCAGCGCCAAGCCTGATGGGTTCAATATCGCACGGACCGCGAGCAACACGTCCAGTGCGCAATTGACCAACGCCAGCGTCAGCAGTGCGGCCAGCTATTCGAGCACCTTTCCCAACAGCGGCGTATTGATCAAGTTCGACGACACCGACCCGAACGCCTACAAGGTCTATGCCCAGCCGTACACCGCTGGCAGCAAGCCGATTGTGGACAATGGCGTGGTCACCCCTGGCACCGGCACCCCGCCGGGCCCGAGCACCATCACGGCAGCGGGCGTCACCTTCGAACTGAGCGGTACGCCGAACGTCGGCGATCAGTTTTCGGTAGGCAACACCACCCAGAAAACCCAGAACGCCCTCGATACCCTGGGCCAACTGCGCAAGGCGCTGGAACAACCGGCGGACGGTATTCCGGGGGCGCGGGTCAAGCTTCAGAACGCGCTGAACGCTGCGGTCAGTAACCTCACCAGCTCGGCCGACCAGGTGGACAACGTGCGTGGCTCCATCGGTGCGCGGGAGAATGCGTTGACGGTGCAGGCCAGCGCAAACGCCAGCATCAGTTTGGCCAACACCACCACCATGAGCGCCTTGGCCAACGTCGACATGGGCGAGGCGGCGATCAACCTGACGCTGCAGCAAACCATGCTCGAAGCCTCGCAGCTGGCCTTCGTGAAAGTCTCGCAGTTGAGTCTGTTCAACAAGATGTAAGTGGCTTCAAGTCAAGCGGCCCGCTCTGGAAACAGAGCGGGCCGTTGTCGTTTCTGGGGCTAAATTGTTGAAACGTTTTGCATAAAGCACACAAAATTGAGTGACCTGTGAGTCATAAAGCGCATCTTCACTGTATCGTGTGAAAAGGATAAGTCGTCACAGGGTCCTTGCGGGGCGGCTTTCAGCGAGATTGTTATGGGGTTATCCCCTTTATTGTCAGCACTCCGGGCGCAGTCCTCGGGGTGTTCTCCAGCTATTTAGTATTGGGAAGCCACAATGATTGGCATAAAAAGCATCGCCAGTTACGTGCCGGCAGACGGGATCGATAACTACGCCCAGGGTGCCAAATTCGCCAAGGATGAAGAATTCATCATTGGCAAGATCGGTTCGGCGTTCCTGCCGCGCAAGGAAGCCGCCCAGGAAACTTCCGATCTGTGTGTCGAGGCGGTCAACGCTTTGTTTGCCAACAACCCGGACCTGAAGCGCGAATCGATTGACGCGCTGATTGTCGTCACCCAGAACGGTGATGAAGAGGGTTTGCCCCACACCGCCGCCATCGTCCAGGACAAGCTGGGCCTGCCGACGCATGTGGCGGCCTTTGATATTTCCCTGGGCTGCTCCGGCTACGTCTACGGCATCTACGCGATGAAGGGCTTCATGGAAGCCACCGGCCTGAAAAACGGCCTGCTCATCACCGCCGACCCGTATTCGAAGATCGTCGACCCGGAAGACCGCAACACCACCATGCTGTTCGGCGATGCCGCCACCGCCACCTGGATGGGCGAAGACGCGCCGTGGTTGCTGGGCAAGTCCAAGTTCGGCACCGACGGTTCCGGCGCGCCGCACTTGAAGGTCAGCGATGGCGTGTTCTTCATGAACGGCCGCCAAGTGTTCAACTTCGCTTTGCTCAAGGTCCCGGCGCATTTGCACGAGCTGCTCAAAGAGTCGGACCTCAAGGCTGATGAGATTGACGCGTTCTGCATCCACCAGGGCAGTGCGGCGATTGTCGACGCCGTGGCGCGCCGCTTTGAAGATGCACCCGTGGAGAAGTTCATCAAGGACATGGTCGAGACCGGTAACACCGTGTCGTCGAGCATTCCACTGCTGCTGGAAAAGCATGTGATGGACGCCACCTGGAAGCGCGTGGCCATCAGCGGTTTTGGTGTGGGCCTGTCGTGGGGTTCGGCGATTTTGTATCGCCCGTGACCCTTTAGCAGGGCCTATAAAAAAACGCCGATGATCGAGAGATCATCGGCGTTTTTTATTTGGCGCCAGAAACACCAATGAAATAGGGGGTTTGCGTCTGCGTAAACCCTTGAATTGCAAGGGGTGGCACGGCGCCAGTAAAAAAAATCAAAAAAATCCTCAAGCAACTGCCCACCACGACGATAACTATTACGTAGGTTCTCAGGCCACACCCGGCGGTTGCCAGGGCCGGAAGCCGCAGTATCCATCCAACGAGGATTTCGTCATGGCTTTAACAGTAAACACCAACATTGCTTCGATCACTACTCAGGGCAACCTGAACAAAGCTGGCGGCGCCCTGGCCACTTCCATGCAGCGCCTGTCTTCCGGCCTGCGTATCAACAGCGCTAAAGACGACGCTGCCGGCCTGCAGATCGCTAACCGCCTGACCAGCCAAATCAACGGCCTGGGCCAAGCAGTAAAAAACGTGAACGACGGTATCTCCATCGCTCAGACCGCTGAAGGCGCGATGCAGGCTTCGACCGACATCCTGCAAAAAATGCGTACCCTGGCTCTGTCTTCCGCTACTGGCTCCCTCAGCGCTGACGACCGTAAGTCGAACAACGACGAATACCAGGCTCTGACTTCGGAACTGACCCGTATCTCGCAAACCACTACTTTCGGTGGCCAGAAGCTGCTGGACGGTTCGTACGGTACCAAAGCTATCCAGGTTGGCGCCAACGCTAACGAAACCATCAACCTGAGCCTGGAAAACGTTGCAGCCAACAACATTGGTTCGCAGCAGGTCAAAACCAAGGCCATCGTGCCTAGCGCAACTGGCCTGGCTGGCGGCGACATCACTGTTACCGGCAACGGTCAGACCAAAACCGTAACTTACGCTGCAGGCGCTTCGGCTAAAGACATCGCTGCGGGCCTGAACGGTTCGATCGGTGGCCTGACTGCTACCGCCAGCACTGAAGTCAAACTGGAAGTAGGCGCTGCCACTCCGTCGAACTTCAAACTGGCTGTAGGTAGCGGTAATGCTGTTGATTTCGTCGGCGTGAAGGACCTGGCCGGCCTGGCTGACCAGCTGAAATCGAACGCTGCCAAACTGGGCATCAGCGTTAACTACGACGAATCCAACAAAACCCTGTCGGTCAAGTCGGATTCCGGCGAAAACCTGTCGTTCTCCGGTGCTGATGCCAACGCCCAGACCAACATCCTGGTTGGCGCTAAAGACGGCGCTGGCGCATTCGCCACCCCGGCTGCTCTGGGTGCTGCTGCAATCGTTGTGACCGGTCAGGTTTCCCTGGACTCGGCTAAAGGCTACTCCCTGAGCGATGCTGGTACTGGTGTATCGGACCTGTTCTCGGCTGCTACCGTTTCGTCGACCAAGACCACCATCTCTAACACCGACGTGACCGACGCTACCAACGCTCAAAACGCGCTGGCTGTTATCGACAAGGCCATCGGCACTATCGACGGCGTTCGTTCGGGCCTGGGTGCTACCCAGAACCGTCTGACTACCACTGCAGACAACCTGCAGAACATTCAGAAGAACTCCACCGCTGCACGTTCCACCGTTCAGGACGTCGACTTCGCTTCCGAAACCGCCGAACTGACCAAGCAACAAACCCTGCAGTCGGCTTCCACCGCGATCCTGTCGCAGGCTAACCAGCTGCCATCTGCTGTACTGAAGCTGCTTCAGTAATCCCAGCGCTTGGTAACTAACGGAAGGGCGCGTCTACGTGCCCTTCCGTTTTTTCGGTTTAGAGGAGATTGGACATGGACATGAGTGTAAAGCTGAACCAGTCTTATCCGCCGGTTGCACCTCAAAGCGCACCTGCCAAGGTAGTGACTGACAACAGTGTCAAGAATGTCCAGGCAACGCCCGCGATCAGCCAAGAGCCCGCACGCGCCGACCTGGAAAAAGCAGTAACCGATATTCGTGATTTCGTTCAGGCCACTCAGCGTAGCCTGGACTTTTCCATTGATGACTCCACCCACCGCGTGGTGGTCAAGGTCATCAATACCGACAATGGTGAAGTGATTCGCCAGATTCCGTCGGAAACAGCCTTGAAGCTGGCACAGAACCTCAGCAGCGCAAGCAACTTGTTGTTTGACGACAAGGTCTGAGCTGGCATGAAACTTGTTGCTGTCTGGTCTTGAGGCGTAATAAGTCAAGATAACGGCAGCCACCGAACAGGAGATAGATGATGGCGGGTTCAACGGTAAGTGGTATCGGTTCGAACATCGATACGCAAGCGATCGTGACATCCTTGGTCAACGCCGAAAAGGTGCCCAAGCAAACGCAGATCAATACCGCGTCTGCGAAGGCGACCACCACGCTGTCTTCGATCGGCAAGGTTCAGGCCGCTCTGGATGCGTTCCGCAATGCTCTGGACACCATGTCCAAGGACAGCAGTTTCACCGGCTTGAGCGGTTCGTCGTCGGATGAAAAGACCGCGACCATGACGGCCAGCAATACGGCCTCGAACGGCAGCTTCCGATTGATCGTCGACCAGTTGGCCCAGGCGTCAAAGCTGTCGAGCAAGAACTTCAGCGGTGGCACCTCGACGGTAGTCAACGCGACGGACAAGTCGACGACACTGACCATTACTCAGTCGGGCAAGGCTTACGACCTCAATGTTCCAGCGGGGGCGACCCTGCAGCAGGTGCGTGACTCGATCAATACCCAGTTTGGTACTTCGGGGCTGAGCGCCAACATTCAAACCGACTCCAACGGTTCGCGATTGATCCTGACCTCTACCACCATGGGGACCGGCTCGGACCTTACTCTCTCTGGCACCTCGGGGCTGGATGTGGGTGCCACGGTCGTCGAACAGCCCAAGGATGCGCTCTACAGCATCGATGGGGTTGCGTCTGTGTCCAAGACCAACAGCATCGAGGGCGCGCTCAGTGGCGTGAACATCAAGCTGGTGGCTGTATCGGCAGTCAAAACCGGTGACACAAGTGATCCGCCGGTGAAAAACGCCACGCTGATTACCGTAAGCACCAACAACACCGCACTCAAGTCCGGGGTCAAGGGTTTCATTGACACCTACAACGCCCTGATCACCGCCATGAACGCCGAAACCAAGGTCACTACGAACCTGGACGGCAGCACCACGGCGGCAGCGTTGACCGGCGACTCGACCATGCGTTCGTTGCAGAGCACGATCCGCAATGAGTTCAACACGCTGTCGGGCACCGGTGCGTTCAAGTCCCTGGCGCAGTTCGGCGTGACCACCAGTTCGAGCACGGGCCTACTGGCGATCGATGACAAGAAGTGGGACGCGGCGGTTAAAACCAACGGCGCCGACATCAACAGCATGTTCAGCGGTAAGGACGGCATGTTGGCGAGGATGAAAAGCGCCACGGATGACTTTGCCAAGGCGAGTACCGGTATCCTGGCGACGCGTTCGACATCCTTGTCGAATACGCTGAAGGACCTGACCAAGGACCAGGCCACGCTCGACGAGCGCATGACCCTGCTCACCAACAGCCTGTCGGCCAAGTACAACGCCATGGACACCCTGGTCGCCCAACTGCGCCAGCAAAGCACCAGCGTCATGACCACGCTCAATGCGCTGAATAACGTCAAGACCAATACTTGATCCCCTGCTGAACAAAAAAGGCCAGGCAATCTGCCTGGCCTTTTTTTATCGCGGGACGACGGGGGCTAAAGCTTTTTGCGAACCCGTCGACATATTGGTTACTAGAATCCTTTTCGCTGTCGCCTGTCACGAGGTAGAAACATGAATCCCATGAGAGCCCTTCGCCAATACCAGAAGGTCAATTCCCATGCTCAGATCTCCGAAGCCAGCCCGCATCGCCTGGTGCAAATGCTGATGGAAGGCGGGCTCGACCGTATGGCACAGGCCAAGGGCGCGCTGGCGCGTGGCGACATCGCCCAGAAGGGCCTGATGCTCGGCAAGGCCATCGACATCGTGATCGGCCTGCGCGACGGCCTGGACGCTGAAAAGAGTGATAACCCGGCTTACGTCCAACAGCTGGAGAGTCTGTACGCCTACATGACCAACCGTCTGATGGAAGCCAACCTGCATAACGACGTCGACATGATCGACGAAGTGGCTCGTTTGATGATTACCGTTAAAGAAGGCTGGGATGCGATTGGCGCCCCACAGGCCACCGCAGAATAAGGCCTGGGTGCCTTGAGGAACACGTCATGAGCCACGCACTGCAACGCATTGATGAAACCCGTGAGGCGCTGATGGGCGCGCTGGCGGACCGTAACTGGGACGCCATCGGCGAGCTGGATATGGGCTGTCGCGACGTGATCGAGCAGGTGCTCAGTGAGGCGCCGGTAGACGAAGATGCGTTGCGTGAGAAGCTTGAGAGCCTGTTGGCGGTCTACCAGCAATTGCTGCAGGTGACGACGGGCGAAAGGCAGGCTATTTTTGAAGAGATGTCGCAGATCAACCAAGCTAAAAATGCGTCAAAGGTTTACCATCTGTTCGGCTGAATGGCTCAGTTAATCCGAACGGCGCGTCATATATTTGACTGTGCTCGCATTTTTGACTTAACTAGTGCTGTTTTCAGATTTCAGACGTCTAGTAGGGTAAGAAGTCTTACAGGCGCCTCGATTGCCCTCAATCTCGGGGCAGGAAGTTTTACTAGGGAAGTTGCTATTGCATGTGGCGTGAAACCAAAATTCTGCTGATCGATGACGATAGCGTCCGCCGCCGCGACCTGGCGGTGATTTTGAATTTTCTTGGCGAAGAAAATCTGCCCTGCGGTAGCCATGACTGGCAGCAGGCGGTCAGCTCGTTGTCATCGAGCCGTGAAGTCATTTGTGTGCTGATCGGGACGGTAAACGCTCCAGGCGCTGTTTTGGGCTTGTTAAAGACACTGTCTACCTGGGATGAGTTCCTTCCCGTGTTGCTGATTGGCGATATTTCTTCTGTCGAGCTGCCGGAAGACCAACGCCGCCGCGTACTTTCCAGCCTGGAAATGCCCCCCAGCTACAGCAAATTGCTTGATTCCCTGCACCGTGCCCAGGTCTATCGCGAGATGTACGACCAGGCCCGCGAGCGCGGTCGCCACCGCGAACCCAACCTGTTCCGCAGCCTCGTCGGCACCAGCCGCGCCATCCAGCACGTGCGCCAGATGATGCAGCAAGTGGCCGATACCGACGCCAGTGTGCTGATCCTCGGCGAGTCGGGCACCGGCAAGGAAGTGGTCGCACGCAACCTGCACTACCACTCCAAGCGCCGCGACGGGCCATTCGTGCCGGTCAACTGCGGGGCGATCCCGGCAGAGCTGCTTGAAAGCGAACTGTTCGGCCACGAGAAGGGCGCCTTTACCGGGGCGATCACCAGCCGTGCCGGGCGTTTCGAGCTGGCCAACGGCGGCACCCTGTTCCTCGACGAAATCGGCGACATGCCGCTGCCGATGCAGGTCAAGCTGCTGCGCGTGTTGCAGGAGCGCACCTTCGAGCGCGTGGGCAGCAACAAGACCCAGAGCGTCGACGTGCGCATCATCGCCGCTACCCACAAGAACCTTGAAAGCATGATCGAGGTGGGCAGCTTCCGCGAAGACCTCTACTACCGCCTCAACGTCTTCCCAATCGAGATGGCCCCGCTGCGTGAGCGCGTGGAAGACATCCCGCTGCTGATGAACGAACTGATCTCGCGCATGGAACACGAAAAGCGCGGTTCGATTCGCTTCAACTCTGCCGCCATCATGTCCCTGTGCCGCCACGGCTGGCCGGGTAACGTGCGCGAGCTGGCCAACCTGGTGGAGCGCATGGCGATCATGCACCCGTACGGTGTGATCGGCGTGATCGAGTTGCCGAAGAAATTCCGCTACGTCGATGATGAAGACGAGCAGATGGTCGACAGCCTGCGCAGCGACATGGAAGAGCGTGTCGCCATCAACGGCCACACGCCGGACTTTGGTTCAACCGCCATGCTGCCGCCCGAAGGCCTGGACCTCAAGGACTACCTCGGCAACCTGGAACAAGGCTTGATCCAACAGGCCCTGGACGACGCCAACGGCATCGTCGCCCGCGCCGCCGAGCGCTTGCGCATCCGCCGAACCACCCTGGTGGAGAAGATGCGCAAGTACGGCATGAGTCGTCGGGAAGGCGATGAACAGGCGGATGATTGACGCCTGATTCCAGAGACCGCTGATTTATCAGCGGTTTTTTTTCGGCACAAGTATTGCTACAGCCCTCGCAACGTTCCGTTTAACTGACGGTCAGCCAGCGAGAGAGCATGATGCCCCACGCCGCCCAGCAATCTTCCAGCCCCTCTATCCCGGGGCTTATTCCCTCTGTGGAGCAGCAAAGCCGTCAGGGTCTCGAACAGGCGTTTTCGCTGTTCAACCAGATGTCGAGCCAATTGACTGACTCCTACAGCCTGCTCGAAGCCCGCGTCTCGGAGCTTAAAGGCGAGTTGGAAGTGGTGAGCGCCCAGCGCATGCAAGAGTTAGCCGAGAAAGAGCGCCTGGCCAACCGTCTGCAAAACCTGTTGTCGCTGCTGCCCGGTGGCGTGATTGTCATCGATGAAGAAGGCCGCGTGCGCGAGGCCAACCCTGCGGCCTGCGACATGCTCGGCCTGCCGCTGGAAGGCGAGTTGTGGCGCCATGTCATCACCCGTTGCTTCGCGCCGCGTGAAGATGACGGTCACGAAATCTCCCTCAAGGACGGGCGCCGCCTGTCCATCGCCACCCGTTCCCTGGACGCGGAGCCGGGGCAATTGGTGTTGCTTAATGACTTGACCGAAACCCGTCACTTGCAAGACCAATTGGCGCGCCACGAGCGCTTGTCGTCATTAGGGCGGATGGTCGCTTCTTTGGCGCATCAGATCCGCACGCCGCTGTCGGCGGCGTTGATCTACGCCAGTCATTTGACTGATGAGCAATTGCCCGTCGCCACCCAGCAGCGGTTTGCCGGCCGTCTCAAGGAGCGTCTGCACGAACTGGAGCACCAGGTGCGCGACATGCTGGTGTTTGCCCGCGGCGAATTGCCGCTGACCGACCGTGTGACACCCGCCCACCTGATGCAGGCCCTGCAAGCGGCTGCAAGCACCCATATTCAAGACACTCAGGTGCGCTGGCAGTGCGACAGCCACCTCGGCGAGTTGCTGTGCAATAGAGACACCCTGGTGGGCGCGCTGCTCAACCTGATCGAAAACGCTATCCAGGCCAGCGGCCCCGGTGCGCGGCTCAAGGTCCACCTGTATAGCCGCGAGCAAACCTTGCGCCTGTGCATCAGCGACAGCGGTGCCGGCATCGACCCTGTGGTGCTCAAACGCCTGGGCGAACCCTTCTTCACTACCAAGACCAACGGAACCGGCCTCGGCCTGACCGTGGTCAAGGCCGTGGCCCGTGCCCATCAGGGAGAATTGCAACTGCATTCCCGACTGGGGCGTGGCACCTGTGCACTGATAAGCCTGCCGCTGTTTTCATGCGCGGCAGGCGCGGAGTAAAAAGTAATGGCTATCAAGGTTCTGTTGGTGGAAGACGATCGCGCCCTGCGTGAAGCATTGGCTGACACGCTGCTGTTGGCGGGCCATGACTACCGGGCGGTCGGTTCTGCCGAGGAGGCCTTGGAGGCGGTGGAGCACGAAACCTTCAGCCTGGTGGTCAGTGACGTGAACATGCCAGGCATGGACGGCCACCAATTGCTGGCCCTGCTGCGTGCGCGCCAACCGCAACTGCCGGTGTTGCTGATGACTGCCCATGGCGCCGTGGAGCGCGCGGTGGACGCCATGCGCCAGGGCGCGGCGGACTACCTGGTCAAGCCCTTCGAACCCAAGGCGCTGATCGAACTGGTCGCGCGGCACGCCCTGGGCGTGATCCCCGCCAGCGAAGGCGAGGGCCCGATTGCCTTCGAGCCGGCCAGTGCGCAATTGCTGGAGCTGGCGGCCCGGGTGGCGCGCAGTGATTCCACGGTGCTGATTTCCGGCGAGTCCGGCACCGGCAAGGAAGTGCTGGCGCGTTATATCCACCAACAATCCACTCGCGCCAAACAACCGTTCATCGCCATCAACTGCGCGGCGATCCCCGACAACATGCTGGAAGCCACCCTGTTCGGCCATGAAAAAGGCTCGTTCACTGGCGCCATCGCGGCCCAGGCAGGCAAATTCGAACAGGCCGACGGCGGCACCATCCTGCTGGACGAAATCTCGGAAATGCCGCTGGGCCTGCAAGCCAAGCTGCTGCGGGTGCTGCAAGAGCGCGAAGTGGAGCGCGTGGGCGCACGCAAGCCGATCCAGCTGGACATCCGTGTGGTCGCCACCACCAACCGTGACCTCGCCGGCGAAGTGGCGGCGGGGCGCTTTCGTGAAGATCTGTTCTACCGGCTTTCGGTATTTCCCCTGGCCTGGCGCCCGCTGCGTGAGCGCCCAGCGGACATCGTCCCGCTGGCCGAGCGGCTGCTGAACAACCACGTCAAAAAAATGAAGCACGCCCAGGCGCGACTGTCGGCCGAGGCGCAAGCCTGCCTGATCAGCTATCCCTGGCCGGGCAACGTGCGGGAACTGGACAACGCCATCCAGCGCGCGCTGATTCTGCAGCAGGGCGGTTTGATCCAGCCCCAGGATTTCTGCCTGTCCATGGGCAGTGGTGCGGCGCCATTGCCTACCTTGGCGCCTGCGCCCGTGGTTGCCGAGGCGGAGCCCGGCGGTGCCCTGGGCGACGACCTGCGTCGCCGCGAATTCCAGATGATCATCGACACCCTGCGCGCCGAGCGCGGCCGCCGCAAAGAGGCCGCCGAGCGCCTGGGCATCAGCCCGCGTACCCTGCGCTACAAGCTGGCGCAAATGCGTGACGCCGGGATGGACGTGGAAGCGTATCTGTTCGCCACCTGACCGGTAACAAGGTCGACAAGGTTTGTCGCCTTTTCTTACGACTTGATACAGAGCTGGCACCCTTGTTGCTACCTCCCCTAGTAATCGCTGCGTAGTGTCAAAAATTTGCGGGTTGGAGAGAGAAGTTCATGAGCCAGGGTATTGAGTTCAATCGATTGATGTTGGATATGCGCTCCATGCAAATGGATGCCATGGCTCAACCGAAATCCGTCGCGCCAGCGCCGCAATTGGGCCAAAGCAGCTTCGCCGACATGCTCGGCCAAGCCATCAACAAAGTCAGTGACACCCAGCAAGCCTCCAGCCAGTTGGCCAATGCATTCGAGATCGGCAAAAGCGGCGTGGACCTCACCGATGTGATGGTCGCCTCGCAAAAGGCCAGCGTCTCCTTCCAGGCTCTGACCCAAGTGCGTAACAAGCTGGTTCAGGCCTATCAAGACATCATGCAGATGCCGGTTTAAGGGCGAGATTTAAGTCATGGCAGAAGCAGTCTCCGACAACGTACCCGCCAAGGCAGATGGCAAGCCGCCGCTGTTTGGCCTGTCGTTCCTGGAAAACCTCTCGGAAATGACCATGCTGCGTCAGGTGGGCCTGATGGTCGGCCTGGCTGCGAGCGTGGCAATTGGTTTTGCCGTGGTGTTGTGGTCGCAACAACCCGATTACCGTCCGTTGTACGGCAGCCTGGCGGGCATGGATTCCAAGCAGATCATGGAAACCCTCGCCGCCGCCGACATCGCCTACACCGTGGAGCCCAATTCCGGCGCGCTGCTGGTCAAGGCCGATGACGTGGCCCGTGCGCGCATGAAGCTCGCCGCCGCTGGCGTAACGCCGTCCGACAGCAATATCGGTTTTGAAATCCTCGACAAGGACCAGGGCCTCGGGACCAGCCAGTTCATGGAAGCCACGCGTTACCGTCGTGGCCTCGAAGGCGAGCTGGCCCGCACCATCTCCAGCCTCAACAACGTCAAGGGCGCCCGTGTGCACCTGGCCATTCCGAAAAGCTCGGTGTTTGTGCGTGATGAACGCAAGCCAAGTGCTTCGGTATTGGTCGAGCTGTTCTCCGGCCGTTCCCTGGAGCCAGGCCAAGTGCTGGCGATCGTCAACCTGGTGGCGACCAGCGTGCCTGAGCTGAGTAAATCCCAGATCACCGTGGTCGACCAGAAGGGCAACCTGCTGTCGGATATGGCGGAAAACTCCGCGCTGACCCAGGCCGGCAAGCAGTTCGACTACAGCCGCCGCATGGAAAGCATGCTGACCCAGCGTGTGCACAACATCCTGCAACCGGTGCTGGGCAACGACCGCTACAAGGCTGAAGTGTCCGCCGATGTGGACTTCAGCGCGGTCGAGTCGACCTCCGAGCAATTCAACCCGGACCAGCCGGCCTTGCGCAGCGAGCAGTCCACCAGCGAACAACGCACCGCCGCCAATGGCCCGCCGCAAGGCGTGCCGGGTGCCCTGAGCAACCAGCCACCGGCCCCGGCCTCGGCCCCGCAAACCACCGGTGGCGCTGCTGCTGCCGCTGCTGCGATCCAGCCTGGCCAGCCATTGCTGGACGCCAACGGCCAGCAGATCATGGACCCGGCCACCGGCCAGCCGATGCTCGCACCGTACCCGGCGGACAAGCGTAACCAGTCCACCAAGAACTTCGAACTCGACCGTTCCATCAGCCACACCAAGCAACAACAGGGTCGCGTCAATCGCCTGTCGGTGTCGGTGGTGGTCGATGATCAGGTCAAGGTCAATGCGGCGGATGGCGCCGTTACCCGTGCGCCGTGGAGCGCCGACGAATTGGCGCGCTTCACCCGCCTGGTGCAGGACGCCGTCGGTTTTGACGCCAGCCGTGGTGACAGCGTCAGCGTGATCAACATGCCGTTCTCCGCCGAGCGTGGTGAAGTCATCGCCGAAGCGGCGTTCTACACCCAGCCGTGGTTCTGGGACATCGTCAAGCAAGTGCTGGGTGTGTTGTTCATCCTGGTGCTGGTGTTCGGCGTGCTGCGTCCGGTGCTCAACAACATCACCGGCAACGGCAAGAACAAACAACTGGCGGCGTTTGGTGGCAGTGACGTCGAGTTGGGTGGCATGGGCGGCCTGGACGGCGAACTGGCCAACGACCGCGTCAGCCTCGGCGGCCCGCAAAGCATCCTGTTGCCAAGCCCGAGCGAAGGCTACGACGCACAGTTGAACGCAATCAAAAGTCTGGTGGCAGAAGACCCGGGCCGTGTGGCCCAGGTCGTGAAAGAGTGGATCAACGCAGATGAGTGATAATCGAGCCGCTGTTGCCAAGCTCACCAAGGTCGACAAAGCCGCAGTCCTGCTGCTGTCCCTCGGTGAAACCGACGCCGCCCAAGTGCTGCGCCACATGGGCCCCAAAGAGGTTCAGCGTGTGGGCGTGGCCATGGCGCAAATGCGCAATGTGCACCGTGAGCAAGTCGAACAGGTGATGAGCGAGTTCGTCGAGATCGTCGGCGACCAGACCAGCCTGGGCGTCGGCTCCGACAGCTACATCCGCAAGATGCTCACCTCGGCCCTGGGCGAAGACAAAGCCAACGGCCTGATCGACCGTATCCTGTTGGGCGGCAATACCAGCGGTCTGGACAGCCTCAAGTGGATGGAACCGCGTGCGGTCGCCGACGTGATCCGCTTCGAGCACCCGCAGATCCAGGCCATCGTCGTCGCGTACCTCGACCCGGACCAGGCCGGTGAAGTGCTCGGCCACTTTGACCATAAAGTGCGCCTGGACATCATCCTGCGGGTGTCGTCGCTGAACACCGTGCAGCCAGCGGCCCTGAAAGAATTGAACACCATTCTGGAGAAACAGTTCTCCGGCAACTCCAACGCCGCACGGACCACCTTGGGTGGCATCAAGCGCGCGGCGGACATCATGAACTTCCTCGACAGCTCGGTCGAAGGCCAGTTGATGGACTCGATCCGCGAGATCGACGACACCCTGTCCGGCCAGATCGAAGACCTCATGTTCGTCTTCAACAACCTCTCCGATGTCGACGACCGTGGCATCCAGGCGCTGCTGCGCGAAGTCTCCTCCGACGTGCTGGTGCTGGCCCTCAAAGGCTCGGACGAAGGCGTCAAGGAGAAGATCTTCAAGAACATGTCCAAGCGTGCTTCGGAACTGTTGCGCGACGACCTGGAAGCCAAGGGCCCGGTGCGCGTCAGCGACGTGGAAACCGCGCAAAAAGAAATCCTCACCATTGCCCGCCGTATGGCCGAAGCCGGAGAAATCGTTCTCGGCGGGAAGGGCGGCGAAGAAATGATCTAAGGCGCCCCTGATGTCGAACAAAGATGAGGCGCCCAGCGATCTGATTCGCGCACGGGATGTCGGTGGGTTCGACATCTGGTCGTTGCCCAGTTTCGATCCGCACGTGCCGGAGCCTGAGCCGGAACCGGTTGAAGAGCTGCCGGTGGAAATGGAAGAAGTGCCGCTGGAAGAAGTCCAGCCACTGACCCTGGAAGAGTTGGAAAGCATCCGCCAGGAGGCTTACAACGAAGGCTTCGCGGCCGGTGAAAAAGACGGTTTTCGCAGCGCCACCCTCAAGGTGCGCCAAGAGGCCGAAGCGGCGCTGAGCGTCCAGTTGGCCAGCCTGGAGCGCTTGATGGGCGTGTTGTTCGACCCCATCGCCGAGCAGGATTCGCAGATCGAAAAATCCATGGTCGGCCTGGTGGAACACATTGCCCGCCAGGTGATCCAGCGCGAACTGGTGCTCGATTCCAGCCATATCGAAAGCGTGATGCGCGAAGCCCTCAAGCTGCTGCCCCTGGGTGTCGGCAATGTACGGCTGTACATCAATCCGCAGGATTTCGAGCAGGTCAAAGCCCTGCGCGAGCGCCATGAAGAAACCTGGCGCATCGTCGAAGACGCAGCGCTGCAGCCCGGTGGTTGCCGGGTCGAGACCGAACACAGCCGCATCGATGCCACGGTGGAAACCCGCATCAGCCAGATCATGGCCAAGTTGCTGGATCAAGTTCACGAGCAGGTATTGAACCCCGCCGAACCTGACCTCAGCGTGGACCTGGACGCTACCGATGCGCCTTGATCGCACCAGCTTCGCCAAGCGCCTGAGCGGCTACGTCGAAGCCACTGAACTGCCCGGCCAGCCCATCCTCGAAGGGCGCTTGTTGCGTATGGTCGGCCTGACCCTCGAAGCCGAGGGCCTGCGCGCTGCCATGGGCAGCCGCTGCATGGTGATCAACGACGACAGCTACCACCCGGTGCAGGTCGAAGCGGAAGTGATGGGTTTTTCCGGCAGCAAGATTTTCCTGATGCCCGTGGGTAGCCTGGCGGGCATCGCCCCCGGTGCCCGCGTGGTGCCGCTGGCCGATACGGGTCGCCTGCCCATGGGCATGAGCATGCTTGGCCGCGTGCTGGATGGCGCCGGTCGCGCACTGGACGGCAAGGGCGGCATGAAAGCCGAAGACTGGGTGCCGATGGACGGCCCCACCATCAACCCGCTCAACCGCAATCCCATCAGCGTGCCGCTGGACGTGGGCATTCGCAGCATCAACGGATTATTGACGGTCGGCCGCGGCCAGCGTCTGGGCCTGTTCGCCGGTACCGGTGTGGGTAAATCGGTGTTGCTGGGCATGATGACGCGCTTTACCGAGGCCGACATCATTGTGGTGGGGCTGATCGGCGAACGGGGCCGCGAGGTGAAGGAGTTCATCGAGCACAGCCTCGGTGAAGAAGGCCTCAAGCGCTCCGTGGTCGTCGCCTCTCCAGCGGACGATGCGCCGCTGATGCGTTTGCGCGCCGCGATGTACTGCACGCGCATCGCCGAATATTTTCGCGACAAGGGCAAGAACGTCCTGTTGCTGATGGACTCGCTCACACGTTTCGCCCAGGCCCAGCGGGAAATCGCCCTGGCCATCGGTGAACCGCCGGCGACCAAGGGTTACCCGCCGTCAGTGTTTGCCAAGCTGCCCAAGCTGGTGGAGCGTGCCGGTAATGCCGAGGCCGGTGGCGGCTCGATCACCGCGTTCTACACCGTATTGTCCGAAGGCGATGACCAGCAGGACCCCATCGCCGACTCGGCGCGGGGCGTGCTCGACGGTCACATTGTGCTGTCGCGCCGTTTGGCCGAAGAAGGGCACTACCCGGCCATCGATATCGAAGCGTCCATCAGCCGGGTCATGCCGGCGGTGGTCACGCCGGAGCATATGGTCCGTGCGCAACAATTCAAGCAGTTGTGGTCGCGCTATCAACAGAGCCGCGACCTGATCAGCGTCGGCGCCTACGTGGCCGGTGGTGATCGCGACACCGACCTGGCGATCGCCCTGCAACCGCAGTTGGTGACCTACCTGCGCCAGGGCCTCAACGACAAGATCAGCATGGGCGAAAGCGAAGCCCATCTGCACTCCATCTTCGCGCCTGCGCCAGGCGGCTAAGCCATGGCCAACAGCCGCGCCGCGCGCCTGGCCCCGGTGGTGGACATGGCCGAAAAGGCCGAAAAAACCGCCGTGCAGCGCCTGGGTTATTTCCAGGGCCAGGTTCGCCTGGCGGAAAGCAAGCTGGGCGACCTGGAGCGCTTTCGCGGCGAGTACCAGCAACAATGGATCGAGCGCGGCACCAAGGGCGTTTCGGGCCAATGGCTGATGGGCTACCAGGGCTTTCTCAATCAACTGGAAACCGCCGTCGGCCAACAGCGCCAGAGCCTGGCCTGGCACCAGAACAACCTCGATAAAGCCCGCGAAAGTTGGCAGGAGGCGTTTGCGCGAGTCGAAGGCTTGCGCAAGCTGGTGCAGCGCTATATCGATGAGGCGCGGGCCCTCGAAGACAAGCGCGAGCAGAAGCTGCTGGATGAGTTGTCCCAGCGCATGCCGCGTAAAGATGTGTATTGATCTTGGCGAGAAGTTGCCCACAGCCCCATCACCTGCTAAACCTTGTTGCATATCGCCAATGACAAGGAAGCCGTCGTATGTCAATCGAGTCAGAAGTATCCCTGGATGGGAAGAAGTTGACGATTGCAATCAAGGGCCGGTTTGATTTCGGCAGTCATCAGGGCTTTCGTGAGTCCTACGAGCGTTTCTACAAAGTGCCTGAGTCCTATGTGGTCGACCTGAAAGACACCACGTATATGGACAGTTCGGCCCTGGGCATGCTCCTGCTGCTGCGCGATCACGCGGGTGGGGACGATGCGCAAGTCGAGGTGATCAACAGCAACTCCGACGTGCGCAAGATCCTCGCCATCTCCAACTTCGACAAGCTGTTCGACATCAATTGAGCACCCTGGCCCCTGCGGTTGAGGCGCTGACGATCTTGATCGCCGATGACAATGCGACCGATCTTCTGCTGCTGTCGACCATTGTGCGGCGCCAGGGGCATCAGGTGCTTACCGCCACCAACGGCGAAGAAGCTGTCGAGCTCTTTGCCCGCGAGCGTCCGCAACTGGTGCTGATGGATGCCTTGATGCCGGTGATGGATGGCTACGGCGCCGCGCGGTGGATCAAGCAACTGGCGGGGGAGGAATTGGTCCCCATCATTTTCCTCACCTCCCTGCGCGATAGCGCCGCCCTGGCCGATTGCCTGGATGCCGGCGGTGATGACTTCCTGCCCAAGCCCTATAACCAACTGATCCTGGCGGCCAAGATCAACGCGATGGACCGCCTGCGCCGCCTGCAAGCCACGGTGTTGCAACAGCGTGACCTGATCGCCAGGCACCATGACTATCTGCTGCATGAGCAGCGGGTGGCCAAGGCGGTGTTCGACAAGGTCGCCCACTCCGGCTGCATCAACGCCGCCCCGAACATCCGCTACCTGCAATCGCCCTATGCGCTGTTCAATGGCGACCTGCTGCTGGCGGCCTACACGCCGTCGGGCGACATGCACGTGCTGCTCGGCGATTTCACTGGCCACGGCCTGCCGGCGGCAGTGGGCGCGATGCCCCTGGCGGAAGTGTTCTACGGCATGACTGCCAAGGGCTATGGCCTGTCTCAGATCCTGCGGGAGATGAATGCCAAGCTCAAGCGCATCCTGCCGGTGGACATGTTCTGCTGCGCCACGCTGTTGTGCCTGAGTACCGAGCGGCGTGCGTTGGAGGTGTGGAACGGCGGTATGCCCGACGGTTATGTGCATGACGTCGCCAGCGGCAAGCGCACGCCGCTGCAATCGCGGCATTTGCCGTTGGGGGTGCTGTCGGCGCAAGCCTTTGATGACCGCACCGAGGTGTGGCCCATGGCCTTGGGCGACCGGGTGTTTTTGCTGTCCGACGGCGTGCTGGATACCGCCGATGCCCACGATCAACTGTTCGGCGCCGAGCGTTTGCAGCAGGTCTTCGCGGCCAATCGCGAGCCCAATCGCCTGTTCGAGGATATCGAAGAGGCCCTGGCGGCGTTTCGCGGTGAGGCGCGGGATGACGTGAGCATGGTGGAAATCACCCTGCGGGCCGGCCAGTCACTGCGTGCCACCGGGCCGTTGTATGCCGACAGTGGCCAATCGTGCCCGCTGGATTGGTCGGTCAGCTTCGAATTCCGTGCCGAGACCCTCAAGCGCTACAACCCTTTGCCTTATCTGCTGCAGCTGCTGCTGGAAATCCACGGCCTGCGCGAGCAGAGCGGGGCGCTCTACAGCGTGATGGCCGAGTTGTATTCCAATGCCCTGGAGCACGGCGTGCTCGGGCTGGATTCGCGGCTCAAGTGCGATGCCCAGGGTTTCGCCGAATATTATCGCCAGCGCAACGACCGTCTGGCGCAGTTGAACAGCGGTTACGTGCGGGTACATGTGCAAGTGGTACCCACCCCGATGGGCGGCAAAATGACCCTGCGCCTGGAAGACAGCGGGCCGGGCTTCGACGTGGAACGGGTACTGGCGCGGCCGCTGGACGTGGACCGTCTGTCTGGTCGGGGCCTGAGCCTGGTGCGCCAGCTGAGTAGCGAGGTACGCTGGTCCGACGGTGGGCGCAGTGTCTGCGTGGAGTTTTGCTGGGGGGCTCTGGCATAATCCGCCGATTCTTGATCAGGGAGCGAGCAAGTGGCAGAGATTCATATGGACCCGGATGTGTTGTCGGGTTTGCAGGAGGTGATGGAAGGCGACTATCCCAAGCTGCTTGAAACCTTTCTGGACGACTCCCGCAAACGCGTCGAGGCGCTGCGCCAGGCGCGGGATGATGCCAAGGCGCTGGGGCAGATTGCGCACAGTTTCAAGGGCAGCAGTGGCAACCTTGGGGCGGTGCGTTTGGCGCAGTTGTGTCAGTTGCTGGAGGCTGAGTCTGTTGAGGCTGCTTCGGACCTGGGGGGCTTGGTGGATCAGATTGATCGGGAGTTTGAGTTGGTTCGGCCGTTGTATGAGCATGAACGGGAGCGGTTTGCCGGGGTTTGATCGAGCGTGCCATTGGCCAGGCACCGGCTATGCACCCATTGCACAGCGCATCCCGCAAACCTGGCCCAACTCTTGCTATATCTCCTGATACTGCATCCCCGATCCCCATGCAGTGGAGACCTTTACTTATGCCAGTCGCCCCTAATTCGCTTCTTCAGGCTGCTCCTGCGGCCAAGCCGCAAGCGCCTGCCGCTAATGCACTGGTCACGGCCGCGGACCCACGGGACAAGGGCCCTGGCTTCGCTCAAGTGTTCGCCAACCAAGGCACGAAAGCCCCGGTCAAGGCCGACGACAACTCGGTCAAACCAGCGCGGGACAAGCCTGCCGATGCCGCCGCCAAATCGGCGACCGGCAGCGACAAGCCTGCCGCCAGTACGCCCGCCGTTGCCGATAGCGGCAATACCTTGCCTGCCAAGCCGCCAGTCGCGTCCGACGACAGCGCCAGCGCGAGCGCGGATGAGGAGGCGCCGGCTGACCCGACGCTGGTGGTGCAACAGCCCGCCGTTGATCCGGTTGTCGACCCGGCGTTGATTGCCGCTGTCACCCCGGTGGCCGTGCCCGTTCCGGTGGTAGTCCCGGCCCCTGTCGCTGACGCAGCCGACACCAAGGCTCAGCCCGTGAGCGCAGCGCCAATTGCGGCGAGCGAAGAAGCCAAGCCGGTGTTCGACCCCGAGGCCGATCCCCTCGACGCGCTGCCGACCCTGCGCCTGGCGATGGAGCAGGGCGGGCATGTGTCGGCCAGCAGCCAGACGCAGGCCAAGACTGCGCCGACGACCACCCAGGACCAGCCAACCGCCGCGCAGAACTTTGCTGCCGGGCTGGCCACGATGGTCGACGAGCAAGCCACCAAAGACAGCACTGACCAAGGCGGCGACAAAGCCTTCAGCGGCTTGATCGAAGGCGGCCTCAAAGACCTGAAAAACGCCAGCAGCGACACCCGTGTCGATGACTTCGCCAATCGCTTGGCGGCGCTGACCCAGGCGGCCACGCCGAGAACGGCCAACGCCTTGCCGCCGACGACGAATGCGCCACTGGCCATGCACCAGAGCGGCTGGACTGACGAGATCGTCAATCGGGTGATGTACCTGTCCAGCGCCAACCTCAAGTCGGCGGAGATCCAGTTGCAGCCGGCTGAACTCGGTCGCCTGGATATCAAGGTCAACATGACCGCCGATCAGCAGGCCCAGGTCAATTTCATGAGTGCTCATCCGGTGGTGCGTGAGGCGCTGGAAAGCCAGTCGGGCCGCCTGCGGGAGATGTTTGCGCAACAGGGCATGGGGCAGGTGGACGTCAATGTGTCCGACCAGTCCCGTGGTCAGGAGCAGCAGCAACAGCAGGCCCAGACCGGTGGCGTGAGTCGCGCTGGGCGCGGTGGTGACAGCGGTGACAGCGGCAGCCACCTTGATGTGGCTGAAGCGGTAGCGCCCGTGACGTCTACGGTGGTCGGCTCCAGCGCCGTCGATTACTACGCCTGACCTGAGCCTGGCATGGGTCAAAATGTGGGAGGGGGCTTGCCCCCGATAGCGGTGTGTCAGTCAACTGATGTATGAACTGAAACACCTCATCGGGGGCAAGCCCCCTCCCACATTTGTTTTGTGGTGCCCTTCATCCCCGCTTGCCCGGACAACTCTGGCATAACACTTGCTCTTGCCTTTCCGTAGATCTATGAATCCCCGAATAGTGACGGATTATTGGCATGGCGAAGAGCGAAGACGCAGCAAAAGCACCCGCAGGCAAAGGCAAGCTCAAGCTTATCCTGATGATAGTCGTGGGCCTGCTCCTGGCCATCGGCGCCTCCGTGGGCGGCACCTGGTACATCATGCACAGCAGTGCAAGCAAACCGGCACCCGCCGCTGAAACCGCCAGTAACGTCAAGCAACCGGCAATCTTCGAGCCGATGCTTCCGGCCTTTGTCGCCAACTTCAATCAGAACGGTCGTCAGCGCTACCTCCAGGTGAGCATCACCTTGCTGGCGCGCGACAAAGGCGACCTTGAATCCCTCAAAGTGCATATGCCGGTGATCCGCAACAACCTGGTGATGCTGTTCTCCGGGCAGAGCTTCGACACCCTGGCCACCCCGGTGGGCCAGGAAATGCTGCGCCAGAAGGTCACTGCCAGCGTGCAGGAAGTGGCCCAGAAAGAGCTCGGCAAAGTCGTGGTCGAGCAGGCGCTCTTCACTAACTTCGTATTGCAGTAGGATCACGACATGGCCGTGCAAGACCTGCTGTCCCAGGATGAAATCGACGCGCTGTTGCATGGCGTCGACGATGGTCTGGTACAGACCGAAATGGCTGCCGAGCCCGGCAGCGTCAAAAGTTATGACCTGACCAGCCAGGATCGCATCGTCCGTGGACGCATGCCGACGCTGGAGATGATCAACGAACGTTTCGCCCGTTACACCCGGATCAGCATGTTCAACATGCTGCGCCGCTCGGCGGACGTAGCGGTGGGCGGCGTGCAGGTGATGAAGTTCGGCGAGTACGTGCACTCGCTGTACGTGCCGACCAGCCTCAACCTTGTCAAGATCAAGCCGTTGCGCGGCACCGCGCTGTTCATCCTCGACGCCAAACTGGTGTTCAAGCTGGTGGACAACTTCTTCGGCGGTGACGGCCGTCACGCCAAGATCGAAGGCCGCGAATTCACCCCTACCGAGTTGCGCGTCGTACGCATGGTGCTGGAGCAGGCCTTCATCGACTTGAAGGAAGCCTGGCAGGCCATCATGGAAGTCAATTTCGAGTACATCAACTCGGAAGTAAACCCGGCCATGGCCAACATCGTCGGGCCGAGCGAGGCCATTGTGGTGTCCACGTTCCACATCGAACTCGATGGCGGCGGCGGCGACCTGCACGTGACCATGCCGTACTCGATGATCGAGCCGGTGCGCGAGATGCTCGACGCCGGTTTCCAGTCCGACCTGGACGATCAGGACGAACGTTGGGTCAAGGCCCTGCGCGAAGACCTGCTGGACGTCGACGTGCCCTTGAGCGCCACCGTGGCCCGTCGCCAACTGCGCTTGCGGGATATTTTGCACATGCAGCCGGGGGACATCATCCCCGTCGAGTTGCCGGAAGAAATGATCATGCGCGCCAACGGCGTGCCGTCGTTCAAGGTCAAGCTGGGTTCCCACAAGGGCAACCTGGCTCTTCAAGTGGTCGAGCCGATCAATCGTCGCTGATCAACACTCATTTTTGCTTCGCCGAGGACATGCAATGGCTACCGAACACGAAAACACTTCCGCCGAAGACCAGGCCCTGGCTGACGAATGGGCTGCGGCCCTGGAAGAAACCGGCGATGTGGGCCAGGACGATATCGACGCCTTGCTGGCCGCCGATGCCGCCACCGCACCCGCAGGAAACCGCATGCAAATGGAAGAATTCGGCAGCGTGCCGAAGAACAACGACCCGGTGACCCTTGATGGGCCGAACCTGGACGTGATCCTCGACATCCCGGTGTCGATTTCCATGGAAGTGGGCAGCACCGACATCAATATCCGCAACCTGCTGCAGCTCAACCAGGGCTCGGTGATCGAGTTGGATCGCCTGGCCGGTGAGCCATTGGACGTGCTGGTCAACGGCACCCTGATTGCCCACGGTGAAGTGGTGGTGGTCAACGAGAAGTTCGGCATCCGCCTGACGGACGTGATCAGCCCGAGCGAACGCATCAAGAAGTTGCGCTGATATGAAGCGGCTGATGGTGGGACTCTGGGTCGCGCTGCCATTGAGCGCCTGGGCGGCAGAACCGGTGGCTCAGGCGGCCGTCGCTGCGGCGCCGGTCGGCAGCGGCCTCGGTGGCCAGTTGACCCAGCTGGTGCTGGGTCTGTTGCTGGTGGTGGGCCTGATCTTTGTGCTGGCCTGGCTGTTGCGCCGCGTGCAGCAGGTCGGTCCGGGCAACGCGCAGGTGATCGAGATGATCGGCTCCCGCGCCCTCGGCCCGCGTGATCGACTGGTGCTGGTGCAAGTGGGTGAAGAACAGATCCTGTTGGGCCTGACCCCTGGCCGCATCACCCCGCTGCATGTGCTCAAGACCCCGGTGAACGTGGATCAGTCCAAGCCCGCCACGCCCGAATTCGCTCAGCGCCTGATGGAATTGCTGGGCAAGGATCAGAAGGATACGAAGTAATGCGCGTTTTATTGACGCTCATGCTGTTGCTGGCTGCGCCGTTGGCGATGGCCGCCGACCCGTTGTCGATCCCGGCGATCACGCTGGGTACCAACGCGTCCGGGGCCCAGGAATATTCGGTCAGCCTGCAGATCCTGCTGATCATGACCGCGCTGAGCTTTATCCCGGCGTTTGTGATGCTGATGACCAGCTTCACACGGATCATCATCGTGTTCTCGATCCTGCGTCAGGCCCTTGGCTTGCAGCAGACGCCGTCGAACCAGATTCTCACCGGCATGGCGTTGTTCCTGACCATGTTCATCATGGCGCCGGTGTTCGACAAGGTGAACCAGCAAGCCCTGCAGCCCTATCTGGCGGAAACCATTACCGCCCAGGTGGCGATTGATCGGGCCCAGGTGCCGATCAAGGATTTCATGCTGTCGCAGACCCGCTCCAGCGACCTGGAGCTGTTCATGCGCCTGTCCAAGCGCACTGACATCGCCACGCCGGATCAGGCGCCGCTGACGATCCTGGTGCCGGCCTTCGTGACGTCTGAGTTGAAGACTGCGTTCCAGATCGGCTTCATGATCTTTATTCCGTTCCTGATCATCGACCTGGTGGTGGCGAGCGTGCTGATGGCCATGGGTATGATGATGCTGTCGCCGCTGATCATCTCGTTGCCGTTCAAGATCATGCTGTTTGTGCTGGTGGACGGCTGGGCGCTGATTATCGGCACCCTGGCCGGCAGCTTCGGCGGGGTATAGGTCGATGACTCCAGAAGTTGCCGTCGACCTGTTCCGTGAAGCGCTGTGGCTGACCACCGTGATGGTCGCCGTGCTGGTGGTGCCGAGCCTGTTGGTGGGCCTGCTGGTGGCGATGTTCCAGGCCGCCACGCAGATCAACGAACAGACCCTGAGCTTCCTGCCGCGCTTGCTGGTGATGCTGGTCACCCTGATCGTCGCTGGCCCGTGGCTGGTGCAAACCTTTATGGAATACATCCTGCAGCTGTACGGCAGTATTCCGCACTTGATCGGCTGATCGGGTGAACTCCCTGCTGGCATTGACCGACACCCAGATCAGCACCTGGGTGGCTTCGTTCATCCTGCCGTTGTTCCGCGTGACGGCCATGTTGATGGCCATGCCGGTGTTCGGCACGACCCTGGTGCCGCGTCGTGTGCGCCTGTATTTCGCCGTGGCGATCACGGTGGTGCTGGTGCCGGGCTTGCCGCCCATGCCGCCGTTGAACGCCCTGGACCTGAGTGCCCTGATGCTGATCGCCGAACAAGTCCTGATCGGCGCCATGCTGGGCTTCTCCCTGCAACTGTTCTTCCAGGCGTTTGTGATTGCCGGGCAAATCATCTCGATCCAGATGGGCATGGGCTTCGCTTCCATGGTCGACCCCACCAACGGCGTGTCGGCGGCGGTGATCGGGCAATTCCTGACGATGCTGGTGACCTTGCTGTTCCTGGCCATGAACGGGCACCTGGTGGCGTTCGAGGTGCTGACCGAAAGCTTCACCACCTTGCCGGTGGGTTCCGGCTTGGTCGTCAATCACTTCTGGGAAACGGTCGGGCGCCTCGGTTGGGTGTTGGGCGCGTCGTTGTTGCTGGTGCTGCCGGCGATCACTGCGTTGTTGGTGGTCAACATCGCGTTTGGCGTGATGACCCGTGCGGCGCCGCAGTTGAACATCTTTTCGATTGGTTTCCCGTTGACCCTGGTATTGGGCATGGGGATTTTCTGGGTCGGCCTGGCCGACATTCTCAATCAGTATCAACCGCTGGCGACCGACGCCTTGCAGTTCTTACGTGATCTGGCACGGGCGCGCTGAGCCATGGCCGAGAGCGAGAGTGGTCAGGACAAAACAGAAGACCCCACGGAGAAACGTAAAAAGGACTCCAGGGAAAAGGGCGAGATTGCGCGCTCCAAAGAACTCAATACCGTCGCCACCATGATGGCCGGTGCCGGCGCCCTGCTGATCTACGGCGGTGGCCTGGCGCTGGATCTGCTGGAGTTGATGAAGCACAACTTCACCTTGCCCCGCGAAGTGTTGCTCAATCCTGATGCCATGGGGCAATACCTGCTGCACTCGGGCAAGATCGCGATCCTGGCGGTGCAGCCGATCCTGATCACTTTGCTGCTGGCTGCGTTGATCGGCCCGGTCGCCCTCGGTGGTTGGCTGTTCGCCGCGGGCAGCATGGCGCCCAAATTCAGTCGCATGAACCCGGCGGCGGGCCTCAAACGCATGTTCTCCGCCAAGGCCCTGGTGGAGCTGCTCAAGGCCCTGGCCAAGTTCATCCTGATTCTCTTTGTAGCGCTGATGGTATTGTCGTCCGACATCGACGACCTGCTGCGCATCGCCCATGAACCGCTGGAGTCGGCGATCATCCACAGCGTGCAGGTGGTCGGCTGGAGCGCGCTGTGGATGGCCGCCGGGCTGATCATCATTGCGGCCGTGGATGCGCCGATCCAGCTGTGGGAAAGCCACAAGAAACTGCTGATGACCAAGCAGGAAGTGCGCGACGAACACAAGGACCAGGAAGGCCGGCCCGAGGTCAAGCAACGCATCCGCCAACTGCAGCGGGAAATGTCCCAGCGCAAGATGATGGGCGCGGTGCCCGACGCCGATGTGGTCATCACCAACCCGACGCACTACGCCGTGGCCCTCAAGTACGACCCGGAGAAGGGCGGCGCGCCGATGCTGCTGGCCAAGGGCAGCGACTTCACGGCCTTGAAAATCCGCGAAATCGCCGTCGCCAACGACATCCTGTTGCTCGAATCCCCGGAACTGGCGCGGTCGATCTTCTACTCCACCGACCTCGACCAGGAAATCCCGGCCGGGTTGTACCTGGCGGTGGCCCAAGTACTGGCGTATGTCTATCAGATTCGCCAGTACCGCGCAGGGAAGGGCAAACGCCCGGATCCGCTCAAAGACCTGCCGATCCCTCCGGAATTGCGGCGCGATTCCTGATTTCTTCGACTACCACTGATCGCCAATCTCCGTCTACCTGTCAACTTTGACAGTAGCCAGTATCACCTTCTCGCTGTTTTATAGCCTTCAGGCACTGCGCAATAAGATGCAGGAAGTGAGGTGATGCAGTTGTTTACAGGCAGAGTCAAATTTTATGACCCGCAGACCGATAGAGGCTCTATTGCGCCGGATGGTGGTGGGGATGAGGTGCCAGTAGATCTGCTCAGCTCGGATGGGCGCAGGCTTTCGCAGGGCCAGAAAGTGTCGTTTCGGATGATTCATCGGCCCGATGGCATCTATGCATGCGACATCAAACTGATCTGACGAAACCGGTGCAGGTCCTTAATTGAAGTGTACGGAGAACGGCGATGGCGACGGGTACGGTGAAGTGGTTCAACGCGGAGAAGGGCTTTGGTTTTATTACCCCGGATGATGGGAGTGCGGATGTTTTTGCCCATTACTCGGCAATTAGGACGGATGGATACAAAAGCCTGAATGAAGGCCAAAAAGTGGAATATGAGACAGCACAAGGACCAAAAGGTCTGCAAGCCGAGAATATAAAACCTATTTAAAGGCTCAAAGGTGGGAGGGGGCTTGCCCCCGATTGCAGTGTTTCAGGCCAGGAGCCGGTGGCTGATACACCGCCATCGGGGGCAAGCCCCCTCCCACATTTGGATTTCTTGCATCCGCAGTATCTCGGGCGACCGTGGCGATCCACACCCTCAAAGGCAAAGTTGGAAGGCTTCTTGCAATACCGCCTTCAGGACGCCTCCCGGCGTCAAAAGTTTGCTTCAAGGAAACGAGGAATACCGGTGGTGGATCGCTCTCAAATGCTCGGCACGGCCCGTACGACCCTGACTGACCTCTCGCGAGGCAATCTGGGTGTGCCGTTGTTGTTGCTGGTGATGCTGGCAATGATGATGTTGCCGATGCCACCGTTCCTGCTGGACGTGTTCTTCACTTTCAACATTGCCCTCTCCGTCGTGGTCCTGCTGGTCTGCGTGTACGCCTTGCGGCCGCTGGATTTTGCGGTGTTCCCGACCATCCTGCTGGTGGCAACCCTGCTGCGACTGGCGCTGAACGTGGCCTCCACCCGCGTGGTGATGCTCCACGGCCAGGACGGCCACGCCGCCGCCGGTAAGGTGATCCAGGCGTTCGGTGAGGTGGTGATCGGCGGTAACTATGTGGTCGGTATCGTGGTCTTCGCGATCTTGATGATCATCAACTTCGTGGTGGTGACCAAGGGCGCCGGGCGGATCTCCGAGGTGAGCGCGCGCTTTACCCTCGACGCCATGCCCGGCAAGCAGATGGCCATCGACGCCGACCTCAACGCCGGCCTGATCGACCAGAACCAGGCCAAGAGTCGCCGCCTGGAAGTGGCCCAGGAGGCCGAGTTCTATGGTTCCATGGACGGTGCCAGCAAATTCGTGCGTGGTGACGCCATCGCCGGCCTGTTGATTCTGTTCATCAACCTGATTGGCGGTATCGCCGTCGGTATCTTCCAGCACGGCATGACCTTCGGCGATGCGGGCAAGGTGTACGCCTTGCTGACCATCGGTGACGGTTTAGTGGCGCAATTGCCATCACTGTTGTTATCTACAGCTGCGGCCATCATGGTGACCCGTGCGTCGGGCTCCGAAGACATGGGCAAGCAGATCAGCCGGCAGATGTTTGCCTCGCCGAAGGCCCTGGCCGTGGCGGCGGGCATCATGGCGATCATGGGCATCGTGCCGGGCATGCCCCACGTCTCGTTCCTCAGCATGGCGGCCCTG
The DNA here is from genome assembly GCF_023701505.1 of Pseudomonas sp. SR18. Lineage (NCBI taxonomy): Bacteria > Pseudomonadati > Pseudomonadota > Gammaproteobacteria > Pseudomonadales > Pseudomonadaceae > Pseudomonas > Pseudomonas sp. SR18. The sequence continues at coordinate 662,702 of NZ_JAMQAU010000001.1, read as the reverse complement.
GCCGGCGGTGGCGCGTACCTGTTCTGGAAGAAGCAGAACCAGGTCAAAGTGATTGCCCAACAGGAAATCGCGCGCCAGCAGGAACTGTTGCCATCCCCGGCCCGCGCCCAGGAAACCAAGGAGTTGGGCTGGGACGACGTGACCCCGATCGACATGATCGGCCTGGAAGTCGGCTACCGTCTGATTCCGCTGGTGGACCGCAACCAGGGCGGCCAATTGCTCGCGCGGATCAAGGGGGTGCGCAAGAAGTTGTCGCAGGACCTGGGCTTCCTGATGCCCACTGTGCACATCCGCGACAACCTCGACCTGGCCCCGAGCGCCTACCGCCTGACCCTGATGGGCGTGATCCTGGCCGAAGCCGAGATCTACCCGGACCGCGAGTTGGCGATCAACCCCGGCCAGGTGTTCGGCAGCCTCAACGGCATTACCGCCAAAGATCCGGCTTTTGGCCTGGAAGCGGTGTGGATCGAAATCAGCCAGCGCAGCCAGGCGCAATCCCTGGGCTACACCGTGGTCGACGCCAGCACCGTGGTTGCGACCCACCTCAACCAGATTTTGTACAAGCACTCCCACGAGCTGATCGGCCACGAGGAAGTCCAGCAATTGATGGGTTTGCTGGGCAAAGCCTCGCCAAAACTGGCAGAAGAGCTGGTGCCGGGTGTGCTGTCGCTGTCGCAATTGCTCAAGGTGCTGCAGGCGTTGCTGGCCGAACAGGTGCCGGTACGCGACATTCGCAGCATTGCCGAGGCCATCGCCAACAACGCCGCCAAGAGTCAAGATACTGCCGCGCTGGTGGCTGCGGTGCGTGTCGGATTGTCCCGCGCAATCGTGCAAAGCATTGTAGGGCTTGACTCCGAGCTGCCTGTGATCACCTTGGAACCAAGGTTGGAACAAATATTGCTCAATAGTATTCAGAAGGCAGGACAAGGCCAGGAAGAGGGCGTTCTGCTGGAGCCAAGCATGGCTGAAAAGCTGCAGCGCTCGTTGATCGACGCCGCGCAGCGCCAGGAAATGCAGGGCCAACCCGTGATTCTGCTGGTGGCAGGCCCGGTCCGCGCGATGTTGTCGCGTTTTGGACGCCTGGCAGTACCGAATTTGCACGTTTTGGCTTATCAGGAAATTCCTGACAACAAGCAAGTGACTATCGTCGCGACAGTAGGGCCCAACGGCTGAGGGTAGTGGGTTATGCAAGTGAAGCGTTTTTTCGCCGCCGATATGCGTCAGGCCATGAAACTGGTCCGTGATGAGCTGGGCGCCGACGCCGCGATTATCGGCAACCGTCGTATTGCCGGTGGTGTCGAGCTGACGGCTGCCCTGGATTACACCCCCTCGGCACTGGCGCCCCGTGTGCCGAACATGGAGCTCGAAGACGAGCTGCGCAAGACCGCCTCGCGCATCGTCTCGGCCCAGGCTGAACTGAGCATGCGTGGCGACAGCGATACCACCACCAACCGCCAGTTGTTCGCCGGCCTGCCGCTGACCGCTGCCGAGCCGCTGGTTGAGCCGACCTTCGTCGAGCCGCCGCGTCCTGCCGCGCCAGCCCCGGCCGCGGCTGTCGACCAGCGTGTGTTCGACTCGATGCGTTTTGAACTCAACGGCCTGCGCGAACTGCTCGAAGTGCAGCTCGGCTCGCTGGCCTGGACGCAACTGCAAGGCAGCAAACCGCAACAGGCCAACCTGTGGCGCCGCCTGCAACGCATCGGCTTGTCCGGCCCGTTGTCCCGCGACCTGCTGGCCCTGACCACCGAAATCGAAGAACCACGCCAGGCCTGGCGCATGTTGCTGGCCCACTTGGCGCGGATGATCACTACCCCGGAAATCGAACCCCTGGAAGAGGGCGGTATCATTGCCATGGTCGGCCCTGCCGGCATGGGCAAGACCACCACCCTGGCCAAGCTGGCAGCGCGTTATGTGCTCAAGTACGGCGCGAACAACATCGCGCTGGTGAGCATGGACAGCTACCGCATCGGCGCCCAGGAGCAACTCAAGACGCTGGGCCGCATCCTCAATGTGCCGGTGACCCACGTCGACCCGGGCCAATCCCTGGCCAACGCCCTCGACCCGCTGCTGCGCAAGCGCGTGGTGCTGATCGACACCGCTGGCCTGCAAGCCAGCGACCCGGCGTTGCGCATGCAGCTGGAAAGCCTGGCCGGGCGTGGCATCAAGTCGAAAAATTACCTGGTGCTTGCAACCACCAGCCAGAAACAGGTTCTTACCGCTGCGTACCATAGCTACAAGCGCTGCGGCCTGGCCGGTTGCATCCTGACCAAACTGGATGAAACCGCCAGCCTGGGCGAAGTGTTGAGCCTGGCTATCAGCCATGAACTACCGGTTGCCTACCTGACCGACGGGCCGCGGATCCCGGATGATCTGCATCTGCCGCGCCGTCATCAGTTGGTCAGCCGCGCCGTCAGCGTGCAAATGCAAGAAGAGCCTAGCGAGGAAGCGATGGCCGATATGTTCGCCGACCTCTACCACAACCCGGCAAAACGGGTCGGTTGAAGTCAGGATGAACACCGTGAAATGTACCTACATCGATGGTCTGCAAGCGATTCACGCGGCCAAGCCATGTAGCCTGCGTCTAAGCAAGACAAGGTAAAGAAATAAAATGGGCAGCATGCATCCCGTACAGGTGATCGCGGTGACCGGCGGCAAAGGTGGCGTCGGGAAAACTAACGTGTCAGTGAATTTGTCCCTGGCCCTGGCAGAGCTTGGCCGTCGCGTCATGCTGCTGGACGCTGACCTGGGGTTGGCGAACGTCGACGTTCTGCTGGGACTGACGCCCAAACATACCCTTGCCGATGTGATCGAAGGGCGCTGCGAGCTGCGCGATGTGCTGCTCCAGGGCCCCGGTGGGATCCGCATCGTGCCGGCCGCCTCCGGCACCCAGAGCATGGTGCACCTGAGCCCGGCGCAACATGCCGGCCTGATCCAGGCATTCAGTGATATCGGCGACAACCTCGACGTGCTGGTGATCGACACCGCCGCCGGGATCGGCGAGTCCGTGGTCAGCTTCGTGCGCGCCGCGCAGGAAGTGTTGCTGGTGGTCTGCGATGAACCCACCTCGATCACCGACGCCTACGCCCTGATCAAACTGCTTAACCGTGACTACGGCATGAACCGCTTCCGCGTCCTGGCCAACATGGCCCAGAGCCCGCAGGAAGGGCGCAACCTGTTCGCCAAGTTGACCAAGGTCACGGATCGCTTTCTCGATGTCGCCTTACAATACGTCGGCGCAGTTCCCTACGACGAGTGTGTGCGCAAGGCTGTGCAAAAGCAGCGTGCAGTCTACGAAGCGTTCCCTCGTTCCAAATGCGCACTGGCGTTCAAGGCTATTGCCCAGAAGGTCGATACCTGGCCGTTGCCCGCCAACCCACGGGGGCATCTGGAGTTTTTCGTCGAGCGATTGGTACATCAGACGAGCGCAGGACCGGTGCTATGACAGCGAACGGCTACAACGCCTACAAGAAGTCTGCCCGTGACAGTCAGGGTGAGTTGATTGAGCGCTATGCGCCGCTGGTCAAGCGTATCGCCTATCACCTGTTGGCACGCCTGCCTGCCAGCGTGCAGGTCGAAGACCTGATCCAGGCCGGCATGATCGGCTTGCTCGAAGTGTCGACCAAGTACGACGCCAGCAAAGGCGCGAGTTTCGAGACGTATGCGGGCATCCGCATCCGTGGCGCGATGCTCGATGAGGTGCGTAAAGGCGATTGGGCACCGCGTTCGGTGCACCGCAATACGCGCATGGTCAGTGACGCAATTCGTGCAATTGAAGCAAAAACCGGCCGCGACGCTAAAGATCACGAAGTTGCGGCCGAACTCCAATTGAGTCTCGACGATTACTACGGGATTTTGAACGATACCTTGGGCAGCCGCCTGTTCAGTTTCGACGACCTGTTGCAGGACGGCGAACACGAAGGGTTGCACGAGGACGGCGCGAGCGCGCACATGGAGCCGTCACGTGACCTGGAGGATGAACGCTTCCAGGGCGCATTGGCGGACGCCATTGCCAACTTGCCCGAGCGCGAGCGGTTAGTGTTGGCGCTGTACTACGACGAAGAGCTGAACCTCAAGGAAATCGGTGAGGTCCTGGGGGTCAGCGAATCGCGTGTCAGCCAGTTGCACAGCCAATGCGCAGCCCGCTTGCGGGGGCGTTTGGGAGAGTGGCGAGCGCGCTGACAGGCAGTGTGGGGAGCACTGCAAAGCGATACCGCGATGGTGATAGGCCATCGCGGGTTCGATCCGTGGTGCCCCCGGCAGTCCTTTTTGTGTAATGCCTGTTGATTGAAATGGCGCGTCCAGGTGCTGGGCGCGTTTAAGACTGCTTGGAGGTCGAATTGGACAAGAACATGAAAATCCTCATCGTTGATGACTTCTCAACGATGCGGCGGATCATAAAAAACCTGTTGCGTGACCTTGGGTTCACAAACACGGTCGAGGCGGATGACGGCCTTACGGCGATTCCGATCCTCAACAGCGGGAGCATCGACTTTCTGGTAACGGACTGGAACATGCCGGGCATGACGGGCATCGACTTGTTGCGCCACGTGCGCGCCGACGAAAAATTGCGCAGTCTTCCCGTGTTGATGGTAACCGCCGAAGCCAAGCGTGAGCAGATCATCGAAGCCGCCCAAGCCGGGGTCAACGGTTACGTGGTCAAGCCATTCACTGCACAGGCCTTGAAAGAGAAGATCGAAAAGATCTTTGAACGCATCCACGGCTAATGCCATCGCGGGGGAGCTATGGAGCATAACGAATCGTCACAGGGAGACTTCGAGTCCACCCTGAAAAAGCATGCTCACCAGTTGGTCGACAGCCTTGAAAAAGGCCATTTCGGCGACGCGGTGCAGTTGATCCATGAGCTCAACCAGACCCGTGACCGCGGCCTGTACCAGGAAGTGGGCAAGCTCACACGCGAGCTGCACAGTGCGATCGTCAATTTTCAGATTGACCCGCACATGCCCCAGGCCGAAGAAATCTCGCAGATCACTGATGCCACCGAACGCCTGTCCTACGTGGTCAGGCTGACCGAGGCCGCGGCCAACCGCACCATGGACCTGGTGGAAAACGCCACGCCTCTGGTCAATGGCATGGCCACTGAAGCCCAGGCGCTTAGCGTTGACTGGGGCCGCTTCATGCGTCGTGAAGTGGGGGCTGAAGAGTTTCGTGAGTTAGCCCGTCGGGTTGACGGTTTCCTGTCGCGCAGCGAACAGGAAAACCGCACGGTCGCCAGCAACCTCAATGACATCCTGCTGGCCCAGGATTACCAGGACCTCACCGGTCAGGTGATCAAGCGCGTGACCCAGTTGGTCACCGAAGTGGAAAGCAATCTGCTCAAATTGGTGCTCATGGCTGGCCAGGTAGACCGTTTTGCCGGCATCGAACATGACCGCGAAGCGATCCTCTCTGAAAAAGATCCACAAAAACATCTCGCCAAGGGTGAAGGTCCGCAGATTCATGCCGATAAACGTGAAGACGTTGTGTCAGGTCAGGATGACGTAGATGACCTGTTATCCAGTTTAGGCTTCTAAGGAGCACCCACATGAGCTTCGGCGCCGATGAAGAGATCCTTCAGGATTTCCTTGTAGAGGCCGGCGAAATTTTAGAGCAACTGTCCGAACAACTGGTCGAGCTGGAAAGCCGACCGGATGATGCGAACCTGCTCAATGCAATTTTTCGCGGTTTTCATACTGTAAAAGGGGGCGCCGGCTTCCTCCAGCTCCATGAGCTGGTGGAGTGCTGCCACATCGCCGAGAACGTGTTCGACATCCTGCGCAAGGGTGAGCGTCACGTTGATTCGGAGTTGATGGACGTGATTCTCGAAGCACTGGATGCGGTCAACGGCATGTTCAGCGAAGTTCGCGAACGTGCCCCGATCACCGCGGCCACCCCGGAACTGCTGGCCGCCCTGGCGCGCTATGCAGAGCCGGCCGACACCACGGCAGCGCCGGTGGTCGAGGCTGAGCCTGAGCCGGTGGCGGAGCCTGAAGCGGACGTGACCGACAGTGAGTTCGAGCAGTTGCTCAACTCCCTCAGTGCCGTCAAGGCCGAGGCCGAAGCGCCGGCCGCCGTTGCCCCGGCAGCGGCGCCGACCAGCGAAGACATCACCGACGCCGAGTTCGAATCGCTGCTCGACCAGTTGCACGGCAAGGGCCAGTTCGCCGCCGATGCGGTGGCGCCTGTCGCGGCTGTCGAAGCACCTGCGGCCCCGGCCAGCACCGACATCACCGATGACGAATTCGAAGCCTTGCTGGACCAGTTGCACGGCAAAGGCACGTTTGCGGTCGACGCCCTGCCGGAAGTGGCGGCAGCGCCTGCCGCGGCCGCCAGTGCCAAGCCTGCGGACGATGGGTTGATCTCCGACCACGAATTCGAAGCGCTGCTGGACGATTTGCACGGCAAGGGCAAGTTTACCGAAGTCGCCTCGACGGCGGCTGTGGCCACGGCGGCACCGCTTGCCGCCAAGGCCGCCGCGCCTGCACCTGCCCCTGTGGCAGCGGCCAAGCCAGCCGCCCCGGCGCCAGCACCTGCGCGTGCTGCGGCGCCACCGCCGCCGGAAAAACCGGCCAGTGAAGCCGAAACCACCGTGCGGGTTGATACCGCGCGCCTGGACGACATCATGAACATGGTCGGCGAGCTGGTGCTGGTGCGTAACCGCCTGGTGCGCCTGGGCCTGAGCAGTGGTGATGAAGCCATGCAAAAGGCCGTGTCGAACCTCGACGTGGTGACCGCTGACCTGCAAACCGCGGTGATGAAGACCCGGATGCAGCCGATCAAGAAAGTCTTCGGCCGCTTCCCGCGCCTGGTTCGTGACCTGGCGCGCCAACTGAAGAAAGAGATCAACCTGGAACTGGTGGGTGAAGAAACCGACCTCGACAAAAACCTTGTCGAGGCCCTGGCCGACCCGCTGGTCCACTTGGTGCGCAACGCTGTCGACCACGGCGTCGAAACGCCGGAAGAACGCGAAGCCTCGGGCAAGTCCCGTGGCGGCAAGGTGATTCTGGCGGCGGAGCAGGAAGGCGACCACATCCTGCTGTCGATCACCGATGACGGCAAGGGCATGGACCCGGCGATCTTGCGCAATATCGCGGTCAAGCGTGGCGTGATGGACAAGGACGCCGCCGACCGCCTGACCGACACCGAGTGCTACAACCTGATCTTCGCCCCAGGCTTCTCGACCAAAACCGAGATTTCCGACGTGTCGGGCCGTGGCGTGGGCATGGACGTGGTGAAGACCAAGATCAGCCAGCTCAATGGTTCGATCAACATCTACTCGACCAAGGGCCAGGGCTCCAAGATCGTGATCAAGGTGCCGTTGACCTTGGCGATCATGCCGACCCTGATGGTGATGCTGGGCAACCAGGCGTTCGCCTTCCCGCTGGTCAACGTCAACGAAATCTTCCACCTCGACCTGTCGCGCACCAACGTGGTGGACGGCCAGGAAGTGGTGATCGTGCGCGACAAGGCGTTGCCGCTGTTCTACCTCAAGCGCTGGCTGGTTGCATCGGCTGCCCATGAAGAACAGCGCGAAGGCCATGTGGTGATTCTCTCGGTGGGCACCCAGCGGATCGGCTTTGTCGTCGACCAACTGGTTGGCCAGGAAGAAGTGGTCATCAAGCCTTTGGGCAAAATGCTGCAGGGGACCCCGGGCATGTCGGGTGCGACCATCACCGGTGACGGTCGGATCGCGCTGATTCTCGATGTTCCGAGCATGCTCAAGCGTTACGCCGCACGGCGTATTTGATTCTGGTGGGGCAGGGCGGTAATGCCCGCCCCACCTAACGGAGTGTTTATGGCAGTCAAGGTCCTGGTGGTGGACGATTCGGGTTTCTTCCGCCGCCGCGTCTCGGAAATTCTTTCCGCCGATCCAAGCATCCAGGTGGTCGGTACGGCCACCAATGGCAAAGAGGCGATTGATCAAGCCATTGCGCTGAAGCCGGACGTGATCACCATGGACTACGAGATGCCGATGATGGATGGCATCACGGCAGTCCGGCACATCATGCAACGCTGCCCGACCCCGGTATTGATGTTCTCCTCGCTGACCCATGAAGGCGCCCGAGTGACCCTCGATGCGCTGGATGCCGGTGCGGTGGACTTCCTGCCGAAGAATTTCGAAGACATCTCGCGCAACCCCGAGAAGGTCAAGCAAATGCTGTGCGAGAAAGTCCACAGCATTTCCCGCAGTAACCGTCGCAGCCTGTTCAGCGCGCCTGCGCCAGCGCCTGCCCCGGTAGCGCCTGCGGCTGCACCTACCAGTTCCTCGTTCAGTCGCCCGGCGCCTGCACCGGTTGCCCGGCCCGCGCCGCCGCCGGTACGCACCTCGGCACCGACGGCTGGGCATTCCCATTCGCCAGCGCCCAAGCGCAAGGCCTACAAACTCGTTGCCATCGGTACGTCTACCGGCGGCCCAGTGGCCTTGCAGCGCGTACTGACCCAATTGCCGGCCAACTTCCCGGCGCCGATCGTGTTGATCCAGCACATGCCGGCGGCGTTTACCAAAGCCTTTGCCGAGCGTCTGGACAAGCTGTGCCGCATCAGCGTCAAGGAAGCCGAGGATGGCGACATCCTGCGTCCGGGCCTGGCGTTGCTGGCCCCGGGCGGCAAGCAGATGATGGTCGACGGCCGTGGCGCAATCAAAATCCTGCCGGGTGACGAGCGCCTCAACTACAAGCCGTGCGTGGACATTACCTTCGGTTCGGCAGCCAAGTCCTACGGCGACAAAGTTCTGGCGGTAGTGCTTACCGGCATGGGCGCCGACGGCCGTGAAGGCGCGCGTCTGCTCAAGCAGGGCGGCAGCGCGATCTGGGCCCAGGACGAAGCCAGCTGCGTGATCTATGGCATGCCGATGGCCATCGTCAAGGCTGACCTGGCCGACGCCGTGTACAGCCTGGACGACATCGGCAAGCATCTGGTGGAGGCCTGCCTCTGATGGATGTGTTGAGCCTGATCGGCATCACCATGGCGTTTGTCGCCATTATCGGCGGCAACTACCTCGAAGGTGGTCACCTCGGCGCGCTGGCCAACGGCCCGGCGGCGCTGATCGTGATCGGCGGCACTGTGGGCGCTGCGTTGTTGCAGTCACCGATGAGTTCGTTCAAGCGTGCGATGCAGATCGTGGTCTGGATTATTTTCCCGCCACGTGTCGACTTGGCCGGTGGCATCGACCGGGTGGTCAACTGGAGCCTCACCGCACGCAAGGAAGGCCTGCTGGGCCTGGAAGGCGTGGCGGATGCCGAACCCGACAGCTACTCGCGCAAAGGCCTGCAATTGCTGGTCGACGGCGCCGAGCCGGAAGCGATCCGCAGCATCCTTGAAGTGGATTTCTACACCCAGGAAAGCCGCGACATCAACGCCGCCAAAGTCTTTGAAAGCATGGGCGGCTACGCGCCGACCATCGGCATCATCGGCGCAGTCATGGGCCTGATCCACGTGATGGGCAACCTGGCCGATCCTTCCCAATTGGGCAGCGGTATTGCGGTGGCGTTCGTCGCGACTATCTATGGTGTGGCCAGTGCCAACCTGGTGCTGCTGCCGGTGGCGAGCAAGCTCAAGTCGATTGCCATGCGCCAATCCCGTTACCGCGAGATGTTGCTCGAAGGCATCCTGTCGATTGCCGAGGGCGAGAACCCGCGCTCCATCGAATTGAAGCTCCAGGGCTTCATGGATTGATGGGGATGCTTTCTGTAGAGGTGAGCTGCCAATGAGCCGTCGCCGTCGCGAGCCTGAAGAACACGTCAACCACGAACGCTGGCTGGTGTCCTATGCGGACTTCATCACCTTGCTGTTCGCGTTCTTCGTGGTGATGTATTCCATCTCGTCGATCAACGAAGGCAAGTACAAGGTCATTTCCCAGGCGTTGATCGGCGTGTTCAACGATGCCGACCGCTCGCTCAAGCCGATCCCGATTGGCGAAGAGCGGCCCAAGAGCGTGACCCCGGCCAAGCCGCTGGTCAACGACAGCGACGAAACCGCTGCCGGCGTGGGCGGTACCAGCGACCCGCTGAAAAGCATTGCCGATGACATCAGCGCCGCGTTCGGCGACCTGATCAGCTCCAACCAGATGACCGTGCGCGGCAATGAGTTGTGGGTGGAGATCGAGCTCAATTCCAGCCTGTTGTTCGCCAGCGCCGATGCGTTGCCCAGCGATCAGGCGTTCACCATCATCGACAAGGTGGCGGCGATCCTCAAACCGTTTGAAAACCCGGTCCACGTCGAAGGCTTTACCGACAACGTGCCGATCAGCACCGCGCAGTACCCGACCAACTGGGAGCTGTCCTCGGCCCGTGCCGCCAGCATCGTACGTATGCTCGCGATGCAGGGCGTGAACCCCGGACGCCTGGCGTCGGTCGGCTATGGCGAGTTCCAGCCGGTGGCCAATAACGCCACGCTCGAAGGCCGTGCGCGCAACCGTCGGGTGGTGTTGGTCGTTTCACGCAACCTGGATGTGCGCCGCAGCCTGACCGGCACCGGCACTGCCAATGCAACACCGGACGCGGCCTTGAAGCGTGCTGGCACACAAACTGCACCGGCCCCTGCAAAGCCGCCGGTTCGGCAGAGTGCCGTCAATTCTCCGTCACCGGCTCAATAACCTATGCAATGTCTCGGTCGCGCGTGTGTCCACCGGGAGGAATCATCCGAATGAGAGTCTGGGCAGTTGCCAATCAAAAAGGTGGGGTCGGCAAGACCACCACCTCCATCGCTTTAGCCGGCTTGCTGGCCGAGGCGGGCAAGCGTGTGGTCGTGGTCGACCTCGACCCCCATGGCTCGATGACCAGCTATTTCGGTTACGACCCGGACGCGCTGGAGCACAGCAACTACGATCTGTTCCTGCACAAGGGCAATGTGCCGAGCGACTTGCCCGGCCAATTGCTGCTGCCGACCAGTAACGAGAGCATTTCCCTGCTGCCGTCCAGCACCGCGTTGGCCACCCTTGAGCGCCAATCGCCGGGGCAGAGCGGCCTCGGCCTGGTGATCGCCAAGACCCTGGCGCAACTGTGGCAGGACTTCGATTACGCGATCATCGACAGCCCGCCGTTGCTCGGTGTGCTGATGGTCAACGCCTTGGCGGCCAGCCAGCAACTGGTGATCCCGGTGCAGACCGAGCACCTGGCGGTTAAGGGCCTGGAACGCATGGTCAGCACCCTGGCAATGATCAACCGCTCGCGCAAGCAGGCGCTGCCGTACAGCATCGTGCCGACCTTGTTCGACCGCCGGACCCAGGCGTCGCTGGGCACCTTGCGCGTATTGCGTGACGCCTACCCGGAGACCATCTGGAACGGCTACATCCCCGTGGACACGCGCCTGCGTGACGCCAGCCGTGCCGGGCTGACGCCGTCGCAGTTCGACGGCAAGAGCCGTGGGGTGCTGGCCTACCGCGCATTGCTCAAGCACCTGCTGTCCCAGCAGCTTGTCGCGCAGGTGGCCTGATGAATCGTCCTGTCCAACTCAAGACCCGGCCGCAACTGGCACTGGAATCCTACCTGGATGCCTTGCTGCAGGAAGCGACCGGGGAAGAACTGCCGGAACCGATCCTGGTGCTGGAGCCTGCGGTAGAAGAACCGTCGGCGAGTATTCTGGATGAGTTCCAGTTGGCCGTATTGGAAGAGCAGGCGCGTGACGCGTATACCGCGCCGGTGATCGTGCCGGTCGCCGTGCCGGTGGCCATGCCTGTCGCGCCGGTGGTGGTCGAACCGGTTGTGGAAGTGCATATGCCACCGAGCATTACGCCGCCACCCGTAAGCGGCGATGATCGTCCGGCCTGGGCGGCCGAGCCGTTCGAGTGTCTGCTGTTCGACGTCGCCGGGTTGACCCTCGCGGTGCCGCTGGTGTGCCTGGGTTCAATCTATTCCCTGGAAGGCCAGGAATTGACCCCGCTGTTCGGGCAACCGGAGTGGTTCCTCGGGATCCTGCCGAGCCAGGCCGGTAACCTCAAGGTCCTGGACACCGCACGCTGGGTGATGCCCGACCGCTACCGCGATGACTTCCGCCAGGGTTTGCAATATGTAATCTCGGTGCAGGGCTACGAATGGGGGCTGGCCGTGCATCAAGTCAGCCGCTCGTTGCGCCTGGACCCGAACGAAATCAAATGGCGCAGTCACCGGGGCCAGCGGCCTTGGCTGGCCGGCACCGTGATCGAACACATGTGCGCGTTGCTCGACGTCGCCGAACTGGCCGAGTTGATCGCCAGCGGTGCCGTCAAGTCGATGCCCGTAAACATACGCAGTTGATTGAACAATAAGGGCCGCGCGCGAGTGCGGCCAACGAAGCACACACGCCGTACGCAACGGCATTTGAAGGGGTCATGAGTATGAGCAGTAATCCAAGTAAGAGCACTACAGACGATCCGATCCTGCAATGGGTTACCTTCAAGCTGGACAACGAAACCTACGGCATTAACGTGATGCGCGTGCAGGAAGTGCTGCGCTACACCGAGATCGCCCCGGTTCCAGGTGCGCCAAGCTACGTGCTGGGCATCATCAACCTGCGCGGCAACGTGGTGACGGTAATCGACACCCGCCAGCGTTTCGGTCTCGATGCGACCGAGATCAGCGACAACACGCGTATCGTCATCATCGAAGCCGACAAGCAAGTGGTCGGGATCATGGTCGACAGCGTCGCCGAAGTGGTTTACCTGCGCCAATCGGAAGTGGAAACCGCGCCGAACGTGGGTAACGAGGAATCGGCCAAGTTCATCCAGGGCGTGTGCAACAAGAACAACGAACTGCTGATTCTGGTTGAGCTGGACAAGATGATGAGCGAAGAAGAGTGGTCGGATCTGGAGAACATCTGATTGTTTTTTGAAGCCTTGGTGATTGTCCTGGCCCTGCTGTGGGCCGGGACGCTGGCGTTTTTGCTGCGCTACGTGCGTCAGCAGCGCGAATTGGCGATGCAGCAGGCCGAGCGCGATGCAGTGCGTGACCGGCGCATCCTGGAATTGGTCAGACGGGTTGATCACTTCCAGCAAAGTGCGGTGAAGGTGGGGGATGAGGTGCATGAACTGCGCGCCATCCTCGCGCCGTTGCCGGACAAGCTGGCGCAGATCGAACAGCGCGACCCGGCGAGCCTGTCGTTTGCCCAGGCGGCGAAGCTGGTGGGCATGGGCGCGACGGTGGATGAGCTGACCCAGTCCTGCGGCTTGACCCAGGCGGAAGCGCAATTGATGAGTAAATTGCACAAAAGCTGAGGATGGGTTCACGCCTGCCAATACCGCTCTGACCATTGAGTTAGAGCGTTGCAGTGTGAAAGTTGGGGCAGCCGGGAATGGCTGCTTTTGCGAAATGTGTCACAGTGCCATCTTTTATCAGGGCACTTTTGTGTCGTTGTGGTGACAAAGCCTGCGCATGTAGGAAGTTTCACTCACAAGGATGCGAAATGTCTGTCGTCGCTGTACCTAGAACAAAACCATCAGTGTTGCTGCAGTCCTGCATTTCCACCTGTACTGCGGTTGGTTTGCTGGTCAGCGTGGCTGCGTCGGCGGCCGAGCCGCAGGCACCGGCCCAGCAATTGATCCAGCAGCAACAGCGCGAGCGTGCACAACGCGAGCAGTTGGAGCCGTCGCCCGACGTGCGCCTGCAAGCGCCTCAAGATACCGATGCCAGCCTGCGCCTGCCGCGCGATGAAGCGCCGTGCTTCAAGATCGACCGCGTGGTCCTCAGCGGCGACCAGGCCGAAGATTTCCAGTGGGCCCTGCGTGCCGCCAACCCGTCCGATGATCCCGTGCAGGGCCGTTGCGTCGGCGCGCGCGGGATCAACCTGACCATGAAGCGCATCCAGAATGCGATCATCGCCAAAGGCTTTATCACCACCCGCGTGCTGGCCCAGGCCCAGGACTTGAACCAGGGCACCCTGTCGCTGGTGGTGGTGCCCGGCCGGATCAAACACATCCGGTTTGCCGCCGGCACCTCCGCCCGCGCCCACTACTGGAATGCGATGCCCGCGTCCGATGGCGATGTGCTGAACCTGCGCGACATCGAACAGGCGCTGGAAAATTTCAAGCGCGTGCCCACTGCCGAAGCCGACGTGCAGATCACCCCCGCTGAAGGCGCCGATGCGCAGCCGGGCGAAAGCGATGTGGTGATCGCCTGGAAGCAGGCCGTGCCGGTACGGGTCAGCCTGTCGGTGGACGACTCCGGCAGCAAGCAGACCGGCAAGTACCAGGGCAACGTCGCGCTGTCACTGGACAACGTGGCGACTCTCAACGACCTGTTCTATATCAGCTTCAACCATGACCTGGGCGGCGGTGAAAGCGGCGACCGTGGGTCCAAGGGCCACACCATTCACTATTCGGTGCCCTACGACTATTGGCAGTTGAGCCTGACGTCCAGCGAGTACGACTACCACCAGACTATCGCCGGGGTGAACCAGGCGTATTCCTACAGCGGCCGCAGCCGGACCAATGAGGTGCAACTGTCGCGGGTGATCTATCGCGATGCGGTGCGCAAGACCACCGTGTCCTTCGGCGGTTGGAGCCGTACGTCCAGCAACTACATCGAAGACACCGAAATCGAATTTCAGCGCCGGCGCATGGCCGGTTGGCAGGCGGGGATCAATCACCGTGAGTTCATCGGTGCGAACACCCTCGACCTCGGCGTCGGCTATCGCCGTGGCACTGGTGCACGAGATGCCTTGCGCGCGCCCGAGGAAGAAAACGGCGAAGGCACGTCGCGCTCGCAGATCATTTCCGCCAACGCACAATTGCAGGTGCCGTTCAGCGTCGGCCAGCAGAAGCTGCGTTACATCGGCGGCTGGCGCGGGCAATGGAACCGCACGCCGCTGATCCCCCAGGACCGCTTTTCGATCGGCGGGCGCTACACCGTGCGTGGGTTTGATGGCGAGCAGATTCTGTCTGCCGAACGCGGCTGGACCTTCAGCAATGACCTCGGCCTGAGCCTGGGCAACACCGGCCAGGAACTCTATGTGGGCGTGGATTACGGTCAGGTTGGCGGGCATTCCACCGAGTACCTGCTGGGTCGCCGCCTGGCCGGTGCAGTGGTGGGCCTGCGCGGCGGCTACAAGCAGTTTTCCTATGACATCTATACCGGCAAACCCCTGGAAAAACCCAAGGGTTTCCAGACCGCCGACGTGACCAGTGGCTTCAGCGCCAACTGGTCATTTTGAAGGAGGCCAGCATGTCCGACGACACCCTCGAAGTGCTCGCGCCCACGGCGCCTGACAGCCCCATCGACGAAGCCCAGGTGCTGGGTTCGGCGGTGTGGTTGTGGATGCACTCGGCGGCGCATCGCGATGCGCCGTTGCACAGCCTGTCGACCCTGTTGTTGCCGGCGATCAAGCTCCGCCAGTTCATCCTGATCAGCGAAGCGGGGCGCCCGGTGTTTTTCCTGTCGTGGCTCAACCTCAGTGCCGAGGCCGAGGCGCGTTATCTGCGCGAGCCGGCCGTTTGCCTGCCCGCCGCAGACTGGGACAGCGGCGACCGCCTGTGGATCAACGACTGGGTCGCGCCGTTCGGGCATACGCGACGGGTCAGCGGCCTGTTGCGACGGCGGCTGTGGCCTGGACGGATCTTCCGTTCGCTGTACCACCGAGGCGATGAGCGCGGACTGCGCGTCATGAATTTCCAGGGGATCGCCGTCCTGGACCTGGAGGCGCAAGCCTGGTTTGCCACTCACCCGTTACCCAGTGACGCGCTCTGATCAGCCACCGCGCAAAGGATCTGCATGAATAAGCATCTGTATCGAATTGTCTTCAACCAGGCTCGCGGCCTGCTGATGGTGGTGGCCGAAAACGTCAAGAGCGTGTGCAAGGCCCCCGGCACTTCCGGCGCCGTGGCGCGTCCGGGTACGGCGGTTGCCACGCTGACGCCACTGCGGTTTGCGCTGATGCTGGGCATGGGCTGGGTCGCGCTGGTGGCGCCGGTTCAAGCGCAGGTGGTGGTCGACGGCTCCGCACCCGCAGGCCAGCGCCCGACCATCGGTGCCGCCGGCAACGGCACCACGGTGGTGGACATCACCCGGCCGAGCGGCGCGGGCGTGTCGCGCAACACCTACACCCAGTTCGACGTGGACAAGCGCGGGGTGATCCTCAACAACGGCGTGACCAACAGCCAGACCCAGCTGGGCGGCTGGATCGAAGGCAACCGCAACCTGGTCAACGGCAGTGCACGGGTGATTCTCAACGAGGTCAACTCGAACAATCCCAGTCAGTTGCGCGGCTTTGTCGAAGTGGGCGGCTCCAAGGCGCAGGTGGTCATTGCCAACCCGTCGGGCATCACCTGTGAGGGCTGCGGGTTTATCAACGCCGACCGTGCGACCCTGACCACCGGCCGCGCACAGTTCGAGAACGGCCTGATCAGCGGCTACCAAGTCTCGGGCGGCAAGGTCAGCATCGGCGGCGAAGGCATGGACGCCAGCCGTGCCGACTACACCGAAATCATCGCGCGCACCGTCGAGGTGAACGCGGGTATCTGGTCCAAAGACTTGACCATCAAGGCCGGCACCACCGGCGCGGCGCCGACCGACACACCCACCGTCGGCATCGACGTGGCGCAGTTGGGCGGCATGTACGCCGGCAAGATCACCCTGGTCGGCAACGGCGCAGGCGTCGGTGTGCGCAACGCCGGGCAGATCGGTTCCAGTGCCGGAGAAGTAGTGATCGGCAGCGACGGCCGTATTGAAAACCACGGCCAGATCAGCAGCGCCACCGACTTGACCGTCCGCGCCGCCAAGGGCATCGACAACGACGGCACGCTGTACGCCCAGGGCAACCTGGACGCGCACACCGCTGGCGACATCGACAACCGTGGCATCGTGTCCGCCCAGGGCAATGCCGCGCTGACCGCCACCGGCGCTAATTCGGCGATTCGCAGCCACGCAGGTTCCGCATTGGCCGCAGGCGTGGACAGCGCCGGCAAGCTCGGCAGCAGCGGTTCGCTGACGCTGACCTCGGCCGGCACCCTGAGCGCCAAGGGCCAGAACCTCGCGGCGCAGACCCTCAAGGCCAGCGCCGCGCACGTCGACCTGAGTGACAGCCAGACGTCCGCCCAGACCGTCGAGTTGACCAGCACCGCCGGCAACCTCGACCTGCGTCGCAGCCGCGTCACCGCCAGCCGGACCCTCACGGCCGACGCCAATCAGAGCCTGCTCAGCGATGCCGCACAGGTCGGCGCGGCACAGATCAGCGTGACCGCGCTGGACTTGTCCAACGTCGCCGGCAAGTGGGTGCAGACCGGCAGCACCGGTATGCAGATGACCGTCGCGCGCAGCCTCGACAACAGTGGCGGTACGCTTTCCAGCGGCGGCGCCCTCGGCGTCAGCGCCGACACCCTGAACAACGCCGGCGGCCTGGTGCAGTCGGGCGGCCTTGGCGACCTGACCGTCAGCGCGCGCCAGCACCTGAACAATCAGAACGGCAAGCTGGTCACCGCTGCAAAACTGACCCTTGACGGCGGCACCCTCGACAACAGCAGCGGGCAGATTACCGCCGGCGGCGCGCTGGGGATCAAGGCCGCGCAGTTGAACAACGCCAACGGCACCGTCGCCGCCACGCAAACCCTGACGGTCAAGACCGACAGCCTGTTGAACCAGGGCGGCACCCTTGGTTCGGTGGCGGCCGACCTGATCGTCAACAGCGACACCGGCGTGCTCAACAACCGTGGCGGGCGTCTGGAGGCGGCCACGGCGCTGACTCTCAACGCCTTCGGCCTGAACAACCAGAGTGGCGTGATCACCGGCGCGCAACTGCTGCTCGATACCCATGGCCAGCTGCTCGATAACAGCGCAGGCACCGTCAACGCCAGCGATACGCTGGGCGTCGACAGCGGCGCGCTGATCAACGACGGCGGCATCATGCAGGCCAAGTCGGACCTGAGCGTGGATACCCACGGCCAACAGCTGAGCAACCGCAATTCCGGCAGTACCGGCGGCATCCTCGGCCAGCGCGACGTCACGGTGCGCGCCGGTCAGGTGTTCAACGACCAGGGCTTCATCGGCAGCGCGCGCACCCTGGACATCAACGCCCAGCAACTGAGCAACCAGGCGGGCCTGTTGCGCGCCGACGGGCATCTGTTGCTGACCGCCGCGAGCGTGGACAACAGCGCGACCCAGGGCGCGAACCAGGGCATCAAGGGCCAGAGTGTCGACCTGGACACCGATACGCTGACCAACCGCGTCGGCTCAATCGTGTCCGACACCACGCTGAACCTCAAGGGCAGCGGCAGCGTGGACAACGACGCGGGCATCCTCTCGGCGGGCAGCGTGTTGACCCTGGCCGATCGCAACCCGGCGCAGAAAAGCCTGGCCATCAATAACGGCGCGGGCACCCTGATTGCGGGCCAGTCGGTGCTGATCGACAGCGCCAGCTACAGCGGCGCCGGCAGGGTGCAGAGCCTGGGCGACCTGACTTTTCGACTGACCCAGAATCTCATCAACAGCGGCCTGGTGCAGAGCAACGGCGACCTGTCGCTGCAGATCGGCGGCACCCTGAGCAACCAGGGCGCGGTGCAGTCCGGCGCACTGGTGCGCGTGGATGCCGGCGCCATCGACAACGGCGCCAGCGGCGTGATCAGTGGGCGGCGCGCGCAGGTCAACGCGGTCAACCAGTTCGACAACCGTGGCGTAGTCGATGGCGAGAGCACTCGCCTCAGCGCCGCGACCCTGAACAACCTCGGCACCGGGCGCCTCTACGGTGATCATTTGTCGATCAGCGCCGGCACCCTCAACAACACCCTCGAAGGCGCCACGGCGGCGACCATCGCGGCACGCAACCGCCTGGATATCGGCGCGCAGGTCATCAACAACCGTGAACACGGGTTGATCTTCAGCGCCGGCGATACGGTGATCGGCGGCTTGCTCGACGCCAACGACCAGGCCACTGGCCAGGCACAGGTGCTGAACAATGCGAGCGCCACCGTCGAAGCGCTGGGTCATCTGAGCGTCAACGCCAGGCAGATCAACAACACCAACGAACACTTCGCCACCCAGCGCGTGCTGGTGTCCAATCAGGTACTGCAGGAGTTCCTGCTGTCGGGCTCGACCAACCGTTACACGCCGGACCAGATCTCGCTGTACAACGACGAGGTGCTGCACCTCGTCACGCCGGAAAGCTCCGGTACGCGCTGGAACCGCTATGACTACACGCGCAGCGTCACCGAGACGCAGATTGTCAGCTCCGACCCGGCGCAGATGCTCGCCGGTGGCAACCTCAACTTGATCGCCGACCAGGTGCTCAACGACAAGAGTCGGATCATCGCCGGCCAGGCGTTGAATGCCAGCGGCGTCGGCAGCGTGATCAATACCGAGTTGAATGGCGAGCGCATTACCACCGACAGCGGCACGCTGAGCAACTTCTATCGTATTCAGCGCAAAGGCCGCGACCGTCAGGGCCGCGGCGTCACTGCGTACACGCCGGCACCGTTGATTCAGCAGATCTCGCTCAAACCCTCGGTGTACACCGAGTACGCGGCCATCAACGGCAGCGGCACCCAGGTCGGCGCGCTGGTGCTGGCCAACGTTACCGACAGCACGGCGGGCACCGGTGCGCTGGCGGGCGCTGGCCGCACCCACGCCGTGAGCCCGATCAGCGAAGTGAAGGCGCTGACCCAATTGGACGCGGCAGGCGCGGTGGAGCAGATCCGCACCGGCGGTTTCAACCCCGACCTGCCTAACAGCAGCCTGTTCCAGACCAACCCGAACAGCACCGCCAGCTACCTGGTGGAGACCGATCCGCGCTTTGCCAACTATCGCAAGTGGTTGTCTTCGGACTACATGCTTGGGCGCCTGAAGCTGGACCCGGCTGCCACGCAACAGCGCCTCGGTGACGGTTTCTACGAACAGAAGCTGATCCGTGAGCAAATCGCGCAACTCACCGGCCGGCGCTTTCTCGACGGCTACGCCAGTGATGAGGAACAGTATCGCGGCATGATCGACAGCGCCGTGACCCTGGCGGGTCAGTGGAAGCTGATCCCCGGCGTCGCCCTGACTGCCGAGCAGATGGCGCAGCTGACCAGCGACATCGTATGGCTGGTGTCCAGGGACGTGACGCTGGCCAGCGGTGAAGTCCGCCAGGTGCTGGTGCCGCAGGTCTATGTGCGGGTTCGCGAAGGCGATCTGGATGGCTCCGGCGCACTGATGGCCGGGCGCACCTTGAACCTTGATGTGCGCGGTGATCTGGTGAACTCCGGCAGTCTGTCCGGGCGCGATGGCGTGAACATCAGTGTGCAGAACCTCGACAACCTCGGCGGGCGCATCCAGGGCAATAACGTGGCCCTGAGCGCCAGCCAGGACATCAACAACATCGGCGGCCTGATCAGCGCCAACAGCCGGCTGGCCCTGAGCGCAGGCAACGACATCAATGTGCGTTCGGTCACCACCGACAGCGAGAGCGCGCAGGGCACCCGCACCGGCCTGTCGCGGGTGGCGGGGCTGTATGTGTCGGCACCGGCGGCGAGCCTGATTGCCACTGCCGGCAACGATATCAACCTGCAAGCGGCGCAAGTCAGCAATACCGGCGCCGGCGGCAAGACGTCGCTGGTGGCGGGCAACGACATCAGCCTGACCACCGTGAAAGAGTCCTACACCCAGGCCAACCAATGGGATGGCGACAACTGGCGCAAGGAAGCCGGGCGCAATGAAGTCGGCAGTTCGGTGCAGGCCAACGGCGACATCCGCGTGGGCGCCGGGCGTGACGTGCAGGTGCGCGGGGCGCTGGTCAACAGCGACGCGGGGGCTGTGGCCGTGAGTGCGGTGCGCGACATCAACGTCGAGGCTGGCGAGCGCTTCAACAGCGCCGATGAAGCGCACAAGGTCAAGGGCAGCAACGGGATGTTTTCGAGCAAGACCACCACGACTCGCGACACGGTCAGCCAGACCACCGCCCAGGCTTCGACCTTCAGCGGCGAGCAGGCGGTGATGCAGGCCGGCAACAACATCACGGTCACCGGCAGCAATGTGGTGTCCACTTCGGGCACGGTGCTGGCGGCGGGCAATGACATCAAGGTATTGGCGGCCACCGAGCAGCTTGACGAAAAACACATGAAGGATGTGAAGACCAGCGGCATGTTCAGCGGCGGCGCGATCGCCGTCACCGTTGGTTCCAAGCAACAGACCAACAAGGACAGCGGTCAGCAGACCACGGCGGCCGCGAGCAACATTGGCGCAACCGACGGCAACGTGCTGATCAGCGCCGGCGGCGAGTACCGTCAGGTGGGCAGCAATGTGAACGCGCCCAATGGTGATGTGTCGATCGAGGCGTCCGAGGTCAATATCCTCGAAGCGCGCAACCTCAGTGCGCAGCAGCAGGAGCAGCGCTTCAAGCAGACCGGCGTGAGCCTGACCCTGACCAACCCGATTGTGAGTGCGGTACAAACCGCCCAGCGCATGAACAAAGCCGCCGAGCGTACCGACGACAAACGCATGAAGACCCTGGCGGCGCTGAGTACCGCGTGGTCCGCCAACGACGCCTATACTCAGGTCATGGCCGACCCGGCGGCGGCAGGTGGGATCAACCTGAGCATTGCCCTGGGCATGAACAAGAGCGAGAGCAAAAGCGAGCAGACCAGCAACACGGCGGCCGCTTCGACGGTCGCCGCCGGAGGGGATGTGACGATCGTGTCCTCGGGCGGCACGCGCAACAACGACCTGACCGTGCAGGGCAGTGAGATCACGGCGGGCAACAATGCGTTGTTGAAAGCCGACGGCAATATCCTGCTGGCGGGCGCGCAGAACACCATCGAGCAACACAGCACCAACAAAAGCGTGAATGGCAGCCTGGGCATCGGCATCTCGTTTGGCAGCGAGAAGAACGGCCTGAGCTTCAACGCGTCCGCCTCCCAGAGCCGTGGCAATGCCGATGGCAATGACCTGGTGTGGAGCAACACCCACGTGACGGCCGGCAAACAGGCCAGTCTGATTTCCGGCAAGGACACCACGCTGCGAGGTGCGGTGGTGTCGGGCGAGACGGTCAAGGCCGACATTGGCGGCAACCTGAATGTCGAGAGCCTGCAGGACACCAGTACCTTCGCGTCCGAGCAGAAGAGCATGAGCGCCGGGATCAGCATCTGCATCCCGCCGGTGTGTGCCGGTGCGGCGACCGCCAGCTTCAGTTCCACCAACGCCAAGCAGAAGTCCAACTTTGCCAGCGTGATCGAGCAATCGGGCATCCGGGCCGGCGACGGTGGTTTCGACATCAACGTGCGCGGCAATACCGACCTCAAGGGCGGCGTGATCGCCAGTTCCGACAAGGCCATTGCCGACGGCAAAAACAGCCTGACCACCGGCACGCTGACCGTGTCCGACATCCACAACGTGTCCGAAGCCAGCGCCAAGACCTCAGGCGTCGACCTGAGCTCGGACATGCTCGACGGCAAACTGGGCACGGCCAAGGCGCTGCTCGCCAACAGCCTCAACAACGGCTCGGACTCCGACTCCGAATCCAGCGACACCCGCAGCGCGATCAGCGCCGGCACATTGGTGATCACCAACGCCGAGCGCCAGCGTGTGGTTGGTGGCATGACGGTCGACCAGACAATTGCCAACCTCAACCGCAACACCGAGGCTGCCCACGTCGCCGTGGGACGCTTGGATGTGGCGGAAATGGGGCGCAAGGTCGAGGCCGAGCAGGAGATCAAGCGCGAGTTCTATCATCAGGTTTCGTTGTTGGCGGATGAGGCGTATCGCAAGATCTTTATCGAGAAGGCGCGGGTGTATGAGGTCTTGAAGGATGAGAATGGTAAGGCGCGGGTTGATAAAGAAGGCAAAGTTGAATATCGCGAGTTGAGCGACGAAGAGAAACTGCACCTCAAGAAAGGGCCGGACAACAAGGTGCATATCGCCAACAACGGCATTTTCAATGATGCCGACGCTGCGGCCAGGTATGCCAACCAGCACAGTTCTGCCGATACCGGGCCGCAGTATTTAATCCACTTCGAGAAAGCCAACAACTTCACCTCGGAGCTGATGATTGCGGCATATCAGAAAAACCTGGAAAACGATTTCTGGGGCCTGTCCAACGCGACCGTGCAGACCAAGGAATACATGGTCCAGTTCGGTCAAAGCGGGCTGCATATCGACGGCCATAGCCGGGGCACCATGACCACGGGCAATGCCATGGAGTCTTTGGCACGTGACTCATCAAACATTGGCGTGTTGGGTGATACGTCGATGAATTTCTTCGGGGCTGCGTATGGGGTGCAAAAAGCCGATTCGTTGCTGGGGATATTGCAGGACCGCTCAAGGTTCAGCTCTGAGGAAAAGCGCGAGGAGATGGCGCTGCAGTACCAGAATCATCGTTTCGACCCGGTTGCACGGACACCCGGCGTAGGCTTTAACCCTGGGACCGGCGGTACACTACCCCCTGGTAGTAACCCCGTATTGGAGTGGTTGAAGGTGTTTTATGCTGGTGAAAGCGTCCATAACTGTTACGGCGCCGCGGGACCGGGATGCGCCGTTTACTGGAAGGATTTCAAGGAAAATCGATCACAATTCGTCAAAGTCAAACCTCAACCCTAAGGCATTCAGGATGTTCAAGTCCGCATTGCTGCTGGGTCTGGGCTTGCTGGTTACCGGCGTGCGAAGGTCGTCGTTAATCCATACCTGAAAGGAAACAGAGAATGAACGATCTACGCAAACCATGAGGAAGAACGTGATGTTCAGGAAGAGCCTGCTGTTGAGTGTTTACGCGATGTTATTGATTGGCTGCACGGGCAGAGGCTTCCAACCGCCGCCGCCTGATTTTATCTATTGGCAAAAGAGTGGGGTCTCCGTAGAGGGCGTCCAGAGCAGTATGCTCGCGTGCGGGTACGAAAATGTGGCGGGCACGGGCGGCGGCTCAATCGATGAGAGGCTTAGGAGCTTCTACTGCATGAAAGATGCGGGCTTCACACGCAAAGATAACTTGGACCTATGCAAGCTTGGCCGCGTTGGCGAATCACCGGTGTGTGAAGGTCGCCGCTGATCCATCACTAAAAGGTCGTAGGGAATGAATGATCTGCGCAAACCCTGAGGAAGAGCACAATGTTCAGGAAGAGCCTGCTGCTGAGTGTTTACGCGGTGTTATTGATCGGCTGCACGGGCAGGGGCTTTCAACCACCGCCGCCGGAATTCACCAATTGGAAAAAAAGCGGCGTCTCGCAAGCAGGCGTCAAGAGCGCTATGACCGCTTGCGGCTATACCAACCTGACAGGGACGGGGGACAAGACGCCGATTGATCAGGTACTCAAACGGTTTTATTGCATGAAAGACGCCGGTTTCAAGCGTACGGACAACATTGACTTGTGCAAGGAAGGCCGTATCGGCGAATCACCGGTGTGCGAAGGCCGCCGGTAATCCATTACTGAAAGGAAGCAGGGAATGAACGAGCTACGCAATGGACTGTACGGCGTCGCGCTGGCATTGGTGGCGGCAGGGGCGGGCGGTTGTGCCTCGTCGATGACAGTCACCGGCGAGCCGGGGGTGAAAATGGGCCAGAGCTATGCCCAGGTGCTCGCGGTGGTCAGCCGCACCAACGCCGTGACCAAGCGGGTCGAGGGCGAAGGCTTTCGGGCTGAGGGTTACTCGCCGATGTTCAAGGACTGCCGTATCAAGTACTTCATCTTCCAGGGCGCCGATGGCTTGCAGATGGTGAAGTACGAGCCGGCGCCGCAGCTGTCGGTCAACCAGAATTGCCGACAGCCGTAAGCGGCTCTTTTTTCCTTTGCGAGTTGATTGCCAATGAATGTTTTACGTGGGGTTCCCGTGGTGTTGCTGGTGCTGCTGACGGGCTGCGGCCAGGTGGCGAATATCCGCTCGCTGTCCACCGGCTACGTCGCCCCGACGTCCGGCGAAACCGCTCGCGTGCGGTTGATCACCGACGGTCTGGTGCGCGCAGTACCGGGGCGTGATTGCCTGGATTGGAATGTGCCGGGCGCCGGGGTGATGGCGTCGACGAAGGCGGGCTTCCCCGATCACAACGGCGAAAGCCTGGGCATGCCAGGGCCGATTTACTCGTGGGACGCTGCCGTGTCGTCCGAGCTGGTGGTGCCGGCGAACACGCCGATCGCGTTTCATTACCTGGGGAAATTGCAGTATTCCCGGCAATGCTCCAGCACAATGACCTTCGTGCCTCGGCCGGGGATGGACTACATGGTGCAGGCGTCCATCTATGCAAGCTGTTCGTTCCAGCTGCACGAACTGCCGGCGGGCGCTAAGCAATGGGTCGCGGTGGAGCCTGCGCCCAGGGGCAAGGTGTCGATGTGCAACGCGATGGATAATTTATAGTAGGCCAATTATTTTTCGGCCTGAATGACTTTTTCCTACTCCTCAAAGGTCAACATCCTTCAAGCACCATTGAACCCAGGAGTACACCCCCCATGACCACCCCCAAGGCATTGTTGATCCTCCACGGCAAGCAAGCCCTCAACGAGGACGTGCGCGCGGCGGTGCTGGCCCGGCGCGAGCAGGGTTGGGAGTTGGCGGTGCGGGTGACGTGGGAGGGCGGTGACGCTCAACGGCTGGTCAAGGAGGCCTTGGACGTTGGGTATACCCATATCATTGCCGGCGGCGGCGACGGCACCTTGCGTGACGTGGCCGAAGCCATGGCCCAGGCCAAGAGCGACGCCAGCCTGGTGCTGATGCCACTGGGCACCGCCAATGATTTTGCCAAGGCCGCCGGCGTGCCGTTGGAGCCGGCCCAGGCCCTGGCGTTGCTGGATGTGCCGCCCAGGGCAATCGACTTGGGCCGTGTCGGCGGGCAGATTTTCCTGAACATGGCCACTGGCGGCTTCGGCAGCCAGGTCACGGCCAATACCTCCGAAGACCTGAAGAAAGTCCTCGGCGGCGCGGCTTATCTGTTCACCGGCCTGACGCGCTTCAGCGAGTTGAAGGCCGCCTATGGCGAGCTGGAAGGCCCGGACTTCCACTGGAAGGGCGAGCTGCTGGCGCTGGGCATCGGCAACGGTCGCCAGGCGGGCGGGGGGCATGTGCTGTGCCCTGGCGCATTGGCTGATGATGGCTTGCTCGACGTCAGCATTCTGCCGGCGCCCCAGGAAGTGGTCGGCACGCTGCTCAATCTGATGAGCGACGGCGGGCTCGACAATATGTTCGTGCGGGCGCGCCTGCCGTGGGTCAACATCAAGGTGGCGCAGGGCTTGTACATCAACCTTGATGGCGAGCCGCTGGAAGGGGACGACCTGCGTTTCGAAGCGCTGCCCAAGGCGCTTCGCGTGCATTTACCGGTGGGTTCGCCCCTAGTCGTCCAGGCTGATGATCTGCTCGCGCACGGCAAATAATACGAGCCCCGCCACGTCGAATATCTGCAGGCGCTTCATGATCTGCGACCGGTGCGCTTCCACGGTCTTGATGCTCAGGCCCAGGCCGTGGGCAATCTCGCGGGTGGATTTGCCGCGCACGATCAGACGCAGGATTTCCAGTTGGCGAGCCGTGAGGTTATGGCTGTGACCAGCGGGTGTGACTGACCCCTGGCTGCGCACCAGCGCCTGGTTGATCACCGTGTGGGCGATCGCCGGGCTCAGGTAGCGCTCGTTGTTGCGCAGGGCTTGCAGCGCGTGTTCCAGCTCATTGGCGGTGGTGTCCTTGAGCAGATAGCCGTGGGCGCCGGCCTCCAGCGCGCACATGATCAGCTCCGGGTCGGTGTGCATCGACAGGATCAGCACCTTGCTCTTGGGGTGCGCACGCTTGAGTTGCTGCAAGGCGTCCAGGCCGCCGGTGTGCTTCATCGACAGGTCCAGCAGCACGATGTCCGGCAGCAGCGTATTGAATTGCTCCAGCAACTGCGCGCCATCGCTGGCTTCGCCCGTCACGGTGTAGCCGGGAATATCCTGGATCAGTGCACGTACGCCGGCCCGGATCAGGGCATGGTCGTCCACCAGCAGTAATGTGCAGCTCACTCGATAACCTTAGGGGCGCTGGCCCGTTCGAGGGCGCGGGGCGCCCAGGGGAAGAGCGCGTCGATGCGTGTTCCGTTGCCTGGCTGGCTGCTCACGGATAATGAACCGCCAAGCTGATCGATCCGCTCGGACATGCCCGCCATGCCTCGCTGGCCTTCCAGGCTGGGATTGATGGCGGGCGAAAAGCCCTGGCCGTCATCGCAGATGGTCAGCGACAGTCCCTCGGGCAGGCGTTGCAGGCGTACCAGCAGGTTGCGCGCCTGGGCGTGGCGCAGCATGTTGGTGACGGCTTCCTGGGTGATGCGAAAAGCCGCCACGGCCATTTCTTCCGGGATGCCGGTCAGCCGTTGCTGGCATTCCAGGCTCCAATGCACCGGGGTGTTTTCCAAGGTCTTGAGCAGGTGCGCGCGCAGGCTGGCTTCCAGGCCCAGGCTGGCGAGCTGGCGAGGGTTGAGGATGGCGGACACGTCGCGCACCTTGGCCAGGGTCTCGTTCAAGGTGTTGCACAGGACGTTGCACTGGGTTTGCAGCTCATCCGGCAGGCGGCGCTTGAGCCATTCGCTTTGCAGCTTGGCGGCGGTCAACAGTTGACCGATATCGTCATGCAACTCGCGGCTGAGGCGGTGGCGTTCGTTTTCCTGCACTTGCAGCAGGCGATCGGCCAATTCCTGGGGCTGGAACTTGATGGATTTGCGCGAGTACCACTGTTGCACGCCCACCACCAACACGGTGGCCAGGTTGAACAGCAGGATCATCAGCGGCAACGGTGCCGAGTGGGAATAAGCCCACAGGCTCAGCAGCAGCGAGCCAAGACAGAGGGTGAGGATCAAACGGCGTGCATTGCTGCGGGACGCGGACCTTGCGATGAATGTCTTGAGGCTGGCATGCATAGCGGATGTAGCCAATGAAGGTTCGCTGCTGGAAGACCGGTCGACGCTGACCGGACGCTGTTTGGAATACGTGATTGAATCGTTTTCAAAGTGGCAAAAGTTCAGCCACTTCGAGCGGGGTGATAGTACCACTACTCTTACCGTTGGTCGCCAGGTGCCTGTCTGGCGGGCTTATTTAGACGCGCAAACACCCCGGGACGCTAATCCCAGAGTTAATGAAGTGAGGTTTATTGTTTTAAAAGGCCTGTAGCCTTAATGGCTAATTGATATCCATGCAGGGGGCATTCAATTTCAGCGCGTTAATTAAATCTGTCGTTTTTAGACAACTTAGCGCTGAATCCGACTGGATAACCCCTCAAGAAGCGTGGTGAATACGCTGCTGCGGTTTATATCTGAAGTCCTTTTGTGGAATCTGCAGTGTGACCGTGGCGATCAATGTGGTTTGTTCCGCTTCATCCAGTGCCAACAGGCCTGTCTTCGCATCGATCAACTCCAGCTGCCAGGCCAGCAGTCTCAGGCAATCCTCCAAGGCATTGAGGGCCTCATCGTGCAGCTGCAGAGGGTTTTCGGCGTTGGCGATCAGGTATTGGATATGCCGCGAAAATTCGCTGATCGCCCCCAGAGCCAGGCAATCGGCCTTTTCGGCGAGCTTGATCAGGCTGACTTTCATGCAGTCGATGGCGTCGTTGTCGTTGCGAATCAAATGCAGGTGACTCAGGCACTCCTCCGACTTGGCCAGCAGCTTTTCAGCCTCGTACAGGAACTCTGGAAGTGCAAATTGCCACTCGTTACCGTCGTTCATCATGCAAATCTCCGCAACATAAGGTTGGGTGATGAGAGGTCGCACAGGGTGAATGGCGTAAAACTACTGCTGAAAGATAACTGGAGTATGTAGGTCGCTTCTGATTGTTCAGTAGGACGTTTATTTGAATGACGGCGACGGCTGCGCGTGGCCCTTGTGAGCAGGCTCAATTGCACACCATCAGTTGCCGCGACGTGAGCGTCCAGAAGACCCGTGGGCCGAGGGCTTGCGATGACAAACAAAAGCCTGACTCCATTCATGCAATGAGAATGGCGTCACATTAATGGCTATTAGATATTGCGAATATCAGGTTGGGCCTGATTGTGTATAGGGGAATCCCTTACATGGCGGAACCTTGCACCGATTTGAATGTCGTGCAATGCCGCAGTACCGCTGTCTGGAGACGTGCGTGCAGTAGAGCATGATGTCAGTGTGACATCAATGAATTTGCGTGGCATTTTAAGGGGGTCAAGGTCTGGCTTTCGCCGCCGATAACAGCAGTAATGAATTGCACAATCCCTTCGCGCATTTTCCAGCGCACACCAGGAGCTTTTAATGGCCGGCATTCTCGACACGGTAGACCAACGCACGCAACTGGTGGGTGAGAATCGCCTGGAGATCCTCATGTTTCGCCTGGCCGGGCGGCAGCTGTTCGCAATCAACGTGTTCAAGGTGCAGGAAGTCCTGCAACTGCCCAAGTTGACCCTGATGCCCCAGCGCCATCCCTTTGTGTGCGGTGTGGTCAACCTGCGTGGCCAGACCCTGCCGGTGATCGACCTGTCCCAGGCCATCGGCATGCGCCCGCTGGTGCCTGGCCCGAACAGCACCATCATCGTCACCGAATACAACCGTTCGGTGCAGGCGTTCCTGGTGGGCGGCGTGGACCGCATCGTCAACATGAACTGGGAGTCCATCCTGCCGCCGCCGACCAGCGCCGGGCGTCAGCACTACCTCACCGCCATCAGCAAGGTCGACGATCAACTGGTGGAAATCATCGACGTGGAAAAAGTCCTTGCCGAGATCGTGCCCTACAACGCCAAGGTTTCCCGCGAAAAGCTCGAAGACCCGGTGCTGGAACGAGCCCGTGGCCGCGAAGTGTTGCTGGTGGACGACTCCAACGTTGCCCTGTCGCAATTGCGCGACACCCTGGGCCAACTGGGCGTGAAGATGCACATCGCCAGCGATGGCCTCAAGGCACTGAACATGCTCAAGGCCTGGGCTGACGCCGGCCACGTGATGACCGACAAGCTGCTGATGATTTTCACCGACGCCGAAATGCCCGAGATGGACGGCTACCGCCTCACCACCGAGATCCGCAACGACCCGCGTCTGCGCAAGCTGTACGTGGTGTTGCATACCTCGCTGTCGGGCAGCTTCAACGACTCGATGGTGAAGAAGGTCGGATGCGACAACTTCCTGTCCAAATTCCAGCCCGACAAACTGGTGGATGTGGTGCGTCAGCGACTGATGCTGGACGAAGCCACCGCTTGACCTTAGGGTTGCATCTTTGCCCCCTCAGGAATGCAGGCCCATGCTTCGTCTCAGTGCGTTGTACCGTTACCCTTTGAAGTCCGGCATGGCCGAAACCTTGCAGCAGATCGGCCTGGATAAACTCGGGTTGGACGGGGATCGACGCTGGATGCTGGTGGATGAGGCCAGCGGGCGTTTCCTTACGCAGCGGGCAGTGGCGAAGATGAGCCAGCTCTCGGCGCTGTGGAGCCGCAGCGGTGGCCTGACCTTGAGTTCGCCCGGCCATGCGCCGCTGGACGTGGCACTGCCCGGCAGCGATGCCGAGTTGCGCGGCGTGACCATCTGGCGCGACACCTTGCGCGTGCCGGACGCCGGTGATGAAGCCGCCGCCTGGGTCAGCGCCTTTATCGGCAAGCCGACGCGGCTGGTGCAGATGCCCCTGGACCGTGCCCGCACGACCGAGGCCGGTTACGGTCGCGATGACGACCAGGTGGCGTTTGCCGACGGTTATCCGTTGCTCGTTATCGGGCAAGCGTCGCTGGACGACCTCTCGCAAAAAATCGGCCGCCCCATGGAGATGCTGCGCTTTCGTCCCAACCTGGTGATCGAAGGCGGTGAAGCCTTCGCTGAAGACGGCTGGAAGCGCCTGCGCATCGGTGATGTGGAGTTTCGTGCGGTCAAACGCTGCTCACGCTGCATTCTCACCACCATCGACCCGCAAACCGGCGAGCGCAGTGCCGACCGTGAGCCTTTCGCCACACTGGATACCTACCGCAAGACGGAGGACGGCGCGATGTTCGGCCAGAACCTGGTCAATGAGGGCAACGGCCGCCTGGAAGTGGGCATGCCAGTGACCATTCTCGAATAGTTTTCAGCGCCCATTAAAAATGCCCGTCTCGCAGGAGACGGGCATTTTTTTGAGCGGGCGAAGGCTTAGCCGCGGTATTCGCAAAGGTAAGCGGTGTCCACGGCGACCTTCAGCTGGAACTTGCTGTTGGCCGGAACGTTGAACTGGCTGCCGGCGGCGAAGGTTTCCCACTCGCTGGCGTCAGGCAGTTTGACGGTCAGGGCGCCGGAAACCACGTGCATGATTTCACGCTGGGCGGTGCCGAATTCATATTCACCCGGAGCCATCACGCCGATGGTCGCCGGACCTTCTGCAGTGCCGAAAGCGATCGACTTGACGGTGCCGTCGAAGTACTCGTTGACTTTGAACATGGGCGAATCCTCGGAAAAAGGGTCTGGAAAGGTCGGCCAGTATGCCCAAGGGCGGGGGAGCTGCCTAGACCGGTAAAATCAACGGCAGCAGGCGTGCGGTATTGCGTGCATCTTCCAGTGCCCGATGTTGCTGGCCATGGAACTGCATGCCCGCCAATTGCAGCGCGCCGTTTAGCCCCAGGGGCTTGTCCAGGCGCCGGGCCTTGGCGAAGCGCTGCTTGAGGTTCACATGGGGCGTCTTGGCGAGCGCACTGACCAGGCTATTGCGCTGCCATTCAAGTTCAAGCTGCGCACGGTCATAGTCGCCCCAACTGGCCCAGCCTTCCAGGCGCGATTGATGCTGGCCCAGCCAGCGTTCGAACAGCGGCCACACCTCGGTGATGGGCGCGGCGGCGTCGATATTTGCCTGGGTGATGTGGGTCAACTGACGGCAAAAAGGCGTCAGCAATGGGCGGCGCAACGGCCGCACAAAGCGCTGGAAGTGGTCCAGTTCGCGGCCCTGGCGGTTGACCAGGCTCGCGCCGATCTCGATGACTTCCATCTCCGTCACGGGCCAGCCGCCTTCATCCGTTGTGGCTTCAAGGTCAATAATCAGCCAATGAGGCATTGTGCAGGTTCCCGTACTCGTCCCTTCTTGATGGGGATAGAGCGTAGCCCGGCCCTGTAGTTCCGCCCAGGGCCTATTCGATCTCCAGCAAAACCTGGCGATTGCGCACCGAGATTGCCGTCAATCACCTGTCCAGCCTTTGCAATCTCGTGAATGCCGACCGTGAGTGAATGTTCCCTGTTCATCGCTTCGAGCAAGATTTGGCCAAGCGCTTGCTTGGTTGGCGCACACGGCCTAAATTGCCGGCCAAGACGTCAGTGGAAGTAGAGGAGAGCAGCATGGATGAGCACCAAGCCCTGCGGGTGATGCGCACCATGGTCGAAGGCGGCCAGTTGACCGATCCTGACAGCGCCCGGGGCAAATTGCTGCAAACCGCGGCGCACCTGTTTCGCAACAAGGGTTTCGAGCGCACCACCGTGCGTGATCTGGCCAGTGCGGTGGGCATTCAGTCCGGCAGCATCTTTCATCACTTCAAGAGCAAGGACGAGATCCTGCGGGCAGTGATGGAGGAAACCATCCACTACAACACGGCGATGATGCGGGCGTCGCTGGAGCACGCGACGAACGTGCGCGAGCGTGTGCTGGCGCTGATCCGCTGCGAGTTGCAGTCGATCATGGGCGGCAGCGGCGAAGCCATGGCGGTACTGGTGTATGAATGGCGCTCGTTGTCGCAGGAAGGCCAGGCCCAGGTCCTGGCGCTGCGTGACGTGTATGAAGACCTCTGGCTGCACGTGCTGGGCGAGGCCAAGGCTGCGGGCTATATCAAGGGTGATGTGTTTATCGCGCGGCGCTTTCTCACCGGCGCCTTGTCCTGGACCACTACCTGGTTTCGCGCCGAGGGCAACCTGACGCTGGAGCAGTTGGCCGAAGAAGCCCTGCTGATGGTTCTGAAAGCTGACTGAGGCGCAAGCTATTAATTTGGTGGTGGAAAGTTGTCTCGCCAGACAAAAACGCCTAGCTTATCGCCATCAATCGGTTGAACGGTGTGTGCCTTGATGTTTTCGCCATGGCGGCTGGCTGCAGGACTAACAATATGGGCACTGGGCGCCGTGTGGTGGATGCCGGCCTCGGCTGCGCAATTGGTGCGCGTCGGCGCGGCGCATTTCCCGCCTTACACGGTACGCCCGGAGCAGGGCGCCGACACCGGGTTGCTGCCGCAATTGGTCGAGGCCCTGAACGCCTTGCAAACCGACTACCAGTTTGTGCTGGTGCCCACCTCGATTCCCAGGCGTTTCCGCGATTTAGAGCAGGGCCGGATCGACATGGCCATCTTCGAAAACCCCGCCTGGGGCTGGCAGAAAATCCCCCACACCAGCATCGACATGGGGCTGGAAGACGCAGAGATTTTCATCGCCCAGCGTGAGCCCGGTCGCGGCCAGGACTATTTCGCCGACCTCGCGGGCAAACGCCTGGCGGTGTTCAGCGGATACCACTACGCCTTCGCCAGCTTCAATCCCGACCCCAGGAACATGGCCGAGCATTTCAACGCCACCTTGACCTATTCCCATGACAGCAACCTGCTGATGGTTGCGCGTGGGCGAGCGGACATTGCCTTGGTCACCCGTTCGTACCTGAGTGACTTTATGGTGCGCAATGCGGATATGGCCGCGCAGTTCCTGGTGTCGGAGCGTATCGATCAGGTCTATCACCATTACGCCTTGCTACGGCCGAAGGCGCCGATCACGGGGCCCGCGTTTGCCGAAATGCTCAAACGCCTGCGTGATAACGGCCAGATGCTGAAGATTTTCGAGCCGTACCGCATCGACGTGATGGCGGTACCTTGATCGGCTAAATTTCTTCCTCCGGCTCACGTCACTTCCTTATCTGTCGACGATTACGTGAGCCCCTCCCATGTCCAATCTCAATGACCTGTCGGTCCTGCCATTGCCGGCCGGGCCTGCCTTGAATGCTGATGAAACCGAAAGCCACCTGAGCCTGACCCTGGAAGGCCAGCCGCTGGCGCGTTTGCGCCTGGAACGTGGCGATGAATTGCAGGTGCATTTGCAGAACCCCGGCGATGTGCCTTCCGCCCGTGCCTTGTGGGCCGCCTGCTACTGGTTGTTTGCCAGGGAACCCGCTCGGCAGCGCCTGACCTGGCACCTCGCACATGCACCGCATGAGGCCTTGAGCACTGGTTTGCTGGTGGTCGCCGAGACCGCCGGACAGTACCGCTGCGAGCGCACCCTGTTCTGGCAACTGCCCCAGCCGTGGTTGGGGCAATCGTCCAGTGGCAGCTACCCGCAACAGATGATTGTCAGTGCGGGCAAGCGCCACCCGGTCCGCGCACCGAAACCCCGAGGTGAAGTCTACCGACGTTACGACGCACGCCTCGGCGCCTGGATTTCCCTGCGCACCGTTGAAATCGATGTGGACCTGGCGCGCTTCAATCGCTGGCAGAACAGCGCGCGCGTGGCGAGTTTCTGGCAGGAAAGCGGCAGCCTGGAGCAGCATCGGGAATACCTCGACAAGCTCGCCGCCGATCCGCACACCCTCACGCTGATCGGCTGTTTCGACGATGAACCCTTTGCCTATTTCGAAGCCTACTGGGCCAAGGAAGACCGTATCGCACCGTTCTACGATGCGGCCGACTACGACCGTGGCATCCACATGCTGGTGGGGGAGGAACATCATCGCGGTCCGCACAAGGTCGCCAGCTGGCTGTCGGCGCTGGTGCACTACCTGTTCCTGGATGACCCGCGCACCCAGCGCGTGGTGGCGGAACCGCGTGCCGATAACGCGAAGATGATCGGCCATATGCATAACCAGTGTTTCCACTGCGAAAAGGAATTCGATTTTCCGCACAAGCGCGCGGCGCTGATGATTCTGGGGCGGGAGCGGTTTTTTGAGCGGTGCGGATTGATCTGAGGCGAGGTTCACAGGCGGGAGCGGGCAGGCCGCTCCCCATTTTTTGCCTCAGACCCGGCGTGCGAAGGTATCGCTATGGCTGCCCGACACCTTGCGGCAGTGCACCAGCGCATC
Organism: Pseudomonas sp. SR18; assembly: GCF_023701505.1. Lineage (NCBI taxonomy): Bacteria > Pseudomonadati > Pseudomonadota > Gammaproteobacteria > Pseudomonadales > Pseudomonadaceae > Pseudomonas > Pseudomonas sp. SR18. Next base: position 627,900 of record NZ_JAMQAU010000001.1, on the reverse strand, counting down.
GCGGATCATGAAGTTGACCAGCGTTGGCGACACCCCCAGTTCCTTGGCGATGTCCTTTTGCGGCACGCCGTGCAAGCGGTACATCTCGAACGCGTAGCGGGTGCGCTGGGGCAGCTCGGTCAGCGCGTCGGCGATGTTTTCCAAGGTGTTGAAATTGATGTGGGAGGTTTCCGGTGAAGCGCCGTGAATAACCACATTCAAGCCTTCCTCTTCCGGCCCGGAGTATTTGAGTTCCAGGGCCTGCTTGCGGTAGTGATCGATGGCCAGGTTGCGCACGATCTGGAACAGGTAACTCAGCTGGGCCTTGAACGATGAGGTGATCGTCGGCGCCGATTGCAGGCGAAAGTAGGCGTCCTGCACGACATCTTCGGCGCGGGAGCGGCAGCCGGTAATACGTGCTGCGATCTTCACCAGAATCAATCGATTGTCGACGAACGCCTGGAGAAGTGGTGAGTCGCACCTGCCTGTGGATACTTGTTCCGTCATGGAAATCACCTTGATAAATAGGTTGGGGGAGGGCGTCCTTGCTGAGGCCTCCTACACATCGGGCAACAAATTAGGCTGAATGATAATGATTGTCAAATGAGAAGGCGAACTAATCTTATGCTTTCTTGTTCGGTGTGAACCACGTCTCGCTCATCCCCGGCGACTAATTATTTGCGGTTGCCGTCCGTTCTTCTGGGTGACAGGTCCGTTAGCAAGGCGGCCAAGGATCAGCACCCGCAGGAGGACGAAATGGGTTTTTACCGTGCACACAGCGTGTCTCAGTTTGGAGTCTTCGAGCGATGAGCACGCCGACCCGACTGCGCCTGTTCTGCCTGCCCTATTCAGGCGCCAGCGCCATGGTCTACGCACGGTGGCGCCGAGCGTTGCCCGAGTGGCTGCAGGTTTGCCCGCTGGAATTGCCTGGTCGCGGCATGCGCATGGACGAGCCCTTGCAGCGCGATATCAAGGCCCTGGCTGCGCAACTGGCGGATGAAATCAGCCACGATTTGGGTGGCCCCTACGCGTTGTTCGGCCACAGCCTTGGCGGCCTGCTCGCCTTTGAGCTGGCCCACGCATTGAACGCCCGCAACGTCCCTGCGCCGCTGGCGCTGTTCGCCTCCGGCACTGCCGGCCCGGCGCGCCGCGATGTCAGCGAATACGCCATCGAAAAGACCGATGAGCAACTGATCGCCCGCCTGCGTGAACTGCAGGGCACCGCCGAAGCAGCCCTGGCCAACCCCGAATTGATGCAACTGATGCTGCCTATCCTGCGTGCCGATTTCCTGCTGTGCGGCAGCTTCAACTATGGCGAACGCACGCCGCTGGCCATGCCGATCCATGTGTTCGGCGGCAAGCAGGACAGCGTGCGCGCCGACCAATTGCTCGACTGGCAACTCGATGCCGCCAGCGGCTTTTCCCTCGACATGTTCGACGGCCACCACTTCTTTCTCGTGCAGCACGAAAGCGCGGTATTGCGCTGCCTGCGGCGCTACGCCGACGAACACCTGGCCCGCTGGCGCAATGGCGTGACGCGGCAACTGGTCGCCGGCTGACAGCTACTCAATTCCCGAATTTCCCGTAAGCCGATTTCAGGCAGGAACCCCAAGATGGACGCCTTCGAACTTCCCCGCACCCTGGTCCAGTCCCTTCAACGTCGCGCCGCGCAGACCCCGGACCAGGTGGCTCTGCGCTTCCTGGCCGAGTCCGCCGAGCACAGCGTTGTGCTCAGTTACCGCGACCTCGACCAGCGCGCCCGCACCATCGCCAGCGCCCTGCAGGCCAATGCCGAATTGGGCGACCGCGCCGTGCTGTTGTTTCCCAGCGGCCCGGACTACGTCGCGGCGTTCTTTGGCTGCCTGTACGCCGGGGTGATCGCGGTGCCGGCCTACCCGCCGGAGTCCACCCGCCGTCATCACCAGGAGCGTTTGCTGTCGATCATCAGCGACGCCGAACCGCGCCTGCTGCTGACCGTCGCCAGCCTCGCCGAGGGCCTGGCGCAGATCGAACATGCGCCGCCGGTGTTGAGTGTCGACACCTTGGACGGCACTGACAATTGGGTCGCCCCCGAGCTGCATCCCGACGACATCGCCTTCCTGCAATACACCTCCGGCTCCACGGCGCTGCCCAAGGGCGTGCAAGTCAGCCACGGCAACCTGGTGGCCAACGAAGTGCTGATCCGTCGGGGTTTTGGCATCGACCTCAACCCCGACGACGTGATTGTCAGCTGGCTGCCGCTGTACCACGACATGGGCCTGATCGGCGGCCTGCTGCAACCGATCTTCAGCGGCGTGCCGTGCGTGCTGATGTCGCCGGCGTACTTCCTTGGCCGGCCATTGCGCTGGCTCGAAGCGATCAGCGAATACGGCGGCACCATCAGCGGCGGTCCGGATTTCGCCTACCGCCTGTGCAGTGAGCGCGTGAGCGAGTCAGCCCTGGAGCGCCTGGACCTGAGCAAGTGGCGCGTGGCCTATTCCGGTTCCGAGCCGATCCGTCTCGACACCCTGGAGCGCTTCGCCGAAAAATTCGCCGCCTGTGGTTTCAGCTCAGACCATTTCTTTGCGTCCTACGGCCTGGCCGAGGCGACGCTGTTTGTCGCTGGCGGCACCCGGGGTCATGGCATCCCGGCGCTGCGCGTCGACGAGACGGCGCTGGCCGCCAACCGCGCAGAGCCGGGGCAGGGCAGTGCGATCATGAGTTGCGGCACCAGCCAGCCGGAACACGCGGTGCTGATCGTTGATCCCCACACGTTGGATGAATTGCCCGACAGCAGCGTCGGCGAACTCTGGGCCACCGGTCCGAGCATCGCCCACGGCTACTGGCGCAATCCTGAAGCCACCGCCAAGACCTTCGTCCAGCACGCCGGGCGGACCTGGCTGCGTACCGGCGACCTGGGCTTTATCCGCTTTGGCGAGGTGTACATCACCGGTCGCCTCAAAGACCTGTTGATCGTGCGCGGTCACAACCTCTATCCGCAAGACATCGAGCAAACCATCGAGCGCGAAGTGGAAGTGGTGCGTAAAGGCCGGGTTGCGGCGTTTGCGGTGAATGACCAGGGCCTGGAAGGCATCGGCATCGCCGCCGAAATCAGCCGCAGCGTGCAGAAAATCCTGCCGCCCGAAGCGCTGATCAAAGCCATCCGCCAGGCCGTGGCCGAGGCGTACCAAGAGGCGCCGAGCGTGGTGGTGCTGCTCAACCCCGGCGCGTTGCCCAAGACCTCCAGCGGCAAGGTGCAACGTGCGGCCTGTGCGCTGCGCCACGCCGATGGCAGCCTCGACAGCTACGCGCAATTCCCCGATCTGCAAGGGCAGGCTGGGGATGTGGCGCTGGACGGCGGTTTGCAACAGCAGATCGCGGCGATCTGGTGCGAGCAGTTGCAGGTCGCGAGTGTCGCTGCCGATGATCACTTCTTCCTGCTCGGCGGCAACTCCATCACCGCCACCCAAGTGGTCGCACGCCTGCGTGAAACCCTTGGCCTGGAGCTGAACCTGCGCATGCTGTTCGAGGCACCGACCCTGTCGACATTTGCTGCCCATGTTGCGCAATTGCAACAGGACGGCGGCGTCGCCCAAGGCGCCATTCATGCCTTGTCACGCCAGGACGAATTGCCCCAGTCCCTGGCCCAGAATCGCCTGTGGATCACCTGGCAACTGGACCCGCAGAGCAGTGCCTACACCATTCCTGGCGGCCTGCGCCTGCGTGGCGAGCTGGACGAAGACGCGGTGCGCCTGAGTTTCCAGCACCTGATCCAGCGCCACGAAGCCCTGCGCACCCGCTTCTACGAGCGTGATGGCCAAGCCTTTCAGCGCGTTGACGCCAACGCAGCGTTCGACCTGCAAGTCATCGACCTCAGCGACCTGCCCGCCGCCGAGCGCGAAGCCCGTGCGCAGCAGATCCGCGAAGACGAAGCGCGCACGCAATTCGATCTGGAAAAAGGCCCGCTGCTGTGGGTGACCCTGGTGCGCCTGGACGATGAAGACCACCAATTGCTGGTGACGCTGCACCACATCATTGCCGATGGTTGGTCGCTCAACATCCTGATCGATGAGTTCTCGCGCCTGTACGCCGCCGCCTCCCAGGGACAATCCCTGGCGCTGCCGCCGCTCGCCCTGCAATACGCCGACTACGGCAGCTGGCAGCGCCAATGGCTGGCCGAAGGTGAAGGCCAGCGTCAACTGGCGTACTGGAAAAACCAACTGGGGGACGAGCATCCGACCCTGAGCCTGGCCACGGACCACCCACGCTCCGCCCACCACCTGCACAGTGCTGCGCGCCATAGCGTGCGCCTGAGCGCCGGCCTCAGCGAAGCGATTCGCCAGACCGCCCAGGCCAACGAATCCACGCCCTTCATGCTGTTGCTGGCGGCGTTCCAGACCCTGCTCTATCGCTACAGCGGCCAGCGCGATATCCGCATCGGCGTGCCCAACGCCAACCGGCCGCGCCAGGAAACCCAAGGCCTGATCGGCTTCTTTATCAACACCCTGGTGCTGCGTGCCGAGCTGGACGGGCGCCTGCCGTTCAACCAGCTATTGGCCGCCACCCGCGAAACCGCCTTGGGCGCCCAGGCCCATCAGGACCTGCCCTTCGAACAGCTGTTGGAAGCCTTCCCCCAGGCCCGCGAGCAGGGCCTGTTCCAGGTCATGTTCAACCACCAGCAACGCGACCTCAGCGCTTTGCGCCGCCTGCCGGGCATGCTCGCCGATGAGTTGCCGTGGCACAGCCGCGAAGCCAAGTTCGACCTGCAACTGCATACCGAAGAAGACCGCAACGGCCGCCTGAGCCTGGCGTTCGACTACGCCGATGAGCTGTTCGAAGGCGCCACCATCCAGCGCCTTGCCGAACACTTCATCAACCTGTTGCACGCCATCTGCGAGCAACCCCAGCAAGCCCTCGGCGACCTGCAGTTGCTGCTGGCGGACGAGCAGCAACCGTGGAGCCAGGCGCCGTGCGCGCCCGCTGAGCAATGGTTGCCCGAGCTGCTCAACCAGCAGACTTCGGACACCACCGCGCTGGTCTGGCAGGGCGGCAGCCTGACCTTCGCCCAACTGCACACCCAGGCCAACCGCCTGGCCCATTACCTGCGCGACAAAGGCGTCGGCCCGGACGTGTGCGTGGCCATCGCCGCCGAGCGTTCGCCGCAACTGCTGATCGGCCTGCTGGCGATCATCAAGGCCGGTGGCGCCTACGTGCCGCTGGACCCGGATTACCCTACCGAGCGCCTGGCCTACATGCTCAAGGATAGCGGCGTGCAACTGCTGCTGACCCAAACCGCATTGCTGGAGCAACTGCCGAGCGCCGACGGCGTGTGCGTCATCGCCATGGACAGCCTGCACCTGGACCGCTGGCCGACCCAGGCACCGGGCCTGCACCTGCACGGCGACAACCTTGCCTACGTGATCTACACCTCCGGCTCCACCGGCCAGCCCAAAGGCGTGGGCAATACCCATGCCGCGCTGGCCGAGCGCTTGCAGTGGATGCAGGCCACTTACCAACTCCACGACACCGACGTGCTGATGCAAAAGGCACCGATCAGTTTTGACGTGTCGGTGTGGGAATGCTTCTGGCCGTTAATCACCGGCTGCCGCCTGGTGCTGGCCGGCCCGGGTGAGCATCGCGACCCGCACCGCATTGCGCAGCTGGTACAGGAACACGGCGTGACCACCCTGCACTTTGTGCCGCCGCTGTTGCAGTTGTTTATCGACGAGCCGTTGGTGGCCGAATGCACCAGCCTGCGTCGCCTGTTCTCTGGCGGTGAGGCGTTGCCCGCCGAACTGCGCAACCGCGTATTGGCGCAGTTGCCGGCGGTGCAGTTGCACAACCGCTATGGCCCGACCGAAACCGCGATCAACGTCACCCATTGGCACTGCAGCGCAGAAGATGGCGAGCGCTCGCCCATTGGCCGACCGCTGGGCAATGTGATCTGCCGCGTATTGGACGATCACCTCAACCTGTTGCCAGCCGGTGTGCCTGGCGAACTGTGTATCGGTGGCATCGGCCTGGCGCGGGGTTACCTCGGGCGCGCCGGTTTGACCGCCGAACGTTTTATTGCCGACCCGCTGGGCGAGGCCGGCGCACGCCTGTATCGCACCGGTGACCGCGTGCGCTGGAACGCTGACGGCGTGCTCGAATACCTCGGCCGTCTCGATCAACAGGTCAAGTTGCGCGGCTTCCGTGTGGAACCGGAAGAAATCGAAGCACGCCTGCTGGCCCTGGACGGTATCGCCCAGGCCGTGGTGCTGGTGCGCAACGCCACGCTGATCGGTTACTACACCGCCAGCACCGCACTGGATGAACAGGACGTGAAAGCCGCCCTGGCCGCCGAGCTGCCTGAGTACATGGTGCCCGCGCAACTGATGCGCCTGGACGCCATGCCCCTGAGCCCCAGCGGCAAGCTGGACCGCCGCGCATTGCCGGAGCCGGTGTGGCAAACCCGCGAACACATTGAACCCGAAACAGTGCTGCAGCAGCAGATCGCCGCGATCTGGCGCGAAGTGCTCGGCCTGCCAACAATCGGCCTGCGCGACGACTTCTTCGCCCTTGGCGGCCACTCGTTGCTGGCCACGCAAATCATCTCCCGTACCCGCCAGGCCTGTGACGTCGAACTGCCGCTGCGCACCTTGTTTGAAGCCAGCGAACTGGGCGCGTTTGCCGAGCAAGTCGAGCAGATCCAGGCATCGGGCCAGCGCAACCAGCAAACTGCGATTGCCCAGGTCGACCGCAGCCAACCGGTGCCGTTGTCCTATTCCCAGCAGCGCATGTGGTTCCTCTGGCAGATGGAACCGGACAGCCCGGCCTACAACGTCGGCGGCATGGCGCGCCTGCGGGGTGTGCTGGACGTGGGGCGTTTCGAAGCCGCGTTGCAGGCCTTGATCATGCGCCACGAAACCCTGCGCACCACGTTCCCGAGCGTCGACGGTGTGGCCTGTCAGAAGGTCGCGCCGCAGACTGGCCTGCGCATGGACTGGCAGGATATTTCCACGCTGAACGAAACCGAGCGCCAGCAGCGCTTGCAGCAACTGGCCGATCATGAGGCCCACACGCCGTTCAACCTGGAAACCGGGCCGTTGCTGCGCGCCTGTGTGGTCAAGGCCGGCGAGCAGGAACACTACCTGGTGCTGACCTTGCACCACATCGTCACCGAAGGCTGGGCCATGGACATCTTTGCCCGTGAACTCAGCGCGCTGTACGAAGCCTTTATCGACGAGCGCCTGTCGCCCCTGGCGCCGTTGCCGGTGCAATACCTCGACTACAGCGTGTGGCAGCGTCAGTGGCTGGAATCCGGCGAGCGTCAACGCCAACTGGATTACTGGACCGCGCAACTGGGCACTGAACATCCGCTGCTGGAGCTGCCGAGCGACCGTCCACGGCCGCCAGTGCAAAGCCACCAGGGCGAGCTGTACCGCTTCGATCTGAGCGACGAACTGGCCGCCCGCGTGCGCGCCTTCAATGCCGAACGCGGCCTCACGCTGTTCATGACCATGACCGCGACCCTGGCCGTGTTGCTCTACCGCTACAGCGGCCAGACCGACCTGCGCATCGGCGCCCCCGTGGCCAACCGCATCCGCCCGGAAAGCGAAGGGCTGATCGGCGCGTTCCTCAACACCCAGGTGCTGCGCTGCCAGCTCAATGGGCAGATGAATGTCGGCCAATTGTTCGAGCAGGTGCGTCACACCGTGATCGAGGGCCAGTCCCACCAGGACCTGCCGTTCGACCATCTGGTGGAAGCCCTGCAACCACCGCGCAGTGCCGCCTACAACCCGCTGTTCCAGGTGATGTGCAACGTGCAGCGCTGGGAATTCCAGCAGAGCCGCCAACTGGCCGGCATGACCGTCGAATACCTGGCCAACGATGCCCGTGCGACCAAGTTCGACCTCAACCTGGAAGTCACCGACCTCGACCACCGTCTGGGTTGCTGCCTGACGTACAGCACGGATCTGTTCGACGAACCGCGCATTGCGCGCATGGCTGAACATTGGCGCAACCTGCTGGAAGCGTTGATTGCCGACCCGCAACAACGCCTCAGTGAACTGCCGCTGCTGACCGCCACCGAACAACGCGCATTGCAGGACAGCCTGGGCGTCGAGGCCGGTGAACACCGCCTTGATCAGTGTATCCACCAGTTGTTCAGCCAGCAGGCACTCAAGCGTGCGGATGCGCCGGCCCTGACCTTTGCCGGCGTGACCCTCACTTACGCAGAACTCAATGCCCGTGCCAATCGCCTGGCCTGGATGCTGCGCGAACGCGGCGTCGGCCCGCAGGTGCGGGTCGGCCTGGCGCTGCCGCGTTCCCTGGAAATGGTCGTCGGCCTGCTGGCGATCCTCAAGGCCGGCGGCGCCTATGTGCCGCTGGACCCGGAATACCCGCTGGATCGCCTGCACTACATGATCGAAGACAGCGGCATCGGCCTGCTGCTCAGCGACGCGGCGATGTTCGAAGCCCTCGGTGAACTGCCGGCTGCAGTGGCGTGCTGGTGCCTGGAGGATGACTCGCCCGTGCTGGCGAACTACCCGGCCGATGAGCTGCCGTTTATCAGCCTGGCGCAACACCAGGCGTACCTGATCTACACCTCCGGCTCTACCGGCAAACCGAAAGGCGTGGTGGTGTCCCACGGCGAAATCGCCATGCATTGCCAGGCCGTGATCGAGCGTTTCGGCATGCGCCCGGATGACTGCGAGCTGCATTTCTATTCGATCAACTTCGACGCCGCCACCGAGCGTTTGCTGGTGCCGTTGCTCAGCGGCGCGCAAGTGGTCTTGCGGGCTCAGGGCCAGTGGGATGCGCAGGAAATCTGCGGGCTGATCCGCACCCATGGCATCAATATTCTCGGTTTTACCCCGAGCTACGGCAGCCAATTGGCGCAGTGGCTGGCGACTCAACACCAGACCCTGCCGGTACGCATGTGCATCACTGGCGGCGAAGCCCTGACCGGCGAACACTTGCAGCGCATTCGCGCAGCCTTCCAGCCCGAGGTGTTTTTCAACGCCTATGGCCCGACCGAAACCGTGGTGATGCCGCTGGCCAGCCTGGCGCCGCAGCAGTTGGAGGAGGGCGCCGGCAGCGTGCCGATCGGCAGCATTATCGGCGACCGCGTGGCGTACATTCTCGACGCCGATCTGGCGTTGGTGCCCCAAGGTGCGACCGGTGAGTTGTTCGTCGGCGGCGCGGGCCTGGCCCAGGGTTACCACGAGCGTCCGGGCATGACGGCGGAGCGTTTTGTCGCCGATCCGTTTGCCGCCAATGGCGGCCGCCTGTACCGCACCGGCGACCTGGTGCGCCAACGCGCCGATGGCCTGGTGGAGTACCTGGGGCGTATCGACCATCAGGTGAAAATCCGTGGTTTCCGCATCGAGCTGGGCGAGATCGAAACCCGCCTGCTGGAACACGAAGCCGTGCGCGAGGCAGTGGTGCTGGCGCTGGATTCGCCGAGTGGCAAACAGCTGGTGGCGTACCTGGTCAGCGACGCAGAGCACGGCCCATTGCGCGAGGCATTGAAGACCCACCTCAAGGCGCAATTGCCGGACTACATGGTGCCGGCGCACCTGATCGTGCTCGACAGCATGCCGCTGACCGCCAACGGCAAGCTCGACCGCCGCGCCTTGCCGCAACCGGACCCCGAGGCCAATCGCCAACAGTACGTGGCCCCGCGCAACGAACTGGAGAGCACCTTGGCCGCGATCTGGTGCGCGGTGTTGAACGTGCAGCAAGTCGGTCTGGACGATAATTTCTTTGAACTGGGTGGCGACTCGATCCTGTCGATCCAGGTGGTCAGCCGGGCGCGGCAGGCGGGGATTCATTTCAGCCCCCGCGACCTGTTCCAGCATCAGACCGTGCAAACCCTGGCCGCCGTCGCCACGCGCTCCGAGCAGGTCACGGCGGAGCAGGGCGTACTCACCGGCAGCTCGGGCCTCACGCCGATCCAGCATTGGTTCTTTGACACCGACGTGCCGGCGCGTCAGCACTGGAACCAGGCGCTGGTGCTCAAGCCGCTGCAATTGCTGGAGCCTCATCGCCTGGAGCAAGCGTTGCTGGCGGTGCTGGAGCACCACGACGCGCTGCGCCTGAGCTTCACCCGGCGCCATGCGCAATGGCATGCCGAGCATTTGGCCGTGCCCCAGGGCGGCGTGCTGATGCAGGCGCAAGTGCGCGATATGGCGCAGTGCACGGCGCTGTTCACCGATACCCAGCGCAGCCTCGACCTGGAACACGGCCCGCTGCTGCGCGCCTTGCTGGTGGATGGCCCCGAAGGCCAGCAACGCTTGCTGATCGCGATCCATCACTTGGTGGTGGATGGCGTGTCGTGGCGGGTGTTGCTCGAAGACCTGCAGAACGTCTATCGCCAACTCAGCGAAGGCCAATCCGTCAGCCTGCCGGCCAAGACCAGCGCGCTACGTGACTGGGCCGCACGCTTGCAGGCCTATGCCAGCAGCGAATCCCTGCGCGAAGAATTGAATGTGTGGCAGGACCAATTGGCGGGCCCGGCCGTGGCGTTGCCGGTGGACCGTGCGCAGGGCTCGTTACGCAATCGCGATGCCGAAACCGTCAGCGTGCGCCTGGATGCCGAACACACCCGTCAGTTGCTGCAACAAGCCCCAAGCGCATATCGCACCCAGGTCAACGACCTGTTGTTGACCGCCTTGGCCCGCGTCTTGTGCCGCTGGAGCGGGCACGACTCGGCGCTGATCCAACTGGAGGGCCATGGCCGCGAAACCCTGTTCGACGAGATCGACCTGACCCGCAGCGTCGGCTGGTTCACCAGTGCCTACCCATTGCGCCTGACGCCGCAGGCTGAACAGGGCAACTCGATCAAGGCCATCAAGGAACAACTGCGCGGCGTGCCGCACAAGGGCCTCGGTTATGGCGTGCTGCGCTACTTGGCGGACGACCTGTGCAAGCAGACCATGGCCGCGCTGCCGACCGCCGACATCACCTTCAACTACCTGGGGCAGTTCGACCAGAGTTTCGGCAGCGAGGCGCTGTTCCATCCGCTGGATGAATCGGCGGGCCTGGCCCACGACCCGGATGCGCCGCTGCCCAACGTCCTGAGCGTCGACAGCCAGGTGTATGGCGGTGAACTGGTGCTGCGCTGGACCTTCAGCCGCGAACGCCACGATGCACACACCGTCCGCGAGTTGGCCGAAGCCTACCTGGCCGAGCTGCACAGCCTGATCGCGCATTGCCTCAGGGACGATGCCGGCGGCCTTACGCCGTCCGACTTCCCCCTGGCGCACCTGACCCAGCCGCAACTCGACAGCTTGCCGGTTCCGGCCAGCGCCATCGAAGACGTGTACCCGCTGACCCCGATGCAAGAGGGCCTGTTGCTGCACACCTTGCTCGAACCAGGCACCGGCCTGTACTACATGCAGGACCGCTACCGCATCAACAGCGCCCTCGACCCGGAGCGCTTTGCCCAGGCCTGGCAAGCGGTGATCGCCCGTCATGAAGCCTTGCGCGCCTCGTTCTGCTGGAACGTCGGCGAAGACATGCTGCAAGTGATCCACAAACCCGGCAGCACGCCTATTGAGTACCTCGACTGGAGCCAGGACCCCGAGGCTGAGCAAGAGCCGCGCCTGCAAGCGCTGCTCAAGGCCGAACGTGAAGCCGGCTTCGATCTGCTCAACCAGGCGCCGTTCCACCTGCGCCTGATCCGCGTCGGTGAAGCGCGCTACTGGTTCATGATGAGCAACCACCACATCCTCATCGATGCCTGGTGCCGTTCGCTGCTGATGAATGACTTCTTCGAGATCTACATGGCCCTGGGCGAAGGCGTTGAGGCGCAATTGGCCACACCGCCGCGTTATCGCGACTACATCGCCTGGCTGCAACGCCAGAACCTGAATGAAGCACGCCAGTGGTGGCAGCAGAACCTGCAAGGGTTCGAGCGCACCACGCCGATCCCGAGCGACCGGCCGTTCCTGCGCGAACACGCCGGCCACAGCGGCGGCATGGTGGTGGGCGACTGCTACACCCGCCTGGATGCCCGTGATGGCGCGCAACTGCGGGAACTGGCCCAGGCCCATCAGCTCACTATCAACACCTTTGCCCAAGCGGCATGGGCCCTGGTGCTGCGCCGCTTGAGCGGCGACCGCGACGTGCTGTTCGGCGTCACCGTGGCCGGGCGCCCGGTGCAAATGCCGGAGATGCAACGCACCGTCGGCCTGTTTATCAACAGCATCGCGCTGCGCGTGAAGCTGCCGCAAGACGATCAACCGTGCAGCGTGCGCCAATGGTTGAGCGGCCTGCTCGACAGCAATATGCAGCTGCGCGAGTACGAATATTTGCCGCTGGTGACGATCCAGGAACACAGCGAACTGCCCAAGGGCCTGCCGCTGTTCGACAGCCTGTTCGTGTTCGAAAACGCCCCGGTGGAAACCTCTGTGCTGGACCGTGCGCAAAGCCTGAATGCCACTTCGGATTCCGGTCGCACCCACACCAACTTCCCGCTGACCGCGGTTTGCTACCCCGGTGATGACCTGGGCTTGCACCTGTCTTACGACCAGCGTTACTTCGACGAAACCACCGTGCAAGGCATGCTCGGCGAGTTCAAGCGCCTGCTGTTGGCGCTGGTGCAGGGCTTCCATGGCGACATGGCCGACCTGCCGTTGATTGGCGCGCAGGAGCGCGAGTTCCTGGTAGAAGGCTGCAACCAGAGTGAGCACGCCTACCCGCTGGACCGCAGCTATATAGAGCTGTTCGAAGCGCAAGTCGGCGAGCATCCGCAGCGGATCGCCGCCAGTTGCCTGGACCAGCAATGGACGTTCGATGAACTCAACCGTCGCAGTAATGGCCTCGGCCATGCGCTGATCGCGGCGGGCGTCGGCCTGGATCAACCGGTGGCACTGTTGGCCGAGCGTAACCTCGACCTGCTGGGCATGATCATCGGCAGCTTCAAGGCCGGTGCCGGTTACCTGCCGCTGGACCCAGGCCTGCCAAGCCAGCGCTTGAGCCGCATCATCGACATGAGCCGTACGCCGTTGCTGGTGTGCACCGAGGCGTGCCGTGAGCAGGCCATCGAGTTGCTTGACGGTGTCGACTGCCAATTGCTGGTATGGGAAGACGTGCCGGCGCGTGGTGAAAACCCAGGCATCTACAGCGGCCCGGACAACCTCGCCTACGTGATCTACACCTCGGGCTCGACCGGCCTGCCCAAAGGCGTGATGGTCGAACAGCGCGGCATGCTCAACAACCAATTGAGCAAACTGCCGTACCTGGACCTGAGCCCGGCGGATGTGATCGCGCAAACTGCGTCGCAGAGCTTCGATATTTCCGTGTGGCAATTTCTCGCCGCGCCGTTGTTCGGCGCGCGGGTGGACATCGTGCCGAACACCATCGCCCACGATCCCCAAGGCTTGCTGGCCCACGTTGAGGCGCAGGGCATCACCGTGCTGGAGAGCGTGCCGTCGCTGATCCAGGGCATGCTGGCCCAGGACCGCATCAGCCTCGACGGCCTGCGCTGGATGCTGCCCACCGGTGAAGCGATGCCACCGGAACTGGCGCACCAATGGTTGCTGCGCTACCCGCAGATCGGTTTGGTGAATGCTTATGGCCCGGCCGAATGCTCGGATGACGTGGCGTTCTTCCGCGTCGATCTGGCGTCGACCCGTGGCACCTATCTGCCGATCGGCACACCGACCGACAACAACCGTCTGTATCTGCTGGATGGCGCGCTGGAGCTGGTGCCCCAAGGTGCTGTTGGTGAGTTGTGTGTGGCCGGCACTGGCGTCGGCCGTGGTTATGTCAGCGACCCGTTGCGCACGGCCGGAGTGTTTGTGCCGAACCCGTTCGGTGCACCGGGCGACCGGCTTTACCGCACGGGCGACCTGGCGCGTCGGCGCAGCGATGGCGTGCTGGAATATGTTGGGCGTATCGACCATCAAGTGAAGATTCGCGGCTATCGCATCGAACTGGGTGAAATCGAAGCGCGCCTGCACGAACAACCCGAAGTGCGCGATGCCGCAGTGGGCGTGCAAGAGGGCGTCAACGGCAAGCACCTGGTGGGTTACCTGGTGGCGGCCGATGAAGCGCTGAGCCCAAGCGAGCGCCTGGACCGCATCAAGCAACGCCTGCGCGCCGAGCTGCCGGAATACATGGTGCCGTTGCACTGGCTATGGCTTGACCGCCTGCCGCTCAACGCCAACGGCAAACTCGACCGCAAGGCCCTGCCGGCACTGGAAATCGGCCAGTTGCACAGCCAGGACTACCTGGCGCCGCGCAACGAACTGGAAACCTCCTTGGCTGCAATCTGGGCCGAAGTGCTCAAGGTCGAGCGGGTGGGCGTCGAAGACAACTTCTTCGAACTCGGCGGGCATTCATTGCTGGCCACACAGATTGCCTCGCGGGTGCAGAAGACCTTGCAGCGGGATGTGCCGCTGCGGGCGATGTTCGAGTGCAGCACAGTGGCGCAATTGGCGGAGTACATCGACGGGTTGGCGGCCAATGAGATCAGCGCGGAGAAGGTGGATCGGCTGAGTGATTTGATGGCGGAGTTGGAGGGGCTTTAAGCGTCGCAGCCCCCCACCCACACTTGAATGTATTCACACATCAACATGTGGGAGGGGGCTTGCCCCCATGGCATCATCCCAGGCAACGCCTATCTCGACCCAAGAATCTTCACCAACTTATCCGGCGACGGCGCCCCCTGCTGTTGCTGCAAGCCACCCTTGTCATCCAGGTAGAAAATCGCCGGCGTCGCCGACAACTCCAGCTCATCCATCAACTTCATATTGGCATCGAGCTTGGCTTCGATATCGGCCGGGATCTTCGCCATTGCCTGCAATTTACTGCCCTTGCCGGCGGCTTCGTGTTCTTCCAGGGCTTTTTGCGGGTCTTTGGCGGCGAACAGGGCGGCGGACTTGGCCGCGCTGTCTTCGCGGATGATGCCGACCATGATGTGGCGCAACTGCACCTTGCCGGCCTTGACCCATGGCCGCGCCTGTTCCCAGAACATGTTGCAGTACGGGCAGTTAGGGTCGCTGAACAGGTAGACGATGCGTGGCGCTTTAACGTCGCCGTCCTGGATCCAGCTGCTGTGTTCCATCTTGGCCCAGACTTCCTTGGCCATCGGCGCGTACACCAGTTTTTCCAGGGGCGCGGTGCTCAGGTCATTGCCCTGGGCGTCGTACAGGTTGCCGGCGATCACGCTTTTGCCGTCGGCCGTCAGGTACAGCGCCATGCCACGATTCTGGTACTGCGCGGCGTAGCCGGTGAGGCCGCTGGGGGCGTCGAATTTGCCGATGATCCTGGCGCCCTTGGCTTCGATCTGTTTGATCGGCGCCGGCCAGTCTTCGGCCTGGGCCAGGGTGGCCGCCAGCGTCAGCGGCAGTAGGGTCAGCAGGTGGCGGAGGCTTGGCATGTCGGTTTCCTTGTGGCAGCAGGGGCGGTGTCGAAGGGTTCCATGGCACGGGCCAGGCTGGCCTGGGACAACTCGCCCAAGTGGCTGTTGATCAGGCGTCCGTCGGCTTGGTAGAACAAGGTGGTCGGCAAGGCCATGGAACCCACGGCCTGGCCGAGGCGGCCGCTGGCGTCAAACAGGACGTTGTCCAGGTTCAGGCCCTGGGTGGCCAGGTAGGTGCTGACGCTTTGCATGCTTTCGGCCTGGTTGACGAACAGGAAGGTCACGTCAGGGCGCATGCGCTGGGCGCTTTCCAGCACCGGCATTTCGCGGCGGCAGGGCGGGCACCAGGTGGCCCACAGATTGATCACCAGCGGGCCGCCCTGGTAATCCGCCAGTTGCACCACTTCGCCATTGGCGTTGCGCAGGGTGATGTCCGGCAGGCGCGTGCCTTTTTCATACACGCTCAAGGACAGGCTGGTCATGCCCCAGAACAGCAGGCCGGTGATGACCCCGGCGCTCAGTGGCTTACGCAGCGCCGGGCGGCGCCAGCCGTAGGCCAGCGCACCGAGGATCAGGGTGATGATGCCGGGCCAGGCGAGGAAGCCGCCGTCGCGCAGGTCGACCATCTGCAGCCAGTCGCTGCTGTAGTAGCTCCAGTACATCAGCACAAAGCTGACGCGTGCCGCGAGCATGCCCAGCAGGAACAGGCTGAACAGCACCGATTCCGGGTTCTCACCGCCACGCTTGGCCACGCGCCAGCCCACCAGGGTGGCGAGAATCAACGCGCTGATCAGCAGAATGTGATTCAGCGCGATGGCGAAGGTGCCGATGGTCAGGGTCAGCATCAGAGGGCGTCCCGGGCTTGGGTCCAGCGTTGCAGGAAGGCGTCGGCATTCACTTCGCCGGTGATGCGTTGGGCGCGGCGTTCTTCACCGTCGGGGCCGATCCAGACGAAGCTCGGTGGCCCCGGTACTTTGTAGCGGCCCAGCAGTTCGCGGCTGGCGGCATTGTCGGCGGTGACGTCCAGGCGCAGCAGGCGTACGTCTTTGAGGGCGTCGAGGACTTTGGGTTGGCCGAACACCTGTTTTTCCATGATCTTGCACGACACGCACCAGTCGGCGTAGTAGTCCACCAGCACCCATTGGCCCTGGGCCTTGGCGCTGTCGAGTTGATTTTGCAGGACGGCGGGGTCGTTGATGGTCATGAAGGCGTCATGGGCGGTGGGCGCACCGGCGACCTGCGCGCCGCGGTACACCTTCAGCGGTTGCCACAGATCGTCGCCGCCACCGGCCGCGCCCACCACCAGCACTGCGCCCCACAGGCCCAGCACCAGGGAACCGGCGCCGAATACCTTGGCCGCCAGGCCGTACTCGCGGGCCAGGGTCCAGCCGCAGTAGGCCATCACCAGCGCCAATGCGCCCCACAGGCCGATCCACAGGCTTTCGCCGACCACCGGGCGAATCATCAGCACGGCGGTACCCAGGAACAGGAAGCCGAAGATGCCCTTGAGCACGTTCATCCAGTTGCCCGGCTTGGGCAGGAAGCGGTTGCCCACGGTCACCAGCAGCAACAGTGGAACACCCATGCCGATGCCCATGTAGAACAGGATCAAACCACCGTGCAGCGCATTGCCGCTTTGCGCGATATACAGCAGGACGCCCGCCAGTGGCGCGGTCATGCAAGGGCCGACCAACAGGCCGGACAGCGCGCCCAGCACCCCGGCGCCGATCAGGCTGCCACCGCTTTGCTTGCGGCTGACGTTGTCCAGGCGATCGCGCAGGAAGGCGGGCAGTTGCAGTTCAAAGAAGCCGAACATCGGCAGGGCGAGGATCACGAACAACGCAGCGAAACTGCCGAGAATCCAGGGGGTTTGCAGCAGCGCGGCGAGATTGGCGCCGAGCAATGCCGCCAATACGCCGAGCGCCGCATACACCAGCGCCATGCACACCACGTAGCTGCTGGCCAGGGCGAAACCACGGCGAGGACTGGCGCCACTGCCCGCCACCAGGCCGGCGAGGATTGGCAGCATCGGCAGTGAACACGGCGTAAATGCCAGCAGTAGGCCCAGGCCGAAGAACACCAGCAGGCTCCAGCCCAGGCTGCGCTGTTGCAGGCCGCTGGCCAGGCTCTGGTCCTGGGCTTGCGCGGTGGCGGCGACGGCGGGGTTGCCGCCCAGGTGTAGAGTGATCGACTGCGGCGGGTAGCACAGGCCTGCATCGGCGCAGCCCTGCCAGCCCAGTTTGACCTGGCCGGTGGCCCCGGCGGGTAGCTTCACTTCCAGGCCCTGGCGATACACTTCCTGCTCGCCAAAGAACTCGTCGCTATGGGCCTCGCCTTGCGGCAGCGCCGGCTGGGCGGCCAGGCCTTCGAACTTCATGCGCTGCTTGTACAGGTAATAACCGTCGGCAATTTGCCAATACAACTGGGTCTCGCCACTTTCAAGACGTTCGGAAGTAAAGGTAAAGGCCTTGCCCACCGGGAGGAAATCGGGTTTGGTCTCAAACGGGTTGCCCGGCGCGGCCTGGGCCAACCCGGCGAACAACACCAGCAGAAAGGTAAACAGATGCCGCATGGTCAAGCCTTAGTCCGATACAAGTGAGGCACACAATGTGTGGCGTTGATTAACCGATGATTAACCGGGGGCTATTCTAAAGTGTAGGGAATATCTGAGCGTGACTCTTTTCACGGCATAATCTGCGCTTAATCCGCTGCACCTTTAATCCCCCCATCTTTCATGAAGGGTTCACCATGCACGTACTGGTCTGTGAAGACGACGAACTGATTGCCAGCGGCATCGTGGCCGGCCTCACCGCCCAGGGCTTTACGGTTGAGCGCGTGGCCACGGCGGCGGCTGCGCGGGCGATGCTCAAGGCGGCGACCTTCGACATCATGGTGCTCGACCTCGGCCTGCCCGACGAAGACGGCCTCAAGCTGCTGCAGCAACTGCGCAGCCAGGGTCTGGAGATTCCGGTGCTGATCCTCACTGCGCGGGATTCGGTGACCAACCGCGTCGACGGCCTGCAAGCCGGCGCCGATGACTACCTGCTCAAACCCTTCGACCTGCGCGAACTGGCTGCCCGCCTGCAAACCCTGCTGCGCCGGATGGCGGGGCGCAGTGTCAACCTGATCGAACACGGCCGGTTGACCTATGACCCCAGCAGCCGCGAAACCCTGTTGGGCGGCCAGCCGGTGGATCTGTCCCGGCGTGAACAAGCGCTGCTGCAGGCGCTGCTGCACAACAAGGGCCGCGTGCTGTCCAGCGAGCAGCTCAAGGACAGCGTCTACGGCTTCAACGATGAGCTGGAGAGCAACGCCCTCAACGTGCATATCCACCACCTGCGGCGCAAATTGGGCAATGGCATTGTCGAGACCGTGCGCGGCCTGGGCTATCGCCTGGGCCCGGCGGATGACGGCGAGAACGCTTCGTGAAAAGCCTGCGCCTGCGCCTGACTTTCAAGCTCGGCGCCGCCTTCGTGCTGATCTGGGCCCTGGCAGCAGCCTGGATGCTCAACGACCTGCGCAACCAGATGATGTTCTCCCTCGACCAGCGCCTGGTGGCGTCGGCACGCATGGTGGCGGGGCTCACCGAGCAGATGCCGGGCCTGGCCAGTGTCAGCGGCGGCGCGCATTTCAGTGCCGAGCAACTGCACGTGCCGGGCGGCATGGCCTGCCAGGTCAGTTCCTTGCGCGGCGAAATCCTGGCGCGCAGCCACACCACGCCGGATCAGGGCCTGGAGTCGCAACGCAGCGGTTTTCGCGACCAGATGATCGACGGCGTGGGCTGGCGCAGCTTTACCCTGTCCCGTGGCGACCTGCTCATTACCACCGCCGACCGCCAGGTTGAGCGCGAGGCCCTGAACCTCTCGATCCTGCTGGCGGCGTCGGTGCCGGTGGGCGTGGCCATGCTCGGTTGCCTTTGCCTGCTGTGGCTGGGCATCGGCCAGAGCCTGCTGCCGCTCAACCGCATGCGCGACGCGCTGATGCGGCGCAGTGCCGATTCCCTCGAACCGCTGCAGATCCACCCGCTGCCCAGCGAACTCAAACCGCTGCTGGACACCCAGAACCAACTGTTGCAACGCATCGCCAAGACCATCGAGCGTGAACGCCGTCTCACCGGCGATGCCGCCCACGAACTGCGCAGCCCGCTGACGGCGATCAAGACCCACCTGCAAGTGGCGCGCATGACCGAAGGCGCGGCCCGCGACCAGTCCCTGGCCCACGCCGAGGAGGGCGCCGACCGCTTGCACCGTACCCTGGAGCAGTTGCTGCTGTTGGCCCGGGTGGAAGGCAGCCTGTCGTTTGACGATGGCCTGCAGTCCAGCGCCGAAGAAGTCGCACGGCTGGCGATCCAGGATGCCAATGCTGGCGATAATTCGCGCATCGATCTGATCCTGCCGCACAACCTGTCCGCTGCCCCGGTGGAAATGCCCGTGGGCCTGGCGGTTGCCGCCCTGCGTAACCTGCTGGACAACGCCTTGCGCCATACGCCGGCGGACACGCGGGTAGAGCTGAGTGTGTTCACCGCGCCAGATCAAGTGGTGTTCCGCGTGCGCGACCATGGCAAGCAGATTTCCAGTGAAGACCTGCAATACCTGACCCAGCGCTTCTGGCGCAATGGCAACAGCGAAGGCTGCGGCCTGGGCCTGGCGATCGTGCAAGCGATTGTGCAGCGCTGCTCCTGTTCACTGACATTCGACAGCCAGGCCGATGGCCTGCGTGTCGAGTTGGGCATGCCGCTGCGACGCTGAACGCCGTCCTTTCAAGTGCCAAATAATTACCACCCTCCTGACGTTCAAGTCTTCAGGATGGCGCTAATTTTTTTGCGCTTGAACGGGCCGAATGACTCGGCCTGTATTGAAAAGGATGGTTCTTATGTTGGTCATCGACACCAGTTTCCCAGCCAGGCACTTCAACGACCGCAACGGCGAGCCTGTGGGGCAACTGATCCTGCATTACACCGCCGCGCCGTTCGCGTCCTCCCTGCGAACCCTGACCCAGGACGGGGTCAGCGCCCACTATCTTCTGCCTGATCCCGATGAGCCCGGCTACCGCGCTGCCGGGTATGACGAACTGCGCGCGTTTCGCCTGGTGGATGAAACCAAGCGTGCGTGGCATGCCGGGGCGAGCCAATGGGCTGGGCGGGATAACCTCAATAGCCGTTCGATTGGTATCGAGATCGTCAACCTGGCGCGGGATGACGCGGGGGTGTTTACCTTTCCTGCGTACGCCCAGGAGCAGGTTTCGGTGTTGATTGCACTGGTGCGCGACATCCTCGGGCGTTACCCGCAGATCGGCCCGGCGGACATTCTCGGGCATTCGGACGTGGCGTATTGGCGCAAGAGTGATCCAGGGCCCCGGTTGCCTTGGCGATGCTTGTACGACGCCGGGGTTGGCGCCTGGTTTGATGAGGCGACGCGGGCGATGTACCAGCGTCGGTTTGGTGTGGGGCTGCCGCCGGAGGTAGAGGTCGAGCGGGCGTTTGAGCGGTATGGGTATAAGCCGGCGCAGAACCGACAGGCGTTTGCACAGCGCACGCGGGCGTTCCAGATGCACTTCAGGCCGCGAGATCACCGGGGCGTGTTGGATGCCGAGACGTGCGCGATCCTGTATGCCCTGAACGAAAAATACCGGGGACTTTGACGCCGAGTACCGTTCAACTGCATCCGCTAACGATCAATAGCCCTAAATCCCTCAGCCGCTGATGCGTTTCCAGAACAGGAAATCCGTGCGCATGCCCTTGGGCCAGACGCCAACGGATTGGCAGTTTGGTCACCATCATCAGCGTATTGAGGGACAGAGAGATGTCAGTCGCTACCAGCCGTATCGAAAGCGCCCCGGTGCATGGCAGCCCGGCGCCTGCGGAAACGCTCTACCAGTTCGATGAAACACCGCTGTTGGCCCGTCAACGCCAGCAGGAGTCCAACGCCCGCAGTTACCCGCGGCGCATTCCCCTGGCGCTCAAGCGTGCCAAGGGTATTTATGTGGAAGACGTGGAAGGCCGCCAGTTCATCGACTGCCTGGCCGGCGCTGGCACGCTGGCGCTGGGGCATAACCACCCGGTAGTGATCGAAGCCATCCAGCAAGTGCTGAGTGACGAACTGCCGTTGCACACCCTCGACCTGACGACACCGGTCAAGGATCAATTCGTACAGGATCTGTTTGGCCTGTTACCGGCCGAGCTGGCGCGGGAAGCCAAGATTCAGTTCTGTGGCCCTACCGGCACCGACGCGGTGGAAGCTGCGCTGAAACTGGTACGTACCGCCACCGGGCGCAGCACCGTGCTGTCGTTCCAGGGTGGCTATCACGGCATGAGCCAAGGCGCCTTGAGCCTGATGGGCAGCCTGGGGCCGAAGAAACCCTTGGGTGCGTTGCTGGGCAATGGCGTGCAGTTTCTGCCATTCCCCTATGACTACCGCTGCCCGTTTGGCCTGGGCGGTGCGCAAGGTGTGCAGGTCAACCTGCATTACCTGGAAAACCTGCTCAACGACCCGGAAGCCGGGGTATTGCTGCCCGCAGCGGTGATTGTTGAAGTGGTGCAGGGTGAGGGCGGCGTCATCCCGGCCGACCTCGACTGGCTGCGCGGCCTGCGGCGGATCACCGAGCAGGCGGGCGTGGCGTTGATCGTCGATGAAATCCAGAGCGGTTTTGGGCGCACCGGCAAGATGTTCGCCTTTGAACACGCCGGCATCATTCCGGACGTGGTGGTGATGTCCAAGGCCATCGGCGGCAGCTTGCCGCTGGCGGTGGTGGTGTACCGCGATTGGCTCGACACCTGGCTGCCGGGCGCCCATGCCGGTACGTTCCGTGGCAATCAGATGGCGATGGCGGCGGGTTCGGCGGTGATGCGCTACCTCAAGGAACACGATCTGCCCGGCCATGCGGCAGCGATGGGCGAGCGCCTCGGCGAACACCTGCGCATCCTGCAACGGGACTTCCCGCAGTTGGGCGATATTCGCGGCCGCGGGCTGATGCTCGGCGTGGAGTTGGTGGACCCGGACGGTACCCTCGACATCCAGGGCCACCCACCGGTGCACCGCCAATTGGCGCCGCTGGTACAGCGCGAGTGCCTCAAGCGCGGACTGATCCTGGAACTGGGCGGCCGTCATGGCAGCGTAGTGCGCTTCCTGCCGCCGCTGGTGATCACCGCCGCAGAAGTCGACCGTGTGGCCGAGATCTTCGGGCGCGCCCTGGCCGCCGCTGTGGCCAGCCTCTAATTTTTCGACGGTTTGGTACGTTTCTACAGATATCAGTGCTGCGCGTGGTGCGCAGCCAGCTTTTTTTGCGATGGAGAACAGCAATGACCTCAGTATTTGACCGCGACGACATCCTGTTTCAGGTAGTGGTCAACCATGAAGAACAGTATTCCATCTGGCCCGACTACAAGGCCGTGCCGGAAGGCTGGCGCACCGTAGGCAAGAGCGGCCTGAAGAAAGAGTGCCTGGCCTACATCGAAGAAACCTGGACCGATATGCGCCCGCTGAGCCTGCGTCAGAAGATGGATGGCGCGGCACTGGCCTGAGGTAATCAGGCTTTATGTGGCGAGCGGGCTTGTTGTGGTGAGCGGCAGGCCCGCTCACCACAACAAGCCCGCTTGGCAACGGTGGGTGCGATGCCTTCAAGCTTCCTTCTCTTTCTCCAGCCCACCCGACGCCCCCGTGACCACCTGCACACTCAAGCGCGGTGTGGCCAGGTCCAACCCCGCTTCGTCCAGATGCCGTTTCAGCGACAGGTTGAACGCCCGCGACACTTCCCACTGTTTGATCGGCGCCGTTTTGAACCGTGCCCGCAGGATCGCGCTGCCTGACTCAAAACTTTCCACGCCCTGAATCTCCAGCGGCGACCAGATGTTGCGGCGCTGCAGCGGGTCGTTGCGCATTTTCTGGCCGACATCGCGGATCAGCTTGATCGCGTTATCAATGTCCATGTTGTACGGGATCGCCACGCGGAAGATCGCGTAGCCGAACTCCCGCGAGTAGTTCTTGATGCTCTTGATCTCGCTGAACGGAATCGTGTGCACAATCCCGTCGATGTCGCGCAGGCGCACGGTGCGGATAGTCAGGCCCTCGACGGTGCCGAGGTGGCCGCCCACGTCCACGTAGTCATCGATTGCCAGGGAGTCTTCGATGATGATGAACAGGCCGGTGATCAAATCCGCCACCAGCGACTGCGCACCAAAACCGATGGCCAGGCCGATTACACCGGCACCGGCCAGCAGCGGCGTGACGTTCATGCCCATGTTCGCCAGGGCGACGATGGCGGCGATGATGAAAATCGTCACGAACAGCACGTTGCGGATCAACGGCATCATGGTCTGCGCCCGCGCATTGGCCAGGCCTTTGCGCGAGCGGGTGAGGGCGTGGTGAATTGCCGTGTCGCTGAGGATCCAGATCAACCAGGCAAACAGCAGCGTGCCTGCCAGGCCGAACAGTTTGACCGCGATTTCATGCCCCTCGCCTTCGGTAAAGCCAATCAGCGACAGGCCCCAGACCCGCAGGCCCAGTTCGATAAACACCAGCCACACCACCAGGTGAGCCAGGGTGTAGATGAAGCTTTTCAGGCGCTCGGAGTACAGCGCATGGCGCTTGTGCCCGCGTTGCGGCTTGAGGGCATGGCGACGCACCAGGCCATTGATCACCATGCACAACACCAGCAATACCGTGCACAGCAGCGATTGACGCAGGGCGGTGCTGGTGTCGCCGGCAGAGACGAACGTGGCAAACAGGGAAATACCCACCAGCAGCAGGGCCGGGATGTACCAGAACGAGCCGATGATCTCGATGGTGTCACTGAGGGCGCGCCGTGTGAGGCGGCGTGACAGCGGCTGGTTGCGGATCAGGTGGGCGATCGGCCGGCGAAAACGCAGGATAAACACGCCAGTGGACAGCGCCGCCATCACATTGGCGACGGTTGCGGCGGTGTGCGACAGGTGTTGGCCGAGGGCCGTTACCAGGCGCGGGTCGCTCAGGGCTTCGCCAAAGGCGGCGAAGCTGCCGATCCACCACAGCGGACGAAAGGCCTGGTGCCGCAGGATGTACAGCGCGCGATGGCGGTGCGGGCCGTCGAGTAGCGAGAAGGCGATCACGCAGATGGCCGAGAAACAGGTGCCGACCACCAACGCATAAGCCAGTACCATCGCCAGGGACTTGCCCAGGGACGAGGGCAGCGCGTAGCTCATGTACACGGTGATCACCAGCGCGATCAGCCACGGCCCGAGTTTGCGCAGGGCAAAGCGCACCATGTCCCAGGTACGTGGGTGCTGCGGCAACTCTTCAGGCAGGCCGAACCGTTCGCGGATGCGGTGGCTGAGCCATATCAACGCATAGGCGAGCAGGCTCCACACCGCCAGAATCAGCGCGAAACCAAAGATGATCGGCAGCCATTCGCTGGCCGGCAGCATCAGCGCATCGAGCTCGTCCTTGGCCAGGTCGATCTCATTGGACCAGCGCCCCAGCGGGCTGTCGTTACCGGAAAACTGTTGCTCAAGGGTCGACAGCGTGTTGCCGATCAGCCCGAGCACGCCTTGTTCGGCGGCCGGCTGGGCTTTTTGCGTGGCGGCACGCAGCTTTTTCAGGTCGCTGAGCAGTTGGGTGCGTTGCTGGTCGTTTTCCAGGGTCTTGATCACCTCGTCCAGCGATTGGCCGAGGGGCACTTCTGCCTGGGGTTGTGACTTGTTGGTGCTGCCCAGCAGGCCGGGCAGGCCGACCGCCTGGGCAGACGCCAGGGGCAGCAGGGTGAGCAGGGCGATCAGCAGGTAGCAGGGCAGAGCAAACAGACGGGAAAACACGAGGCGTTCAACCTTGGAAACGACGGGTTGAGCGAGTGTACGAGTGCACGGGTCATTCGGCCAGTTTGGCGAGGATCTTGTACACCACAGTGCCCAGGATCAGCAGCATACCGATCCACATGCCGAACACGCCGAGGGGTTTGTCGCGAAAATTGAAGCCGACCGCGAGCATGATCATGCCGATCAGGATAGGGATAAGCATGGCGTGGAAGGAAGACATGGAGATCATGGGGCGACGGCCTTGTCGGAGTGGGAATACTGACAAGTCTAGGTCGGATTGCGGGAAGTGCAGGTGATATAGATCAGGTGTACGCAAAACCAAATGTGGGAGGGGGCAAGCCCCCTCCCACATTTTTGACTGTATTCAGCCTTTGGATCAGGGCAAGTCGTGGCTGGCGTAGAACGCGCCCAACACCTTCACCAGATGCGCCAGGTCATGGCTGCCGCACAGTTCACGAATGGAATGCATGGCAAACGTCGGCAGGCCGATGTCCACGGTGCGCACGCCCAGGTGGCTGGCGGTGATCGGGCCGATGGTCGAGCCGCAACCCATGTCGCTGCGCACGACAAAGCTCTGTACCGGCACTTCCTCGGCCATGCACAGATGGCGGAAGAACCCGGCGGTTTCGCTGTTGGTGGCGTAGCGCTGGTTGCTGTTGACCTTGATCACCGGGCCGGCGTTGAGCTTGGGACCGTGGTTGGCGTCGTGCTTGTCGGCGTAGTTCGGGTGCACGCCGTGGGCGTTGTCCGCAGACACCAACAGAGATTTCTGAATGGTGCGTACGAACTCATCACCTTCGGGCAACAGGCGGCGCAGGGTCTGTTCCAGCATCGGGCCATCGGCGCCGCAGGCCGAGCAGGAACCGACTTCTTCGTGGTCGTTGCACACCAGCACGCAGGTTTCGTCGCTTTCGCTGGTGAGCAAGGCTTGCAGGCCGGCGTAGCAGGACAGCAGGTTGTCCAGGCGCGCGCCGGCGATAAAGTCGCCATTAAGGCCAATCACGGCCGCACTCTGGGTATCGTAGAAGCTCAGCTCGTAGTCGAGCACCACGTCGGCGTTCAACCCGTGCTCGCGTGCCAGTTGCTCGGTGAGCACGGCACGGAAGTCCACGCGCTCGTCACCGGCAAATTGCGCGAGAATCGGCGGCAGTTCGGTCTGGGCATTGATCGCCCAGCCCTGGTTGGCTTCACGGTTCAGGTGAATGGCCAGGTTGGGGATGATGGCGATGGGCAGTTTGAAGTCGATCAGCTGGCTTTCGACCTTGCCGTCGCGGCGGAACGTCACGCGGCCGGCCAGGGACAGGTCACGGTCGAACCACGGGGCCAGCAAGGCGCCACCGTAGACTTCCACACCTAATTGCCAGAAACCCTGGCGTTGCAGCTCGGGCTGGGGTTTGACCCGCAGGCACGGGCTGTCGGTATGGGCGCCGACCAGGCGAATCCCGCCCTGCAGCGGCGAGTGGCGGCCGAGCTTGAAGGCGATGATCGAGGAGTCATTGCGGGTCACGTAATAGCGACCGTTGGCTTCGGTGGTCCAGGTTTCGCGCTCGTCGAGACGCTGGTAACCGGCCGCTTCCAGGCGCTGGGCCAGGGCGGCAGTGGCATGAAAAGGAGTAGGGGAGGCCTTGAGGAAGTCGATCAGGCCTTGATTCAACGCTTCGCGCATAAATAGCTCCAGACAGCAGTGCGCGGAGTTTACCGTCCGATGGCCAGAAGTGCACAGAACAAATGTGGGAGGGGGCTTGCCCCCGATAGCGGTAATCCGTAGCAGCTGCCGAGCGCAATCGGGGGCAAGTCCCCTCCCACATTTGACTGTGTTCACAGCTTAAAAGGGGGCAGGGCACTCAAAGCGCAAGCGCTCACCGCTTTGCGGGTGAGTGAAGCTCAGCATGCTCGCGTGCAGACACAAGCGCGGCCAGGCAGCCAGGGCCTGTTCATGGGCATACAGCCCGTCGCCGAGCAACGGGTGCCCAATGGACAGCATATGCACACGCAGCTGATGCGAGCGCCCGGTGATCGGCGTCAGCTCCACGCGGCACCAGTCCCCACAACGCTCCAGCACTTTCCAGAAGGTCAGCGCATGCTTGCCGAACTCATGGTCCACCACATGCCGGGGCTTGGTCGGCGGGTCGTAGCGCAGGGGCAGGTCGATGCTGCCGCTGTCCAGTTCCGGCTGGCCCCAGGCCAATGCGGTGTAGGCTTTTTCGGTTTCGCGGTCGTGAAACTGACGGGACAGTTCGCGATGGCTATCGGCGTCCCGGGCCAGCAGGATGATCCCCGAGGTTTCCCAGTCCAGTCGATGGACGATGCGGGCTTCGGGGTAGCCGTTTTCCTGCAGGCGGGTGATCAGGCAATCCTTGTTGTCGTCGGCGCGGCCAGGCACCGAGAGCAGCAGGGTCGGCTTGTTCACCACCAGGACAGCGTCGTCCTGATGCAGGATATGGATATTGGACAGCGGCATTAAACAGCCTCGCAACAAACGCCAACGGCGGCTCGACCACCCGGTTCCCGCAAGGGGATCAAGGTGATCGAGCCGCCGTGGCGGCCGCCTGTTCGATCAACGATCAGGCAGGGTGATATTGAGTTCCAGAATCGAGCAGCTGCCGTCATTTTCCAGAGCGACATGCACGTCATCGTTGCCGATATTGACGTACTTGCGTATCACCTCGACCAGTTCCTTCTGCAAGGCGGGCAGGTAGTCCGGGGTGCTGCGTTGGCCGCGTTCGTGCGCCACGATGATCTGTAGACGCTCTTTCGCGACCGACGCGGTGCTTGGCTTTTTGTTGGCGCGAAAGAAGTCGAGAAATTTCATTGTTTAGTTGCCTCCAAAGATACGCTCGAAGAATCCCTTCTTCTTTACATCGAGGAAGCGATGTTCCACGGTCTTGCCCAGCAAGCGATCAACCGCATCGCTGTACGCCTGGCCGGCGTCGCTCTGGTCGTCAAGAATCACCGGCACGCCCTGGTTGGAAGCCTTCAGGACTGCTTGGGATTCCGGGATCACGCCCAGCAGGGTGACCGCGAGGATGTCCTTGACGTCTTCAACGCCAAGCATTTCGCCATTGCTGACGCGCTCAGGGTTGTAACGGGTGAGCAGCAGGTGCTCCTTGATCGGGTCTTCGCCTTTTTCGGCGCGCTGGGACTTGCTGGCCAGCAGGCCGAGCATGCGGTCCGAGTCACGTACGGAGGACACTTCCGGGTTGGTCACCACGATCGCTTCATCGGCGAAGTACATCGCCAGGTGAGCACCGGTTTCGATACCGGCCGGGGAGTCGCACACCACGTATTCGAAGGTTTCCTTCAGTTCAGCGAGGACTTTGCCTACGCCTTCCTTGGTCAACGCATCTTTGTCACGGGTCTGGCTGGCGGCCAGCACGTACAGGTTCTCAAGGCGCTTGTCCTTGATCAGGGCCTGTTGCAGGTTGGCTTCGCCGTTCACCACGTTGACGAAGTCATACACCACGCGGCGTTCGCAGCCCATGATCAGGTCGAGGTTACGCAAACCGACGTCGAAGTCGACGATGACTGTCTTGTGGCCGCGCAGAGCGAGACCGGTACCGATAGCGGCGCTGGTGGTGGTCTTACCCACACCACCCTTGCCGGATGTAACCACGAGAATCTTGGCCAAGGTGTTTCACCCCTAAGGAAAAAGGACTTTTCAGTCCCTGAAAAACATCTCTTGGAACTCGCCGCAGGCGGACAGCCATTGTAGGAAAAAGATGTGGTTTCCATGGGGAAACGCCAACTTCCAATTATTCCTACGCAAGTCTTGCCGGTTTCGCTGTGCTATCAGAGTCTAGAGATGCTTGGAAAATGCGGCAGTATCCGTTAAAGACGGATGATGTTCAACACGTCGCCCGAAAGGCTGACCTGCACCCCGGCCCCCCACAGCGGATCACGGCGCAAATCTTCGGAAACCTTGTACCGACCCGCGATGGACACTAGCTCAGCGGTCAATTGCTGGCAAAAAATACGGGCCTTGGTATCGCCCTTGATGCCGGCGAGGGCACGTCCGCGCATCGGGCCGTATACATGGATATTGCCATCAGCCAGAAGTTCCGCGCCGGGACTGACCGAGGAGATCACTACCAGGTCGCTTCCCTCTGCGTAAATTTGCTGCCCACCGCGTACGGGCGAGGTGATGATCTTTGTAGGCTTGATCGTCGGCTCCGGTGGTTTTTCCGGTTTTTTCTTCTCTTCACCGACCAATGGTTCGAGCGGACGCTCGCGTGCGCCGGACGGTGGCAGTACTGGCAGTTCAATGGCGATGGCTGCGGCAATGTCTTCGATACGGCTGGCACGAATGGCCAGCGTACGCAGGCCGTGGGAGCGGCACACGCGCATCAGGCCGGGCAGATCGACCGCGCCCTGGCCGGCAGGCAGTTTGTCCAGGGCCAGCACCAGCGGGGCGTTGTTGAAGAAATTGGGCGCCAGGGCGACCTTGGCGGCGAGCTGGCGGTCCAGGGCGTCGAGGTCGTTGCGGGCGAGTTCCAGCACGGTGATGGCGAGCATGCTGCCTTTCAGCTGGAACACGGGATCTTGGTCTAGCGGTTCGGTTTGGCTCATGGTCGGCATAAAGCGGCTTGTCACGAAAAGTGTCGAGACTTATAACGAGAACATCCACTGGCCGCAAGCCGGGTCGAACCGTTGTAGAATGCGCGGCCCTGTCTTTACCGGAATCTGTAATGGATCGCCCGCGTTTTCGAGCTGCATTTTTTCACCCGCGTTTCTGGCTGTTATGGCTTGGGCTCGGCCTGCTGTGGCTGGTCACCCAATTGCCTTACCGCGCCCTGCTGGCCATTGGTCGGTTGTTGGGTGCGGGCATGTACCGTGTGGCTGGCGAACGTCGCCGCATCGCCGCACGAAACCTGGAACTGTGCTTCCCGGAAAAAACCGCCGAAGAGCGTAAGCAGTTGCTCAAGGAAAACTTTGCCTCCACCGGCATCGCCTTCTTTGAGATGGCCATGAGCTGGTGGTGGTCGCGCCAGCGTCTGTCGCGCCTGGCCCACGTCGAGGGCCTTGAACACCTCAAGCAGGCCCAGTTGGATGGCAAGGGCGTGATCCTCATGGCCCTGCACTTCACCACCCTGGAAATCGGCGCGGCACTGTTGGGCCAGAAGCACACCATCGATGGGATGTACCGCGAGCACGGCAACCCGCTGTTCGACTTTATCCAGCGCCGTGGCCGCGAGCGCCACAACCTCGATTCCCTGGCCATTGAGCGCGAAGACGTGCGCGGCATGCTCAAGCTGCTGCGCGCCGGCCGCGCCATCTGGTACGCACCGGACCAGGACTACGGCGCCAAGCAAAGCATCTTCGTGCCGCTGTTCGGCATCCAGGCCGCCACCGTCACCGCCACCAGCAAGTTCGCCCGTCTGGGCAAGGCGCTGGTGGTGCCGTTCACCCAGGAACGCCTGGCGGATGGCAGCGGTTACCGCCTGGTGATCCACCCGCCGTTGACCGACTTCCCTGGCGAAAGCGATGAGGTGGACTGTCTGCGCATCAACCAGTGGGTCGAAGCCTCTGTACGCGAATGCCCCGAGCAATACCTGTGGACCCATCGCCGCTTCAAGAGCCGGCCACCGGGCGAACCCAAGCTGTACGAAAAACGCCGCCGATAAGACAGATTTTTCCCCGACACGGAGTGATGCGATGCGCCCAACTGAACCGGTAACAGGCTTGATTCTTTCCGGCGGCGGGGCGCGAGCGGCGTATCAGGTGGGGGTGTTGGCGGCGATTGCCGAATTGCTGCCACCGGGGGCACCCAACCCGTTTCCGGTGATCGTCGGCACGTCGGCGGGGGCGATCAATGCGGTGAGCCTGGCCAGTGGGGCGATGGATTTCACGGCAGCCGTCCAGCGCCTTACAGCATTCTGGCAGGGCTTTCGCAGCCATCTGGTATTGCGCAGCGATTGGCCCGGTGTGATCCGTCAGGCGAGTCGCTTCCTGATCCACAGCCTGCTGGGTCTGGGGCGGCAATTTCCGGTAGCGCTGCTCAACAGTTCGCCACTGCGTGATCTGCTGCAGGACAAGCTGCATCTGGCAGGTATCGACGAGGCGATCCGGAACAAACATCTGCATGCGGTTGCGGTCACGGCGTTCGGCTATGAGTCCGGGCAAGCGGTGACCTTCTATCAGGGCGGCGGCACCATCAATGCCTGGCTGCGTCACCGCCGCATTGGCGTACCCACCGCGCTTACGGTAGAGCACTTGCTGGCCAGTTCGGCGATCCCGTTATTGTTTGCCCCGGTGAAACTCGACCAGGAGTATTTCGGCGACGGCGCAGTGCGCCAATCAGCACCGATCAGCCCGGCCCTGCATCTGGGCGCAAGCCGCGTGCTGGTGGTGGGCGTCAGCGGCAACCCACGGGGCAATGAACCGGCGGTGCAGCGCAGCTTCACCGGCCAGGAACCGACCCTGGCGCAGATCGGCGGGCATATGCTCAACAGTACGTTCATTGACAGCCTGGAAAGCGACATCGAGTTGCTGGAGCGCTTGAATCAGTTCAGTCATGCCGCGCCTGGGTTGGCGGCGGTAGAGGTGCTGGTGATTGCGCCGAGCCAGCCGATCGATGAAATTGCGGCGCGGCATCGCCAGGAATTGCCGGCGGCGTTGCGTCTGTTTCTGAGGGGGCCGGGGGCGACCAAGACGAGCGGGGCAGGGGTGTTGAGTTACCTGCTGTTCGAGGCGGGGTATTGCAGCGAGTTGATTGAGTTGGGTAGGAAAGATGCGCTGGCCAAGCGCGAAGAAATCAGCCGGTTCCTGGGACTTGAATCAATCTAAATGTGGGAGGGGGCAAGCCCCCCCACTAATTTTTTAGTGTCGGTTAGAAGTGATACTTGACCAGGAAGCTCGCTGTGTCCTGAGTCGTCTTGAACGCCCCAGAATCTTCGATCCCGTACTTGTTCTTCCAGTAGTCGTATTCAAAACCTACATACAATTGCTTGTCGCCCCAATGCAGCGCCTTGCCCAGGTCGTATTTAACCTGTGGGTTGAAGTGCAGGTTGGCGTGGTAGGTGCCACGGGCGTTCTTGTCGTTGTCCACCACCCAATCCATAAAGCCATCGATCAGGATGTCGGAGTTGCCCACCGGCAGGGTGTACGACCACACCGGGGTGATCTGCCAAACGCCATCACCCGGGCGATTGCCTTCGGTCTGGCGCTGGTAGAAGTTCAGCTGGAAGTAGTCGAAACCAGGGATGTTCAAATCGAACGCCGGGCCGAGCAGGTACGATTCGTTATCGCCTTCGCCGAACTCGTAAGTGAAGGCCAGCAGCACATCCTTGATCGGGCCGAAGGACAGGTCTTTGTCGAGGATCTTGCCGAATGACAACCGTGGGCTGATCTCGCCGTAGTAGGTGCTTGGGCCGACGTTGCCGTCTTCCTTGCCGTTGTAGAAGATGCGGTCGACGAATACAAAATTGTCGCCGTACTTCCACGCATCGGCGTGTTCGAAAGTGACGGTTTGCTGGATCTGCGGGTTGACGGTAAAGCTCTTGCCCCACAGGTACGTCAGGCTGTTGTTCTGCCACTGCAACAAGTCACCGGCCACGGCCTGGCCACCCGCCAGCAGGGATCCTGCCAGCATCAGGCCTTTGAACATAGGTTTCATTCGGTTGCTCCCGAGTTAAGATTTTTTGGTTTTTCTTCTACGCAGGCGCTCTAGTGCGGCGCCTTTTGGATCGCTGAAAGTGGTCTGAATGGTCAGCTTTATGGTTATAGCAAGAGCCGCGCCAAGGCGCTAAACAACCGTCAATTCAAGCGGGCGCGGAGAATACTGGCTCTCACGTCTTGGCTCAAGTGCGCCGTTACAGCGCGCACAGGACAACAATGGAGCACTTGTCAGGTGTGGGCGGGGTCGACGGCGGGGCGTTCTGAACCGCCGAGGATGTTGAACAGGATATTCAGCGACAAGGCGCTGAGGGTGGCCATGGCGATGCCACTGTGGGTTATCGGGCTCATCCACAACGGCAGTTGCGCGAAGAACTCCGGGCGTACCACGGGGATCAGGCCCATGCCGATGCTGACGGCCACCAGCAACTGGTTGCGACGGTCGGCGATATCCGCCTCCTGGAGGATCTTGATGCCGGTGGCCGCGACCATGCCGAACATCGCAATCGCCGCCCCGCCGAGTACTGCCGGTGGAATCGACGCCACCAGGTACGCGGCCTTGGGCAGCAGGCTGAGCACAATCAGGAACGCGCCCGCCATGATCGTCACCGAGCGGCAGCGCACGCCGGTCATCTGCACCAGGCCGATGTTCTGTGCAAACGAGGAGTGGGTGAAGGTGTTGAAAAAGCCGGCGAAGAACGACGCACCGGCATCACACAGCAAACCGCGACGCAGCATCCTGGGCGACACTTCCTGGCCGGTGATCTTGCCCAGGGCGAGGAACATCCCGGTGGATTCCACGAAGATAATCACCACCACCAGGCACATCGACAGGATGGGCGCCAACTCGAACTTGGGCATGCCGAAGTGCAGCGGTGTCACCACCTGCACCCATGGCGCCTGGGCCAGGCCGCTGAGATCGACCATGCCGATGACGCCACACAGACCGTAGCCCAGGCCCATGCCGATCAACACCGAAATGTTCACCCAGAAACCGCGCATGAAGCGGTTGATCAACAAGATGGTGCCCAGTACCAGCGCCGCAATCGCCAGGTAAATCGGCGAGCCGAAGGTGGCTGCCGCGCTGCCGCCGCCGGCCCAGTTCACGGCCACGGGGAACAGCGACAGGCCGATGGCGGTAATCACGGTGCCGGTGACCAACGGCGGAAAGAAGCGCACCACCTTGGACATGAACGGCGCGATGATCATGCCGAAGAACCCGGCGGCGATGGTCGCGCCGAAGATCCCCTGCAGGCCGATACCCGGCATGCCGGCCATGGCAACCATGCTGCCGACGGCGGCGAAACTGGCGCCCATCATCACCGGCATGCGGATGCCCACCGGGCCGATGCCGAACGACTGGACCATGGTGGCGATGCCGGCGACGAGCAGGTCGGCATTGATCAGGAACGCGACTTCTTCACGGCTCAGGCCGGCGGCCTGGCCAATGATGAGGGGCACGGCGACCGCGCCGCCGTACATCAGCAAGACGTGTTGCAGGCCTACCAGAATCAGTTGCAAGAGGGGCAGCCGCTCCATGGCAGGCGCGGCAGGAATCTGCGGTTCGACTAACTCGGTCATGCAACACCTCGGATCTTTTTATTGTTGTGTTGTGTGGAACGCAATCTTCAAAACGCAGTAGGGCCAAATGTGGGAGGGGGCTTGCCCCCGATTGCAGTTGTTCAGTCACTGATGTTTTGAATGACACGCCGCCATCGGGGGCAAGCCCCCTCCCACATTGGATTTGCACAGGCTATTAGTTGGTACGGGCCCCCTGGTTGATCCAGGTGCCGATCAAATCGCGCTCCTGCTGGGTCATCTGGGTGATGTTGCCCAGCGGCATGATCTGGCTCGCTACGGCCTGCGCTTGAATGCGTGCCGCTTGCTGCTGGATCTGCGCTGGCGTATCAAACATCACGCCGGCCGGCGCGGTGCTGAACAGTGGGCTGGTCGGCTTGGCCGAGTGGCACACGGTGCAGCGTTGCTCGATCACGCTGTGCACCTGGCCGAAGTCCGTAGAGGCTTGTGCCGGTGCAGGTTCGGCGGCGGGAGCTGCGGGTGCGGCGGGTTTCAAACCACCGCCCAACGCCGTTTCAGGCAATGGCTGGTACTCGATGGCCGCCGGAGCCTTGGCAATCGGTTCGGCCGGTTTTGGCCCGGTCACGTACGCCAGGCTGATCATCGCCAACGCGCCCACCGGCAAGGTCCATGCGTACTTCTGGCTGTTATGCCGAGTATTGAAGTAGTGCCGTACCAACACTGCCGCCACGGCGATACCGGCCAGGATCAGCCAGTTGTATTGGCTGCCGTAGGTGCTCGGGAAGTGGTTGCTGATCATGATGAACAGCACCGGCAAGGTGAAGTAGTTGTTGTGGCGTGAACGCAGCAAGCCCTTGGCCGGCAGGGCCGGGTCCGGCGTGCGGTTCTCGGCGATGGCCGCCACCAGGGCGCGCTGCGCCGGCATGATAATACGGAACACGTTGCCCACCATGATGGTGCCGATCACCGCACCGACGTGCAGGTAGGCGCCACGGCCGCTGAACACTTTGCTGAAGCCGTAGGCTGCCGCAATCAACAGCACAAACAGAATGAACCCGAGCAGGGCAGGGCGTTTGCCCAAGGCCGAGTCGCAGAGGAAGGAGTAGATGAACCAGCCGGCGAACAGTGAGCCGATGCCCAGCAACACGCCTTCGGTGCCGCTGAGGCTGCTGCCGGGGGCGAGCAGGTACAGCGTCGGGTTGAGGTAGAACACCACGCACAGCAGCGCGACGCCCGACATCCAGGTGAAATAGGCTTCCCATTTGAACCAGTGCAGGTTGTCCGGCATGGTTGGCGGGGCCAGTTTGTATTTTTCCAGGTGGTAGATACCGCCACCGTGGATCGCCCACAAGTCACCGGCCAGGCCGCTCTTGGGGTTGACGCGATTGAGGTTGTTTTCCAGCCAGACAAAGTAGAAAGAAGCGCCGATCCACGCGACGCCAGTGATCATGTGAACCCAGCGCACGCTAAGGTTCAGCCATTCCAACAGATGTGCTTCCACAGTCTTTACCTCTCGCCTGTCACCCTTGTTGTCGGGTGATCCGGCCTTCTCTTATTGGTGGGGGGCGAGGATCAACCGCTCATCCTCTTTGAAAAAATGCTCATCGCAGTTATTGCCTGTGCCACTGCGATCAACCACCAGGAAGTCATCCCGCTTTTCGATCGTCAGCACCGGGTGGTGCCAGACGCCGCGATGGTAATTAATGCCCTGCCTGCCGTTGGTAACGAAGGCGCGGACCAAGCCCGATACAGGTTCATCGCCAAGTGGCGCGACCACGATCAGAAAGGGGTTGCCGAGCAGCGGTATGAAAGCCTGGCTGCCCAGCGGGTGTCTCTCCAGCATGCACACGGTCAGCGGCATGTCCTGCGCATCGGCGCGGAAGATGCTGATGATGGCGTGGTCTTCCGGCTTCGCGGTTTCGACCGTGGCCAGTTTGTGAAAGCGCATGGTCGACCCGTTGTTGATCATGAAGTGATCGCTGCCGTCGGTTTCGATAACGTCTCCGAAAGGGGCGAAGGCTTCTTTGGTCAAAGGTTCGATCATCAGTGTGCGCATGGCTGTCTTCTTATCCAAATGCTGTGTTGTTTGGTCTATTGCTATCGCGGGCAAGCCCGCTCCCACATTTTGATTTGCGAATACATTCAAATGTGGGAGCTGGCTTGCCTGCGATGGCATCACCGCTTATTTCGACACTTTGCCCAGAACACGCAGGCGGCTCACACCGCCATCCGGGAACACGTTCAAGCGGATGTGGGTAATCGGCCCCAGCGCCTTGATCTGCTCGGCGAAGCTGTGTTCAGCGTGCATTTCCAGCTTCTGCGCCGGCAGCAGTTCGCGCCAGAACAGCGATTGGGTTTCGATCTGGCTGTCGGTGCCGCCTTTGACGAAAGCGCCCTGGATCGAGCAGGTGTCCGGGTAGTTGCCCTTGAAGTGCAGGGTGTCGACGACGATCTTCTCGATCTCGCCTGGGTGGCCCAACGCGACGATCACCCAGTCATTGCCCGGTGTACGACGACGGGCGGTTTCCCAGCCGTCGCCCATGTTGATGCCACGGCCTGGGTTGAGGATGTTGCTCATGCGGCCGAAGTGTTCATCGGAGCACGCCAGGGCACGACCGCCGTTCAGTGCGGCAGCCAGGTCGACCTGTTCGTTGTCGCCCACCGAAGACCAGTCGCGGAACGGCACCCCGTACACACGCAGACGTGCGACGCCGCCATCCGGGTAGATGTTGAAACGCAGGTGGCTGAACGCCTGGTCGTTGCTGATTTCGTGATAGTGGTGGCTGTTGCCTTGCAGCTCTACGGCCGACAGCACTTCGGTCCACTGGGTGTTGTCATCCGGCTCGCCCGAGGCCAGGAAGCAGGCTTCCAGGGAGGCCGACGGCGGGAAGTTGCCGGTGAAGAATGAAGTGTCGATGTCCACGCCCTTGATCGAACCGGGCACACCCAGGCGGATCACGGCGCTGTCGTAGCCTTCGAAGCGCTTGCGGCGAGACTCCCAGCCGTCCATCCACTTGCCGTTGTCATCGAAAACGCCCTCCTTCCACACGGCCGGGGTCGGCTGGAACAGGCGGTTGGCGTCAGCGAACCAGTCATCGGTGACCGAGATGATCTTGGTGCCCAGGCGGGCGTCGGCCAGGTTGACGAACTTTTCGAAAGGTACGGCGTAAGCTTTCATTCTTCTTGTCTGCCTTGGATAGAGTGGCTGGGGATGGTCGTTTAGAGGGTCAATAAACGGAACAACGCGATCTTGTTGATCTCGGCCAGGGCGCATTTGAATTCGGCGTCTGCCGAGTTGTGAATGCGCGTCTCGAACGCGGCCAGGATCTGATGCCGGTTGCTGCCTTTTACCGCCATGATGAAGGGAAACTTGAACTTGGCCTTATAGGCATCGTTCAGCTCGGTGAAGCGCGAGAACTCTTCGGCCGTGCATTGGTGAATCCCCGCGCCAGCTTGCTCATCGGTGCTGGCTTGGGTCAGTTGGCCCTGGACGGCAGCTTTGCCGGCCAGGTCCGGGTGAGCATTGATCAGCGCCAGTTGCGAGGCGTGATCAGCGCTCAACAGGATGTCGCTCATGCGCTGGTGCAGGGCTTCGATCTGGTCGATCGAAGGGTCCTGGCCCAGGTCGTAGGCCCTTTCGGCCACCCATGGCGAGTGTTCGTAGATATCGGCGAAGGCGGCGACAAACTCATCGCGGCTCAGGGCCGATGGCTTCAGGGTCTGGAACGCAGTCATTTGGCCGCTCCCGTGTACGGGTGGTTTTCATGC
The DNA here is from genome assembly GCF_023701505.1 of Pseudomonas sp. SR18. Classification (NCBI taxonomy): domain Bacteria; kingdom Pseudomonadati; phylum Pseudomonadota; class Gammaproteobacteria; order Pseudomonadales; family Pseudomonadaceae; genus Pseudomonas; species Pseudomonas sp. SR18. The sequence continues at coordinate 589,885 of NZ_JAMQAU010000001.1, read as the reverse complement.
CAGTGGCGGGCAATATCGACGCGGCGGGTGAACCACACGTGTTCATGGCCCTTGGCGTATTCGATAAAACGCTTCAACGCAGCCAGGCGCGCCGGGCGGCCGATCAAGCGGCAATGCAGGCCGATGGACAACATCTTCGGTGCCTCGGCACCCTCGGCGTACAGCACGTCGAACGCATCCTTCAAGTACTCGAAAAAGTCATCGCCCTTGTTGAAACCCTGCACCTGGGTGAAGCGCATGTCGTTGGTGTCCAGGGTGTAGGGGATGACCAGGTGCGGCTTGCCGGTGGGGTTGTTCGGTTCCCAGTAGGGCAGGTCGTCGTCGTAGGTGTCGCAGTCGTACAGGAAACCGCCTTCTTCCATCACCAGTCGGCGCGTATTGGGGCCGGTGCGACCGGTGTACCAGCCCAGTGGGCGCTCGCCGGTCAGTTCAGTGAGGATGCGGATGGCTTCGAGCATGTGCTCGCGCTCCTGGGCCTCGTCCATGTACTGATAGTCGATCCAGCGGTAGCCGTGACTGCAGATCTCATGGCCGGCCTCGACCATGGCGCGGATCACGTCCGGGTGGCGCTGGGCGGCCATGGCCACGGCGAAGATGGTCAGCGGGATATCAAATTCTTTGAACAGCTTGAGGATGCGCCACACGCCGGCACGGCTGCCGTATTCGTACAGCGACTCCATGCTCATGTTGCGCGCGCCTTGCAGCGGTTGGGCCGAGACCATTTCCGAGAGGAAGGCTTCGGACTCTTTGTCGCCGTGCAAGATATTGCGCTCACCGCCTTCTTCGTAATTGAGTACGAAAGACAGCGCGATGCGTGCCTTGCCCGGCCAGTGGGGGTGAGGAGGGTTACTGCCGTAACCGATCAGGTCGCGTGGATAGTCAGCGCTCACTGCAGTCTTCCTTCTTGTTCGTGGTCAGTCATGTGGCGGCCGGGCAGTGAAAAGACTGGGTGGCGTCACAGCGATGGGCTGATTGTATACAACTTGGTGGTCACTTTGTAAGCCTGTATTTCTGCATTTTTTCCAGACGGTTGCCACGGGCTTGTACTGCAAGAAACTTGCCTGATGGGTCAATAAAAGGATGAAAGGTCGTTTAAAAGCAAGGCTTACTGAGAATCCAGCGCAAGAATCTTCCATCGCAACCGTCAGCAAATTTTTGTGATTTTTATTGTGTACAATTTTTATTAAAAGTGTCTTAATCAGCCCATCGCCGGCTTTTGCATGCCCTGTAAAGGTGCGGCCTATCTTCACTCCACTCAAGGGAGCCCCGTTCCATGGGACGACTGACCACACACGTACTGGACGCCGCCCACGGCTGCCCCGGCAGCGCCATCCAGATTGAACTGTACCGCGTCGAAGGCGCACAGCTGGAGTTGGTCGCCAGCGCCCTGACCAACAGCGACGGCCGTTGCGACGCACCGCTTTTGCAAGGCGACGCCTACCGCAGCGGCGTGTACCAGCTGCAATTCAGCGCCGGCGATTACTACCGTGCCCGTGGCGTGCAATTGCCGGAGCCGGCCTTCCTTGATGTCGTCGTACTGCGTTTCGGCATCAGTGCCGAACAGGATCACTACCACGTGCCCCTGCTGATTTCGCCTTACAGCTACTCCACCTATCGCGGTAGCTGAGCCGTCACCTCGCTTCACACCCCCAAAGCTCTTCGTTGGTTTCGCCCGCGCACACTGCGGGCTTTTTTTCGTTTAACTATCTAGCGCCTCATGGGTGTTTGCGCTGCATAGGCGGGTGTTTTCCTTGAAGAGGATACCGCGCGTTGCGGCTATGACCTGGCCTTCGTTGTCGATCAACGTCAACCAATTCACGGCCCAGCAGTCATCCAACGTTGGCACCACTTGCGCAGGTCAAGCAGGCGATGGAACACAATCGCCTGGTTCGGATTGTGGCAGGCATTCAACGGCCTACTACGGGCACGGTCCCTACGAGCGTCTATTTCGTCAAAGTGAGCCGGTCCTGACGTGGATCAGCGACAAGACGCCAGCGCCTGAAAACAGTGCGGCGCTGACGCGGTTGAACCAGCTCTGGCCGGCACCGCTGCGCAGATACCGTGCAGCGCCGTGGGCACCCAGGCCGTACGCCAACTTGCACAGCAGGTCGAGGGCGGCCCAGGTGGCGATCATGATCAGCAATTGCGGCAGGAACGCCTGCTCAGTGCTGAGAAACTGCGGCAGGAACGCGGCAAAAAACAGGATGTCTTTCGGGTTGCTGGCGCCCAGCACAAAGGCGCGGCCGAACAGTGCGCGAAAGCGTGGCACTGGCGCAGCCTGCGGCACGGTTGCACCCTGGGCTGGTTGCCGCGACTGTTGCCAGCTTTGCCAGGCGAGGTAGAACAGGTACAACGCGCCGACGATTTTCAGCGCGCTGAACAGTTGTTCGGAAGCGAGCAGCAATGCGCCCAGGCCCAGGGCCGACGCGCTCAGCAGGCAGATCGAGGCGATCACCCCGCCGAGAAACGCCGGGTACGAGCGGCGCAGTCCGTAGTTCAGGCTGTTGCTGATCATCAGCAACGACAGCGGCCCCGGGATCAGGATCACCACCAGTGCAGCGCCGCTGAACAGCAGCCAGGTTTCCAGACTCATTGCTTGCTCCTTTTGTTATAGAAAGACGAACTTGGCGATAAAGATCACGCACAGCACCCACAGGCTCACGGAAATCTCGCGGTACTTGCCGGTGCCGGCCTTGAGCGCCACGTAGGTGATAAAACCCAGCGCGATGCCGTCGGCGACCGAGAAGGTCAACGGCATCATGATCGCCGTGACGATCGCCGGAATGCTGTCGGTGGCCTCATCCCAATTGATGTGGGCCATGCTTGCCATCATCAGCATCGCCACGTAGATCAACGCGCCGGCGGTGGCGTTGGCCGGAATCATGCCGGCCAGCGGGGCAAAAAACATCGCCGCCACAAACAGAATGCCCACGGTCACGGCGGTAAGGCCGGTGCGACCACCTGCAGCAACACCGGCGGCGCTTTCCACGTAGCTGGTCACCGGCGGCACGCCGACCATGGCGCCAAATACGCTGGAAGCACTGTCGGCCTTCAACGCGCGGGACAGGTTATCGATCTTGCCATCGGCATTCACCAGCCCGGCGCGCTGTGCAACGCCCATGAGTGTACCGGCGGTATCGAACATGTGCACAAAAAGAAACGCAAATACCACGCTGATCATGCTGATATTGAATACACCTTTTACGTCCATCGCCATCCAGGTCGGCGCCAGGCTCGGCGGCGTGGAGAGGATGCCGTTGTAGTGCACCAGGCCCAGGCCCCAACCGGCCAGCGTCACAGCGATGATGCTGATGAGGATCGCGCCGAACACACGGTGGTAGCTGAGGATCGCAATCAGCAGAAAGCAGATCGCCGCCAGCAGGGGTGCCGGTTCATGCAGTGAGCCGAGTTTGATCAGCGTGGCCGGGCTGTCGACGATGATGCCGGCGGTTTTCAGGCCGATCACCCCGAGGAACAAACCGACCCCCGCGCCCATGGCATGGCGCAGGCTTACCGGAATGCTGTTGAGCAACCATTCACGCACCCGCGACAGCGTAAGGCCCATGAACAGCACTCCGGAAATGAACACCGCACCCAGCGCGGTTTCCCAGTGGTAGCCCATGGTGCCGACCACGGTGTAGGTGAAAAACGCATTCAGACCCATGCCCGGCGCCAGGCCCACCGGCCAGTTGGCGTACAGGCCCATCAATAGGCACCCCAGCGCGGCGGCGATGCAGGTGGCGACGAACGCCGCGCCGTGATCGATGCCGGCATCGGCCATGATGTTGGGATTGACGAAGATGATGTAGGCCATGGTGATAAAGGTGGTGAGGCCGGCGATCAGCTCGGTCTTCACTGTGGTGCCATGCAGGCGCAGTTTGAACAGGCGTTCCAGCCAGCCACCCTGCGAGGGGGAGAGATCCAGCGTTGGTGCTTCGGATTTGCGGCTATCCACAGCGAGTACTCCTCAAGAGTTTTATTGTTATTTCCAGCGCCGGTCACATGAGTGGGCAACAGCGCTTTGAGGTACTGGCGGGTTTTGTTGACCAATAGGTCAGGAACTCGCACGAAGCGAATTATGCTTTTGTATACAAAGAAAGCAAATAATGTTTTCGATTAACTGTGCGAAAGGGGATGAAAGGCTAATTCCCGGCACTCAGTGCCTGGTTGACCGCCAGCCAGCCCATCACTGCTTCTTCCCCGGCTTCACTGAACGCGCGCTGCAACAGTTTCACCTGTTCACGGCGCAGCGACTGCTCGAAACGCAGGCCTTCTTCGGTCAGTTGCAGCAGGCGTTTGCGCTTATCGGCTTCGGACGCCACGCTGTCCACCAGATGCATTTCCTGCAATTGGCGCAGCGGCATGTTCAGCGCCTGCTTGCTGACACCGAGCAATTCCAGCAACTCCTTAACGCTCAGCGCCGGGTAACGCGCGATAAAAAACACGATGCGCTGGTGCACCCGACTCAGGCCTCGGCGTTCAAGCATCTCGTCAGCCTTGGCGGTAAACGCCTGGTAGCCGAAGAAGAACGCTTCCATGGCCTGTTGCTGGCTGCTCTGGTTTTTAAGGTCAAGCATGTTGACGTATCCACTCAAGCTGTCGTAATTTCGGTCAACCAGTTTGACGTATTTCCCACAGCCTTCGCTAGCGGTGACCTCCATGGCCTTCTCTGAACGTGTTACGCGCCTCAAAAGCTCCTTGATCCGTGAAATCCTCGCGGCGGCCCAGCGTCCCGAGGTGATGTCCTTCGCCGGAGGCCTGCCGGCCGAAGCCATGCTGCCTGCGCTGAACTGGGATGAAATGCCGCTGAACATTGGCCAATACGGCATGAGCGAAGGCGAGCCGCAATTGCGTGAATTGCTTGCCGCCGAGGCGCGGGCACTGGGCTTGCCGTGCGGGGCCAGCCAGGTGTTGGTGGTCAGCGGTTCCCAGCAGACCCTGGATTTGGCGGCCAAGTTGTATATCGACAAAGGCACGCAGATCCTGCTGGAAGGCCCGACCTACCTGGCGGCATTGCAGATTTTCCAACTGTTCGGTGCCGAGTGCCTCACGGTCCAGCTGGAAGCCGATGGACCGAACCTCGCCGCGCTGCGCGCCAACCTCGAACGCCATCGCCCGGCGTTCATCTATCTGATTCCCACGTTCCAGAATCCGTCGGCGGTGCGCTACAGCGAGGCCAAGCGTGAGGCCGTCGCAGCCTTGCTTGATGAGTTCGGCGTGACGCTGATCGAAGACGAACCCTACCGCGAGCTTACTTTTGATGGCAGCAGCGCCAAACCCATCGCCGGTCGCTTGAAAAAGGCCAGCTGGATCTACACCGGTACCGTGTCCAAGACCTTGTTACCTGGCCTGCGCGTGGGTTACCTGATCGCCAGCCCGGACCTGTTCCCGCACCTGCTCAAGCTCAAGCAATCGGCGGACCTGCACACCAACCGTGTCGGCCAATGGCAGGCGATGCAATGGATTGGCAGCGAAAAATACCAGCAACACCTGGTGGAACTGCGCCGTTTTTACCGCCAGCGCCGCGATGCATTCCAGGTCGCGCTTGAGCGTCATTTCGGCGAGCTGGCCGACTGGCAAGTGCCCCAGGGCGGATTATTCTTCTGGCTGACCTTGAAACAGCCGCTGGACACCCGCACCTTATTGGCCCAAGCGCTGGAGCAGAACGTCGCGTTCATGCCCGGTGAACCGTTCTTTGCCGAGCCGGACCAACACCTGGGCTCGTTGCGGCTCAATTTCAGCCATATCGACCCGGCCCGCCTGGACGAAGGTCTCAAGCGCCTGGCCGCGGTGGTCCGTCACGCACAGCACGCGCAAGCGGCATAAGGGGAGCCCCATGTACAAGGTTTATGGCGATTACAAGTCGGGCAACTGCTACAAGATCAAATTGATGCTCAACCTGCTGGGTATCCCGTACCAGTGGGTGGATGTCGACATTCTCAACGGCGGCACCGAAACTCCCGAGTTCCTGGCCAAGAACCCCAATGGCAAAATCCCGGTGCTGGAACTGGAAGACGGCACGTGCCTGTGGGAGTCAAACGCGATTCTCAACTTCCTGGCCGATGGCAGCGAGTTCCTGCCGACCGAGCCGCGTTTGCGCACGCAAGTGTTGCAGTGGCAGTTCTTCGAGCAATACAGCCACGAGCCGTATATCGCGGTCGCGCGGTTTATTCAGTTTTACCTGAACATGCCCGAGGATCGCCTTGAGGAATACAAGACCACCCACAAGGGCGGTTACAAGGCATTGAGGGTGATGGAGCGCCAGTTGCAGACCACGCCGTACCTGGTGGGCGAGCGGTATTCGATTGCCGACATCGCGCTGTATGCCTACACCCATGTGGCCCACGAAGGTGGTTTTGATTTAGCGCCGTACCCGGCCGTGCAAGCCTGGTTGCAGCGCGTGGCGAGCCATCCCAAGCATGTGGCCATGCTCGACTGATCACCGCGGTCAAAAAATGGGGGAGGGGGCTTGCCCCCTTCCACATTCAGATCGCGGCGAAGCGCTTGTCCAGGTAATCGATGATGACCTTGGAGTCGTACATCCAGGTGGTCTGGCCATTCTCTTCGATACGCAGGCACGGCACCTTGATCTTGCCACCTTGCTCCAGCAGGGTCTGGCGGTCCTGCTCGTTGTACTTCGCGTCCTTCAACGCCACCGGCACATTCAGACGGTGCAGGGTGCGGCGGGTCTTCACGCAGAACGGGCAGGCGTGGAATTGATACAGGGTCAACGCCTTGGCCGCCTCGTTCACCTTGGCCTGTTGCTCGGCAGTGCGCTGCTTTTTACGTGGGCGGGTCAGGAAGTCGCCCGCGATGATGACGTGGCCGAGGCCCACTCGAAGTGCTTTGACGAACATGGCTGATACCTCTTGCCCATAACTGAGGGGGCGCAGCTTACCTGATTTCTGCGGGCGAAAAAAAACCGGCGATGAACGCCGGTTTTTTCCTGCTCGGCCGGTTACTTGATCAGGCTGAGGAATTCGCTGCGGGTGGCCGCGTTTTCGCGGAACTCACCGAGCATCACCGAAGTGATCATCGACGAATTCTGTTTCTCCACACCGCGCATCATCATGCACATGTGCTTGGCCTCGATCACTACGGCCACGCCCAGGGCGCCGGTCACTTGCATCACTGCATCGGCGATCTGGCGGCTGAGGTTTTCCTGGATCTGCAGGCGGCGCGCATACATGTCGACAATCCGCGCGACCTTCGACAGGCCCAGCACTTTGCCGCTCGGGATATACGCGACGTGGGCCTTGCCGATAAACGGCAGCAGGTGGTGTTCGCACAGCGAGTACAACTCGATGTCCTTGACCAGCACCATTTCGCTGTTGTCGGAGCTGAACAAGGCACCGTTGGTGACTTCTTCGAGTGTCTGCTCATAGCCGCGGCAGAGGTACTGCATCGCCTTGGCGGCACGCTTTGGCGTGTCGAGCAGGCCCTCGCGGGAGACGTCCTCGCCGAGTTGGCCGAGGATCGCCGTATAATTCTGTTCCAGGGACATGAAACTACCTGTGGGATTTTCGCAAAGCGCAAGGTTACGGTGGCGGACACATCGCTGCAAGCCTGACGATGGCCTTGTTACTCGTCGCGCCCTTCCATCATGGTGCGCTTGAGCATCACATACACCGCCCCCGCGCCGCCGTGGCGGGCCTGGCAGGAGGTAAAACCGAGCACCTGGGCATGCTGGCGCAGCCAGGTGTTGACGTGACTTTTGATCATCGGCCGCTTGCCGTCCAGCCGCACGGCCTTGCCGTGGGTGACGCGCACGCAGCGGATTTCGAATTTGGTCGCTTCGGCGAGAAAGGCCCACAGGGTTTCCCGGGCTTTCTCCACGGTCATGCCGTGCAGGTCGAGGCTGCCTTCGAAGGGGATCTGGCCGACCTTGAGCTTGCGCATCTGGCTTTCCTGCACGCCATCTCGGGCCCACATCAGTTCGTCTTCGGGGCCTACGTCGATGACGAACTGGTCCGACAGGCCATCCACCGTGGTGGCATCGGTGCGCACGGTCGCGGCCTGGCGCAGTTTGGCGATTTGCGCCCGGTCAGCCTTGGGTTTGCCGGTGTCGGCGCGGTCGTGCTTGATCGGCTTGACGCCGCGCAGCTCGTTTTTGAACAGGGAAAAATCGTCGTCTTGCATGTCGGCCTCCGCGAAGGGCGGGCAGTTTACCTAATTCGCGGCAGCCGGGCGCAGGAAACGCTATCCAAGCGCCATCAGTCGTGTTTTTTCATCAGGTGCGCAGCGATATTCAGTGACAACGGCTGACGCATTTTGCGACGGCTACGACGCCACAACCACACGCCCAACCACAACACCAGCAGGCCGATGCCCAGCAGAAGAGCAGAGCCACCGGGGCTGGCATTCAGTTCGCCAAGGGCCGGCGAATGGCCAAACAAACCGGCGCCACCAGCACCGGCCAACAATAAACCAACCATCGCCAGCAGCGCGGCAATGCACGCCACCAGGCGCAGACGCCAGTTGCTTGGGCCCTTGGGGCGCAAGCGACGAGCGTCAAAACCATCGGATATCTTCATTCCGACCTTTCCTCCAGGGTATCGGCCCTTCGACCGGAAGATACACAGGTTGTTCCTGTACCCGAGGTAAATGCGCCAAATGAGAGGGCTTAGCGGATGAGCGGGGCAATAAACAGTGCCGCGCCGCTCATCAGAAGGGCGATCAGATCAGATCTTTGGTCAGCGCAAGGGTGGCGAAGTTGTCAGCCATGATGGCCATTTCGGTCTGCTGTACATGGTCGGCACTCAGGACGCCGCCCTTGTAAGGCAGATCGCGTGTGGCGCAGGCGTCTTCCACGAGGGTGCAGCGAAAGCCCAGGTTCTTGGCGGCACGCACCGTGGTGCTGACGCTGGAATGGCTCATGAAGCCGCAGACGATCAGGTCCAGGGAGCCGAGGTCTTGCAGGTGTTTTTCCAGGCCGGTGCCGTGGAAGGCGCTGGGCAGCAGCTTGCCGATAATGGTTTCGTCACCTGCAGGCTCAAGGCCGGGAATGAACTCACCGCGTTCGCCCTGCGGGTCGAACAGGCCACCGACGGTACCCAGGTGGCGCACATGCACGATCGGACGGCCAGCGTTGCGGGCCGCATCAACCAACTGCTTGATATGGTCAACCGCCGCGTCCATGCCCGAGAGGGCGAGTGGACCGCTGAGGTATTCCTTCTGGGCGTCGATGATCACGAGGGTCGCATGATTCAGGTTGGCTGCTGCGTAACCGCGACCGCTGAGTTGAAACATCGTCTTTGGAACGGACATTCTGGGGCTCCTGTGAGGGGGGCTTTTGCGACATTGTCCACTGGCTGAGCGGTTCTGTGAATCGCTACTATCGTAAGGTACGCCGTTGCTGGCGTGCAGCTCTGTCAAGAGGGTCGCGTATTTAACCGAATGATGGCGATTTGGACAAAATCCGACGTGCGGTGCCAGGTTTTCGTGGATCGTCGGTGCAGGTGAAGGCTGTTAGAATCGCCAGTCGTTTTTTCCAGGAGTCTGCCCCCGTGATCACTTCCCGCCTGCGCACCTTGCGCGACCACATCCGTTGGGCTGTCAGCCGTTTCCATGGGGAAGACCTGTTTTTCGGCCATGGCACCGACAATGCCTGGGACGAAGCCCGGCAATTGGTGCTCGGCGCCGTGAACCTGCCATGGGAAATTGCTGATAGCTACCTGGACTGCAACCTGGAAGAAGAGGAAATCTCCCATGTGCAGCGCCTGCTTCACCGCCGTATCCATGAGCGTGTACCGACCGCCTACCTGTTGGGCGAGGCGTGGTTCTGCGGCATGTCGTTTATCGTCGACGAGCGTGTGTTGATCCCGCGCTCCCCCATTGGCGAACTGATCGAAAACCGCTTCGAACCGTGGCTGGCCCAACCCCCGGCGCGCATTCTCGACCTGTGCACCGGTTCCGGTTGCATCGGCATTGCCTGTGCCTACGAGTTCCAGGACGCCGAAGTGGTGCTGGGCGATTTGTCCTTCGAAGCATTGGAAGTGGCCAACCAGAACATCGAGCGCCATGGCGCCGACGAGCGCGTCTACACCGTGCAGGGTGATGGCTTCGACGGCCTGCCGGGCCAGCGTTTCGACCTGATCGTGTCAAATCCTCCGTATGTGGACGCCGAAGACTTCGCCGACATGCCGGACGAATACCAGCACGAACCGGAACTGGGCCTTGCCTGTGGCGACGACGGCTTGAACCTGGTGCGCCGGATGCTCGCCGAAGCGGCGGATCACCTGACCGAAAAGGGTTTGCTGATCGTTGAAGTGGGCAATAGCCAGGTTCACGTCGAGGCGCTGTACCCGGAAGTGGACTTTGCCTGGCTGGAGTTCCGGCGCGGTGGGCATGGTGTATTCATGCTCACGGCCGAGCAGTGCCGGGAACATCAGGCAGTCTTCGCCGCCAGGATCTGACTGAAGAAGCACGGTGAGTGTGGGAGGGGGCTTGCCCCCTCCCACATTTTTATTGCATTACAACCCATCAGCGGTGCGTGGCAATCCAGATCAACAACCCCGCCTGAAACACGGTAAACGCCACCAGACACGTGATGGTAAAGCGCAAGCCGCTGTCCTCCCGCTTGAATTTGGTGACCTTTTCCTCTTCCTTGCGCAGCTTCACTTCCTGCTCCAACAGGTTCTGATCGGCCTGTTGCAGCATCTGTGCGGCTTCGAGGATCTCGACGAACTGCACCTTCTCAGTGTTCCAACTGTCCAGCACATCGCTGACCTTGCCCGGCTGTACGTTGCCTTTGAGGTGCTGCACGTCGGCGTAGGCCACATCAAAGCCCTGCACGCGCAGGAAGTGATCGCGGCGCAGGCGCGTGGCTTCGTTGAGCGCGTCCTTGTTGGCCAGGTCGACGCCGTCGACGCGGTAGTGTGACCACTTCTTTTTCGCCCAGGCCGCGCCTTGAGCCACCAGGAAACGGCCGATGCCCCGGTTGGCCGGCTCGATTTCCAGGCTGTTGCCCGGACCGAAATGCACGCGATGGGTGTCGTGGTCGACCCAGATATCCAGATGGTTTTGCTCGCGCCGTACACGCTGGCCGGGCAATTGAATGACCATGCGCAAAAGACTGTGGTGTTTGTCATTGCGCTCGGCATAGCCGAACTGCACAAACCGCAACGGCCGCACGCCGGTGGCGCGATCTATGGCCAGGGGCGCCAGGCGCAGCATCTTGAAGTGTTCGGCCTGGACATCCGCCCACGGCAACGACGCCGCGTCGACGGCCTCGGTATTTTCAGCCGGGGTGTCGGCGGTCTGTTCGGGTGTTTCTTCAGTGGTTGTCATGCGGCGCGATCCTGTCCATGCCCAGCGAGCCGACAGTCTTTTTTGCTGTCGACACTGGGCTTATCGGCCGGTTTTCCCAGGACTGGAGGCAAATTGTCGCTTAACGGGGTTGAAGTCCGTCGATAAAGCGCACCACGCGGTTGCCCAGCTCCGCGGCGAGGGGTAATTGCGGGTCATTGTAGGAGGCCAGTTGCTGCTTCACGTTGTTGGGCACGATGCGCATGACGTGGTTCATGCCTTCGATCACGGTCAACTCGGCATCGGGCTTGGCCCTCTTCAGTTGCTGAGCGTCGCCGACACCGACCTGAATATCGTTGGTGCCCTGAACGATCAAGGCGGGCATGCGCAGTTTGGCAAAGGCTGCCGACGGATCCGCGCGAAACAGACTGATCAGATAAGGCTGCACACTGGGTCGGAAAATGGCCTCCAGCGGGCCAGGTACATCGGCATCCACTTGGCCGGCCTTGAGGTGATCGAGGATTTCATTGCTGCGCAGCAGCAGGGCAGGGGGCAGGTGATCGGCCAGTTGCTGGCGGATCACCTGGTCCACCGGGCGGGCGCTGCCGGACAGGGAAATCACGCCCGCCGGGTCGAGTTGCGGGGCGGCGAGGGCGGCGACCAGCGCACCTTCGCTGTGGCCCAGCACAATCAGCGGGCCCAGGCGTTTGTCGGCCTTGAGCATGTTGCCCCATGCCACCGCGTCGGCCACATAGGCGTCGAGGGTCAGGTTGCGTTCGTCCGGTGTAGCGGCGAGGCTCGCGGCCACACCGCGCTTGTCGTAGCGCACGCTGGCGATGTTGTGCCGGGCCAGCACCCACGCCAGGCGCTTGAGGCTGTCGTTGCGCGCGCCGTCGGCACTGTTGCCGTTGCGGTCGGTGGGGCCGGAGCCCGCGATGATCAGCACCACGGGCACGGGTTTGTCGGACTGGGGCAGCAGCAGCGAACCAAACAGTTCGCCGCTGCCGGTGTCCAGGCTGATGGGCCGTTGCAGTACGACGGGGGACGCGGCATGAGCCAGGGCGGTGAACAGGGTGAGGGTGAACAGCAAAGCTCGCAGCATTATCGTGCCATTATCCGGGGAGTGCCGGTTGGACCCGTGTCGACCGGTAAGGTTTCGAGGATGAACTAGTCGGTTAGCCTGCGTATACTGGCCGCCTTAAGTTATTACGGTTGACTTGATTCAACTGATTTCACGGAGCGCCCTGCATGTCCGGCAATACCTTCGGCAAGCTATTCACTGTCACCACCGCGGGCGAAAGCCATGGCCCGGCGTTGGTCGCCATTGTCGACGGCTGCCCGCCCGGCCTGGAACTGTCCCTGGAGGACCTGCAGCGCGACCTCGACCGCCGCAAGCCCGGCACCAGCCGCCACACCACCCAACGCCAGGAACCCGACGAAGTCGAGATCCTCTCCGGTGTCTTCGAAGGTCGCACCACCGGTTGCGCCATCGGCCTGCTGATCCGCAACACCGACCAGAAGTCCAAGGACTACTCGGCGATCAAGGACCTGTTCCGCCCGGCCCACGCCGACTACACCTATCACCATAAATACGGCGAGCGCGACTACCGTGGCGGTGGCCGCAGTTCGGCGCGCGAAACCGCCATGCGCGTGGCCGCCGGTGCCATCGCCAAGAAGTACCTGGCCACCCAGGGCATCGTGGTCCGTGGCTACATGAGCCAGTTGGGCCCGATTGAAATCCCGTTCAAGACCTGGGACAGCGTAGATGACAACGCTTTCTTCAGTCCTGACCCGGACAAAGTACCTGAGCTGGAGGCCTACATGGATCAGTTGCGCCGTGACCAGGATTCCGTCGGAGCCAAGATCACCGTGGTCGCCGAGGGCGTCAAGCCGGGCCTGGGCGAGCCGATATTCGACCGCCTGGACGCCGAACTGGCTCATGCGCTGATGAGCATCAACGCCGTCAAAGGCGTGGAAATCGGCGCAGGCTTCGCGTGCGTATCCCAGCGCGGCACCGAGCACCGTGACGAGATGACCCCACAAGGCTTCCTCAGCAATAACGCCGGCGGCATCCTTGGCGGCATTTCCTCCGGGCAGCCCATCGTTGCGCACCTGGCGCTCAAGGCCACGTCGAGCATCACTACCCCAGGCCGCTCGATTGACGTCAACGGCAACTCGGTGGACGTGATTACCAAGGGCCGCCACGATCCGTGCGTCGGCATCCGTGCCACGCCAATTGCCGAGGCAATGATGGCCATTGTGTTGATGGACCACTTGCTGCGCAACCGCGGGCAAAATGCTGATGTGCAGGTGGACACCCCGGTACTGGGCCAACTGTGACGATGTGTGGCGGGCGAGCTTGTTGTGGTGAGCGAGCTTGCTCGCGCCGGGCTGCGAAGCAGCCCCCTGCATGACTCCTCTTCCATACTGGCGCCTCTCCAGCTTCTACCTGTTCTACTTCGCCCTGCTGGGGGCGACGGCACCTTTCCTGGCGTTGTACTTCGATCACTTGGGCTTCTCCAGCGCGCGCATCGGCGAGCTGGTGGCCATCCCCATGCTGATGCGCTGCGTGGCCCCCAACCTGTGGGGCTGGCTGGGCGACTATACCGGTCGCCGCCTGGGCATCGTGCGCTTTGGCGCAGTGTGCACCCTGATCAGCTTTTCGCTGATTTTCGTCAGCAAGACTTACGCCTGGCTGGCTCTGGTGATGGCGCTGCACGCGTTTTTCTGGCACGCGGTGCTGCCACAGTTTGAAGTGATCACCCTGGCGCACCTGCAAAAACAGACGTCGCGCTATAGCCAGGTTCGGTTGTGGGGCTCCATCGGGTTTATCCTCACCGTGGTGATCATGGGCCGGCTATTCGACTGGCTGAGTCTGGATATCTACCCGGTGGTGGTCGTGGTGATCATGGCCGGGATCATCGGCGCCAGCCTGTGGGTGCCGAATGCGCTGCCTGCCACCCAGGGCAATCGCCTGGCCGGTGATGGTTTCCTCAAGCAGTTGCGCAGCCCCGGCGTACTGGCGTTTTACGCGTGCGTCGCGTTGATGCAGATGAGCCATGGGCCGTATTACACCTTTCTCACCTTGCACCTGGAGCACTTGGGTTACAGCCGTGGCGTGATCGGCATGCTGTGGGCCCTCGGGGTGGTGGCAGAAGTGCTGATGTTCCTGGCCATGAGCCGCATCCTCACGCGCTTCTCGGTACGCCGCGTGCTGCTCGCCAGTTTCCTGTTGGCGGCGCTGCGCTGGTTGCTGTTGGGCTCGTTTGCCGAATTCCTCTGGGTACTGCTGCTGGCACAGGTGATGCACGCCGCCACCTTCGGCAGCTTCCACGCGGCGGCGATTGCCTTTGTGCAACGCAGCTTTGGCGACAAGCAACAAGGCCAGGGCCAGGCGCTGTACGCCGCGTTGGCGGGCACCGGCGGTGCGCTGGGCGCGCTGTACTCCGGCTATAGCTGGAACCTGCTGGGGCCGACCTTCACCTTTAGTATTGCCAGCGTCGCCGCCCTGGCTGCGGCCGTTATCATTGGCCTTCGATTGCACGAGCAGAACCAAGGAACCCTTCAATGAGTTATGTCGCTGTCTACCACGTTGCTACGCCGGACACCCCGAACAAGGTCCTGACCCACACCGACGACATCGCCGCGACGCTGGCCGAGCACGGCGTGCGGTTCGAGCGCTGGCAGCCCGCCCTGATCGAGAAGGGCGCCAGCGAGGCGCAACTGATTGCGGCCTATAAGCTGCAGATCGATGCGCTGGGCTACGGTGCGGTGGCGGTGTTCAGTGTCACGAGCGACCATCCGCAGAAGGACGAATTGCGTGCCCGGTTCCTCCATGAGCGCCGTTACAGCGAAGATGAAGTACGTTTTTTCATCGCCGGCCAAGGCCTGTTCACCCTGCACATCGGCGACTACGTCTACGCCGTGCGCTGCGAGAAAAACGACTTGCTGGTGATCCCGGCCGGCATGGCGCACTGGTTTGATATGGGCGAGAACCCCCACTTGGTCACACTGCACTTGTTTAACTGCGCGCAAGGGGCGGTGCCGGCATTCACCGGCGACGATATTGCCAGCCGTTTCCCTGGTTTGGACGATTGAAACCAGGCAACTGGAATCTTCAACCCCGGCAAGTTGGAAGTTGTTGTGGGAAGAAGCTTAGTTGCTTGTAGGGTTTGGCTGTTTATCGCGACCCATGCGCACTGTAACCGTTCGTTATGTAACTCTTTGCGGCACCAGCTGTATCACCTGTCAATAGGAGGAATCCGAGAGGTGATTGGGCATCAGCCAATAAATAGGAGAGATGTAATGAATGGCCCAGAGGAGCCGTCTCAGTCGTCGTATTTCGTGCCCAATGCCGTCAGGAGACGCCTGAGTTTGTCCGGCAAGCCGCTGACCCCTGCGGAACTGGAGATCTTGCGCTGGGCCTCGGAGGGCAAGACCGTCTGGGAAATCAGTCAGATTCGTGCCACTTCCGAAGCCACGGTCAAATTTCACTTGCGCAACATCTACGGCAAATTGGAAGTCAACAACCGTGTGCAGGCGATGAACGAGGCGACTCGCCAAGGCCTGTGCTGACTTCAACGAAAAAGGGCCGCGACGCTCAACGGCGTCGCGGCCCTTTTTATAGTGCAGTGCTTAAGCCGAATGGTAGGTCGGCAGTGCAAAGCGGTTCTGGCTTTGCAGCATCGAAATCTGTGGCAGGTCACTGGCTTGTTCGGCCAGGTCGCGGCGGATGGCGCTGATCACCCAGGTGAGTTGATCGGCAGTGTGCAACTGCTGGTAGGAAATCGAGCGCTTGACCTGTTTGCCTTCACTGTTGCGCAGGGTCAACAGGATACCGCCGTCGGGACGTGGCTGGGTGGTCACGTCGTAGTTGGAGAATACTGAAGCGAATTTATCTTGGATCAGGCTCATGTCTATCAGCTCCGTTGGCTCAAGTTGGCAAGCATGGAGTGATAGGTGCAGTGATTGTGCCAGCTTCTGATTTATTAAAATATCGTTATAAATCAGCAGTTTATAAAAATATAAAATTTTCGGTTTCGTGCAATTTGCATGAATGGCCATCATGCATCCTGCATTTTGCGCTACTCGGGACGGTCGAATCGGCGCCCCGTTATTTATGAAGACTGCCTTTGCGCCGCTAAATTCCGTTATTCCGCTGTCGTCGGTCGGGATACAAAACTTTTCAAATCCCGCGTGTACAGTCGAAGAAGGGCTGACGTATTTTCCTGCAATGCATTCGGCCTCCCTCTTACGGAGGTATGGATGCGTTGGGATCATACGAACAATAAGAAAAAGGATGTTCCGCCATGAGCCACCCGCACAACGACATGATCACCTGGGGCAAGTTGCTGCGTAAGGTGCCCTCCATTGTTCGTGCCCTGCCACGCGTCGTGCGTGGCATGCGTGCCGCCAATGTCACCGACCCCGCGCAGCCTTGCGGGTTGGGGTGGCACTTTGAGCAAGCTACCCTGCGCAATCCCGATGGCAATGCGTTGCTGTACGGCGACCGGGCGCTCAGCTATACCGAAGCCAACCAGCGTGCCAATCGTATCGCCCATCACCTGCATGCCCAGGGCATTGGCAAAGGCGACGTAGTGGCGTTGTTTGTCGAAAATCGCCCCGAATTACTCTTGAACGTGCTGGCCGTGGCCAAGCTGGGGGGCGTCTGCGCGATGCTCAATACTGCGCAAACCCAAGCGGCCCTGGTGCACAGCCTGAACCTGGTGAGCCCGGTAGCCATTATTGTCGGTGCGGAACTGGTGGCGTCCTATCAAGACGTGCGTGATCAGGTCGCGATCACGGCTGATCGAACTTGGTTCGTCGCCGACCAGCCGTCCAGCGAGGTGCCGGACGGTTACATCGACCTGA
This sequence comes from Pseudomonas sp. SR18, assembly GCF_023701505.1. NCBI lineage: Bacteria > Pseudomonadati > Pseudomonadota > Gammaproteobacteria > Pseudomonadales > Pseudomonadaceae > Pseudomonas > Pseudomonas sp. SR18. Next base: position 572,767 of record NZ_JAMQAU010000001.1, on the reverse strand, counting down.
TGGCGGCCAGTGCCGGGTGCTCGGTGCAGAACCCGGCCAGCACCGCGCAGATCTTCTTCAATGACCCGTGCTTTTATATCTACACGTCAGGCACCACCGGCCTGCCCAAGGCCGGGATCATGAAACATGGTCGCTGGACCAAGACTGCCGTCAGCTTCGGCGGCATCGCCTTGGACATGGGCCCGGATGACGTCCTCTATTGCACCTTGCCGCTGTACCACGCCACCGGATTATGTGTGTGTTGGGGCTCTGCGATTGTCGGCGCGTCGGGCTTTGCCATCCGCCGCAAGTTCAGCGCCAGCCAGTTCTGGGATGACGCGCGTAAGTTCAAGGCAACCACCCTCGGTTACGTCGGCGAGTTGTGCCGTTACCTGCTTGACCAGCCGCCCGGCGAGAACGACCGTGACAATCGCGTCACCAAGATGGTCGGCAACGGCCTGCGCCCTGGCGTGTGGGCGCAGTTCAAGACGCGCTACGGCGTCGAGCATATCTGCGAGTTGTACGCGGCCAGCGACGGCAATATCGGCTTTACCAACGTCTTGAATTTCGACAACACCATTGGCTTTTGCCTGCAGCATTGGGCCCTCGTCGACTACGACCACGAAGGCGGCGAGCCGCTGCGTGGCAGCGATGGCTTCATGCATAAAGTGCCCACGGGCGGGCAGGGCCTGTTGTTGGCACGAATCGATGAAAAATCCCCCTTCGACGGCTACACCGACCCGGAAAAGAACCGCAAGGTCGTGCTCACCGACGTGTTTGAAAAGGGCGACCGCTACTTCAATACCGGCGACTTGTTGCGCAGCATTGGCTTCGGCCATGCGCAATTTGTCGATCGCCTGGGGGACACCTACCGCTGGAAAGGTGAAAACGTCTCCACCACCGAAGTCGAGAACGTCCTGCTGCAACACCCGCAGATCGCCGAAGTGGTGGCTTATGGCGTCGAGATCGAAAACACCAACGGCCGTGCGGGCATGGTCGCCATCACCCCGAGCGAATCCCTGGCCGCGCTGGATATGCGCGAACTGCTGCAGTTCGCCCACGGCCAATTGCCGGCCTATGCGGTGCCGCTGTTCCTGCGGATCAAGGTCAAGATGGAAACCACCGGCACCTTCAAGTACCAGAAGGTCAAGCTCAAGGAGGAGGCCTTTGATCCGGGCAAGTCGGGCAATGACCCGGTGTATGCCTGGCTGCCGGGTTCGGACTGCTACGTGCCGGTCACCGGGCAATTGCTGGCGCAGATCCAGGGCGGTCAATTCCGCTATTGATTGTGCCTATCGGGGCTTTTGACAAAAAAACCATGACAGGTGGGAACTCCCTCGCGACACTTGGCGCCCTATAAGCACCAGATAAGGAGCCCCACATGTCCGACCAGCCGAAACAAATGACCGAAGATGAAGCCGCTGAATTTGCCGAGCAAGTCTTCGACGTTGCCCGCCGCGGTGACGCGGCCATGCTTGCCGCGCTGCTGGCCAAAGGCTTGCCAGCCAATTTCCGCAATCACAATGGCGACACCCTGCTGATGCTCTCGGCCTACCACGGCCACGCCGAGGCGGTAAAAGTCCTGCTGGAGTTCAAGGCCGACCCGCTGATCGCCAATGACAAGAACCAACTGCCGATTGCCGGTGCCGCCTTCAAAGGCAACCTGCCGGTGGTCAAGGCGCTGATCGAAGGCGGTACGCCGGTAGACGCCGCGTCCTCTGATGGCCGCACCGCGCTGATGATGGCGGCCATGTTCAACCGCGTCGACATGGTTGACTACCTGCTGGGCCAGGGCGCCAACCCCAAGGCCACGGATGCCCAAGGCGCAACCGCGTTGGCAGCCGCCCAGACCATGGGCGCAGTGGATACGGCGGCGCAGTTGCAGAAACTGGTGTAGGCTTTGCGCCCTCAAAAACCAGCCCGCTACAGGATCGCCCCATGAAAACCAGCCTCGTCGAACTCATCAGCAAAATCAGCGCCGGGGTCATGGGCGACGACGAGGTCGCGAAGATCGCCGATGAGGCTGCCCAAGCCTACGCGGATCCTGCTGCATTTCTGGCCGCCAACCCGGACATCAACTACGACGACAGCTTCCCGATTCCGTTGGGGGAGTGGGTGGTGGTGGGCAGCCTGCCGGAGACCGTGCTGTTCCAGGCCGACACGTACGGTGAGCTGTTTGCGCAGATCGTCGCCTCGTTCGGCCCGGGCGTTGCGTTCAACCTCAAGCCCAAGCAATTGGCCAAGACCGAAAGCCTCACTGCCCTGAACCGCATTCAGATCCAGATGAGTGCCCTGAGCCCGGAAGATGGCGGCTATGTGCTGCTTGATTTCAGCCAGCCGCTGGATGATGAGATCCAGGCTGTATTGGTGTTCGGCAACGACCTGCCACGGGTGCTGGAGCTGTGTGGCGAAGTCGGCATCAAGGCCGAGCCATCCCTGGAAGCGCTGAAGGTGGCAATCCACGTCTGAAATAAAACGGAACCCCGGCCAGGGCTGACTATCCTACAAGGGCATGCCCTCACTTAGGAGCGACACCATGGGTTCCACTTTTAATGGCTTGATTGGGTTGATCATCCTCGCGCTGGATATCTGGGCGATCATCAACGTGTTCAAAAGTGGCGCAAGCACGGGCGCCAAGGTGTTGTGGATCCTGTTGATCCTGCTGCTGCCTGTACTGGGCCTGATTATCTGGGCGATTGCCGGGCCACGGGGCAACGTGCGGATCTGATCGCCTCACTCTACCCGGAGTAGGCACTATCCAGTGTGGCAGGGGGCTTGCCCCCGATGGCCATAGGTATCTACACAACTTTGGCGTGGCCCTGAACCTGTGGTGAAGGGGCTTGCTCCCGTGACAACCTGATAGCCGACGCGTATCTAATTGATGCCCCGCGATTTAAATGTGGGAGGGGGCTTGCCCCCGATGGCGGCTTGACAGCCGACCAGGATGTTGGATCTGACCGAGTACATATCCGTTTCTGCGGTAACGGCTACTTAGGGTTACGCCCTTACGGCGTGTCACTTTTGTAAAGGCACAAAAGTAACCAAAAGGCCTTCGCCCCAACACTCGGCACCTCGCTTAGGCTCGGTGTGCCCGAACACAGGCTTGAATCCGTGGGCCGCCGCCACGCGCCATCCATGGCGCAGGGCGGCTAACCCGGCGTCCTGCCGGGTTACCCACGGATTCAAGCCTGCGTTCGGCCAGCGTGTTTGACGGGGCGCCTGAGATCAAGATCAAAAGCCAGAGCAACAGCAACAGCGTAAGAGCAAGCAGTTGTGTAGCTACCTATGCCCCGATAGCGGTGTATCAGCCACTCATCTGGCACTGACACACCGCTATCGGGGGCAAGCCCTCTCCCACATTTGGTTTTAGGGCGCCCGCGACATTTGTGTATCGAAATATTCGCTGCACACAATTTTCACAACTCATCCAAGACAATTCCCCGGCTTTTTCTGCCTGCCATTAAAGGCGCTGCAGCGGCGCACGTTCAGTAATTAATAGCCTTGCTGTGACTGATCGGGCACCATTCGCGCCACTGCGATATTTCGTCACTTAAACTTCCAATGGGTCCTGAAACGACATGGCAAACCCGGACGCCCTGAGTCAGCAGCGAGCTTCTAATCGCCTGCTGCAACCGACCGTCAAATCCCATCTGGCGTACACGCTGCTCTGCGCACTGGTCATGATGGTGATGTTCTCCCTGCTGCGCCTGGCGCTGCTGGTCTACAACCGCGAGATGATCCTCGACACACCGGCTTCGACTTTCCTGGAAGCGTTCGCCAACGGTCTGCGTCTTGACCTGCGCCTGGTGGTGTACCTGCTGATCCCGCTGCTGCTGGCACTGTTCAGCGTACGGGCCATGGCAGCGCGGGGCTTCTTCCGTTTCTGGTTGACCATCGCGTCCAGCATCGCCCTGTTCCTGGGCTTGATGGAGATGGACTTCTACCGCGAGTTCCACCAGCGCCTCAACGGCCTGGTCTTCCAGTATGTGAAGGAAGACCCGAAAACCGTGATGAGCATGCTCTGGTACGGTTTCCCGGTGGTGCGCTACCTGCTGGCCTGGGCCGTGGGCACGCTGATCCTGAGCATCGCCTTCAAAGGCGCCGACCGCGCCACGCGCCCACGCGGCCCGTTCAGCGGTGGCAGCATTGGCACGCGCCAGGTGGCGCCGTGGTACAACCGCATCGCGGTGTTCGTGGTCTGCCTGCTGATCGCCGTGGTTGCCGCTCGTGGCACCCTGCGCCAGGGCCCGCCGCTGCGTTGGGGTGACGTGTACACCACCGACTCGAACTTCGCCAACCAGTTGGGCCTCAATGGCACCTTGTCGCTGATCGCGGCGGCCAAGGCCCGGTTCGGTGAAGACCGTGCCAATATCTGGAAGGCCACCCTGGATCAGCCGCTGGCGACTCAGACCGTGCGCGACATGCTGGTACTGCCCCAAGAGAAACTGGTGGATACCGACACCGCCGCCGTGCGCCGTGACTACATGCCACCGGCCGAGAAGACCCTGCCGATCAAGAACGTCGTGGTCATCCTGATGGAAAGCTTCGCCGGTCACTCGGTGGGTGCATTGGGTCGTCCGGGCAATATCACGCCATCCTTCGACAAACTGTCCAAGGAAGGCCTGCTGTTCGACCGCTTCTTCTCCAACGGCACCCATACCCACCAGGGTATGTTCGCCACCATGGCCTGCTTCCCGAACCTGCCGGGTTTTGAATACCTGATGCAGACGCCGGAAGGCAGCCACAAGCTGTCTGGCCTGCCGCAGTTGCTCAGCGCGCGTGATTTCAACGACGTGTATGTCTACAACGGCGACTTCGCCTGGGACAACCAGTCGGGCTTCTTCAGCAATCAGGGCATGACCAACTTCATCGGCCGTAACGACTTCGTCGACCCGGTGTTCTCCGACCCGACGTGGGGCGTGTCCGACCAGGACATGTTCAACCGTGGCCTGCAGGAGTTGAAAGCCCGCGAAGGTGGCAAGCCTTTCTACGCACTGCTGCAAACCCTGTCCAACCACACGCCGTACGCGTTGCCAACCCCATTGCCGGTTGAGAAAGTCACTGACCGTGGCAGCCTCAACGAGCATTTGACGGCCATGCGCTACTCCGACTGGGCCCTGGGCCAGTTCTTTGAAAAGGCCCGCAAGGAGCCGTACTTCAAGGAAACTCTGTTTGTGATCGTGGGCGACCACGGCTTTGGCAACGAACAGCAGATCACCGAGATGGACCTGGGCCGCTTCAACGTGCCGATGCTGATGATCGCACCGGGCATGCAGGAGAAGTTCGGCGAGCGTGACCACACCGTGGGCACTCAGATCGACATTGTGCCGACCATCATGGGCCGCCTCGGTGGCGACACCCTGCACCAGTGCTGGGGCCGTGACTTGCTGAACCTGCCGGAAGGCGATAAAGGCTTCGGCGTGATCAAGCCTTCGGGCAGCGACCAGACCGTGGCCTTGGTTACCGCAGACCGCATCCTCGTGCTGCCCAAGGAGATGCCACCGAAATTGTGGCAATACGAACTGGGCGCCAACCCGACCGGTAAGGTGATTGCTGAATCGCCGGACGAGGCCGCGCTGAAGCAGAAACTTGAATCGTTCCTGCAGACGGCCACCAAAAGCCTGTTGGATAACACCGCCGGCGTAATTGACGGCAAGCCGGACTAACTAACCGGCAATAAAAAAGAGGCCTTTTCAGGCCTCTTTTTTTATGCGGTTTTTATATCCGGCCGAGCAACAACAAGACCAGCAGGACAACCAGCACGACACCCAGGATACCCGACGGGCCATAGCCCCAGTTGCGCGAATGCGGGAACACTGGCAGACCACCGACCAGCAGCAGGATCAGGATGATAATTAGAATGAGGCTCATGGTTTTATTTCCTTATAGGCCTTGTGCAAGGACTGATGATTAAACATTAGGACCGCAGGTTTAATTACGGGCGCCTTAACAACTCCGACTGCTGCGCGTCGCAGAAAATTCCGTGTTTTTTTAAAGCATTTTGCAAACGTGCTTATTTCTTTTAATACGCTCGCGACTACCCCGTCCTAGTTGAAAAAGATTGAACTTAGGCTATAGGCAGGCATCCGACCCGGCCCACGGTTTGCCTGGGGCATTCAGCAGTCTGATGGTGAGTGGGTGGGGGAAAAACCTTCGCTACACTGCCGATCACTTCTTCTGTGAACCACAAGGCTACTTCCTATGCAAAATCGCATGATGATCACTGGCGCCGGGTCCGGTCTGGGTCGTGAAATCGCTCTGCGCTGGGCCCGCGAGGGTTGGCAGTTGGCCTTGTCGGATGTCAGCGAGCCGGGCTTGCAGGAAACCCTCAAACTCGTACGTGAGGCCGGGGGCGATGGCTTTATCCAGCGTTGCGACGTGCGCGACTACAGTCAGCTCACCGCGTTCGCCCAGGCGTGCGAGGTGAAGCTGGGCGGCATTGATGTGATCGTCAACAATGCCGGCGTCGCCTCAGGCGGCTTCTTCGCAGAATTGTCCCTGGAGGATTGGGACTGGCAGATCGCGATCAACCTGATGGGCGTGGTCAAGGGCTGCAAGGCGTTCCTGCCACTGCTGGAAAAGAGCAAGGGCCGCATCATCAACATCGCTTCCATGGCGGCGCTGATGCAAGGGCCGGCCATGAGCAACTACAACGTGGCCAAGGCCGGTGTGGTGGCGCTGTCGGAAAGCCTGCTGGTCGAGCTCAAGCAACAGGAAGTCGGCGTGCATGTGGTGTGCCCGTCGTTCTTCCAGACCAACCTGCTGGACTCGTTCCGTGGGCCGACGCCGGCGATGAAGGCCCAGGTGGGCAAGTTACTGGAGAGTTCGCCGATCTCGGCGGCGGATATCGCTGATTACATCTATCAACGCGTGGCTGAAGGGGAATTCATGATCCTGCCCCACGAGCAGGGCCGCATGGCGTGGGCGCTAAAGCAGAAAAACCCGCAGTTGCTCTACAACGAAATGACCACCATGGCCGACAAGATGCGCGCCAAGGCGCAGGCAGTGAAGGGCTGATTCAGTGTTGGTCTGTCAGGCAATTTACCTGCGTTTGTAGGTGTTGCCTGATTTGGCTGCCAGCCATTGAAGCCACTCCAGTCATCGCGCATGGTCGGGGTCCTGTCACTCCAAAAGGACAACCGCCATGCTGGTCTTAAGCCGCGCTGTAGGCGAAATCATCTCCATCGGGGATCACATCACCTTGCACGTCCTCGAACTGAACGGTACCCAGGTGAAATTCGGCATTGTCGCGCCAGCGGGAATCAATGTGCACCGCGCCGAGGTGCATCGCAAAATCCTCGAACGCCAAGCCACTCAACCCCAACCTGCTACCAACCCTTGACCCCCTCAATCGAACAGATGCTTGGGCACATCGTGCTTGAGCATCAACTGGCATTGCTCGCTTTCCGGGTCGAACACAATCAGCGCCTGGCCCTTGGTCAGCGCCTGGCGCACGCGCAGTACGCGGGTTTCCAGGGGCGTGTCGTCGCCATTGTCGGTGCCGTCGCGGGTGACGAAGTCTTCGATCAGGCGTGTCAGGGTGTCGACTTCAAGTGCATCGTAGGGAATCAGCATACAAGCCTCAGGGGTTAAGTCCCGGCGATGCTACTGCGCCGGGACGCTGGTTGCCAGTATCAGGACTTCTGACCCACCAGACTGTCCACCGACGGCACGCGGGTGTCGCTCTCCATCTGCGTCTCATGCTCCAACTGATGACTGAACCGATCCAGTGAACCCTGGGCCGGTTGCGCATCACTGGCGAACACCGGCGGGCTGAGGATGTACGCGCCCAACAGGCGACTCAGAGCGGCCAGGCTGTCGATATGGGTGCGCTCGTATCCGTGGGTCGCGTCGCAACCAAACGCCAGCAGCGCCGTGCGGATATCGTGGCCAGCGGTCACTGCCGAGTGCGCATCGCTGAAGTAATAACGAAACAGATCGCGGCGTACCGGCAGGTCGTTTTCCGATGCCAGGCGCAGCAGGTGGCGGGACAGATGATAGTCATACGGCCCGCCGGAATCCTGCATTGCCACGCTGACCGCATGCTCGCTGGAGTGCTGGCCGGGGGCGACCGGCGCAATGTCGATGCCGACAAACTCACTCACATCCCACGGCAGGGCGGCGGCTGCACCGCTGCCGGTTTCCTCGGTGATGGTGAACAACGGATGGCAATCGATCAGCAACGGTTCGCCGCTGTCGACGATGGCTTTGAGCGCGGCGAGCAGGGCGGCGACGCCGGCTTTGTCGTCCAGGTGACGGGCGCTGATATGCCCGCTCTCGGTGAACTCGGGCAGCGGGTCAAAGGCCACGTAGTCGCCCACGCTGATGCCGAGGGAATCGCAATCGGCGCGAGTCGCGCAGTAGGCGTCCAGGCGCAGTTCTACGTGGTCCCAGCTCACCGGCATTTCGTCCACGGCGGTGTTGAACGCATGCCCGGACGCCATCAACGGCAATACGCTGCCGCGAATCACGCCGTTGTCGGTGAACAGGCTGACGCGGCTGCCTTCGGCAAAGCGGCTGGACCAGCAGCCCACGGGCGCCAGGGTCAGGCGGCCGTTGTCTTTGATCGCGCGCACGGCGGCGCCGATGGTGTCCAGGTGCGCAGAGACAGCGCGGTCGGGGCTGTTCTTCTGCCCCTTGAGGGTGGCGCGAATGGTGCCGCGCCGGGTCATTTCAAATGGGATGCCCAGTTCTTCCAGGCGCTCGGCGACATAGCGCACGATGGTGTCGGTAAACCCGGTGGGGCTGGGAATGGCGAGCATTTCCAGCAGCACTTTTTGCAGGTAGTTGAGATCCGGTTCGGGGATGGTTCGGCTCATGGAAACTCCTGATGAAATAAGGGCAATTCTTTGGCCTGTGTGGCTTTTGTGGCGAAGGGGCTTGTTGTGGTGAGCGGGCTTGCCCCGCGCTGGGCTGCGAAGCAGCCCTAAAACCTGGCAATGAGTTTTGACTGAAAGAGCGCGGTGCCTGGGCTAGGGGCTGCTTCGCAGCCCAGCGCGGGGCAAGCCCGCTCACCACAAAAAGCCCGCTCACCACAAGGTTATTGGGCCGTCGGCTGGCTATGGGGGAATAACAGATCCACAAACTTTTCCGCAGTCGGCTGCGGCTCATGGTTGGCCAAGCCGGCCCGTTCATTGGCTTCGATAAACACGTACTCGGGTTGGTCGGCGGCGGGCACCATCAGGTCCAGGCCCACCATGGGAATATCCAGGGCGCGGGCGGCCCGCACGGCGGCGTCCTTGAGGGTCGGGTGCAGGATCGCAGTCACGTCTTCCAGGCAACCGCCAGTGTGCAGGTTGGCGGTGCGGCGCACGGCCAGGGTTTTACCGGGGGGCAGGATGCTGTTGTAGTCGTAGCCGGCGGCGGCCAGGGTGCGTTCGGTTTCGGCGTCCAGCGGGATTTTGCTTTCGCCGTCCGTAGCCGCCTGGCGGCGTCGGCTCTGGGCTTCGATCAACGCACCAATGGAGTGATGGCCGTCACCAATCACTTCAGCGGGACGGCGGATCGCGGCGGCGACCACTTCGAAGCCGATCACCAGAATGCGCAGGTCCAGGCCTTCGTGGAAGCTTTCCAGCAGCACGCGGCTGTCGAATTGGCGCGCCGCTTCGATGGCCTGTTGCACCTCTTCGATGCTGTGCAGGTCCACCGCCACGCCCTGGCCTTGTTCGCCATCCAGCGGCTTGACCACGATGCGCTGATGTTCGTCGAGGAACTCCAGGTTGTCATCGGCGCTGCCCGCCAGTTGCTGCGACGGCAATTGTAGACCGGCGGCCTTGAGCACCTTGTGGGTCAGGCTCTTGTCCTGGCACAGGGTCATGCTGATGGCGCTGGTCAGGTCGCTCAATGACTCACGGCAGCGCACACGGCGCCCGCCGTGGCTGAGGGTGAACAGGCCCGCGTCGGCATCGTCCACCTGCACATCGATGCCACGACGATGGGCTTCTTCGACAATGATCCGCGCATAGGGATTGAACCCTGCCTGCGGGCCGGGGCCGAGAAACAGCGGTTGGTTGATGCCGTTCTTGCGCTTGATCGCAAATGTGGTCAACGCCCGAAAACCGAGCTTGGCGTAGAGGCTTTTGGCCTGACGGTTGTCGTGCAGCACCGACAGGTCCAGGTAGCTCAGGCCCCGGCTCATAAAGTGCTCCACCAAGTGGCGCACCAGCACTTCGCCGACGCCGGGCCGCGTGCATTGCGGGTCGACCGCCAGGCACCACAGGCTGCAACCGTTCTCCGGATCGTGAAAGGCTTTCTGGTGATTGAGGCCCATGACGCTGCCGATCACCGCGCCGCTGTCTTCATCCTCCGCCAGCCAGTACACCGGGCCACCTTGATGGCGCGGCGTGAGGCGCTCGGCGTCGACGGGCAACATGCCGCGTCCCTGATACAGCTGGTTCACGGCCAGCCAGTCAGCTTCGGTTTGCACCCGGCGGATACGAAAGCCGCGAAATACCCGCGTAGCCGGGCGGTAGTCGGTAAACCACAGGCGCAGGGTGTCGGACGGATCGAGGAACAACTGCTGCGGGTCGATCCCGAGAATCTGCTGGGGCGCGGCCACATACAGGGCGATGTCGCGCTCACCGGGCTGCTCGTGGAGCAACGCCTGCGCCAAGCTTGCTGGATCAGGAAAGGTATGCCCGATCAACAACCGGCCCCAGCCGCAATGCACCGCAATCGGTTCGGCGGCCAGGGGGCTGCCATCTTCGGCCAGTCGGGCTTGCAGGCGCTCGTAGGTCGGCGCCTGGCCCTTGAGCAAGCGTTGGCTATAAGCCGCTGCGTGGGGTTTCATCAATCAGATTCCTTGTTCGCTGAGCCACAGGTTCAGCGCCGCCAATTGCCACAGCTTGGAGCCGCGCAACGGGGTCAATTGGCCTTGAGGGTCGGTCAGCAGGCGATCAAGCATGGCCGGGTTGAACAGGCCACGATCCTGGCTCGGGTCCAGCAACAGTTCACGCACCCAGTTCAAGGTGTCGCCTTGCAAATGCTTGAGGCCGGGCACCGGGAAGTAGCCTTTCTTGCGGTCGATGACTTCGCTCGGGATCACGCGGCGCGCCGCTTCCTTGAGTACCTGCTTGCCACCGTCGGGCAACTTGAACTGGCCTGGCACGCGGGCCGAGAGTTCCACCAGGCGGTAGTCGAGGAACGGCGTGCGCGCTTCCAGGCCCCAGGCCATGGTCATGTTGTCGACGCGCTTGACCGGGTCGTCCACCAGCATCACGGTGCTGTCCAGGCGCAAGGCCTTGTCCACCGCTGCATCGGCGCCGGGCATCGCAAAATGCTCGCGCACGAAGTCGCCAGCGGCGTCATTGGCGGTCAGCCACTTGGGCGCGACGGTGGCGGCGTAGTCGTCGTAGCTGCGGTCGAAAAACGCCTCGCGGTACGCCGCATACGGATCGCTGGCGCCATCGACGTGCGGGTACCAGTGGTAACCGGCGAACAGCTCATCGGCGCCCTGGCCGCTTTGCACCACTTTGCAATGCTTGGCCACTTCCCGCGACAGCAGGTAGAAGGCGATGCAGTCGTGGCTGACCATCGGTTCGCTCATGGCGCGGAACGCGGCCGGGAGTTGTTCGATGATCTCGCTTTCGGCGATGCGCAGTTGGTGGTGACGGGTGCCGTAATGCCTGGCGATCAGGTCCGAGTACTGGAACTCATTGCCCGCTTCGCCGCCGGCGTCTTCAAAACCGATGGAAAAGGTCGATAGATCCTGTACGCCGACTTCCCGCAGCAGGCCGACGAGCATGCTCGAATCGACGCCGCCGGAAAGCAGCACGCCCACATCCACCGCCGCCCGTTGGCGGATCGCCACGGCGTCGCGGGTACTGTCGAGCACGCGGTCGGTCCAGTCTTGCAGGGTGAGGTTTTTTTCGTCCTCACGCGGGCCGTAGGGCAGGGTCCACCAGGTTTTCTGTTCAGTCTTGCCGTCGGCGTCGATGCGCATCCAGGTCGCTGGCGGCAGTTTTTCGATCCCCGCCAGCAGGGTGCGCGGCGCAGGCACCACAGCATGGAAGTTCAGGTAGTGATTGAGCGCCACCGGATCGAGGATCGGGTTGATATCGCCGCCCTTGAGCAGCGCCGGCAAGCTTGAGGCAAAGCGCAGGCGCTGGCCGGTGCGCGACAGATACAGAGGCTTCACGCCCAGGCGGTCACGGGCGATGAACAGGCGCTTGGCGTCGCGTTCCCAGATGGCGAAGGCAAACATGCCATTGAGCTTGGGCAGCAGCGCTTCGCCCCAGGCGTGGTAGCCCTTGAGCAGCACTTCGGTGTCGCCGCCGGAATAGAAGGCGTAGCCCAGGGCTTCAAGCTCTTCACGCAGTTCCGGGAAGTTGTAGATCGCACCGTTGAAGGCCAGGGACAGGCCCAATTGGGCGTCGACCATCGGTTGGGCGGAGCCGTCCGACAGGTCCATGATTTTCAGGCGTCGATGGCCCAGGGCAATCGGCCCTTGAGCCTGGAAACCCCACGCGTCAGGTCCGCGTGGCGCCAGGTGATGGGTGATTCGCTCCACGGCTGCCAGGTCGGCAGGTTGGTGATCGAAACGCAGTTCTCCAGCTAATCCGCACATAAAGTCCTTACCGGTTTTTCCGTTGGGGAGGGAAGAAGTACCAAGCGCCAAAACGGCGGGTACCCAGAAACTGACCGGGGTGGATGCGCGGAGTTTTAGATCAATCTGTTATAAGGCAGATGGCCGCAGCCCTTGAAAGGCCTCGGAGCAAGCGTACAACCAGCGGCTTTTTATACCGCCTTTGGCCGTGATACCGGACCTATTGTTCGAGCCCATTCGACTCAATAAGGACCCCTGCTGATGACACAGCAACACTCACTGGCGCAAGTCACCCACCCGTTGACGCAGGACCAACTGCTCGGCGCGCTGTTGGAAATAACCGGCGACCTGGATAAAGCCATGGTGCTCCAGGCAACGCTGCCGCCTTGGCTGATCAAAGCCAAACCTGAGGTTTTGAAAGCCCTGGAAGACGATTATCGCGATAGTCAGTTCCCACGCGAGCGTGCTTTGCGGCTGCTGAAGCAGATCAAACCGCTCGACGAATTTTGCCGCGAAAAGCTCAAGGCGTATTTAGCGGCCAAGGGCCTTGGCTCTTTGGACCTCGACCATGATCTGCTGGAAATTCCCTGGCGCACCATCAGCGGCATAAGTCCTTTGTTGGGCGGCATGCTTATCGAGACGCAGACCTTGGAGCACCACAGCCTGCTGCAGGCGGCCATGCAAAACTTTCCCGCATCCCGCGCCGAACCTGATGGTCTGCCGCAAGGAACCGTGATCCGCCAGGGTGCCAAAGGGGAGGTGCTGGCAAGTCCCAAGGCCCATGAGTTCATTGGTTATTGCCGGGAGCTGGATGTGGGCGAAGCCTACCAGGCGCATTTGCGTGAGCACTTCAACCTGCCGGGCCCCGATGAAGCGCCCATGGAGACTTTGCGAGGTTACAACCCGGCTGTCTCCGATATTGGCCAATCGCGCTGCAGTGATATGAAAGTTGATTTGCACATCGCCTGCGCCAAGGGCGACATCGCGGAATCGACGTACGGTCTGTTACTCAAGGCCGTCAACACCGGCCTGGCAGCCAGTCAACTCAACGAACTGTTGTTCAATGGGCGGCCGCTGGTATGGCATGGCCTGAAAATTCGTGGCGCGTGTGTATGGAGTGTGTTGGTGTTTTGCGGTAACTCACAGACCGACTTTGTCCACGGTCCGTTGGTGGTGTACATGCCCAAAGATCCGCTGCGTCCTCTTTTCGAGTACTCGACGCTGCACGATTTCAGCACCTACTTGACCTCCAGACTCGAAGTCGCCAGCTATCGCAGCGCATTCGCCGCTTATTTGGATGAGTCCGAACGGCTTAGTTTTTTTGAGCAGTTCGATAAAGACAAAAACCTGGATCAAATGGATCCCTTGCCGGTGCTCACCAGCCTGACCACATTCTTTTTCAACAGTTGTGTCGGAAAACTGCAGTTGGATGCCAGGGAGCTGGCAGTACCGGTTGCGGACGTCGACGAAGACGCGCGTAAGCAGCGTCTGCAGCGCTACCTGAATATCGGTTTGACGCTGTTGAATGTCGCCGGGCTGGTGGTGCCGGCGTTGGGGCAGTTGATGATGGGCGTGGCCGTTGGCGAGTTGTTGGGTGAGGTGTTTGAGGGCGTGGAAGACTGGAAACATCGCGACAACGCCCACGCCCTTGAGCACCTGATTAACGTGGCGCAAAGCATCGCGTCCATGGCGCTGTTCGCCACTGGGGTCCAAGTGGTAGGCGGGGTGGCCAGGCGGGTACTCAGCAGGGCACCCGATTTTTTTGAAGGCGTGGAGGCTGTCAGTCCGTCGGATGACGCGGTGCGCTTGTGGCGTAGAAGCAGTACGCCGTATCGACAGCCGTTGACGCTGGAAGGCAAGGTTGCCAGCCCAAAAGGGGTGTATCAGGCCAATGGCCAGTCATACGTCAAGATCGATGGCGGCGTTTACTCGATTGCCTACGATGAGCGGATCGGTCGTTGGCGAGCCCGTCACCCGAAACGCGACACTGCCTACCGACCCTCGTTGCAGCACAACGGCCAGGGCGGGTGGCAGTTTGCGTTCGAACGCCCTGAAGAATGGGATAACCCCAACTATATCTTGCAGCGATTGGACCCCAGCCTGGCCTCGTTGCCAGAGGGGCACCTGCAGGATATTGCCGCCATCACCGACATGACCCTGGCGCGCTTGCAACAACTGGCGAGGCAGAACCGCCCGCTGTCCGAGCGATTTCATGAATGCGCGTTGCGCTTTGAATACAACCAGGAGGTGCGTGATCTGCGCTGGCAAATGGAACACGATGCGCCGCTTGATCCCACTACCGCAAAGGTCCAGATGATGGCCTTGCCCTTTATGGAGGGATGGCCCAAAGGGCGCTTTTTCGAGGTACTGGACCCTGAAGGGTATGTGCTTGAGCGTCACCCCGATACGGCGCCGTTTGACTATGAAGACTTGAGTATCCACCTCACCGAGCAACAACTGAAGGAAGGCGAGGTGATGTCAACCACGCTGGCCGCGCTTGATCACGAGGAGAAGGCGCTGTTGCTGGGGGGAGCTGTTGAGTCCGGCGCGGAGCACGGCGTGCTCAAGCAACGATTGATGGCATCGCTGCAGCAACGCCATCGACAGGTCTATGAGGCGCTTTACCAAAACGGCGATGTTATCGATCAGACCGATCATGGGTTGCTCAAGGGCCATTACCCGCAGTTGCCTCTGGGCGTGTCAAGGGAGGTTGTAGGTCAGGCATCGGCCGCCAATCGCTGGCGGTTGCGCCAGACCGGGCGGGTGCCTCTGCGGCTGGCTCAGCAGGCGCGCGAGGCCCTGGATACATTGGTCGAGGACCAAGCGCTGATCGGCTTGTACCTGCCGGAGTTGGCTAACGATGCGACACGCCGCATGGTGCTCGGCTTGGCCCCTGGCCTTGAGGGGTGGCCGGCTGACCTGAGGCTGCAATTGCGCGACGGGTCGCCCACAGGACGGCTGCTGGGCCAGGTCGGCAGCGATACGGCCACGGCATCGCGTACCCTGGTCAAAGTGGGCGCAGACTTCCAGGCGTTCGATGAGACGGGGGCGCCGCTGGGGATACGTAGCAATGGGCGTGAGGGGCTGTATCAGGCCCTCGTCGATGCGTTGCTCCCTGTTGATTTGGCCGGTATGGACGTGCAGAGCGCGAGTCAGTTGCGTTATCGGATAACCGAGCAGGCGCAGAAGCAGCGAAGGCAACTCTCGCGTTTCGTCTGGCCCGAACGTGCCGAGCCCAAGGAAATGCCAGCATCCTGTATTCAGTCCTGGCCTGGGGAGCCGGCCCGGTTTCCCAGGGGCCTGGTGCGCAAGGTGCGCAAACTCTACCCGTCGTTCAACGATCAGCGCATCGCGACATTCCTCCAAGCGCTGGGAACCGATCACTTGTCTCGCGCCAGAGCGGTCAAGGCGCTTAAAGAACAGTTTGAGCAATTGCGTCGAGCATTGGGCCGGTGGGCCAGGGAAAGGGTTGCGTCGACGCCGGCGGGTTATACGTCGGCGGACTATCGACTCAGTCGCCTGCAAGCGGTGCAGGCAATCGAGAGCAGTTGGCAGCACGCCTCGTTGCTGCCCGATGAGTTGGGGGAAAAGGTGCCCGGCCTGATGCTTGATGGCATGGCCTTGGGCTCGCTGCCGACCTTGCCGCCAGGGGTCAACTTTGATCATGTCCAGCGCTTGTCGTTGAATCATATGGGGCTTGATGATGATGTGGCGTACTTCCTCAAGCACTTCAAGCAATTGCGCACGCTGGAACTCTCCGACAATCAGCTCACGCGGCTGCCTGAGGTGCTGTCGCGGATGCCGGAACTCAAGCGTGTGTACCTGGACAGCAATCGCTTGCAACTGACGGAGCACACCCGTGTAAAACTGGCCGGCCTGACTGGCCTTACATTGCTCAATCTGAACAACAACCCTCTGATAGATCCGCCTGCGATCAGCAAAATGTTTGATCTGCGCACCCTGGCGTTGCGAAATTGCCGGTTGAGAAACGTGCCCGTCGGCTTGTTGCGCCTGCCCTATCTGGAGCATGTCGATCTTCGTGAAAATGATCTGCTTGAGCTGCCGGATTGGCTGTTCAGCGCGCCACGCACGCGCGCCGAGGTGATTAATCTGCGCCATAACCCGCTGGGCCTGCGCAGTCGTCAATTGTTGCGCAACTATCGCAACAACGTAGGCGTGGGCATGGGGTTCCTGGAGGACGACATTGCCCGCCTGAACGAGCAGAAAGCCCGGGAGTTGTGGCTGGCGGATGAGTGGCTTGCCCACTACTCCCAACGGAGCACGACGTGGTCAGGGCTGCGGGATGAACCGGGATCTGATGGTCTGTTCAAGCTGCTGGCGGAGTTGGGGGGGACGGCGGACTCCACCCATGTGCGTGAGGACCTTGAACACCGGGTCTGGCGGGTACTGGAGGCTGCGAGTGCCCACGCGGAGTTGCGTGAGGAGGTGTTTGAGCGCGCAGCGACACCTTTGAATTGCGACGATGCTGCCGCCACGAGCTTCAGTAACCTGGAGGTATTGGTCGAAATTCACGAGGCGGCGCAACAGGTCGAAGGCGGCCACGTGACGGCCCAGTCACTGTTGAGGCTGGGTCGAGGTCTGTTCCGTCTGGACCGGTTGGAGCGCATGGCGCAAACCCACAGTACGGAGCATCCCACTGCCGATCCGTTGGAAGTCAGCCTGGCGTACCGAACGGGGCTGGTCGACAAATTCTATTTGCCGGGGCAACCCCGGCACATGCGCTTTTCCCGTTTGGCCGGGGTTTCGCAAGCGGCGCTGAACACCGCCGAACTTAAAGTCAAAGCGGATGAATTGTCTCCCAGGCTTATAAAGTTTTTGATGGAATTACCGTTTTGGACGCGTTATTTGAAACGCACCTCCAGCGCTTCCTTCGACGCCTTGAATGAGCCGTTTGACCAGCGCATGCAAACGGTCTTCGACCAGAGCCTGACCCTTGACGACGTTGATTACCGTGATCAGATGAACGAAATACTGCGCGAACAAGGGCTGGCGGAAAAAGCCGAAATTGAGCGCTTGACCCTCGAAGCGCTGAAGCTCGATGAAACGCCCCAGGTGTGTGCGCTCCCCATTGGTTAAGGATGCCTGATCAACCTTGCTCGGGTTTGGCCGCGTTGCTTCGAATCAACGACCGCACGGCGAATCGATTGGGGTGACAGGCCTCGGCCACGCTTCGCGGCAGGGGCAGGGGCTCGTTATCCAGCCAGGCCGCCAAGAGTTCGCCCGACAGCGGCGCGGTGATCAGCCCACGGGAGCCGTGGCCGCTGTTGACGTAAAGGCCTTGCAGCCACGGGCAAGGCGTCTGCGGCACATGGCGCGCGTCTTTGCGCAGCGCGTCAAAGGTGTGAGCAAAGGCTGGGTGATCCGCCAACGGACCGACAATCGGCAAGTAGTCCGGGCTGGTGCAGCGGAATGCGGCGCGACCGTCCAGCGTCTCCGGGGCGAGCGTGTCAGCGTGCAGGCGTTGCGTCAGGTCGGTGGAGATCTCCTGCAGCAGGGCCAGGTTGCTGGCGTGTTCGGCGGGCGTCGGGGCCAGGTCATCGCTCTTGAAGTCGAAGCTGGCTCCGAGGGTATGTTCCCCCAGGCGTGCGGGTGCCACATAGCCTTCGGCACACACCACCGTGGCCAGCGCGGCGCTGGCGGCGGTTTGCGGCAAGCGGGTGATCTGCCCACGGATGCGCTTGAGCGGCAGCTCGGCGCAGGCGGCAAAGCGCTTGACCTCCGTAGCGCCGGCGAGCACCACCACCGGCGCGCTGGCCAGCAGCGTCTGGCCTTCCCAGGCCTGCCAGTGTCCGTCGACTTTGCGCAGTTCAAGCACCTCGTGGTGGGCCAGCACTTGAACCCCCGGTTGCTGCGCCTGCCACTGGCAGAGCGCCGGCGGATGAACCCAGCCACCCTCGGGGAAAAACATCCCGCCCGTGGCCAAGGTAACGCCGGCCTGAATCTGGGCCTGGTCTTTATCCAGCAGATGCAACAGTTCCGGCGCGAACGCCTGGGCCAGCTGCGCCTGGCGCTCGGCCTCCTTGGCATTGAAGGCCAGTTGCAGCACGCCGCAGCCGTCCCACTCCACACCGCGTTGCAAGTGTTGCAGCAGGCGCCGGGTGTGGCCGAACCCGCTGACAATCATCTGCGACAAGGCCGTGCCATGGGCCGACAGCTTGAGATAGAGCACGCCCTGCGGATTGCCGGAAGCCTCCTGAGCGAGCCCTGCGTGACGTTCCAGCAGGCTGACCTGCCAACCCCGCGCCGCGAGGCTGGCGGCACTGGCGCAACCGGCCAGCCCGCCGCCGATGACCAAGGCGCGGCGCTCGCCCGTGTGCACGGGCGGGCGGGCAAACCAGGGCTTGAGGGCGGCGGGAGGTGGCACGTCGTCCGGCCAGCCGAGGAACTCCCCGCGCAGCACTTCCCATTTGTGGCCGATGCCGGGGGTGCGTTTCATCTTGAAGCCGGCGGCATTGATCAGACGCCGGACCCAGCCGGTGCTGGTGAACGTGCTGATGGTTGAACCGGGTGCCGCCAGCCGGGCAAGCTCAGCGAACAGCTCGGCGGTCCACATGTCGGGGTTTTTCGCCGGGGCGAAACCGTCGAGAAACCACGCGTCGACCTGGGCATCCAGCTGCGGCAATTGCTCCAGGGCGTCGCCGATCAACAGGGTCAGGGTGACGCGCCCGCTGTCCAGCACCAGGCGCTGGAAACCTTGATGAATCGCGATGTACTGCGCCAGCAGTGGCTCGGCCAGGGCCTTGAGCTGCGGCCACAGGGACAAGGCGCGGGTCAGGTCGGCGGGGCTGAGGGGGTATTTTTCAACGCTGACAAAATGCAGCCGGGCGCTGGCCGGTGCGTGCTCATTGAACAACTGCCACGCGCAGAGGAAATTCAACCCGGTGCCGAAGCCGGTCTCGCCGATCACAAAGCACGCGCCCTCGGGCAGGTCGGCAAAACGCGCCTGCAGACGGTTCTGTTCGAGAAACACGTAGCGGGTTTCTTCCAGGCCCGACTTGTCGGAGAAGTACACATCGTCGAAGACCCGCGAGTGCGGGCGGCCTTGGTCATCCCAGTCGAGCTGGGCGTGGGATACGGGGTTCATGGGCGGCTCGAAGAAGACAAGGCGGCCATTCTAGCTGATCAACCGCCATTGAATTGACCCATGGCAAGCGCGTGTGCAATTTCCTCCCGCGTGTTGCGGCCCAATCCGCTAGTCTTGAGCCATCTTGAAACGGAGCTGCCCATGTTCGAATCCGCCGAAATCGGTCACGCCATCGACAAAGACACCTATGAGGCCGAAGTGCCGGCCCTGCGCGAGGCCTTGCTGGAAGTGCAGTACGAGCTGCAACAGCAGAAACGCTTCCCGGTGATCATCCTGATCAACGGCGTGGAAGGCGCGGGCAAGGGCGAGACCGTCAAGTTGCTCAATGAATGGATGGACCCGCGCCTGATCGAAGTGCGCACCTTCGACCAGCAGACCGACGAAGAACTGGCCCGACCACCTGCCTGGCGCTACTGGCGCCAGCTGCCGGCCAAGGGGCGCATGGGCATCTTCTTCGGCAACTGGTACAGCCAGATGCTGCAAGGCCGCGTGCACGGGCAGATCAAGGACGCACGGCTCGACCAGGCCATCGCCGGCGCCGAGCGCCTGGAGAAAATGCTCTGTGACGAAGGTGCGCTGATCTTCAAGTTCTGGTTCCACCTGTCCAAGAAACAGATGAAAGCGCGGCTCAAGGCCCTGGCCGACGACCCGCTGCACAGCTGGCGCATCAGCCCGCTGGACTGGCAGCAGTCCGAGACCTACGACAAGTTTGTGCACTTCGGCGAACGCATTCTGCGCCGTACCAGCCGCGACTATGCGCCTTGGCATGTGATCGAAGGTGTGGACGCGCATTACCGCAGCCTGACCGTGGGCAAGATCCTTCTGGATGGCCTGCAAAATGCGCTCAAGCAGGCCAAAGGCAAGGCCAGCGGGATGAACCCCGCACCCCTGATCCCTTCGGTTGACCAGAAAAACCTGCTGGACAGCCTCGACCTGTCCCTGCGCCTGGACAAGGACGACTACGAAGAACAGCTGATCACCGAGCAGGCACGGTTCTCTGGCCTGATGCGCGACAAACGCATGCGCAAGCACGCGTTGATCAGCGTCTTCGAAGGCAATGATGCAGCGGGCAAGGGCGGTGCGATCCGTCGGGTGGCCGCGGCGCTGGACCCGCGCCAGTACCACATCGTGCCGATAGCTGCGCCCACTGAAGACGAACGCGCCCAGCCTTACCTGTGGCGGTTCTGGCAGAAGATCCCGGCGCGCGGCATGTTCACCGTGTTCGACCGCTCCTGGTACGGCCGCGTGCTGGTGGAACGCGTCGAAGGCTTTTGCAGCACGGCAGACTGGATGCGGGCCTATGGCGAGATCAATGACTTCGAAGAGCAACTGCGCGATGCGGGGGTGATCGTGGTCAAGTTCTGGCTCGCCATTGATAAGGACACCCAGCTGGAGCGTTTCCAGGCCCGCGAGGAAATCCCGTTCAAACGCTTCAAAATCACCGAAGACGACTGGCGCAACCGCGACAAATGGGACGACTACCGTGCTGCGGTGGGCGATATGGTGGACCGTACCAGCACCGAAATCTCGGCCTGGACCCTGGTGGAGGCCAATGACAAGCGCTGGGCGCGGGTCAAGGTGCTGCGCACGATCAACCGGGCGTTGGAGGAGGCGTTCGACAAAACCGACAAGCACGATAAGAAGAAAAAGAAATAAGATTTTTGTAGTGAGCAGGCTTGCCCTGCGCCGGGGCGCGAAGCGGCCCCAACACTGCCGATCAGTTTTGTCTGAAAAAACGCGTCGATTGGATTGGGGCCGCTTCGCGCCCCAGCGCAGGGCAAGCCTGCTCACCACAGGGATCAGGTTCACCACAGGGATCAGGTTCACCACAGGGATCAGGTTCACCACAGGGATCAGGTTAATCAGAGGGATCAGGTTAATCAGAGGGACCTGGTTCATCAGAGGGATCAGGTTCACCACAGGGAGCAGGTTAATCAGAGGGACCAAGTTCGCCAGAGATATCAGGTTCACCACAACGAGCCGGTTCCCCCCAATAGCCCTATCGCCTCGCCCGGCCATGGTTTTGTATATGCCGGATGAATGATCATCGCGGCTGTGGGGGCCTGCATCTATTCTCGATCCATACCCCATAACCACAAGATCGAGGTAGCCCATGCGTGAAGTAGTCATCGTCGACAGCGTACGAACCGGCCTGGCCAAGTCCTTTCGCGGCAAGTTCAACCAGACCCGCCCGGATGACATGGCGGCCCATTGCGTCAATGCGCTGCTGACCCGCAACGGCATCGACCCGGCCACGGTGGAAGACTGCATCGTCGGTGCCGGCTCCAACGAGGGCGCACAGGGCTACAACATCGGGCGCAACGTGGCGGTGCTGTCGCAGTTGGGCACTGGCACGGCGGGCATGACCCTCAACCGATTCTGCTCGTCGGGCTTGCAGGCGATTGCCATCGCGGCCAACCAGATTGCGTCGGGGTGCAGCGACATCATTGTCGCCGGTGGCGTGGAGTCCATCAGCCTGACCATGAAAAGCGTCAACACCGACAACCTGATCAACCCGCTGCTGAAAGAGCAGGTGCCGGGCATTTACTTCCCCATGGGCCAGACCGCCGAAATCGTCGCGCGCCGCTACAACGTCAGCCGTGAAGAGCAGGATCAATACGCCCTGCAAAGCCAGCAACGCACGGCCCAAGCCCAGGCTGATGGCCTATTTGACGATGAAATCGTGCCCATGGCGGTCAAGTACAAAGTCGAGGACAAGAACACCGGCGCGGTGCAGATTCTCGACGGCGTGGTCGAGCGCGACGACTGCAACCGCCCCGACACCACCCTGGTCAGCCTGCAGGGTCTCAAGCCAGTGTTTGCCGAGGACGGTTCGGTGACCGCAGGCAACTCGTCGCAACTGTCCGACGGCGCGTCGATGACCCTGGTGATGAGCCTGGAAAAAGCCCTGGAACTGGGCCTCAAGCCCAAGGCGTTTTTCAGAGGTTTTACCGTGGCCGGCTGTGAGCCGGACGAGATGGGTATCGGCCCGGTGTTCTCGGTGCCCAAGCTGCTCAAGGCGCGTGGTTTGCAAGTGGCGGATATTGATCTGTGGGAACTCAACGAAGCGTTCGCTTCCCAGTGCCTGTATGCGCGCAATCGCCTGGAAATCGACAATGCCAAGTACAACGTCAACGGGGGCTCGATCTCCATTGGCCACCCTTTCGGCATGACCGGCTCGCGGCAAGTCGGGCATCTGGTGCGTGAGCTGCAGCGACGCAACCTGCGTTACGGCATCGTCACCATGTGCGTGGGCGGCGGCATGGGGGCGACGGGTTTGTTCGAAGCCGTTCGCTAGTCGTCGAGGGTTCCTGGCGCATCGATACAGAGGGGGAGCGTGCTCCCTCTCTGCGCATCTACTGTTCAGTAATAACAAGGCACCACTTTTTTAACTCGGTAGTTAGTGTTGGCCCGTCTCTGCGGTTATTTTTAGTGTATGTAGTCTATTTCTTAAAGATATCTCGCACGCTGAGGCTTTGATATGGGTCGGCGTGTAGTTCATTTCCTTCAGCCATTTTAATTTTTGTTGGAAAACAGCCATGTTTTCCTGCGCGTCCTAGTGCCTTGCGACTACTACGTTATAGGACGTATACGACTTACATTTTTAAAGTGCAGGGTGGAGACTTTCCTGGCGTTGAGCGGAGCCTGAATAGCAATACAAAAAGTTGTAAAAGTACTTCAGGATCAACCGACTTAATGGCGCGGGCGACACCGCTCGTTTAAATCAGCCCTGCACTTATCGGCTGCCGGGCGCCTTTAATGACATTTGTTAAGTGGGAATCTGTGAATGAAAACCAAAATGAAAGTTGCGCTGTTGGCTGGCGGTCTGTTGGCGGGCTCGGTGTCCGTTGCTCAGGCGGCAGATGGTACGGTCACGTTTTTGGGGTCAGTCCACTCGGGCGCTTGTTCCATCAAGCCGGACTCTGTCGACCAGACCGTGCGCCTGGGTGCGATTGCAAAGCATCAGTTGCAAGCGGGTGGCAAGTCTGAGGCCCGGCGTGTATTGATCGAGCTTGAAGGCTGCGATCTATCCGACCTCACCGATAACACCGTGACCACCACATTCACCGGTGCACCCTCCAGCGTTGTGCCTGGCGCGATCGGTACGGTCGGTGGCGCAGGCGGCGTGGGCATCATGATGACCCACGGCGGCGACCTGGTTCAGTTGGGCGTTCCTACCGCCCCGCAGATCATTTCCACTGGCGACAACACGCTGGAGTTCGGTGCCTACGTGCAAGGCGCCGCGACGGCCCCCATCATTCCTGGCGATTTCAGCGCCATCACCAATTTCACCTTGGCTTATCAGTAAGTTTCCCCCCCCGTCACCCAGTGTGGCGGGGGACGCTGACGGGAGTTCCAGGTGAAAACATTCATACGTTTCGCTCTCGCTTCTTCCTTGACGACCCTTATCAACCCCTGCGTTTTCGCCCAGGTGTCTTCGCAGGGCGAAGGGGTCGTGCTGTTAGGGGGAGAGGTTGTTGACTCAGCCTGCGGGCTGGAACTGGGCAATGCCGATCAAACCATCGAGATGCCGCCGGAGCCGGTTGGCCGGCTGTTACGCAACGCGCGTGGGGAAGACCATCCCTTCCAGTTGCGTCTGGTCAATTGCTCATTGACTCGTCCGGACCCGTTGCGCCCAGGGCAAACCCTGCCTGATTGGGAGCATATGCGAGTGACATTTGACGGCCCTACCGACAGGTCCGGGCTCTCCTTTGCTGTCTTTGGCGCCTCGCAGGGCGTTGCCTTGCACATTGTGGACGCTGCTGGCGAAGAAAGTATTCCCGGGCAGCGCATGACGCCGACTCCGTTGAGAGAGGGCGATATGACACTCAACTACAGATTCTTCCTGGTCGGTAATGGATTGCCGCTGGTGGTGGGGGCCCACAGTGCCGCAGTGCGGTTCAAGTTGGAATATTTTTGAATATTGACGGGCAGGCTTTCATGTTGAATACAGCGAAGATTAAAAATACGCTGCGCCCTGGACTGTTTGGCGGGCTGATGTCACTGGCGGGAACTGCATTGGGTGGCGCGGATATCGAGTTCAATACCGACGTTCTCGACCTGATTGATCGCACCAATATTGACTTGTCTCAATTTGCGCGCAGCGGGTTTATTTTGCCCGGCACGTATTCGATGGTAGTGCACATCAACGGCCAGCCTATTGCGGAACAACCGGTGGCGTTCTATCCCCCCGATGAAGATCCCAAGGGCAGTCAGGCCTGTTTATCCCGCACACTTGTGGAACAGTTGGGCCTGAAAGTTTCCGATGCCAGCAAACTTATATGGTGGAAGGACGGGGAGTGCCTGGAAATTCAAAGTATGCCCGGCATGGAGGTCACTGGTGATCTGGCCAGTTCCACGCTGAGCATCAACCTGCCACAGGCGTATCTTGAGTACAACGCCACTAATTGGGATCCACCCTCCCGTTGGGATGAGGGGGTCGCGGGGGTGTTGATTGACTACAGCCTGACGGCGCAGTCCAACTACCAGAGGGGCGATGGCAGTCGCAGGAACCTCAGTGGCAACGGCACCGTCGGGGCCAATGCTGGCGCCTGGCGCTTGAGGGCGGATTGGCAGGGGCGTGTCGAGAGTGGTCGGCAAGAGGCGGCAGGGCCTCAAAAGCTGGAGTGGAGCCGCTACTACGCGTATCGCGCAATTCCTTCGCTGAAGGCGCGTCTGCTGGTGGGCGAGAACTACCTGTATTCGGATCTGTTTGACAGCTTTCGTTTTACCGGTGCCGCGCTCAACTCCGATGAGAGCCAGTTGCCGCCCAACCTGCGTGGTTACGCGCCGGAAGTGGTTGGGGTAGCCAAAACCAATGCAAAAGTCATCATCAGTCAGCAGGGGCGTGTGCTTTACGAAACCCTGGTCGCGGCAGGTCCGTTTCGTATTCAAGACTTGCAGGACGCGGTAACGGGCAAGTTGGACGTGCGTGTGGAGGAACAGGACGGCACGGTACACAGCTTCCAGATCGATACGGCAGGTGTCCCCTACCTGACGCGGCCCGGGCAAGTTCGCTACAAATTGGCGGCCGGGCGACCGTCCAATCTTCAGAACGGCTCTGATGGGGACTTTTTCGGTACCGGAGAGTTTTCCTGGGGGATCAGCAACGGCTGGTCGTTGTTTGGCGGCGCAGTGAGCGATAACAACTATCGGGCGTTATCCGTTGGGGCGGGGCGCGACTTGCTGGCGTTCGGGGCCGTCTCGCTGGACGTGACGCAGTCCCATGCGAGCGTGTGGGGCGAGACGCTCTCGGGCAAATCCTATCGCCTTCAATATTCCAAGAACTTTGAAGAGTACGACAGCCAGGTGACCTTCGCCGGTTACCGGTTTTCCGAGAAGAATTTCTTGACCATGAGTGAATACCTGGATGCCCGGTATTACGGGTTGAACGGCGAACTTGGCGGGCGCGGGGATTACCGGGATCCCGATGAGGGGTGGAGACCTATTGGCGGCAGCAAGGCGCTGTATACGGTGACGGTCAACAAGCAGCTGCGTGAGCTGAGTGCGACGGTCTACGCCAGCTACCACAAACAAACCTACTGGGACCGGCCGGACACTCAGCGTTGGAACCTCTCGCTGTCGCGGTACTTCAACGTGGGCTCGGTTAAAAACATGAGCCTGTCCATGAATCTGTTTCGCACCCAGGAATACAACTACCGCGACAACGGGATGGCAATCACGGTCAGCCTGCCATTGGGGCGTTCCGGCACATTGTCGCTGGATGCCAACAGGACCGCCGGCAAAAACGGCGGTGCAGCGCGCTACAGCGATCGCCTCGATGAGCGCAACAGTTATCAGCTCAGTGCAAGCGACACGTCCGTCAGTGGTTACCTGAACCACATGGGCGACCGGGCCGACATCGATCTAAGCGCCAGTACCCAAGAGGGCGACTCCAGAACCCTCGGTGTGTCTGCGCGGGGTGGCGGCACGCTCACGGCCTACGGCGCTGCATTGCACCGGACCACGAGTACGGGCGGCACTCGCCTGATGATCGATACCGGCGGTGTGCCCGATGTTCCAGTGCGCGGTTACGGCTCACCGACGCGCAGTAACGCGTTCGGCAAAGCGGTCATCGCCGATATCAGCAGCTATCAGCGTACGGCGGCCAGTGTTGATCTGGAGCGCTTGCCGAGCAATGTCGAAGCGACTCAATCCGTCACGCAACTCACGCTCACAGAGGGGGCGATTGGTTATCGCACGCTGGATGTGATTGCCGGGGAAAAGGCCATGGCCGTTCTGCGTCTTCCAAATGGCAGCTCACCGCCCTTCGGCGCGACAGTGAAGAACCTGAAACAACAGGACACCGGGATTGTGAATGACGGCGGCCATGTCTACCTGAGCGGTATTCGGGCCGGCGAGCAAATGGTCGTCAGTTGGGGCGGTGATGAGCGATGCGTCCTCACGCTCCCGGTCATTCTGCCCGCTGATGGCTTGACCGATGCCCTGCAACTGCACTGCCAGCGCGTAGCCGCTGCCCCATCCTCGCCCGAGCCGGCCGCGATGACCGGCCAGCCCAACGATACGGAGAACACAGCCTCATGATGCTTGACACACGCTTTACCTCCAGCGCCCTGTTGCTGCTGGCACTGGGCTTGAGCCAAAGCGCCAGCGCCGCAATCGGCCTGGATCGTACCCGAGTGATTTTCGATGGTGGCAAAGACGCTACCAGTGTGAACATCACCAACAACAATAAGCAGTTGCCGTATTTGGCCCAGGGCTGGATCGAGGACGAGTCGGGTAACAAAATCACCTCGCCCTTGATCGTGCTCCCACCGGTTCAACGATTGGAGCCCGGCAAACAAAGCCAGGTGAAAGTCCAGGCGTTGCCGGCGGCCAAGTCGTTACCGCAGGATCGAGAGACGGTCTATTACTTCAACTTGAGGGAAATCCCGCCACGCAGCGATAAGTCCAACACGCTGCAGATCGCGTTGCAGACCCGCGTCAAGCTGTTCTACCGACCGCAAGCGATCACGCCAAGCCAGCAGGACTTTTCCAACCCTTGGCAGCAACGATTGACCCTCACCCGAGAGGGCGATCAATACCGGGTCAATAACCCTACGCCTTACTACGTGACCCTGGTGGATGCGCGCAGCAGCAAGGATGGCAAGACCGTGCCGGGCTTCGCGCCCCTTATGGTCCCGCCCAAAGGTGCGATGACGCTGGGGCCGACGGCCACTGCATTGGGCGCCACGCCTCACCTGACCTACGTGAATGATTACGGCGGTCGTCCCCTGCTGGTCTTCACCTGCAGTGGCGGCACCTGCAACGTGAACGTGCAGGCTGTATCGCCTGAATAAGTCTTGCCTGCTGCTGGAGAACGTTATGACCTCGCAACGTGTGAAAGTCCTGGGCGGCCTGCTGTGGGTCCTGGCGGTGGGGGCGCATGCCGAGGATGAAGAGGATATCGAAGGCATGAGTGGGTTGCTCAATGTGCTCGGCTCCATGCATGAATCGCCGTGCAGTGTGGAGATGGCATCACTGCATCAGACGGTTGACCTGGACGCTGTGTCGACCAGCCAGTTGCAGCGGCCGGGTGACCAGGCGCCGGCCAAGGCATTCCAGCTGCGTTTTACCGATTGCCAGCGCACCGCAGGCCGGGTGCGCAGCGAACGTACGGGGAACCTGACATGGAGTGCCTACCAACCCGTGCTGTCGGTGGCGTTCAGCGCGCCTGCCGATGCGCAGGATTCACGGCTGGTCAAAGTCCAGGGCGTCACCGGGATGGGCCTGCTTTTGACCGATGCCCTGGGCCGTGATGTGCAGTTGGGTTCAAGGGGCGAGCCGCTGTTCTTGCCCGTTGGCCGAAACACCCAGACCTGGAATGTTCGGCCCACGCGCACCGCTGCGCCGTTGACCAGTGGGGTATTTCGGGCCGTGGTGGAATTCAGGCTCAATTATGAGTAAGGGCAGAGCAATGGCGAAATCAATTGGCCCGCTGGCCATTTTTGTCGGCAGCAGCATGCTGTGGGCTGTCAGCCAGGGTGTGCAGGCCGAGACCAGCCTGACCGTCCGTGCGGTCATCGTTGCGCCACCGCCGTGTGTCATCAACGGTGGCAGTACGTTGGATGTGCCATTTGGCAATGACCTGCTGACGTCACGGGTTGACGGGGTCAACTATCGGCGGGACGTGCCTTACACCGTTACCTGCGGCGCACCGTTCAGCAACGCGATGACGCTGGAACTCAAGGGGGCGGGAGCTGCGTTCGACAGCCGGGTGCTCCTGACCCGCAAGCCGGACCTGGGGGTAAAGCTGTTTGTGAATGGTGCCGACTGGCCGCTCAACACCGCGGTGAATTTTACGCACCCCAACTTTCCGGTGGTGCAGGCGGTGCCTGTCAAACGCGCGGGCAGCACACTGACGGGCGGGGCGTTCGATGCCGCCGCCACCCTTGTGGTCGAATACCAATGAAGAGGAACGATCAATGAGCGATTGGCAGCGGCGAGCGTTGCTCGCCTTGTGTTCTCTTGGCCTTTGCGGTGGTGCGTCAGCCAATTTGACGTTCAGTGGAACGCTCAACGAGCCTCCTCCCTGCACGATTGATGCGGGGAACACGATTGAAGTCGACTTTGGGGATGTCGGGGTACAGCGCGTCGACGGCGAGAAATACCGTAAGGGCGTTGGTTACACCATCAGTTGTGGTACCGACACACTGCCGTGGGTCTTGAAATTGAGCGTCAACGGCACCTCAACGACGTTTGATGGCGCCGCTGTGCAAACCAGCGTGCCTGAGTTGGGCATTCGGATTTTCCAGGACAACCTGCCGTTTGCGCTCAATAAGCCGCTGAACATCACCCTGTCATCACCGCCGACATTGGATGTGGTCCCGGTGAAACGGCCAGGTGCCATTTTGACGCCCGCCAGGTTTTCGGCGGTGGCCACGTTGTTGGCCGAATACCAGTAGGAGTTGAGTCCATGGGACATGAAATGACGCTGAAGTGCTGGTCCTGTGTCGGGCTGATATTTCTGCTCACCTTCGGCCTGATGCCTCAGGGGTGGGCGGCGGACAACCTGAGTTTCAAGGGCAACCTGGTTGAGCAGGCCTGCACCATTCGGCCCGGCGACGAGGCGATCACGCTGGAACTCTGGGATTTGACCAGCAAGCATCTGTACCTCAACACCCGTTCACGGGGAAAGGGGTTCAGGCTGCACCTGGACGACTGCAATACCACGGTCGGCAACACGGTCACCATCATGTTCGGCGGCAGGGAAAACACGGCGCTTCCCGGCTTGCTCGCGCTGGACGGTGGCAGTGGTGCCTCGGGTATCGGGGTGGGTATCGAGACGCTGAGCGACAAGCCGCTGCCCTTGAATGCCGTCAGCGACAAACAGGTGCTGAGCAATGGCAACAACGTGATCGAGCTCAAAGCCTATGTGCAGGGGGAGCCGGACGCCATCCGCGATCAAACCATAGGGCATGGCGCGTACACGGTGACCTCCACGTTTACGTTGGATTACCCATAGCTGCGAACCGCCATTTATAGGTTGAAAACAGCCTCAGATAAACCTCAACTCTCTGCCAGGCGGCTTAAAACCCGGACGTAAGTTTGCGTTGGGCTGTGCCTGGGGGGAGGGGCAACGAGAGATCAAAATGAAACGACTATATGGAGCCGTTGTGCTTCTCGTCTTGATTGGTGTTACTACGACCGTGAGAGCAGCCGATTGCCGGGTAAATGGTGGACAGTGGGTACACGTAGGGGCTGGTGGTACTCTGAACCTGCAGGTCCCTGTAACTGTCCGATTGGACTCGGATAGTAGCCGTGTCGTGCTGGAAGGAGCCAGGTTGGAATGCCGATTCACTCCCGGTCAACCGTTCCCTTCGTTTGTGGATTTCTGGAGAACCTCAGCGCTAGCCGGTGCTCCTTGGACGCCCGGCCCAAAATTCGCTAGCCAAGGCACTGGCTTACGAATAAACGGAGCGTACTTGAACACCCCTGTCCCGTATGAAATACACCTGGCCTCCATGCCCAACAACGGGGTGGGTGTCCCGATCAATGCAACACCTTATATTTTGATACGCAACAACCCGACTAACCCGATTGACGTGCGCATAGGGGACGTTCTTGGTGTGTTACGACTGCGCCAGACTAATAATTACGCCTCCACGAGTACGGTGCTTGTACTCACGTACACCGCTGCCAACAACTTCAGTATTTCTCCGTCAACCTGCACGATCAATAATAACAACCCTATCGAAATCAACTTCGGCAACGTACACCAGCGAGCAATCGGCACCGACCCGCTGACATCGACCATTGTCAGCAACCGCAGACTCACCTACTCATGCCCGGACGGTGGGATTAACACACCGATCACCATTACCTACAAAGGCATTTCAACGGGGTTTGACTCGCGCCTGCTGAGGATGACCAACCCCGATGTGGGCACTGCCCTTGTCCGTGCAGGCTCTGCGGTTCAAGTGAACGGTTCGTTCCTGACCCGCATCACCAACAGCGTGGGCGGCGACGACGTCACGTTTTCCCTGGTCCGGCGAAACGGCTCCCTGCCGACCCCAGGGGCGATCAGCGGCAGCGGTGTGCTGGTGATGGGGGTGCCATGACGCCTGCGCGAGGGCAGGTTTTGCGGCAGTACCCAAAGGGCACTGCATACCCCTAGAATGCGTGCTCCTACACCTCTGGCTTTTGGGGCACTCATGCACATCTCCTCCGGCCGCTGGGTCTACGGTTTTCTCCTGACCCTGCTGACCGCATTCCTCTGGGGCATTCTGCCGATCAAACTCAAGCAAGTGCTGCAAGTGATGGACCCGGTCACCGTCACCTGGTTTCGCCTCACCGTGGCCGGTGCGTGCCTGTTCGTTTACCTCGCCGCGACCAAGCGTTTACCCAGCCGCAAGGTGCTCGGCCCCAAGGGCGGCTGGCTGGTAGCGATGGCCGTGTGCGGGCTGGTGGGTAACTACGTGCTGTATCTGGTGGGCCTGAAGCTGCTCAGCCCCGGCACCGCCCAGTTGGTGGTGCAGATGGGCCCGATCTTCTTGATGATCGCCAGCGTGTTTGTGTTCAAGGAGCGTTTCAGCTGCGGGCAAGTGCTGGGGTTGTTCGTCTTGATCGCGGGGTTCGGCTTGTTCTTCAACCAGCGCCTGGAAGAATTGCTGACGTCCCTCGGCGCCTACACCGCCGGCGTGCTGACGGTCCTGCTCGCCACCTCGGTCTGGGTGTTCTATGCCCTGGGCCAGAAGCAATTGTTGACGGTGTGGAATTCGCTGCAAGTGATGATGGTGATCTACCTCACCTGCGCCTTGTTGCTCACGCCTTGGGCCCATCCGCTGGAGGCGCTGCAACTGAGTCCTCTGCAAGGCTGGCTGCTGCTGGCGTGCTGCATGAATACGCTGGTCGCCTACGGCGCGTTCGCCGAAGCCCTGGCCCACTGGGAAGCCTCGCGGGTCAGTGCGACGCTGGCGCTCACGCCGCTGGTGACCTTTGTGGCGGTGGCCCTGGCGGCCTGGCTGTGGCCGGATTACGTGCAGGCCGAAGACATCAACGCCCTGGGCTATGTCGGGGCGCTGGTGGTGGTGCTGGGTTCGGCGGCTGTTGCGCTGGCGCCGTCGCTGCTCGCCGGGCTCAAGGCCCGGCGGCTGCGTTTGGCGTCTTAATGCCCGGCTTCCAGCATGTTTTCCGGGCGTACCCACTGGTCGAACTCTTCGTCAGTGAGGTAGCCCAGTTCCAGCGCCGCTTCCCGTAGCGTCAGGCCTTCGGCGTAGGCTTTCTTGGCGATCTCTGCCGATTTGTCGTAGCCAATATGCGGGTTGAGCGCGGTCACCAGCATCAGCCCACGCTCCAGGTGTTCGGCCATTTGCGCGGCATCGGGCTCAAGGCCCGCGATGCAGTGTTCATGAAAGTTGTTGCAGCCATCGGCCAGCAGGCGGATCGACTCCAACAGGTTGTGAATGATCACCGGCTTGTACACGTTCAACTGCAAATGCCCCTGGCTCGCGGCGATGCCGATGGTCACGTCGTTGCCCAGCACCTGGCAGGCCAGCATCGACAGCGCTTCGCACTGGGTCGGGTTGACCTTGCCGGGCATGATCGAACTGCCCGGCTCATTGGCCGGCAGCTTCACTTCCGCCAGCCCGGCGCGCGGTCCGGAACCCAGCAGGCGCAGGTCGTTGGCGATTTTCATCAGCGCCACCGCCAGGGTTTTCAGCGCGCCGTGAAGGGTTACCAGCGGCTCATGGCCGGAGAGCGCGGCGAATTTGTTCGGCGCGGTGACGAACGGCAGCCCGGACAGTGCCGCCAACTCGGCGGCAATCGCCTCGCCGAAACCATGGGGCGAATTGAGCCCGGTGCCGACGGCCGTGCCGCCCTGGGCCAGCTCACACACCTGGGGCAAGGCACTGCGGATGGCGCGTTCGGCGTAGTCGAGCTGGGCGATAAACGCCGAGAGTTCCTGGCCGAACGTGATCGGCGTGGCGTCCATCATATGGGTGCGGCCGGTCTTCACCAGCTTCATATGCCGTGCGGCCTGCTCGGCCAGACCGCCGGAAAGCGTGGCGATCGCCGGTAACAAGCGTTGGTGGACAGCCTGCACCGCCGCAATGCTCATGGCCGTCGGGAAGCAATCGTTGGAACTCTGGGAGCGGTTCACATGATCGTTCGGGTGGACCGGGCTCTTGCCGCCGCGTTGGTTGCCTGCCAGTTCGTTGGCACGACCGGCGATCACTTCATTGGCGTTCATGTTGCTTTGAGTGCCGCTGCCGGTCTGCCACACCACCAGCGGGAACTGGTCGTCATGGGTGCCGGCGAGCACTTCGTCGGCGGCCTGTTCGATCAGGCGGGCGATGTCGGCGGGCAGGTCGCCATTGCGGTCGTTGACCCGTGCGGCGGCCTTCTTGATCAGGGCCAGGGCGTGCAATACCGCCAAGGGCATGCGCTGCTCACCGATGGCAAAGTTCACCAGCGAGCGTTGGGTCTGGGCGCCCCAGTAAGCATCATCCGGGACGCTCACGTCTCCCAGGCT
The DNA here is from genome assembly GCF_023701505.1 of Pseudomonas sp. SR18. NCBI lineage: Bacteria > Pseudomonadati > Pseudomonadota > Gammaproteobacteria > Pseudomonadales > Pseudomonadaceae > Pseudomonas > Pseudomonas sp. SR18. The sequence continues at coordinate 539,164 of NZ_JAMQAU010000001.1, read as the reverse complement.
GTCGGTTTCGATACGGCTCATCGGGCACTCTCCTTGAAGTCAGTTAGCGCAGTTTAGGCCGTGATCGGCCAGGTGGGTTCCCTAAAAGACTTTTCATCGGGCAATCCGCGCCCGACAAGGCTCGGGGTTGAGCCGCGAGGTTTTTTAGGCGCAGAATGGGCGCCCTTGGGGTCTTACCTCGCCAGCTAGAAAGGAAACTCGATGACTCGTCTTCGTGCCATCTGTACCGCGGTTGCTCTGGTTTGCGCCAGCGGCCAGGTTTTTGCCGATACCGCCAGCCACAACGCCAGTGCCGAAGCCTTCCTGACCCTGGCCCATGCCGACAAGCTGGGTACCCCGGTGTACATGCAAGTGCAGCAGATGTTCGCCCAGCGTTTCGAACAGACCAAGGCGCCAGCCGCCAAGCAGTCCGTTCTGGACAGCTACCAGGCCAAGGCCAACGCCGCCCTGGACCAAGCCATCGGCTGGCCGAAGCTCAAGCCGGACATGGTCAAGCTCTACACCACCAACTTCAGCGAATCCGAGCTCAAGGACCTGGTTGCGTTCTACCAGTCGCCACTGGGCAAGAAAGTCCTGGAAAAAATGCCGCAACTGACCCAGCAATCGGCCCAGATGACCCAGGCCAAACTGGAAAGCGCCGTACCGGTGGTCAACAAGCTGTTGGAAGACATGACCAACGAGCTGTCGCCCAAAGCTGCCCCGGCCAAGAAGAAGTAAGCAGGAATGACCATGCAACAGCGTATCGAAACGGCGCTCGCCGCCCTGGACCCGCAACACTTGAGCGTGCTGGATGAAAGCCACATGCACAGCCGTGGGTTGCAGACCCACTTCAAGGCCGTGCTGGTCAGCCAGCAGTTCGAGGGGCTCAACCGCGTCAAGCGCCACCAGAAGGTCTACGCCACCCTGGGTGACCTGATGAGCGAATTTCATGCGCTGGCGCTGCATACCTACACCCCTGAAGAGTGGGTGCAAATCGGCGCGGCGCCTGCTTCGCCGACCTGTGCTGGCGGGCATTAAACCCCCGCCCTGGCTTCAACCGGCAGCCGCCGGTTGAAGCGGGGGTGCCATAACCCGCTACCTCTTTTTCCTTTCCTTGATCCCTAGGCTCTGCTGACCATAGTGCAACTTGGGTCATGTGATCATGTCTGCTTCACTCCATCGAAACACCCCCACGATTGTGGCGTTCGACCCCCGCGGGTTAACGGTCCGCACCCTGGCCTATCATCGCGCCAACGCCCAGACTGAACCGCAGCCGCGTATCAGTCGCCAGGTGTATGGCGCCAGCGGTTTTGTGCAGCAACAGTGGGATCCGCGTCAGTATGCCGCGAGTGCCCAGGCGCCCCGGGCACGGGCTTGCGAAACCCTGGTCCACAGCCTCTCCGGGACGACGCTTTTGCGCGACAGTGCGGACGCCGGCCGCCGCCTGATGCTGCTGAGCGAGGCGGGGCAATTGCTGCGTACCTGGGACAACAGGGGCGCCTGTCAACGCTACGCCTACGACACGTTGCAACGCCCGGTCGCCGTATTCGAACAGGCGGCCGACGAGCCTCGCGAGCGGTGTGTCGAGCGCCTCACATACGCGGGGGCCACCCCCGAAGCCGCAGCGCTGAACAGCTGCGGTCGCCTGGTCCGGCATGCCGATCCTGCCGGTACCCTGCTGATCAATGCCTATGCGATTGACCAGAGCGAGCTGCAGCAAACCCGGCGCTTTCGGCTTGATGCCGCACCGGTCGACTGGCCTGCAACGGTCGAGGCGCAGGATCTGCTGTTGGAAAGGGCGGCATACACCACCACTCGTCGTTATGACGCTGTGGGTGGATTGCTGGAGCAGATCGATGCAAAGGGCAATCGCCAGCATCGGACCTATGGGCTGCATGGGCGTCTCAAGGCTCTCGCCATCACCCCTGAGGGTGGCGTGCGCAACCTGCTGCTGCACGAGCGCGCGTACAACGCCAACGGGCAACTGACCTTCGAACGGGCCGGCACCACGTTGATCAAGACCCTGCGTTATGCCCCGCAAAGTGCGCGGCTCTTGCAGATGAAGACCTATCGTCAGGGCGAAGCCGACAAGCCCTTGCAGGACCTGGCGTACACCTACGACCCGGTGGGCAATATCCTCAGCCTCAGCGACCGGGCACAGCCCACGCAATGGCACAGCAACACGCGCATCGAGGCGCGCAACCGTTACGAATACGACACGCTGTACCAACTCACCCTCGCCACGGGGTGGGAAAACGCCCGCAGCACGGCGGGTCAGGCGCCGCCGCCGCAGGTGTTGTTCGGGGCGACGGATGATGGGTTGTGGCGCCCTTACACCCAGCGTTACACCTACGACGAAGGTGGCAACCTGACGCTGGTGCGCCATGCCTCGGGCATTGGGTCCGGTTATACCCGACGCATGACCCTCGCCCCCGACAGCAATCGCGCCGTGCCCGGCGACTCGCCGCCTACCGCTGCGGCGTTTGATGGCAATGGCAACCAGCGCATGCTGGGCAGCGGCCAGCAGATGGTCTGGAATGTGCGCAACCAGTTGGCCTACGTGACCCAGGTCGTGCGCGCGGAGGGCGAGCCGGACGTCGAGGCCTACCTCTACGATGCCCAGGGCCAGCGCGTACTCAAGGTCAGGCGCAATCAGGTCGGCGACACCTCGCATACCCAACGCACCTATTATTTGCCGGGCCTGCAGATGCACTGGCGCAGGGGCCAGCGTCTCAACCTGCTGGACCTCGACGTGGAGGGCAGTCGAGTAACGGTGCTGCAATGGGAGCATGGCCGCCCCGATGGCCTGGACGCCGAGCAGGTTCAGTTTCACGTGCTCGACCATCTCAACAGCAGCCTGTTGGTGGTTGACGAGCAGGGGCGGTTGCTGAGCCAGGAAGGCTACTACCCTTATGGCGCGACGTCATGGAGCGCCAGCAGGACGGCGATCCAGGGCGACGACAGGCTTTACCGGTATGCGGGCAAGGAGCGCGACGCCACCGGGCTGTATTACTACGGCGCGCGGTATTACGCGCCCTGGCTGCAGCGCTGGATCAGCCCGGACCCGGCGGGGGATGGGGATGGCTTGAATCTGTACGCCATGGTGAGGGGCAACCCCTTGCGTTTCACCGATGCATGGGGTGGGCAGGCGACCTTTGGTGAGCAGTTCCAGCCCAGCCGTGGCGACATGATTTTTGGACTGAGTGCTGCGGTGACCCACTACAGGAGCTTCTGGTCGAAGCTGACTGCGCGGGGGGATATTCTGGCGGCGTATTTTTCCGGTCCCGATGTGGAGCGGTGGACAGGTGGATTAGCGAGCGCGTTGAGTGAGTTCGGGCGTTTTCGAGAAATGGGCACACCCGAACCCCAAGAGCGCGACACCGGACGTGAGCGCACTCTTGCCATTCAAGTTCCAGCGGTTGCGCGACAGTTCTATCAAAATATTCTGGCGCGTTATTCAGGTTGTTCATCAACCACCGCCAATCGGCAGTTCGTCAGGCGTTTTGTCGAAGAACTGGCTGAAAGCGATTATTCGTTTACCACGACTGTACGTCAGCACATGGGCCATGGGCTGAGGGCGATTCAAGAAAAGGTGATCAGCCGCAGCAGCAAGTCGGCACTGGCAACCCTGACGAGCCCGCAGAGCAGGGCGGTGGTGCATTTTGCGCTGGAGGGAGTGGATATGGAGGCAGTGATTCGCAAGACCCGGCGCTCGGTGACCGGTTCCGAACTGCGCTGGCTCTACCGGCATCGCCAGCAACTGGCAGGCAGGGTGATTTTCTATCGAGGCCAGCAGCGTGTCGATGCGCCCTGGGACACACGTGCGTCAGCCTGGAAAGCCTACCGTCCACGCAGCGCCGCTGTGCGAACGGCCGCTCGGCGCTGACTACACATTTCGAGTGAACCCCTTATGTAGCAGCTGCCGAGCCTTGGCGAGGCTGCGTGGCGTACGTATTGACACCCCGCGATCTGCGGGGCGCCAACGCAGCCTCGCTTGCGCTCGACAGCTGCTTGTATGAAGAAGTGCGGATACCTGTGCCATTCGGGTCAAGTGCCGCCGGCCGTTTCCTCCCAGGTGTCGTTTTCATCCTCGCTGACCACATACCATCCGCAATAGCGCATGCGCTTTATCGCGCCGTTGGCGGTGTCGGTGCGTATGGCACGCCCCAGGGCATCATGGAACTGCCGGTCGCTGTGGGCGATGTCACGTAAGGCGCGATCGTGGCTGTAAGAGGGCCGGCTGGCGAAGTAAGGGCGGTAGATGCGCGTCATCGCGTCCTGGTGGTTGTATTCGACGCGTTCGACGACGCACCAGCGTGGGTTGGCGTGCACCTGGTTGATGACCCCGTGTTCAGCGCTCACCTCTCCGGTGGGCAGGATCAGGCAAGCGTCGCCCGGCTCGGTTTGGTGCACGCGCTGCAAGGGGCGACCCCTGCCATCCCAATAGGTGAGGCTGAGGCGCACAGTGCGTTCGGGGTCGTCGGGATAGCGGTCGGCCAAAAGCGTCAGGCGATGGGCCGGCTCTCGGCGTGCCTGGGCAATCAAGGTGGCGAGCCGTTGGGTGTCGGCATGGGTTATTTGCGCCGGGTTGCTTGCGCGCAATCTGGCTTTGGCGCGGATCTGTCCACCGGGCAGCAGATAACCCTTAGTCACCCATTCGTCTCGTCTATCGGCCTCGGCGATCGTGCCCATCCAACTGAGTGCCGCGTAAAAATGCGCACTGGCCGCCTGCCCCAGGCAGCTTTGAGGGGTCTCAATGGCTTGTTCGACAGTGGTGTCCAGCAACCGCGTGCTCTGCGGCAAGGGTCCGAAGCCTTGGGTCTTGCCTGATTCGCGTCCCTCATAACGTGTAGCGATCAGTCGGCCGAAGCCGTCATACAGCGCCTGCTGCACGGTGCCATTGGCGTCGGTGAGGCTGACCGGCAGCAGCAGCCGGTAATCATGCTCGGCTCGGCTGACGCAACCGTCGGCCTGCTGTACCTGGGTGACCTGGCACCCGTATGGGTCGTAGGTCAGCGTGGTTTCACCCAGGGCTTGCGTCAGGCGCCAGCTGTGCAACTGGTAAAACCCCGTTGCGTCCAGATACCGAGACCTGTGTTGGCACATCGACCAGAGCTGCGGTGGCGCCTGTTGTTCGGCGTCGCCGATAGAGAAAAATACGCTCATCGGGCGATAGCCGCTCTGTTGCAACTGGGCTGTGAGTTTCCAGGGGGCCTGGCCGGGCATTTGCGGTATCGCCTGGTAAGCCTGCAGCGCCTCGGGTCCCAGTTCAGCGGTTTCCAGGCCGTCGCTCAGGGCCTGCAGCGTGGCAGTGCCGGCCTCCAGCGCATGACCGCCGGGCCCGGCTTCGCGGTAATACTGGACCGACAGCCCGCTCAGCACCCGTGGCGCCTGCGGCCCTAACGGCCCGGAGCGCCGGTCGATAAAGTGTTCATAGGACAGCGCCGAACCGCTCAGCCCACCTGGCTGGCCTTTGGGCAACACCCAGGCGTTGTCACGCTGGCGATAGGGCAGGCCCAGGCGCCATTGCGAGTCTTGTGTCAGATGAATCCACTGTGCCAGGGTTTCGTTCAGGTAATAGGCTTGTTGCGCCGGGTCATGGCTGTCGCGCCACCACTGTTGCCGATGGCCGTCATCCAGGGTGGCGGGCGGAGCGTCGTCGGCGGTCTTGTTGCGTGCCAGGTGCACGGTGACGCTGTGGACCAGGCTGCCAAACGCATCCCAGCGCAGGTTGATCTGCTGTTTGCACACGGGGTCATCGGGCACTTGGTCGTATTGGCAGTCGATGGATTCCACGGGCAATACCAGCATGCGCGCCCACGGTTGTGTGTTGGCAAGCTGGCGTACCAGATAGCGATGCTGTTGCACCGAATAGGGCACATTCTGCGCGGCGTCATCGGCGAAAATTTCCTCGCGCAGCAGCACGCCTTTGAGCGCGTAGGCCGCGTCGTCCAGGGTCTCTGGCGTGGGGGCGGGCAATTGCACGTCGTTGTGGTCGGTGGGGTGCGCTTGCCCCGGCGCCTGATAACTGCACAACAGGGTTTTACCCAGGCTGATCGCTTGTAAATCATGCTGGCTGTAGCCCGCAACCGGCATATCCAGCGCTTGGCCGGTATGGAACCAGCGCTTGGCCAGGCGTCGCGTTTGCGTCGCGCCGTCAGCGGCGTTCTCGGTGTCGGTCTGGAGGATCAGGCCGAAGCCCTGGAAGGCCCGCTCAACGGCGTTGTAATACGCCTGTCGGTAACTGAAACGCCGCTTCAGGGTGCTGTCGTTGATTTCGTCGTGCTGGGTTTGACGGCTGACCACAGGCATGGCCACCGGCGATTGGCTGATGGCCGGGTTGCCCTGGTCTCTGCACTGTTTTTTTTCGTCCAGCCATTCCTGGGCGCTGCTGCGGTAGAATACCCTTGACCGGTTGCCGAGGTGGTGGGTGGTGTACGCGAGCAGGTAGGGCCGGTCGGTGTAGAAGTCATAGCGCCAATGGCGAGGCTGTGGGTGCATGACGCTGATGATCAGGCTGGGGCAGCCCAGGCCGTTCAAGTCGGCCAGGCTGACCTGGCTGAGTGCGTCATACCGCACGCCTTCAGGCCATGACAACACGCGGGGCGTGATGTCGAAGCGGTTGCCGCCCTGGTTGCTGAAAATGCGCAGCTCATCGGGCGTCAGGTACAGCAGGTCGGCGCCGCCATAGCCATCCAGGTCCGCCAGCACTACGTGGGCGGCGTCGAACGTCTCGTGGTCGAAGGGCAGGTTTGCCAGCACAAAACCCTTGCCGAATCGACCACGCCCCAGGTTGGGCCAGCATTCGATCCGGTCGTGGCGGATGCGCACCAGATGCTGCTGACCACTGCCGAGGACATCGCTGAAACCGACCCATTCCCGGTTTGAGCGGGAGACGGTGGGTAGCGCGTCATCGGCTGGCGCGTGGGGCACGTCGATACCCGGGGCGAACCCGGCGTGTTGGCGGTTGGCATACAGGCGCACACTGCGCGGACCGACCAGGGCCAGGTCGTTATTGCCACGGCCCATCAGGTCGCCGAAGACCGCGTCGGGGTGAAAATACTCCTGGGGGAGTGCGTCGAAGCCGATGAACCCTGACCAATTGAGCTGGGCGCTCAGGCTGAAAAAACCTCTGAGGCCGGGGCGGCCGCTCACCCAGTCAAGGCGCCCGTCACCTGTGACATCGGTCAGTTGCTGGCGCATGGGATAGGCGCTGTCCGCTGTCGGGATTGCGGGGATTTTCCGGGCAGTGCCGTAGCTCACCTCATCTGCCGCGGCGGATTCGGCCCGTTGCGGTTCGCGGTAGTACCAGGCCTTGTCGGAGCGGTACAGGATGCCCGGCAACCCTTCACCGTACAGATCGACCAGGTGATAGCGCTGGCCGTCGTTCAGTCCGGGGAAGTCGTCAAGGCGTTGGAACCGCGTGGTATCAAGCTTGAGGTCGACTTTCTGGTACAGGCATTCGAGGGGGGGCAGGCTGCTGATCCTGCCGTGCCGGTCGATGGCATGTTCGTGGGTGGCGAGCAGGAGGTTCACACCATTGCGCAGCGTCTGGTATTCAAGCACCAAGCGCTTGACCAGCACCGGTGAGCCGCCCAGTTGGGCTTCGTCGGGAAAATGATGAAACAGCAGCACCTGCCGGCACAGGCGCAAGGTTCGGCATTCAAAACCGTCGGCGAAGCTGGAGAAGGGATCTTTGCGCAGCGTCCAGGGCGTGTCCGGTGCGTAGGACGGCACCTTGTCCAGTTCGGCGGTGCGTTGCCCGTAGTCGAACAGCAACTGGAAGTGCCAGCCCCTGGATGCAGCCTCGTCGGTTTCAAGCAGGTACAGACGCTCCTTGTCCCGAGCGGTGAAATTCCCGTAGCAGACCTTGTCCAGGTAGCGCTGGGCGCGGCAGTCGCGTGGCGCGCGCGACGTCTCGGTTTCTTGTATGTAGTGGTAGTAAATGTGCTCACCGTGGGCACTCAGGCTTTCCTGCAAGAGCCACTGTGCGACGTGTTCAGGCTGGTCCGGGTCGGCAATCCGCGCGGCGGCGGTTTTGCCATAGAGGTGCTGGCTGCCGTCGGCACTGTGAATCAACCAGAACCCCGTCGGGTCGCCCGCCGATTGCCAGCGCTCAATGCGATCAAACTCACGCTCGGCCCTGGGCCAATAGCGGGTCACGGCGTAACGGGTAGCGGCTTGCCCAGTCTCGTGGCGGCTGATCGGGTTGCCCTCGGCGTCCTGTTCGGGCAGCAGGGGCTGGCCATTGGGGCCTATAAACCGGTCGTGGACGGTGTAGGCCGGCACGCCCAGGGAGGTTTGCCGGCTCACCGTGTTCACGGGGACCGTCCAGCCCATTCCGAATGGGCTGTTACCCGCTGCGCTGTGGTACGCCAAGGTCATGGCGGGAGCGAAGCCGCGCGCCGCAGAAACGGGCAGGGGGATTTCAAGCGTTGCGCCACCGCTCAAGCCGATATCGCCCCAGCCCTTGCTCGTGGCCTGAATCGAGGCGCCGTCCTTGGGCAGCGCCGGGGCGTTGATGGGCGTGCTGTTCATAAGCGCTCACCCTTGCCTGTCGCCCTGGCGGTGTAGCGCACGTGAATCACGATGTCGTTGATCGACTCCAGCATGGCTTTCTGCCGGGCCGGTTCGGGAAACATCAGGGTCCAATTGGAAATGGCGCCGGTGTATTCGAACGGCAGGTAACGATCATTGCCTTCGAACATCAGCGTGAAGAGCCCGTTGTCATCCAGGCCGGTAGACAGGGCGATTTGCTGGTGCGCGCGAACATCCTTGCGCGAGACCCCGTTGGGCAGTTCGATTTCGTTACCGGTCTGGGTCAGGAGGGCCCTGATGTCCTGATAGGGGCCGAGTATCGCCGGCAATGACACGCTGATGCTCTTGATTCGCCGCAGCACGTGGCCGGGGTAGTCCTGGTCAAACAGCGCCTTGGTCAGCTTGAAGCCAAGCGTGCCTTTTTCAACCAAGTTGCCTTTATGCAGGCTCCACGGGTCCCGTGTGTCCACTGGCTGGGTGGCACCAAAGCTGTTGACTTCGCATTCGCTCAAGCGATCGCGCAGGGACAGGGTTTTGACGATCTCCAGGTCGCGAACGTGATGGCTCAGGTAGTCCCGGTTCATGTTGAGCAGGGACAACTTCAGCGCCTCGCCTGCCAGATACCCGCGATAACTGTTATTCCAGGCGCCGGGCCTGATGAACGTGTGCTCGAAGTCCGCCATTTCATATTGCCAACAGGCTTCGGCCGCCTGGCACAGGGACAGGCACAGGTCATAGGCCTGGTAGAAAAACTGGCCGAGTTGGACATTGAGCCAATCGTAGAGTCGCGCCTTGGCAAAACGCTTGGTCAGCAATTGATAGCTGGACCACGCTTGCGCCAGCGAAGTCTCGGCCAGGCGCAATTGCAGGCGCGTGGCTTTTTCCTGTTCGGCATAGGCTTGTTGCTGCACGTCGATCTGGGCAAGTTCGAGGTGCGCTTGATCCCGCGCGAGGGTCCACTCCTGCGCACGCCGGTTGAACTGCTCGGTACGGTCGAGGTCGGCGGCGCTGCTGCGCATGGCGCCGGCGGCGCCCTGGGCCACGGCTTGCGCCGCATGGAAGGGGCCTTCCCAGCGCGAACCACCCACCGACGTGCCGACGATATTCGGCGCCAGCATCGCGACGCCCGCGGCTGCGCCGGCGATTGCGGCAGCGGCCTCGAAGCCGGCGCTGCGCAGGTGCAGCAGGCCGGCCTGAGCCTCCGCGCCGCTGACCCCTTCGGCGAGTTGGCGCTCGTAGTAATGCGCCCTTTGCTCAATGACCCGCCGGCCGGCAGCGAGCGCCTGGCGGTTTTTTTCGTCCAGCAATACGGCCTGCTGCTGTTGGCTCACGATGATATTGGCCAAGTCCCAGGCCTGCTGTTGTTGCAGCTCAAGCAATTCAGCCTGCTCCTTGCGTTCGTTGAGGCTGAGCATCGTGTTGCCGAACTGGATAAGCGTCTCGGTGGCTTCTCTGGCGTGGCTCAGCATCACCTGGAAGCGATAGTGAGTGGACGGCGCAGGCGTCAATGACGCGAGGCTGTCCTGGTCCGGCGCGCCTTTGGCCTGGCTGACCAACAGCCGCTGGGGTGACAGTGGGGTGGCATACAGCGCCAGGCGCAGCGGCTTGCCGCTGATGTCCAGATTGTGCCGCAGGTTGTGCAGGCGGCTTTCCAGCTTGTCCCACCGCGCAACCAGCTCAGGGTTGAAGGGCAGGCACAGGTTGTCGGTGTCGGTCAGTAATGGCAACGAACACCCGTCAACGGCGAGGTTTTCGTCGATGTGCGGGCTTTGCCACTCAAGGCGTCTCAACGCGGTGGATTGGCTCTTTGCCAATGCATCCAGGGTGATGCTGGCCCAGGGCTCGACCTGTGTAATCCGCGGCCGAGCCTCCAGCAACTGATTGACGCGGGTGTACCAGAGCTTGGCCTGCGTCAGGCTGTCAGCGGTCAGTTGCCGGTATGCCGCATCGCCGCGATTGAGCAGGATATCGAGGTAAAACTGGTAGACCGCTTTACGCAAATGCACCGGCGCTGCCAGCGCCAATTGATGGGGATCAGCGCTCGCTTCACCCGTAGCCTGATCGTGGCGCGTCAGTTCGCGAAAGCCCCAGTACGCCGGGCGATCACTGGCGGCGTCGGCGCTTCGTCCCGGGTCGAAAATGTAGTTGAGCCACGCCAGGGCCTCGACGTATTGCTGTTCATGATTCAGTCGGTGGGCCACCAGCCAGGGCAGGTAAAGGAACAATTCCCAGAAGTACTTGCCGTTGGCGCCCTGGAAGTCAACGTCCTGGGGCGGGCCATTGGCTGTCAGCGGCGGTTCTTGCCACTGCTTTGGCGTCAACGAGAACAGACGCTCCAGGCTGATGTTGGCGGCTTCTGCCAGTTTGCCGGCAAAGCAGGTATTCAAGCGGATGGCGGCCAGCGGGTCCTTGATCAGCGTGCTGGCGGAGAAGTCAATGAATTCGGCAGTGCCCAGCGCGTCTGAAGACAGCCGGGTGATGGTGGGTGCGCGTTGCCGCACCGGTGCGGCGCCGGGAATGGCGGCCGCGACGTTGATTGTGACGGCCTTGAGTGCATAGCCGAGGATCTGCGGCCCGTCTTCGCTGGGCCTGAGGGTCAATACGCCGTGGATCAGCGTGATCAGCGATTCAGTGGAATCTGGCACTGGAATGTGTGCGGTGACCCGATGCCCTGCCGGCAACTCCGGGCTCGATCCAGCCAGGCTGTCGTGGGCCGTGTCCTGGAAATTGAGGATGCGGTTCGAGTTGGCGTCAATGGTGTCGGTGAGTGGGTAGTCATCAAAGTTGGCGCTCATGATGATGTGTTTGTAGGCCCGCAGCGGGGAGGTGGTCACGTCTACATTTGTTAGCTTCAGCGCGTTTTGCAGATGCAAGCCTGTCTGTGGTTCCGCATAAATGCCGTAGCGATTGAGGGACACATGCATAGGGGTATGCGCGTGGGTAAAGAGGTGCACAAAGGCCGATTTGTCAATGAACTTGCCCGCCAACGAAATCGATTCATTCGGCGCGGGTGTTGTATCGGCGGTGATCAAGAGTTTGTCTTTGTCGTGCACAAAGTTGGGGAACTCTTCATGGGTGAGCGAGTTTCTGAAGTACAGCGCATAAAAATCAGTTTTAAGTGTTTCTGCGGGGCCCGTAATGGCCGAGCCTTCGCCCAGTTCGAGCTGCATGGCTTTTGGGTCGTCAAGCGAAGATTGGGTCATCAAGGTGAGGGTGATACCTTCTTTTGTTAGCGTGACGCTGTAGTTTTGGCGAAAGTTGTCCTTGAGCGTTGAGGTGATAATCAGTTTGTTGGTGTTTGAGTCGAACGTTGGCGAGCCGGCAACTACCTCATCAATATGGCGTTGCTTGTTTTCAAAGTTCCAGTTGTCTTTCTCTGAAAAAGGCGCGTGCTGGTGTTTGATCGTGACATGCCGTTGGGTGTAAGGCGCAATCTTGAACTGCAAGTTACCTTTGTTGATATAACCAAAGTACGTGAAGTACTGCCGCGCCGTATCAGGCAGTAGCTCGCTGTAATACCCGTTGTGGTCGCTCGCTTCCCCGCGGAGCACGTTCTGTACTGTTTCGCGCTGGTTAAAATCGAAGGCTTCCAGCAGGCGACTGATCTCTTCGGACAGTTCTGACCCCGGCAGTACTTTGTAGCGCTCGGGACTGCCGCCGTCGGCGACTTTGGTAATGTTGAAATGCGGATCGAGGTGGACCGCCTGGAAAAATTTGCCGGTGAACGAGTCCTGCTGTTTTGGATCCTTGCGCATCGGCACATGCAGGCCCAGGAACAAGGTGGCCGGTGAGTCGGCATCGACAATGGCGACGGTCTGGGTGACGGCTTTCAGAAACGCGGCCGTGCAAGCATTGACCTCCTCGGTTGCGCAGTGCTGATTGATGCATGCCAGGGGCACGCTCCAACTGTCATCGTATTTTTTGTAGGAATAATTAAGACGAAACCTGACGTAGTGGCTGTTGAGCCATTCGTCCAGGTGATTGTCGTCGTCGTCCTTGTTGCCAGGCGTCTTGAAGTTGCGGGTCGGTTCGGGCTTGACGCATTCGGCCCAGATTAAATACAGACGGTTATTGAGGAAGACCGGGCGGATGCTCTGCTCGACCGTGTCATCAGAGAGCGTCAGGTTGATTTTCTTCCAGTCCGACCAGGCCTGTATCGAGGGCTTGAGGGGATTGCTGGGCGAGCGTTTGGACAGGTCGAGCGAGCGCCAGTAATAGGCTTTTTCGGAGGTGGACTTACCGACAAAGTAATAGCGGCTGGTGTGCAGCTCAGAGGCATTGCCATCGATGTACCCATTCAGGGTGCGGATGTTGGCCATTTCCTCGAACCGGCCCAGGTAGCTCTGCACGGCGGTGAGCACCGTGTCTGGTTGCAGCCGGTATTGGCTCAGGTCGTTTTCCAGTTGCTGGAAACTGTCGGTCTTGTTACGGCGCAGCGTGGGGTCCAGATAATTGGCCGGGTGGTAGCGCAATTGCTGGCTGGCGCTCCAGAGAGGGTAGGCGTGCAGTTGTTCACGCCACACCTGGTCCTGCTGCGCGGTCATGCCTTGTTTTTCGTAACCCGGCTCCAGGCCCAGCTGGATGCGGGTGATGTATTGCTGAAGGCTGGCAATCGCGCAGGCCACCGGGCTGGTGGGCACAGCCTGGCTAACTTGCACGTCGAGCAGCCAGTACTCGTAGAGGTCGTCCGGGTTATTGATCTTGCCCTTTTGGGCGGCAGGTATTGTGTGCGCCAGGTAGTACGCCAGCATGGCGTCGCGCAGGCTTTCATTGAGGCGTTGATTGAGCACGTGAGACATGATCAGTCCTTGAACAGGTCGTGTAAGAGGGCTGCCAGGCAGCGTTATTGATGGGTACTAGTAAGCGCTTCGCCCACGGCCTGCCATTCATCGAACGTCGAGCCGCCGTGCAGGCCGCAGACCTCCAGCAGCTGTTCAACGGGCAGGCCGGTGTCGGCGCTGGCCTGGCGACAACGCAGGATCCATTCCAGACGTTCGACGGAGGTGACATGGGGGGGCTGCAAGGCGCGGCTCAAGACCTCGATTTCACTGGCGCTCCAGCCCAGCAACCGGGCGAGTTGGCTGTTGGCTTCGGCGCTGCTTGACTCCGGTGCGTCGGAAACGGCGTTGGCCTGTTTGAAGTAGTCCAGCAGTTGTTCTTCCGACACGCCGTAGTGGTCGATGCAGTGTTTGAACTGTTCCATCAAAAACAGGTTGTGCAGGGTCAGTTCGAGCAGTGAAGGGCGTTGATAGGTGTCATTGAGCCAATGGGGATTGGCCAGCAAGTGGTCCAGCGCCTGCCGGCTGACGGGCAATTGCAGTAGGTCCACGGCGTGAGGCAGCAGCAACACCAAGTGGCCGAGGGTTCGCAGCGGCGAACCGGCGGCTCCGGCGGGGGCGAGCAGGCGCAGTAATTGATCGTCTTCGTCGTATTTCAAATAGCGGATTTGATTGCCCTGCGCGTGGGGCAGGCTCTGCAGGGTTTGTTTGAGGTGAGCGTATAAAGGCCGTAAGTCGTGCTTGAGTGAGTCCAGGGTCGACAGCAGTGTGTCCTTGGCCTGCCTGATCAGCATGGACGCGTGGCTGCTGTTATTGCTCAGTTTGAGCGTGGCCAGGGCGTCATCGAGTGCGGCACTCTGGGATTTGCCCTGGCGCATCAGCTTCAAGGCGCGATGGGCGGTGGCTTCCCAATCAACCGCCGGCAAGCGCGGTTGTTCTTGCGCAGGTTGCGCTACGAAGGTGTGCTCTTTGAGCTTCGTTGAGAGCGATGGTTGTGGATGGCTGTTGAACACGTTGAGCAGCATGCCGACGCCCGGGTCCAGGCTCACCGGTTCCAGCAGTAGTTGGTGACGCACCCGTGCGAGGGTGCCGCCGTTGTTTTTGATCCAGCGACTGACCCAGTCCAGATGCATCAGTACATCGAGTACGTCCGGCGACCCTTTCAAGGTTGTGCGCAGTGTCGGTTTGGACAGTTGCTGCTGGTAGCCCCCCGGTTTGAGCAGGTGCAGCAGGTGTTTGCAGTCCATGAGCGTCAAACCGAACAACCTTGCGATGCGCGCATGCCGATAGAGGATGCTGACCGTGACAACGGTGCGCCTGGGGTGCCGGTCGGCGCTGAGCACCAGTTGCAGCGAGTTCGGCGAGTCCTGCAGGCCCAGGCCGGCGCATAGCTGTTGCCGGGTCGTGGCGTCGAAGGGCTGTGAATCCAGTTGTAGAGGCGGCAGCGCCGAGTCGGCCGGGTTGAATACCTGATCGAACAACGACAGGCGCTCGCCCGAGGCGTCGACCGGCAATTGGTGCAGTATCGCGGCAAATTCTTCGGCTTGCAGCCCGTAGTTCGTGTGCAAATAACGATAAACCCCCAGCGCCCGCAGGGTGTTGTGGGTGATCAACAGCGAGGGGTTGGCGTCACCTTCGCAGCGCATGGCGCTGACCAGTAGCGTGTCGAGTTGGGCGAACGGAATATCCAGCCAGCGCTGTAGGCGAATCATGCGTTGCAGGCGATCGAAGCCTTCGACCGTGACATTCACAAGCCGGGCCGGACGGCTGCTGACCTGGTTGATCGCTGGGCCGGTCGGACCATTGATGTAACAGGCCCCATACGCCATATCGGCGACCAGTAAGCAGTTAGGAGAGCGACGCGGCTTGTGGGTGGTCTGCGCGAGCAATACCTGAAGCGTTTCGGCATTGAGGCCGGTGAGGCGCAGGAAGTCAGCGACCTGTTCCGGGCCCTTGAGGTCTGCGTCCGGCTCCCAGTTGTAGTAGTCGTGATAAAAACCGAGGGCCCCGGACGTACTTGCCAACGGCTGCTTGAGCAGGGCCTGTTGCTGTGGGCTCAGCCCGGATAATAGAGGCAGGGCGTCATCATGCTCGGCGATGACGTGCCCGTAGGCGTGCACGGCGCGGGTGGTGATGGGCAGCTTGCGGCTGATTCGGTAGTTCAGTTCACCCAGCGACAGCCCGCTTTCAGACAGCCCCAGCACGCACTGATGGTGATGGGCGTGATAGGGCAAGGAAAACGGATACCACGTGGTGCTCAAGAGCTGGCAGGCTTTTTTCTGATCGCCCCCGGTGAGATTGTCGAGCAGCGTCTGGTTGATGATCGACAGCATGGGGCGTTGGCCGGACACGCTGTGGGGGTTGATCTGCAGGTCCTTGAGGTCGGGTCGACGTTGCTCCAGTGTGGTCACTGCCGTGCCGTGGGCGTTTTTTTCCAGTTGCAGGGCGAACAGATACAGCGCCCGCAGATACGCCACGGGTGAGTCCATCGCGGCAATGGAGGTGCTGGCGCAAAAGTGTTGCCAGTCCTCCTTGAACAGGGCGTTGTAGGTCACGCCGCTGGTGGCCTTTGCGGGGGAGGGTGGCGATACCTGTTGCTCGCGAAACAGCGTTTCCAGTTGCGCGGCAGCGCTGCGGGCCTTGAGGTGCAGGCTTGTGGCATCGTCATCGGTGTGCTGGGCCACTTGTCTGGAAAACTCGGTTTCGGGCAGTCGGACGATGTCGAATACCGAATTGATGCTCAGCAGTTGCAAGGTGTCTTTCATGTCGCGGCGGCCGGGCGCCGGCGCCGGCGGCAGCGATTCATCGATCAGCCGGGCGAGCAGCGGGCTGCGTTCATCTTCCATGTACATGCGTCTCCATCGGTCCCACCGGCGGGTCCGGTGAGTGACGAGGGACGCTATCACGCAGGTTGCGAGGGCCGGGGTCAGCCGACGCCGCGACGACAGTGAGGAAATATCAACAAGCGTGCCGATGCCATCGAGACCAGGGATTTGTTAGAATGCGTTACGCGCCGCCAGTCGGCGCATTTTTTTTGCATCCGGTTCACCCTTTGCGAGGGTAGCCACCTGGAGAGAACACCCATGACTCAACCGATTGTCGTGGCGGCACTGTATAAGTTCGTCACCCTCGAAGATTACGTCGCCCTGCGCGAGCCCTTGTTGCAGGCGATGGTCGACAACGGCATCAAAGGCACCTTGCTGATCGCCGAAGAAGGCATCAACGGCACTGTTTCCGGTAGCCGCGAAGGCATTGATGGCCTGATGGCCTGGCTCAAGAACGACCCGCGCATGATCGACATCGACCACAAAGAGTCGTACTGCGACGACCAGCCGTTCTACCGCACCAAGGTCAAACTCAAGAAAGAGATCGTGACCCTGGGCGTCGAAGGCGTCGACCCGAACAAAAAGGTCGGCACCTACGTCGACCCGAAGGATTGGAACGCCCTGATCAGCGATCCCGAAGTGCTGTTGATCGACACCCGGAATGACTACGAAGTGTCCATCGGCACCTTTGAAGGCGCAATCGACCCGAAAACCACCAGTTTTCGCGAATTTCCCGACTACATCAAAGCCAACTTCGACCCGGCCAGGCACAAGAAGGTCGCCATGTTCTGCACCGGCGGTATTCGTTGCGAGAAGGCGTCGAGCTACATGCTCAGCGAAGGCTACGGTGAGGTGTATCACCTCAAGGGCGGCATCCTGAAGTACCTTGAAGAGGTGCCCCAGGAAGAAACCAAATGGCAGGGCGACTGCTTTGTTTTCGATAATCGCGTGACCGTACGCCACGACTTGAGCGAAGGCGACTACGATCAGTGTCATGCCTGCCGTACACCGGTAAGTGTTGAAGACCGCGCCAGCGAGCACTACGTGGCTGGCATCAGTTGCCCGCATTGCTGGGATAAACTGCCGGAGAAAACCCGTCGCAGCGCAATCGACCGGCAAAAGCAGATTGAACTGGCCAAGGCCCGCAATATGCCGCACCCGATTGGCTTCAACTATAAGCAAACTCCATCCGAGGCCTGACCCATGTCCGCGCGCCTGCTCTATGTAATGGACCCGATGTGCTCCTGGTGCTGGGGCTTTGCCCCGGTGGCGCAGGCGCTGGTTGAGCAGGCCCACGCGGCCGGTGTGGACGTGCACCTGGTGGTGGGCGGCCTGCGCACCGGCAGCGGCGCGGCGCTGGAGCCGACCACGCGGCGCTACATCCTCGAACACTGGCAGGCCGTCACCGACGCCACCGGCCAGCCGTTCAAGCGCGAAGGCGCGCTGCCCGACGGTTTTGTGTATGACACCGAACCTGCCTGCCGCGCCATCGTCACTGCCCGCAGCCTGGCGCCGGATTGTGCGTGGACACTGTTGGGCCTGATCCAGCGTGCGTTTTATGTCGAGGGCCGCGACGTGACTCTCGCCAGCGTGCTGGTGGAACTGGCCGAGCAGGCGGGCATCCCGCGTATCGAGTTTGCCGGCGAGTTTGACCGCTCCGAGCAGCACGCCGCCACGGCCGCTGATTTCACCTGGGTGCAGGACCTGGGGATCGCCGGTTTCCCGACGCTGTTGGCCGAGCGCAATGGTCAACTGGCGCTGCTGACCAACGGCTACCAGCCGCTGTCCGAGCTGTCGCCGTTGCTCGCCCGATGGCTGGAGCGAGCAACCTGTGCATGAGCAAGCCCCACGCACCGACCGCCTGACCTGGGCGGAAATTCGCCGCCTGGCCCTGCGTCACAAGAAATCCCTGTGGATCGCCAATGGCGTCGCCGTGCTGGCGACCCTGTGCAGTGTGCCCATCCCCTTGCTGTTGCCATTGTTGGTGGACGAAGTGCTGCTGGGCCACGGCGATGCCGCGCTCAAGGTGATGAATCACGCGCTGCCACTGGGTTGGCAGAAAGCTGCCGGTTATATCGGCCTGATGCTGCTGGTCACCCTGGCCCTGCGTTGTGGCGCACTGGTGTTCAACGTGGTGCAGGCGCGGCTGTTTGCGCGGTTGGCCAAGGACATCGTGTACCGCATCCGCGTGCGCCTGATCGAGCGGCTCAAGCGCATCTCCCTGGGCGAATACGAAAGCCTGGGCAGCGGCACGGTCACGACTCATCTGGTCACCGACCTGGATACCCTGGATAAATTCGTCGGCGAAACCCTCAGCCGCTTTCTGGTGGCGATGCTGACGCTGGTCGGCACCTCGGCGATCCTGGTGTGGATGCATTGGCAACTGGCGTTGCTGATATTGCTGTTCAACCCGCTGGTGATCTACGCCACCGTGCAGTTGGGCAAGCGCGTCAAACACCTCAAGAAGCTGGAAAACGACAGCACCTCGCGTTTCACCCAGGCCCTGACCGAAACCCTGGATGCCATCCAGGAAGTCCGCGCCGGCAACCGCCAGGGCTTTTTCCTTGGGCGCCTGGGCCAGCGCGCCCAGGAAGTGCGTGACTACGCGATCCATTCCCAATGGAAAACCGACGCGTCGAGCCGCGCCAGCGGGTTGCTGTTCCAGTTCGGCATCGACATCTTCCGCGCGGCGGCGATGCTCACCGTACTGTTTTCCGACCTGTCCATCGGCCAGATGCTCGCGGTGTTCAGCTACTTGTGGTTCATGATCGGCCCGGTGGAGCAGTTGCTGAACCTGCAATACGCCTACTACGCGGCGGGCGGCGCACTGACCCGTATCAATGAGTTGCTGGCACGTGCCGATGAGCCGCAATACGCGGGCGGCGAAGACCCGTTCAGCGGGCGTGAAACCGTCGGTATCGAAGTGCGCGGCCTGGACTTCGGTTATGGCGACGACCTGGTGCTCAATCAACTGAACCTGCAGATTGCGCCTGGCGAGAAAGTCGCGATTGTCGGCGCCAGCGGCGGCGGTAAAAGCACCCTGGTGCAACTGCTGCTCGGGCTGTACACGCCGCAGGCGGGCAGCATCCGATTTGGCGGTGCAACCCAGCAGGAGATCGGTCTGGAGACGATCCGCGAGCACGTCGCGGTGGTGCTGCAACACCCGGCGCTGTTCAACGATACCGTGCGCGCCAACCTGACCATGGGCCGCGAGCGCAGTGACCAGGCTTGCTGGCAGGCCCTTGAAATTGCCCAGTTGGAAGCTACGGTTAAAGCGCTGCCCCACGGCCTGGACAGTGTGGTGGGGCGCTCCGGCGTGCGTTTTTCCGGCGGTCAGCGTCAGCGCCTGGCGATCGCGCGGATGGTGTTGGCCGAACCCAAGGTGGTCATACTCGACGAAGCGACCTCCGCCCTGGACGCCGCCACCGAGTACAACCTGCACCAGGCATTGGCGCGGTTCCTCAGCGGGCGTACTACACTGATCATTGCGCACCGTCTGTCGGCGGTAAAACAAGCCGATCGGGTCTTAGTGTTTGACGGTGGTCATATCGCTGAGGATGGCGACCATCAGCAATTGATTGCCGATGGCGGTTTGTACGCGAAACTCTATGGGCATTTGCAACAAGTACGTTGATTTAGCCTAGGCTGTGCTATCGGAAGTGGGTGTTTGCGTGCGTATCCAGCAGTGCATATGCAAGGGACTTCATGAAGCAAAAGCGGACTCTCGGAACGCCTCGGCTGTTGGGCATTGTCTGGCCCTTTATCGCCGTGGTGCTGTTCCAGGCATTGTTGGGCTGCGGAAGTCTCTACATGCTTTCAGCGGTACGAGGCTATGTGGGCGGCGAGAGCTTATGGTCCAAGGGCCAGAAGGACGCTATCTATTACCTGACGCTGTACGCCGATGACCGCAACCAGGCCACCTATCTCAAATACCAGCAAGCCATCGCCGTGCCCCAGGGCGGCCATGAGTTGCGTATCGCCCTGGACCGTCCCACTCCCGACCTGGATGCCGCGCGTCTGGGCATCCTCAAGGGCGGCAACCACCCGGATGATGCCACCAGCCTGATCTGGCTGTACCTCAACTTTCGTCATTTCAGCTACCTGGAAAAAGCCATCGAACTGTGGACGGTGGGTGATCGCTATCTGGTTCAGCTGGACGAACTGGCCCGTGAAATGCACAGCGCGATCAGCGTCGACCAGGTCAACCCTAACGATGTGCGGCAGTGGAAGGCCCATATCACCGCCATCAACGAAGGTGTGACGCCGGCCGCCAAAGCCTTCAGCGATGCCCTGGGCGAAGGCTCGCGGATGATCCTGCGGTTGCTGCTGATCACCAACCTGGCGACGGCGCTGGGCCTGATCGTCCTGGCGCTGTTACGTACCCATAAGCTGCTGACCCAGCGCCATGCCTTCGCCGATGCCCTGCAGGCCGAGAAGGAGCGCGCGCAAATCACCCTGGAGTCGATTGGTGACGGGGTGATCACCACCGATGTCGACGGTGCCATTACCTATATGAACCCGGCAGCCGAGGCCATGACCCACTGGAATTCAACCCAGGCCCAGGGCCTGCCCTTGGCAGCACTGTTCAACCTGCTGGATGACAACGCCCAACCCGACGGCTTTACCCTGATCGAACACATCGTCAACGGCCACTTCCGGGGCGGCAGCGAGCATTCAAAAACCATCCAGCGCCTGGACGGCAGCACGGTTTCGGTCACCTTGGTGGGGGCGCCGATTCGCAGCGCCGGCAAGATCAGCGGCGCAGTGCTGGTGCTGCATGACATGACCCAGGAGCGCCAATATATTGCCAACCTGTCGTGGCAAGCCACGCATGACGCCTTGACCGGCCTGGCCAACCGCCGCGAATTCGAATATCGCCTGGAACAGGTCCTGCACATGGCCGGGCAGCCTGAAGGCGGTCGGCATGCATTGATGTTCCTCGACCTCGACCAGTTCAAACTGGTCAACGACACCTGCGGCCATGCGGCAGGTGACGAGTTGCTGCGCCATATCTGCGCGCTGCTGCAATCTGCCTTGCGCGAAGGCGACACCTTGGCGCGCCTGGGCGGCGACGAATTCGGCATCCTGTTGGAACACTGCCCGGCGGCGGCGGCGGAAAAAATCGCCGAGAGCCTGCGGCATACGGTGCAGAGCCTGCATTTTGTATGGAAGGGCCGGCCGTTCATGACCACCGTGAGCATCGGGCTGGTGCATATCTCCCAGACCCCGACCACTCTGGAGACCTCGCTGCGCGCCGCCGACATGGCCTGCTACATGGCCAAGGAAAAAGGCCGCAACCGGGTACAGGTGTACCACGCCGATGATTCGGAGTTGTCCCTGCGTTTTGGCGAAATGGCCTGGGTGCAACGATTGCACATGGCGCTGGAAGAGAACCGGTTCTGCCTGTACGCCCAGGAAATCTCGCCTCTGGGAAATACCGACGCGGGCAACGGGCATGTTGAAATCCTGCTGCGCCTGCATGACGAGGCGGGTCGGATCATCCTGCCCGACAGCTTTATCCCGGCCGCGGAGCGTTACGGGTTGATGACGTCGCTGGATCGTTGGGTGGTGGAGAACGTGTTCAGGATCATCGCCCGTTGCATGCACGAGCGTCCGGGCCGACCTATGGCCATGTGTGCGATCAATCTGTCAGGAATAACCATTGGCGATGATGACTTTCTCGGGTTTTTGCATGAGAAATTCGACACTTACAGCATTCCGCCAGAAATGATTTGTTTTGAAATAACTGAAACCAGTGCTATCGCCAATTTAGGCAGTGCTATTCGCTTTATTAATGAACTCAAAGCCTTAGGTTGCCACTTTTCCCTGGACGACTTTTGCGCCGGAATGTCCTCGTTCGCGTATCTGAAACATTTACCTGTAGACTTCCTGAAGATCGATGGAAGTTTCGTAAAGGATATGCTGGACGACCCGATTAACCGCGCAATGGTCGAAGTGATCAATCATATCGGCCACGTCATGGGTAAGCGCACAATTGCCGAATTTGTTGAAACACCGCAAATCGAACAGGCATTGCTCGATATTGGTGTGGATTACGCTCAGGGCTACCTGATTGAACGACCGCAATTGTTTACCTTTGATAGCTTGCAGTGTCGACCTGTGCGGCCGCAGCCTCTGTTGTTCAGGGCGCCCGGCACATTCCGCTGAAACATTTGCTGGTCTGTAAATCACACTTAAAAAGGAGCCTTAACAGTGATCGACACCTTCAACAGAACCGGCCCGCTTATGGAAGCCTCAAGCTACCCCGTCTGGGCTCAGCAATTGATCCAGGACTGTAGCGAGAGCAAGCGCCGAGTTGTCGAGCACGAACTGTACCAACGCATGCGTGACAACACGCTCAGCGCCAAGACCATGCGTCACTACCTGATCGGTGGCTGGCCCGTGGTGGAACAGTTTGCCTTGTACATGGCACAGAACCTCACCAAGACCAAATTTGCCCGCCATCCCGGCGAGGACATGGCGCGACGCTGGCTGATGCGCAATATCCGTGTGGAGCTGAACCACGCCGACTATTGGGTGCACTGGGCCCGCGCCCATGGCGTCAGCCTTGAGGAGTTGCAGGCCCAGAACGTGCCGCCGGAGCTGCATGCCCTGAGTCACTGGTGCTGGCACACCAGCTCCTCCGATGCGTTGATCGTAGCCGTAGCCGCGACCAACTACGCCATCGAGGGTGCGACAGGGGAATGGTCAGCCGTGGTGTGTTCCACGGGTGTGTATGCGGCGGCTTTCCCCGAGGAAGACCGCAAGCGTGCGATGAAATGGCTGAAGATGCACGCCCAGTACGACGATGCCCATCCTTGGGAAGCCCTGGAAATCATCTGCACCCTGGCCGGGATGAACCCGACCAAGGCTCTGCAGACAGAGCTTCGCCAGGCCGTGTGCAAGAGCTACGACTATATGTACCTGTTCCTGGAAAGCTGCATGCGCCTGGAAATGGACAAGCCGGCCAGCGTCGTGCGTGAACGCCCGCTGCGCGTCGCCAGCGAGGCATGAGGTAACGGCGATGGCGGGGGTTTTACCCCGCCATCGCCAGGCGATTACGGCCTTCGCGCTTGGCTACGTACAAGGCATTGTCCGCCCGGCGCAACAGGCTCTCGGCCGACTCGGCGGCCAGCAAAGTCGAACAGCCGAGGCTCACCGTCAACTCAATCCGTGTGCCATCGACCCAGTAATCCTGGGCCTGTGCCGCCTGGCGCAGCCGTTCGCCGACCATCGCTGACGCGTCCCGGCCCGTGTTGGACAGCAGGATCAGAAACTCTTCCCCGCCAAACCGAAACACCATGTCCACGTTCCGCAACTGGCCCTTGATGGCCGACGCGACACTGCGCAGGACGCTATCGCCGGCGGCGTGGCCGTGGGTGTCGTTGATTCCCTTGAAGTGGTCGATGTCGAGCATCAGCAAGGACAATGGGTTCAGGTGCCGGCGCGCCATGTCGATTTCCCGCTGCAGGGTCTGGTCCATGGCAATACGGTTGCCCGTATCGGTCAATGGGTCACGCAGGGCGCTGCGGGTCGCGGCGCGGTAGAGCAGGGCGTTGCGCATCGGATAGAGCAGGGTGGCCAACAGGGATTCGAGTTGGCCGAGTTCGTCTTCGGCCAGGCGCTGGTTGCGACGGAAAATCAGCTCACCCAAGTGCTCGCCTTCATGGCTCAGGCTGTAGCTCACCGAGTGGTGGCCGCGCTGACCGAATTCCAGGCGCAGGTCACTGGCTTGGTGCCGGTAGTGCAGGGCGTCGAGGGGCACCAGGCGCTGGATCTCACGGAAGAACACCGCCAGGATGCGCTCCGGCTCCAGGCTGGTCTGCAACTGCATGCCCAGTTGCTGCCGAAGTTGTGCGACGGTCGTCGAGCGGTGGGGCAGGATCGATGGCTGACCAAAGCCCAGGCGTTGCAATTTAGCGCTGTCAAAGTCAATTGCGTTGGTCTGGGTAGGTGTTTTCATAAGCGATCGGCCTCTAAGCACTTAGCTGTCTTACAGGCTCGATGAGAGTGGCGAGTGCCAAGCGTCTAACTGTTCCTTCAGTTCCGTAAAACATGAGTAACAGTCTAGACCGCTTTACAGGGGGTTATAACCCCTGGGCACCGCCGCACGTCTTGTCATCGCTTGACCTGCTTGAAGGTGGTTAGAGCTAGATTCATGCCACTTCGTTTACTTTAATAAAAAACCTTATAAATCAAAGGCCGTTTTCTAAGCAGAAAACGGCTGTTGGCGCATGACGTCAGTTATTTGGCTGATTGGACCAACGTGGAGTGGTCAATCTGGTCAATCGACGTGACGCCGGTCAGCGTCATCGCCACGCGCATTTCCTTGGCAAAGATGTCCAGCAGGTTCTCCACCCCCTGCTGGCCGCCTGCGGCCAATGCGTAAGCGGTGGCGCGGCCCAGCAGGCAGGCCTTGGCGCCCAGGGCCAACATGCGCACCACGTCGAGCCCGGAGCGGATGCCGGAGTCCACGAGCACCGTCAAGTCATCGCCCACGGCTTCGGCAATCGGTGGCAACGCTTTGGCAGTGGACAGCACGCCGTCCAGCTGGCGGCCACCATGGTTGGAGACCACGATGGCATCGGCGCCGAAACTCACGGCGTCCCTGGCGTCCTGGGGGTCGAGAATGCCTTTGATAATCATCGGGCCTTTCCAGAATTCGCGAATCCACTCCAGGTCTTTCCAACTGATGGAGGGGTCGAAATTGTTGGCCAGCCAGCCAATGTAGTCTTCCAGGTGAGTGGGTTTGCCGAGGTACTTGGAGATATTGCCCAGGTCGTGGGGCCGGCCCATCAAGCCCACATCGAAGGCCCATTGCGGCTTGGTGACCGCCTGCAGCATGCGCCGCTGCGCCGCGAACGGCCCGGACATGCCCGAGTGGGCGTCGCGGTAACGTGCGCCCGGCGTCGGCATGTCCACGGTGAATACCAGCGTGGTCACTCCGGCCGCCTGGGCGCGCTCCAGCGCATTGCGCATAAAGCCGCGGTCCTTGAGCACATACAGCTGGAACCAGATCGACTGCGGGCTCTGGGAGGCCACCTCTTCGATCGGGCACACCGACACCGTCGACAGGCAGAACGGGATGCCCTTGTTGGCCGCCGCCTTCGCCGCCTGCACTTCGCCGCGCCGCGCATACATGCCGGTCAGGCCTACGGGGCTGAGGATCACCGGCATGTCCAGCGTCTGGCCGAACAGCGTGGTCTTGAGGCTCAAGTTGTCGACATTACGCAGGACGCGCTGGCGCAGGCTGATCTCGGCCAGGTCCGAACTGTTCGCCCGCATCGTGTGCTCGGCGTAGGCGCCGCCGTCGATATAGTCGAACAGGAAGCGCGGCAGCTTGCGTTTGGCGGCTGCGCGGTAGTCAGAGGCGGACGAAATGATCATGCACGGAATCTCGGCAAGGCAAGGTGCCTCCAAGATAGGCAAACTTCTGTCATGATAAAAGCAACTTTTATCGCTAGTGGTCAGTCGAGAAAGGAATACTGATGAACCTGAGAACACTGCGTGCCTTTGTCGAAGTGGTGCGCCAAGGCGGTTTCTCCCAAGCCGCCGATGTGGTGGCGTTGACCCAGTCGAGCGTGAGCAAGGCGATCAAGACCCTGGAAGATGAATTGGGCATGCCACTGCTCAACCGCCTCGGTCACCGTAATGAACTCACCGCCGCTGGCGAAATCGCCTACAGCCGCGCCCTAATCCTGCTCGCCGAACACAGCGACCTGGTGGCCGAGATCAACGACCTGCGTGGCCTCAAGCGCGGCGTATTGCGCATCGGCCTGCCGCCGGTGGGTTGCGGCGTGCTGTTTGCGACAATGTTCGCCACCTATCGCCGCCGTTACCCGGACATCGACATCGAACTCACCGAATACGGCAGCAAACGGCTGCGCGAGTGCCTGGAGGCAGGCGAGGTCGACCTGGCGGCCCTCCTGTTGCCCATAGACGAAGGGTTCGACTACCAACCCGTACGTAACGAACCGCTGATGGCTGTCCTGCCGATCAGCCACCCTTTGGCCCAGCGCAAACGGATCGATTTCAGCGACCTGGCAGATTCGCCATTTATCCTGTTCGAAGCCGGCTTCGCCCTTAACGCCAAGATCCTTGCCGCTTGTGAGCGTAAAGGCGTGCAACCTCGCGTGGCGGCGCGCAGCGGCCAGATCGACTTCATTGTCGACCTGGTATCCGCCGGCCTCGGCGCGGCCTTCCTGCCGCGCATGCTGGCGCACAAGCACCAACACCCCGGCATCGCCCTGATCCCCCTGGACGAACCCCATACCGACTGGCACATCGCCCTGGCCTGGCGCGCCAGCGCCCACCTCCCACCCGCTGCCCGGGCCTGGTTGGAGTTGGCCAAGGAGTCGCAGCGTTCAACCGGCCATCCGGATTAATCGCCAGGATTGTCAGGGAAAGCTTGACTTCTCCTTTTCAATCAGTAACATACGGCGCATTCCGCGATAGCTCAGTTGGTAGAGCAAATGACTGTTAATCATTGGGTCCCTGGTTCGAGTCCAGGTCGTGGAGCCAGATAGGAAAAGCCTGCAGCGATGCAGGCTTTTTTTTGCCTCGGATTTCTCCCGGGTGATCAAAGCGCACAGCGTGACCTGCATGATCGCTTCAGACACCGGTAATCTCAAACTGGATACAGGGACGCTTGGGTTCAACGACATCGCAGGAAAAGATAATGAGCATGGTTACTACCTGAGTGTTGGCGGCTCCTACAAAGAGGGTCAGAGCACCACACAAGACCCAAGCCAAGTGGGTAAGGGGAAGGCCGGCGATAGCGGTTGGAGTGTTTCGGGCTGGAAGTACGACAAGGAACGTGAACAGTCGGTCCGTGCGACGGTTGGCTCGGGAGAGATAATTGTTCGAGATGCTGCTGACGCGGCTTCGGCTGTCGCAGGCCTCAATCGTGATGTAAGTAAAGCTTACGAAGTCACCAAGGATAAAGAAAAGCGCACAGATCTTTACATAACTGACTCTTCATTGACGGCGGTGACAAACCCCACTGCAACGATTGCGCAATGGACAACTGACGCTAAGAAAATTGGAGACCGGGGTGAGGAAACCATTCACCAATTGCTGGATCTTTTGGGCGCGGGTGCAGAGATTACCGTAGTGATGAACCCTGATGACGTCTCCAAAGAGATGCTCGGCAAAGCTTTGGTTAGGCAGTTAGGTAGTCGTCATGCGGAAGATCGCGCAGCGCTGATCACTAAAGCGATAGGGGGAATCACCGGAAAAGAACAGGCACCTGAAAACCAAGCGCTGATTGATAAGCTTACTCAAATTGCGGGCGATGATCCCAACAAAGCTCTGATCGTTATGAGCTTGTTAACGACCTTGAACGGTCCTAAAACTGGCGCAAGCAATTTAGTGGCGATTCCTGTTGCGGCTGAAGCAGTCGTCGTGGCTGTCGGTGCTGTTCTGGTAGCGTCAGATGCGACATTTCAGGAAAAGGCACGTATTGCTGCGAATTCGCTGGTGGAGTCAGGTGCGAAGGCTGGAAAGGATGCGGCCCAACAGATCAGGATTTCCGCCGCTGTTTGGGAGATTTTGCTTGGCACCTCCTTTCCGATTCATCAACTCGACCCTGAGCATTTGGCCTATATCACCCCTATTCTTGAGATTAACGGAGCAAATCCGAGCAGTGGTGGTTTCGCTAATGGCGGCGTTGTTAACCCTGCTACCAATACCGGTGGGACCCCGCTGGACGGGCAGCGGGACGATGGGAAATACGTAACGCCTGAGCATCGACTCGATCCTGGTAATATGTACAGTGATAGAGTGGAGCTAAAGGGCTTAGCACAAAATCGACCCCTACAGGATCTTACTCATCAGGAGTTGATGGGTATCTTCGGTAACGCAGGAATAGATTTGTCGAACCATGCTATTACTAGGCTAAAAGATTCCAGAACGAAAAATATCGGATTTGAAACACCCAATGATATTGCGCAGATATTCAACAATGGAATTAGGTTTGACGCAGGGGATGGTACCGTAGGGTATGGGTATAAAGGACTTGAGGCGATAGTCAATCCAGTGACTAATAAGATTATTACCTTTAGGCCGGCAAAAAATAGGGAGTAATGTATGATCAGTCTATCCGACCGAGGTAATAAATTTTCGTGCGAAGTAAAAACATACGAGTTTCCTAACGCGAAAGATGACTTAGATGCTAATTGGTTGATAATTTGTATAAAGGCGGAGCAGGAAGTCGAGGGCTCTTGGACTGCGTGTGGACCTTATTTACGCACTCATGAGTTAGTAAGTTTGTCGAAATGGCTTAAAAGCTTGCAGGTTGAAATGCTGCCATCGAGGATTGAATTTATGGAGGGTGAATTAGCGTTCGAGTTTTCAGGTGATATGAAATTTGTAGTGATGCTCGATTTTAATTTCCATCCTAGAAGTGCAGTATACGATTACTCAAGTGATCGAGAATTTCCTTTGTATTTTAGTATTGATGAGAACACAATAACTGAATTGATTTGTTCTGTTGAAAAAGCTATAAGGGTGTTTCCGAAACGCTAAGGACGGTATAAAGCAGGCATATTGCCTTCGCTTTTTATGTTAGGGCGTCATGTTGCGTCCACCAAGGAAGACTCTGTGATGGAAGAAAGAGTGAATTACGCTGAAATTAGAGCTTGGTTTTTAGGCAGCTACTACAGCTACTGCAGACTAAAGCTTAGGCATCGAAGCGCTTGGGGTGACGGTGAAAGCGAAGTAGGCTTTGCCTATAGCGAACTTGAAAGTTCCTTCGGCCTGCCAGTTGAGAAATTGATGCTTGAAGTTTCAGCCCTTATTCTTTCTGCGGGTCGATCTTCTGAGAGTGTCAAGAAATATCATATGGATGCTGCCTTAGAGCTGGTCGAGCAGATTGACCTTTCCTCTATGCTGAAAGAGCTGCCTCCGGAAGAGGCCGCAGATCTTGTTGAGGATCTTCGATTATTAGAGATTTGTTAGGCTCTGTACGAACAGTAATGTCGATAATACTGCATAGCGCAGGCCAGCGATCTAAATGTAAGGACTCGATTCTTTTTAATCGCCATACGTCAGCAATGAAGGGGGTGATTTTTGAGTGGCTCCATCCACGCCAGATCTTTAAAAGGCGATCGAAAAGGTTTGAGTGCTACGCAGAAGCTTTGTCTGGCCTCGTGTAGCCGACAGTAATTGTCTCCTTTTCCTACAAGTCATTGATTTGTCTCGCTTTGACAAGCTAACCCAACCCGACTAACTTTCCTGGCGTGACGCATTTTTGCGATCCACGCTATGCAGCAATTCTATCCCTTCGCCACATTTCGCCGTGGCCCCGGTGCGCCTAACAGCTAGCAAATGACTGTTAATCATTGGGTCCCTGGTTCGAGTCCAGGTCGTGGAGCCAGATAGGAAAAGCCTGCAGCGATGCAGGCTTTTTTTTGCCTCGGATTTCTCCGGGGTGATCAAAGCGCACAGCGTGACCCAGCATGAACGCGTCTCTAATCCTACGATTCAGAGATTTGGCAAGGCCCCGTGCGCTCATCTGTCTAGTCCGCAATTGCTGTTTCGCTATGTGCCTTTCACGAATTGCCCTAGCTCAGAATCGACCCCTCCCATCGTCGCGAAAATTTTTTTGTGGATGCCGCTTGAAATTTTCCCCCCTGATCCTACTTAGGGTTTACGCGATGCCGAATGCGGGTCGCGGATCAAATCACTTGGAGAAAACTCAGGAGATTTCGCAATGGCTACTACTCTCTCGTTGGCCCCACTGTTCCGTCATTCCGTTGGTTTTGACCGGTTCAACGACCTTTTTGAATCGGCGCTTCGCAGCGAGGCCGGTACCACCTATCCACCTCACAACGTCGAAAAGCACGGCGATGATCATTACCGGATCGTCATCGCGGCTGCAGGGCTGGTTGAGGATGACCTGGAGATCCAGGTGGAAAAAGGCGTGTTGACCGTCGCCGGTGGCAAGCGTGAACACGATGAGGGCATTACTTACCTGCACCAGGGCATCGCCCAGCGTGCGTTCCGGTTGTCGTTCCGCCTGGTTGACCACATTGAAGTGCAGGGCGCGCAGCTCGCCAACGGGTTGCTGAGCATTGACCTGCTGCGTGTGGTCCCGGAGGAAGCGAAACCCAAGCGCATTGCGATTGGCGGTGCAGCCAAGGCTGAGGTGAAATCCATCAGCGAGCAATAATGCCGCGATGAATAAAGGCGCTCTTCGGAGCGCCTTTATTATTTGTGCCACCGATGATTAACGGTGTTTGTTCCCGCCCGGTTACCAGCGGTAGGTCACCGAACTGACCAGCTGCCGCTCATCGCCATAGCGGCAAATCGCAAACTCGCAGTAGGTGTAGCGCTTATTGGTGACGTTATTGGCGTTAAGCGCGACCTCCCAATTGGGGTCGATCTCGTAACTGGCGCGGGCGTCGTACAGCGTGTAAGCCGGCATCGAAGACGGCACGCCGGATGCCTGCGTGGTGCCCTTGTAACGCGCGCCGCCGCCGATGCGCAGTTGCGGCACGCCCAACGCGGCCAGGCGGTAATCGGCCCAGAGGGCGGCCTGGTGATAAGGCGTGTCTTCGCTGCGTTGGCCGACTTCGCTGGCGATATCGCTTTTGGTGATGCGTGCGTCGATGTAGGCGTAGGACGCGATCAGACTGAGGTTGGGGGTGACTTCGCTCTTGGCTTCCAATTCGAAGCCTCGGGAGCGCACCTCGCCGACCTGCACCGAGAAATTGATATCGGTGCGGTCCTGGCTCAACACGTTGCGCTGTTCCAACTGGTACACCGCCGCACTCAGCAGCGTGGCGCTGCCCTCGGGCTGATAGCGGATACCGATTTCATACTGCTTGCCCTGGGTGGGCACAAAGCTTTCACCCGCCTTGTTGGTGCCGGCTACCGGGAAGAACGATTCGCTGTAGCTGATGTAGGGCGCCAGGCCATTGTCGGCCTTGTACACCAGGCCCGCGCGCCAGGTGGTGGCTTCATTGCTTTTGCCACTGTCGTCGCCATTGCGGAACAGTTCGGTGTGCTGGTCCGCCCAATCATGACGGCCACCGAGTAGCAGGATCCAACGCTCGTCGAACTTGATCTGGTCCTGGAAGTAGATGCCTTTTTGCAGCGTGTCGATTTGCGAGCCACGGTCGGTCGCAGGGTTTTTATTCACCACCACCGGCTGGCCGTACTGGTAGGTCGCCAGGTTCAGCGGCTGCGCAGTGCCCCGGAAGTTATGGGAGTCGTAGCTGGTGTCATACCCATCAAAGCCCAGCAGGAAGGTGTGCTGCCAGTCGCCGAACTGCCATTTGCTTTCGATGTGGGTGTCGCTGGCCAGGCCCCGTGAGCGTTCTTCGCGGTCGCTGTACTGGCGACGCAGCAGGCCGGAGGTCTGCGCAGTGGCGATGTTGGTGCCGGAGGTGTTGACCTGCAGGTAGCGCCAGGTCACATCCGATTGGTAGTACCGCAGCTTATGGCTGATGCGCGTGTGCTCATCGAAGCGATGCTCGAACTCGTAGCCCAGCGCCGACATCTCGCCGTTCATCTCGTCGTAGTCCGGTTCGCCGATAAAGTCGTGGCGGCCGATCTGGAAATTGCCGCTGCCCACACCTTTGGTCAATTGATAGGGCAGGGGCGCGGAGAAGCCGGTTTCGGTCTTCTGGTAGAACGACAGCAAGGTCAGCGAGGTGTCGTCATTCGGTCGCCAGGTCAGGGCCGGGGCGACATAGACCTTATCGTTCTGGATATGGTCGGCGGCGGTGTCGCTCTTGCGGTCGAGCAGGGTCAGGCGGTAGCTCAAGGTGTCGCTGTCGCCCAGGGGGCCGGTGAAGTCGGCGGACAGTTGCTTGCGGTTGTTCTGCCCGGCTTGCAGGTTGACCTCATGGTAAGGCATCTGGCTCGGGCGTTTGCTCACGGTATTGATCAGGCCGCCCGGCGACAGTTGCCCGTACAGCACCGACGCCGCGCCGCGAATCACTTCGGCGCGTTCCAGGCCATAGGGTTCCTGCACGCCATCGTAGGAGTTGTTTTGCAGGCGCAGGCCATCGCGCAGGGAACCACCGGTGGCGGATTCCACATCGAAACCGCGAATGCGAAAGCGGTCCGAGGTGCGGTTGAAACTGGTGGGTTGGCTGGTGAAACCCGGCGTCAGGTCGAGGGTTTGCGACAGGGTTTCCGATTGCCGGTCGCGGATCTCGTCGCTGGTGACCACCGACAACGATTGCGGGGTTTCGATGATCGGTGTGTCGGTCTTGGTCGCGCTGAGGTTGCGCGTGGCCACGTAGCCCTTGACGTGCTCGGTGCTGCTTTCTTCGCTCAAACCGGTGATCGAGGTCGGCCCCAATTCCAGGGCGCCGCCGGTGTTGACCGGCACCAACACATACCCGTTGGCGCCTTGCACCGCTTGCAAGCCACTGCCACGCAGCAACTGGGCAAAGCCCTGGTTGATCGGGAAATCGCCTTGCAAACCCGCGGTACTCAAACCGGCGACGGTCGTGCTGTCGAACAGCAACGCCACATGCGCCTGCTGGGCGAACAGGTTCAGTGCCGGGCCCAGCGGGCCAGCGGCGATGGCATACCGCGCCGCCTCTTGTGCGGCCACCGGGCTGCACAGGCCCACGCTCAGTGCGGTAAGGCTGGCCAGGTTGATCGCCAGGGCGAGAGGCAAGGGAGAACGCTTGAGGTGGCGCGGCATGGAAGAATTCCTGTTATTGAGGTGCTTTCTTCCTTGACGGGGCAGTGCTGAAAAGCGGAACCCGGCACGCGAAACTATTTTTCGTGACGCTCGATCTGCAACCACAGCGGACTGAACGAGCGCAGGCGCACCGGCAGACCATCGGCAATCAATTGCAGGGCGCGACGCGGGTTGTCCAGCGGCAACACGGCAGACACACGCAGGTCGGCCAATTGCTCGCGATTGAACTGCACATGGCCGCCGTACTGGCGTGCCAACTCATCCAGTACTTCCGGCAACGGCCGGTCCTGTACCACCAACTGGTGGTGTTGCCAGGCGTCGTTCGTGGCGCGGGGATCGACCTTGCCCAGCAGCGTCACCGCGTCTGGCGTGATGCGTGCCTGTTCGCCGGCACTGACGTTCACAGCCGTGTGTTGACCGGCATCGGTGGCGGCGACGGTCGATTCGAGCATGGTCAGCAGCGTGCCCGGCGTTTCGCGCCTGACCGTGAAACGTGTGCCGAGGGCGCGCATCTGGCCGTCGTCAGTCACCACGGTAAACGGCCGCGTGGCATCGTGGGCCACCTGCACCAGTATTTCACCGCGCAGCAAACGCACTTGGCGTTGCTGGCCGTTGAAAGTCAGGTCCACCGCGCTGTTGCCGCTGAGGGTCAGTTGCGAACCGTCCTCCAGATTGATTCGCTGCCAGTGCGCCGGGGCGGTGCGTTGGTCGGCCAGCAGGTAACTGGACGGATAAGCCCGCAATGCCAGGGCCACCGGCAACGCCATCAGCAAGCCCAGCAGGACGCGGCCGGCCGGGTTGCGCCGGCGTACCCGGGCCGCTTCCAGTGCGGCTTGCACCGGTGCCTGTTGCGGCCGCAAGGCCTGCAAGCGCCCGACAAACCCCTGCAAGCGCTCAAAGGCCGCCGCGTGCTGTGGGTCAGCGATCTTCCAGCGTTCGAATTGCTGCTGCTCGCGCTCGCTGAGGTTGCCTTCATTCAGGCGAATCACCCAGTTGGCGGCCTGTTGGTCGAGGTCGGCGCTCATACGTCCAGCACGTGGTTGCAGTGCAGCAGGGCATTCATCAGGTGCTTGCGCACCATGCGCTCGGAAATCCCCAAGCGGCTGGCGATGTCGCTCTGGCGCAGGCCTTCGAGGAAGTACAGCAGGAACGCCTGTCGCGCATTCAGGGCCAGGCCGTCGAGCACAAAGGCGATCTGCTCCAGCGCTTCGAGGGTGACCAGGATCTGCTCCGGCGACTGCTGGCAGTGCTCCATCATGTCGATGGTCAGCGCCAGTTCGCGCAGGTAGGCGTCTTCCAGCTGACGGCGGCGCGCCCGGTCGATGATCAGGTGGCGCGCGGTGGTCGTGAGGAACGCCCGCGGTTCACGCAGGGCGCCGAGGGCGTCCCGGGACGTAAGGATGCGTACGAAGGTGTCGTGGGAAAGGTCCGCAGCGTTCTGTGGGCAACCGAGTTTTTTTCGCAGCCAGCCGAACAACCAGCCATGGTGCTCGGTGTAGAGCACATGGACAGCCTGATTCAAGGGAAGGTCGCTGGCCGACATGGGAGGCTACGTCTGCGGATAAGAATTATTCGCAAGATTAGCGGTGTGCCATCAGCGAAAGCAAGCGTGGCCAGCAGTGATTGTGTATTTAAGCCTTCGGTTTGGATAACGGGGGCGTGACAGACGCGGCGACATCCCATGTCAGCATAATCTGGCTGATCGCTGCATCGATGGCTGAATGCGCCATCCCATCGCGTGCCAGGATCGACACCCCCTGCAGGAAACTGTCAAACACCGTCGCCATCACCACCGGTTGGGTATGCGCCGGCAATTGCCCCTGGCGCACCGCCCGCTCTACACACGCCACGATCCCGGCCCGTGTGCGCAACCGCGATTGGGTCAAGCCATCTGCCACCCGTGCGTTCTCCGGGCTTGGCGCGCTCATCACGCCCAGCGCCACCATGCAGCCTTTGGGATGACCGTCTTCACACTGCATGCGCGCCGACTGGCGCAACGCGGTCTCGATCGCCCGACGCGGTTGCAGGGTTTCATCCCACAAGCATTCGGTGACTTGGGCGTAGGTTGTCAGGTAGCGCTGCACGCATTCGTCGAACAAGGCTTCCTTGGAGCCGAACGCGGCGTAAAAGCTCGGCGCGGAGATGCCGCCGCCCAGGCCCGCCTTGAGCTGAGCGAGAGAGGTGGCGTCGTAGCCGTGCTGCCAGAACAGGTGCAATGCCTGTTCCACAGCCTGTGCACGGTCGAAATTACGCGGGCGGCCCATTTGTGCCATATGAAGACTCCGGTGGAAAGCGAGATAAATACTAGTCGATACATAAGTCGTTGACAATGTGCGCCGGTCACCTGCAACATTTGTATCGATCAGTATTTAAGTCTGTTTCCAAGGAGCTTCCCGTGACGCCTTCACTCACTCTACCGGCCTCGTCCGAACGCCTGCCCATTGGCGCCTTGCTCGCCCTGGCCATGACCGGCTTCATCTGCATCGTTACCGAAACCCTGCCCGCCGGCCTGTTGCCGTTGATCAGCGAAGGGCTGGCGATTTCGCCGTCCATGGCCGGGCAGATGGTCACGGCCTATGCATTGGGTTCGGTGCTGGCGGTGATTCCCATGACCATCGCTACCCGTGGCTGGCGGCGGCGCAATGTGTTGCTGCTGACCATCGTCGGATTCCTGCTGTTCAACTCGATCACCGCGTTGTCATCTCACTACGGCGTGACACTGGTGGCGCGTTTCTTCGCCGGAGTCGCGGCGGGGTTGGCCTGGAGCCTGCTCGCCGGTTACGCCCGGCGCATGGTCGCGCCTCATCAACAGGGCAGGGCGCTGGCACTG
This sequence comes from Pseudomonas sp. SR18, assembly GCF_023701505.1. Classification (NCBI taxonomy): domain Bacteria; kingdom Pseudomonadati; phylum Pseudomonadota; class Gammaproteobacteria; order Pseudomonadales; family Pseudomonadaceae; genus Pseudomonas; species Pseudomonas sp. SR18. Next base: position 503,551 of record NZ_JAMQAU010000001.1, on the reverse strand, counting down.
GCCATGGTCGGCACGCCGATTGCGCTGTCGCTGGGTGTACCGCTGGGTACCTGGCTTGGCGGGCTGGTGGGATGGCGTACCGCCTTCGGCCTGATGTCTGGGCTCACCGTAGTGTTGATCGTCTGGGTGTTGGTGAAAGTGCCGGACTATGCGCCGCAACCCGCACACCAGCGACTGTCGCTGGGCCAAGTGCTGACCACGCCAGGCGTGCGCCCGGTGCTGGCGGTGGTGATCAGTTGGATGCTGGCGCACAACATTCTGTACACCTACATCGCCCCCTTCGTGGCGTCGGCGGGGTTGGCGGAGCGCGTCGACCTGGTCCTGCTGGTGTTCGGTAGTGCCGCGTTGGCGGGGATCTGGATCACGGCCAGGCTGGTCGAGCCGTTGTTGCGCAAGACCGTGCTGGTGAGCCTGGCGGCCTTTGCGCTGGTCTGTGTGGTGTTTGGCTGCCTGAGCTCAATGGCTGAGGTGATCTACTGCGGCGTGGCGGTGTGGGGCCTGAGCTTCGGCGGCGCCGCGACCTTGCTGCAAACCGCCCTGGCGGATGCGGCGGGCGAGGGCGCGGATGTGGCGTTGTCGTTGAATGTGGTGGCGTGGAACAGCGCGATTGCCGGCAGCGGCGTAGTGGGCGGGGTGCTGCTGGACACGTGGGGAGTGGGGTCGTTTCCGTGGGCGATGCTGGGGTTGGTGGCCGTGGCGCTGTGCATTGCGTGGACGGCGCGGGTCCATGGGTTCAAACCGGGTAAGCGGTCCGCCGATGGGCCCGCAGCAGTGGGACATTGAGCCGGGCCTAAGCCAGCTTCACGTTCATGGTGATACGCGCGGTAAACACGTTGACGTCGCTTTCATCGAAGATGTCCACCGGCACAATAAGGAAGGGCTGGTGGCCGCTCTGTTTTTTGCCGCGCTTGAAGACCAGGCCGCCCTGCGTGATCGCTACCTGCAAGAGGCGAACACCGCACGCGAGGGCATCGTGGCGTTGGTGTACAGCTACGTGGAGTGGGTAGACGCACAGCCGGACTGGGCGCGCTTTGTCTTTCAGAGCCGCTTTGCGGTGTCCAACGGCCCGTTCAAGGACGAACTGGTGTCGCGCAACAAGCAGCGAAACAAGCAATTGAAGGACTGGATGAGCGCCGAGGGACGCCAGGAGTATTTCGGCCACTTGCCTGCCGAATTGATCCCCTCGTTGATCATCGGCGCGGCAGAAAACTACTCGCGGGCCTGGCTTTCGGGCAAGGTTAAAAAGAGCCCTCAGGCGTATCGAGAGCCGCTGGCCGAAGCCGCGTGGAATTCGATTCTTCAGGGTCGGCACTAAAGTGCAATGTGAGGGTCCATAGGTCCCGCTTGATCCTCACGAAAAGATTTAAAAACATGCACTTACGCAATATTGCCGCCGCGCTCTCGACCCTTTTGCTGCTGTCCACCGGGGCGCAGGCCCGTGGTGCGATGGACCTCTATTCCAGCCAGGAACAGCGCCTTTCGTTCGACAGCTGCGCCGATATTTTCCCCGCCGCGACACCCATCAAAACCGCCACCATTCCCGCCAGCATGAAACCCCTGGCGCTGTGCTCCGACCATTTTGCGGTGCTCTATTCGCAAACCAGCAAGACGCCGCTGGTGGTGGTCGAACGCCTCAACGCCCGCCAGCTCAAGGACGCCAAAGGCGAAGAGCGCACCAACCACTTCTACGCCGACCCGCGCATCCCCAAGGGCGCGCGCGCCGAGTTGAGTGACTACCGTGGCCAGCAACCGGCCATGGACCGTGGCCACCAATCTCCGGCCGCCGATGCACCGGACGCCAAGGCCATGGCCCAGTCGTTCGCGCTGTCGAACATGGTGCCCCAGGACCCCACCAACAACCGCAAGATCTGGAGCAAGGTCGAGGCCGACGTGCGCAAATTCGCCGTGCGCGCCGGTGGCGATGTGTTTGTGTTTACCGGGCCGTTGTTTGATTCGGGCTACAGCACCATGGGCGACAACCAAGTGTGGGTGCCGACGCGTCTGTTCAAGTTGGTGTACGACGCCTCGTCCCAGCGGGCCTGGGCGTATGTGTTGCCCAATGCTGAAACGCGGATTCAGCGGCCGATGGATTACGACACCTTTGTGAAGGCGACCGGGCTTAAATTGCTGGGCAATCTTCCGGTGTCGGGGTCGGTGGGGCGCGGCTGATTTGTAGTGAACGGGCCAGCCCGCCCACCACTGGGTTCTGGGTCTATACTCTACGGCCTCGTATTCCATCCTCTTCAAATGAACTGAGATCCCGATGAGCACCTCTCTTTCCATAACCCCCACGCGCAAACCCGTCGCGCCGCTGGTGGCCTTTATCATCCTGGTGCTCGGCGCCTTGTTCCTGCAAAACAGCGTCGGCTCGCGCCAGGTATTGTTGCTGGTGGTTGGCGCCGCATTGGGCCTGACGCTTTATCACGCGGCCTTCGGGTTCACTTCCGCCTGGCGCGTGTTCATCAACGAACGCCGTGGCGCCGGCTTGCGCGCGCAGATGGTGATGCTCGCGCTGGCGGTGCTGCTGTTCTTCCCGGCATTGGGAGCGGGCACTTTGTTTGGGCAACCGGTGGTTGGGCTGGTAGCGCCGGCCGGGGTGTCGGTGGTGTTCGGTGCGTTTATTTTCGGCATCGGCATGCAGTTGGGCGGTGGCTGTGCTTCGGGCACGCTGTTCACCGTGGGCGGCGGCAATGCGCGCATGCTGGTGACGCTGTTGTTCTTTATCTGCGGCTCGTTGATCGCCACGCACCATGTGGATTGGTGGTTCGCCCTGCCGGCGTTCCCGGCGGTGTCCATCGTCAAGAGCTTTGGCGTAATGCCGGCCTTGCTCGCCAGCCTGGCGATGTTCGCCCTCATCGCGACCGTCACCGTACGCCTGGAAAAGCGCCGTCATGGCCAGCTTGAAGAAGGCGTGAAGAGTGAACACCAAGGCCTGCGCCGTTTCCTGCGCGGCCCGTGGCCCTTGGTGTGGGGCGCGATTGGTCTGGCGCTGCTCAACTACGCCACCCTGGCACTGGCCGGTCGGCCGTGGGGCATCACCTCGGCCTTCGCCCTGTGGGGCGCCAAGGTGGCGAGTGGTCTGGGGGTGGACGTAAGCGCCTGGGCGTTCTGGCAGATGCCGGGCAATGCCAAGGCCCTGGCGGCGCCGGTGTGGCAAGACATCACCAGTGTCATGGACATCGGCATCGTCCTCGGCGCGCTGTTGGCTGCCGGCCTGGCCGGGCGTTTCGCCCCCAGCCTGAAGATCCCGGCCCGCTCGCTGATCGCTGCGGTGATCGGCGGCCTGCTGCTCGGTTATGGTTCGCGGCTGGCGTACGGCTGCAACATCGGCGCGTACTTCAGCGGCATCGCCTCGGGCAGCCTGCATGGCTGGGTGTGGTTGGTGGCGGCGTTTATCGGCAACAGCGTGGGCGTGCGCCTGCGGCCGTTTTTCTTTGCGGGCGAGCGCCGGCCGGTGGCGCTGAGCGGCTGCTGAGTCAGTCCTGCGGGGAAACGCCTGGCGCCTGATCGGCTTCAGCCGCCAGCTTTTCCCGCTCCGCCTTGCTGATGTATTTGTCCTTGGATTTGGGCGCCAATTTGGCGCTGGCCTTTTTGGCCTTGGCCTTGAACAACTGCTGCAGTTTTTTCTGGCGATTCATGGGTGTCTACCTGGGTTAAACGTGCCCGGATGATACCAGCTTAAAAACCGCAGCCAATGGCTAGCAAGGCTGCGCCGCCAAGCTGTTGCTGACGCTGCGACCCAACACCAGGACCGTCACAAACCCGCAAGCCACCAGCGCCGTGGCCAGGCTCAGCAGCACCGCGCTGCCCATCTGGTCGACGATCTGCCCGCCAAAGAACGAGCCCAGGGCAATAATCACCTGGAACAACGCCACGAACAGTGGCATGCCGCGCTCGACATCCTTGGGCGCCACCACGAACATCCAGATACTCGCGCAGGCCGGGAACGCGCCAAAGGCAAAGCCCCACAGCGCGATCAGCATCGCGGCGCCGGTCATGCCAGTGGCGAAATACGGGAACAGCGCGGTGCTGGTACCGATCATCAGCGCCACCAGCAGCAAGGTGTTACGCACGCTGCGGTTAGCGGCGAACCCGGCGAAAATATTGCCCATCACCCCTGCGACGCCATACAACAGCAACAGCGAACCAATGGTCGGCCCATCAAAACCGGAGCTGTGCTTGAAGAACGGTGCGACATAGGTGTAGGCCGCAAAGTGCGCCAAGCCGATCAGCAACACCGCGATCAACCCGACCCGCGCTTGTGGGTTGATAAACAACGCAGGCAGATCACTGACGCGAATGGCCTTCTCCGGCGTGAGCTTCGGCAGCAGGAACATCTGCGCCAACAACACCGGAATGCCCACCAGCGCCGTCACCAGGAACGTCATGCGCCAGCCCATCAAACCACTGAGCCAGGTGCCGACGGGCACGCCGAGTACCGTGGCCAGGGTCACACCCATCATGATGATCGAAGTGGCCTTCGCCACGCCCACACCCTTGGGCGCCAGGCGGCCACTGAGGGCAATCGCCGTCGCCCAGAAACCGCCGATGCTGATACCCAGCAACACACGGCCGAACAGCAGCAGGTTGAAGTCGCTGGCGAAGGCCACGACCGTGTTGGCGATGATCATGATCAACGTCAGGCCGATCAGCAGATACCGCCGATCCATGGTGCCAATGCTCACCGACAGAAACGGCGCCGCGAGGGCCGCCATGATGCCGGGCAGCGTCACCATCAAACCGGCGTGGCCGGCGCTGATACCGAGGTCGGCGGCGACGTCGTTGAGCACGCCCACCGGCAGGAATTCACTGGTCACCAGGGCAAAGGCACCCACGGCAACCGAAAGAATCGCCAGCCACTGCTGTTTGACGCTTTGTTGATTATGTTCGGGAAGGCCGCTAGGGGCCTGGCTCGCGCTTGGCATGTGAGGAGTTCCAAGAGGGGATGTGGCCTTAAGACAGGCGCAGGAAGACGTGGGAGGCGATTATAGGAACGGGGGTTGGTGAGCCTATAGGCGAGTGGTTCGATAGTAATCATCAGTGCTATCGATGTGACGGCACTGCGCTGGAACTTTTATCAAGCAAACACAATCACTCCGGCTCAATACTCCTCGCCAGCCCCTTCTCCCATGCGCAGATCATTTTTTCCCCCACGGCGTCAAACTCGTGATGGGCGATTCGATAATCAGAAAGTTCCCCCATGGCGCGGCTCATTCCACCGTGCACTCGTGCAAGCAATTCGTTGCAACGAGACTCCGTCAAATTGCATGAGCTGCGACCGAACTTGAGCAGCATCTTACGTTTGGGCCAAGCCTTTGAACCGCCAAGCAAGAGGCCCATGATGTCCTGCTCCTGGTAGAGACACCTGAGTAGGCCGCATAAGTTTTCATCAGATCGGCGAATAGATCTTTCGCCCCGTCATAGACCAACAGCTCAGAGAGTTTGATCTCAGGCAGTGATTTGCCATCGCTGTCGTGGGAGACGCTGATGCGACCAAGCTGGTGTGGGCCGACAATCCCCAGCGTTCCCGCATCCACTCCTCCAGCACCGATATACAGCCTGTCATTTTGCCTAGTCATGGATATTTCCTGATTTCAGTTCATCGAGCGTCTTACGTCGGCGCTTGGGTGTCGCGGTCAATTCATACCCCAAACCCTCAAGGATTGCTGCGACCTTGCGAATCCCTACTTCAGGTATGGTGTTGTTCTCGATGCCTGAAATAGTTGCACGGCTCATTCCGTGCCGTTGCGCGAGTTGGCTTTGTGAAAGACCGGCTGCCTTGCGCAGATTTTTAATAAGGGTCCCCAAGTCATTCATTTTTTGCATCCTATACGGTGCATTTTTGATTTAACCAATTAAATGCATCGTATTCGATGCATTTTTGCTTGGGTAGCACTTTCTTTTAATTGTTGTGTGGTCGCCCCAAAAATCCAGTAATCAGCCCCACAATCTGCTGCTGAATTACCCCTCGCGCCCGAGCCCCTTCGCCATCCCGGCAAATCATGCCATCCCCCGGCGAGCTCTCTTCAATCAAGGCAATCGCCCCCGGCTTGCAGATCGACATGAAGCTGAAGTGGGTAGCGTCGGCAATCTCCACATACTGCGTTGAAGCTTTTGCCATGCGCCGGACCATATCGGCGGACTCCAATTCAGGCGCCATATCCTCCGTTGGCACACCCCCCGCAATTACCAGCGCCGGCACTGGCAAGGCGGCGAGGCTGGCGTCGGTGAAGCCGCGCGACAGGCCCAGGTCCAGCGACACAATGGCGGTGACACGTTTGTCCCTCAAATCAGCCGCCAACTTGGCCTTGCCCGCTGGCGTGGCGGCGGGGTTCATCTCGTGGTAACCGATGCAACCGCCCAGCTTGGGGTAGGTGCTGCACTCCCTCGCGAAGAGATCAGGATCGAAGCGCGCCCCGGCGATTGCCAGCACGGTCCAGCCGCCGAGGGAGTGGCCCACGGCGGCGATCTGTTTGCTCGCTACCGCGCCAAATCGGGTTGGCTGATCCAACACCGCATCGATAGCCCGGCTCAGGTCCGCCGGGCGTTGCCATAACTGCGCGGCGGCTTGCGGGCTGCGATCCTTGGTGGTGGTGCCGGGGTGATTGACCGCCGCGACGATATAACCCTGATGGGCCAACGCACTGGCCAGCCACACCTGTTTACCCCAGTTGCCGCCGTAGCCGTGGGAGAGCACGACCAGTGGATGTTCACCGCTGGCCGGCGGCGCATCGGGCACGGCGAGGGCGCCGATAAAGACCGCATTGTCGGCAATCAGCTGCGGTTGAGCGGTGGTAGTGGCGGGGTACCAGACGGCCAACTCAAGTGGACGTTGGTTGTGGGGGTCGGGAAGCACGCTGGTTTTGAAGCCGATGGGGCTTTCGTCAGCGAAGGCAGGAGCGGTCAGGCACAGCAGGAACAGGGCGCAGAAAGCCGTTCTCATTGTTTTTATCTTCCTTGATAGGGTCGAAGCTTCGTGGGTTTACGGTATTGCGTAAACCTCACGGGCGAGCGCGATCGTATCGTCTTTTGGGGCACGGGGCGCCGTGGCTTGTTGTGGTGAGCGGGCTTGCCCCGGTACAAACCGGGGACATCGTTTACATATCTAACCGGGGACATGGTTTACAGGTTAATGCGCTGTGAACCAACTGGGGTGTAGCACAGGAAAAATGTTCCTTCAGCCAATCCACGAATGCGTCGACCTGAGGCGCAAGATGCGTTCTGCTTGGATAAAGCACCGATACCAGGCGAGGCTTTGGACGAAATGCCCTGAGCACTTCAACCAGTTCTCCGCTTGCGAGGAATGTCTCAACGGCTATTCCAGGAGCTTGAACAATGCCGAAGCCTGCAACACCGCATTGAACGTAGGCATTCGACTCATTCACCGTGATTCCACCATGAGGCGTGTGTGGCCGATCTTCGCCGTCTACCGAGAAGTGCCAAGGCAGTGGTCTGTTATTTTGACCGGAAAGGAAGCTGACACATTGGTGGTCTGCCAGATCTTGCAGGGTTATGGGTGCCCCGCAGGCTTGGAGATAACCTGGAGACGCACAAGTCACCATGGTGGCGGCGCCAATTTCTCTGGCCACCATGCTTGAATCCGGGAGGTCACCAATTCGCAATACACAGTCGATGCCCTCGGCGACGAGATCTACCGTACGGTCGGTCACGCCTAGCGCAAGCTCGATTTCGGGAAATGCCGCTTTAAATTTCCTAAGGCTTTCCATGAAGCTGCGCTGGGAAAATGCAGTGGGAATGTCAATTCGAAGTCGTCCGCGCAAGGTCGGCCCACTACGGTCGAACATGGAAGTGGTTTCTGCAATGGTTGCCAAAATCTCTTTGACGCGTTCGTAAAACCGCTCGCCCTCAGCCGTCAGTTTTACTTTACGCGTAGTGCGCTGGAACAGACGGACACCCAGCGAGGCTTCCAGATCCTGAATGGTGCGCGTGACGTGCGGGCGTCCGGCCTGGACGGTATGCCCGGGCCAGATGAGCCCAACTACTGCTTCGGCTCGCCATTGCCTGGTGGACTGGCGGAATACATGATCATCCATGAAGACAGCGCGGTACGTGCCCCCGACAACATGTCAGATGAGGAAGTCGCGACCCTTCCAATTGCCGCGCTGACCGCATGGTATGCGCTCGTCGATTATGGCCGGATCGAGGCCGGCCAAACCGTTTTGGTTCAGGGATCTGGAGGTGTTTCTGTTTTTGCAGCACAAATTGCCACAGCTCTGGGGGCCAAGGTTATCGTCACCTCCAGCCGTGATGACAATCTGGAAGCTGTAAAAAAGCTCGGCGCTGTGGCTGGTGTGAATTATCGCACTACCCCTGAGTGGGCGGAGGAAGTTCTAAAGCTCACTGACGGCAAGGGAGTGGATCTTCTGCTGGATGTGGCAGGCGGTGACGGCATCAATCAATCGATTGCTGCAACAAAGGTAGGTGGACGTATCGCACAGATCGGCTTTCTGACAGGCCAAACCTCTGCCCTGAACCTGATGCCTATGATTTTTCGACAAACAACGATTCGCGGCATAGCCGTTGCTCCACGCTCGTCATTTGACCGAATGAACGAGTTCTTGAATGAGCACAAGATTCGCCCGGTAATCGACCACGTGTATCCATTCGATCAAGCACGCGAAGCGTACGAACATTTGGCCAGAGGCGCCTTTGGTAAGGTGGTAATCAAAATTGCATAGGATTAATCCACTTGGAGTTACGCCGCAAATTTCCGCATTGAAATATGTGCGGTCAGATAGCCACCCAGTTATGTGGTAGCAGATCGGCAATCTCATTCGCCCGCTGCGATGGCAGGCGGTGTCTTCGAGGAACGGAAGGGCAGGTGTTCGTCCTTGACTGACTGATACCCGGCTGCTGCCCTGTTTTTCCTTGATTCACCTTGGTATTGCCCAACATCACCCCATAACTACCCTGTCTCCATTAACCGCAAGGACAAACCATGACCAATCCAACCGAAACCGCCATCCTCGCCGGCGGCTGCTTCTGGGGCATGCAAGACCTGTTGCGACGCTACCCCGGCGTGCTGCGCACGCGAGTCGGCTACACCGGTGGCGATGTGCCGAATGCCACCTACCGCAACCATGGCAACCATGCTGAAGCGATTGAGATCGTGTTTGACCCGGCGGTGATCACCTACCGGCAGATCCTTGAGTTCTTTTTCCAGATCCATGATCCGAGCACGCCGAACCGGCAGGGCAATGATCTGGGGCCAAGCTATCGTTCGGCGATTTACTACCTGAGCGAACAGCAACGGGAGATTGCCGAAGATACCGCGGCTGACGTGGATGCCTCCAACCTGTGGCCGGGGCCTGTGGTCACGGAAATTGAGCCCGCCAGCGAGTTTTGGCAGGCGGAGCCGGAGCATCAGGATTATCTGGAGCGGATACCGAACGGGTATACCTGCCACTTCATACGGCCGAACTGGAAATTGCCAAAGCGGTGCTGACGCGGCTGGACCGAGCCGAGGAAAACAATTTTGGCGATTGTGAGCCTGTAGGCGACGGGATGAGTGAAACGCGTGTGTTTGTCGGGCCGGGCTACAGAATTTTTTGAAGCGTCGCGCTTTCTCGACAGCCCGGAGATCATCAGTGCATACCTTGCACAAAGCATGAAGTCTCAAGACCCGCAGGCCGATTGCGGCGGTGGCGGGCGACCACAACCCTTGAAATACACCGGGGACCAATGTGGGAGGGGGCTTGCCCCCGATGGCTGAGTGTCAGTCGATACATGTCTGGCTGATACACCGCTATCGGGGGCAAGCCCCCTCCCACATTTGACCGACTTTGTCTTGAGCGCTCAGCGCACCAGGCAAGGCTGCTTGTTGTTATAGCGCCACCCCGGAATCAAGAACTGCATCGCCACGCTGTCATCCCGCGCCCCAAGGCCCATGCCTTTATAAAGCTCGTGAGCCTTGGCCACAGCGTCCATGTCGATGTCCACGCCCAGGCCCGGTTTGGCCGGGACCTTCACATAACCGCCTTCGATCTTCAGCGGTTCCTTGGTCAAGCGTTGGCCGTCCTGCCAGATCCAGTGGGTGTCGATGGCGGTGATCTCGCCCGGTGCCGCAGCGGCCACTTGGGTGAACATCGCCAGGGAAATATCAAAGTGGTTGTTGGAGTGCGAACCCCAGGTCAGGCCCCAGTCGTTGCACATCTGCGCCACGCGCACCGAGCCTTGCATCGTCCAGAAGTGCGGGTCGGCCAGGGGAATGTCCACCGATTGCAGCTGGATCGCGTGGCCCATTTCGCGCCAGTCGGTGGCGATCATGTTGGTGGCGGTCTTGAGGCCCGTGGCGCGGCGGAATTCGGCCATGACTTCACGCCCCGAGTAACCATTTTCGGCCCCGCACGGGTCTTCGGCGTAGGCGAGCACGTGGTGTTGGTCGCGGCACAGGCGGATGGCTTCTTTCAGTGACCAGGCGCCGTTCGGGTCGAGGGTGATGCGTGCATCGGGGAAGCGTTCGGCCAGGGCGGTGACGGCTTCGATCTCTTCGTCGCCGCTTAAAACGCCGCCCTTGAGCTTGAAGTCGTTGAAGCCGTATTTGGCCTTGGCAGCCTCGGCCAGGCGCACCACGGCTTCGGCTGTCAGGGCTGTTTCATGGCGCAGGCGGAACCACTCGTCGTCGGCGTCCGCTTCGTTGCGGTAGGCCAGGTCGGTGGCATTGCGGTCGCCCACATAAAACAGATAGCCAAGCATCTTCACCGCGTCGCGCTGCTGGCCTTCGCCGAGCAAAGCGGCCACCGGCACTTCAAGGAACTGCCCCAGCAGGTCGAGCAAGGCCGCTTCCATGGCGGTGACGGCGTGGATGGTGATGCGCAGGTCAAAGGTTTGCAGGCCGCGGCCGGCCGAATCCCGCGAGGCAAAGGTGCTGCGCATCTGGTTGAGGATGCGCTGGTACTGGCCGATGGGTTGGCCGATCACCAGGCTGCGCGCATCTTCCAGGGTTTCGCGGATGCGTTCGCCGCCCGGCACTTCACCGACGCCGGTGTTGCCGGAGCTGTCCTTGAGAATCACGATGTTGCGCGTGAAATACGGGCCGTGGGCGCCGCTGAGGTTGAGCAGCATGCTGTCGTGGCCGGCCACGGGGATGACCTGCAAGTGAGTAACGACGGGAGTAGTCATGGCAAGTTCCTAAAGAGGCTCAAAGAGGTTTGCTGAGGGCGGCGCCGGTTGGCGTCACGCTGGGCGAGGTCAATGGGGCAGAGGGCGCGGTCTTGGCGAAAAACACCAGGATCGCCGCGAGCACCGAGGTGCCGGCCAGGCCGTAGAGGCCGCCCTGGATCGAACCGGTGGTCTGCTCCAGAAAGCCAAACGTGGTCGGCGCGACGAAGCCGCCCAGGTTGCCGATGGAGTTGATCAGCGCGATCACCGCCGCCGCGATGCGCACATCCAGATAGCCCTGTGGGATCGGCCAGAACAGCGAAGACGCCGACTTGAATCCGATGGCCGCAAAGCAGATCGCCACAAAGGCAAACACCGGCCCGCCAGTGGTGGACATGAACATCCCCGCCGCCGCAATCAACAGCGCCGCCGCGACCCACGCTTGCTGGAACTTGAACTTGCCCGACAGCGACGCGAAGGCGTACATGGCGATGATCGAGATCAGCCACGGGATCGAGTTGAAGAAGCCGACTTGCACATCACTCAAGTCACCCATCTTCTTGATGATGCTCGGCAGCCAGAACGTCGCCGCGTAAATGGTCAGCTGGATGCAGAAGTACAGCGCGCAGAACAGCAGGATCTGGCGGTCTTTGAGCAGCTTGCCGATGGTGGGCTTGACGCTGGTCAGCGCCTCACGCTGGCGTTGTTCCTCGTCGATGGCGCCGACCAGCGCGTCCTGTTCTTCGCGGGTCATCCATTTGGCGTCGTGGGGCTTGGAGTCCAGCCAGAACCACACAAAAAAACCGATCACCACCGAGGCCAGGCCCTCGATGGCGAACATCCATTGCCAGCCGTGGAAGCCAAAGCCTTCGATCTGCAATAACACGCCCGACAGCGGGCCCGAGATCAACGAGGCCACCGCCGAGCCGCTGAGGAAAATCGCAATCGCCTTACCGCGTTCCACACCCGGCAACCAGCGCGTGAAGTAGTAGATCACGCCAGGGAAGAAGCCAGCTTCGGCCACGCCCAGCAGAAAGCGCAGGATGTAGAAGTGGGTTTCGTTCTGGATGAACGCCATCATCGTCGCGACGATGCCCCAGGTGAACATGATGCGGGTCAGCCAGATACGCGCGCCGACCTTTTGCAGCAGCATGTTGGAGGGCACTTCGAAGAGGGCATAACCGATGAAGAACAACCCGGCACCGAACCCGTAGGCCGCTGCGCCGATGCCCAGGTCATGCTCCATGTGTGTGCGCACAAAGCCGATATTGACCCGGTCGATGTAATTGAGGATGAACATGATCACGAACAGTGGGAGCACATGGCTCTTCACTTTGCGCACGGCGCGCGCGAGGACCGGATCACTGTGTGGAGCGGCAGATGCATGGCTTGAATTGTTCACAATTCAAAACTCCCCCTGGTTATTTTTATGTGGGTTTGCGTGTCTTGTTGATAGACATCATACAAGTGCGTTTCTGTAGTCCGCAATCCGGCGCTCGATGTTTTTGTGCTTATAAGGCCTTTCGTTGAGTAAGTGTTTTGGTTATTTATCAGTGTTTATTGGGTTTTTTGTGGGTTTGCAGGCGGTGAAAGAACCCAGCGTTGACGGTGGTGGGAGCTGTCGAGATACCTGTCCGCCAGATTAGTTGTCATACAAGCTGGGTGGTTATTCAATCAACCTCGGCGGCGTGCCGGGTCTGGGTGTTAAGCTCCCCCCAGCCCAACCCTGTGGACCTGCAGCAATGCCCAGTGAAGCCCCGATCCCCGTGCGTAAACGTTCCACCAACCTGGCCCAGGGCGTGGTCGATGCCCTGACCCAGCGCATCCTGCTCGGTCAGTTGAAGCCGGGGGAGAAGCTGCCGTCGGAATCCACCATCGTGCTGGAGCACGGCGTCAGCCGGACGGTGGTGCGTGAGGCGCTGTCGAAGTTGCAGGCGGCCGGGCTGGTGGAGACCCGTCACGGCATCGGCACCTTTGTGCTGGAGCAGAGCGCCCAGCAAGGCTTGCGCCTGCACGTGGATACGGTCGCCAGCGTGCGCAACATGCTGGAGCTACGCCTGGGCCTGGAAGTGCAAGCGGTGGCGCTGGCGGCGCTGCGCAGGAGCGACGCGCAACTGGCCCACATGCGCGAAGCGCTGGACGATTACCAGGCCTCCCTGGCCAACAACGACAGTTGCGTGGAAGAGGACAAACGCTTCCACCAGTTGATCGCCGAAGCCACCGGCAATACCTTCTTCACCGAAATCATGCAGCACCTGGGCAATGCGATGATTCCGCGCACCCAGGTGAAGAGTGACGAGCGTGGCGGCGCGGATTTTGCCAAGCTCGGGCAACTGGCGAACCGGGAGCATGAGGCGATTTTCAATGCAATCAAACGCCAGGACCCGGACGCCGCACGCGCCGCCATGGTGTTGCATCTGACTAACAGCCGGGATCGATTTTCCGGGGAATGATAAGGAACACAGGTTGAACGAACACACCTTGTCCATGCGCCTGGAGCGCGTGGCCGCGCAGGTGCCGCACGGCGCGCGGCTGGCCGATATCGGCTCTGACCATGCCTACCTGCCAGTGGCGTTGCTGCGCCGTGGCGTGATCGAGGCGGCGGTGGCGGGGGAGGTGGCGGCTACGCCGTTCCAGGCGGCCGAACGGACCGTACGTGAAAACGGCCTGGAGCAGCAGATCACCGTGCGGCTGGCCGATGGTCTGGCGGCCGTCCAGGCGAGTGACGGCATCACGGCCATCAGCCTCTGTGGCATGGGCGGCGAGACGATTCGCGACATCCTTGAAGCTGGCAAAGCCCACCTGAACGGCCTTGAGCGCCTGGTCCTGCAACCCAACGGCGGTGAGCAACCGTTGCGCCTGTGGTTGATGAACAACGGCTATCGCATCGTCAGTGAAGAGCTGCTGCACGAAAACCGCTTTTATTATGAAATCATCGTGGCCGAGCGTGCAGGACCGGTGAGCTATACCGCCGAGGAGCTGTATTTCGGCCCGCTGCAACTGCAGGCCCGCAGTCCGGTATTTTTGGCCAAGTGGCAGCGCGCGTTGCGCCTGAAACACCAGACCCTGGCGGGCTTTGAGCAGGCGTCGCAAGCCGTGCCCGAGGCGAAGCTGCAAGAAATCAGCCGGCAGATCAGATGGATCACCACACTGCTGGCTTGATAACCCTTCATTCAATCGTGATTACCCAGGAACCCCGCAATGGCAGACGCTATCGACCAAGCCTTCTATGAGCGCGCCGACGCGCATATCGAACTGTCGAACGAACAGCTCAAAACCTTCGAAAACCTCGGCCAGGTCAGCGCCTCGATGATGTTCGGCACCACCCGCTTCAATGCCTGGGCCCTCGCGCGCAACTTCAAGTCCGGTGCGCACATGGCCGAGGAGCGTGAGGCGATGCTCAAGTATTGCTGTGACCAGTACCGGATGATGCTTGAGGATAATCTGGATGATCACATCAAAAATTTTGACCAGTACATGCAGGCCAGGTAGGCCGGCGGCACGGGTGTTTTGATCATGTCCGTGGGGCGCCTGCGCCATCGGTTACAGGTGTGTCCTTGACCGTGAGTGCTTTTGCCCCATTTTCGAGCACGCTGCGGGCGCCATTAACGCACAGCACGCCCTGTTTCAGGGCTGCGCGCCAACGGCCCGTATCTTGCTAGAGCCAAGCCAATCAATGACATGGCACTTTGCCGTTAGTCATTTCAAGGCTTCGCCCACCGTGCACCACGTGGGTTGTTTGAGGGAGTAGTCGGACATGCACAGCTTGTTATCACCCGGTATCCGCCTGCTCGGACGTATGGGGTTTGCACGCAAATTCCAATTGTTGTTTTTCCTGTTCATGCTGCCCCTGGTCGGGAGCCTCTGGATGATCGGCCAGGACTATCGCGATAAATTAGGCGTGATTTCCACCGAGCAGTCCGGCGTGCGCCAACTGTTGGCCCTGGATGCACTGGACGGCCAATTGACGGCCCAGCGCAACCTGGCTGCGCGTTGGAAAGCGGCAGACATCCTGCACGCGCCTACGCCGGCGGCGAAGGCGGCGATGGACAAGGTCGATACGAATTTCCCGCTGATCCAGCAAAGCCTGCAAGCCTTGGGCGATGCGCTCAACGCCCAGAACGCCAGCGCCGACATCCTCGCGCGCTACGAGGCGTTGCAGGCCACCGTCAAAGGCATGGACTCCGCTTCCCTGCGCACGGTGGGCTGGTGGCCGGATGGCTACGACCGTTTCACCTCGGCGCTGAGCGCGATGCAAACCCTGCGCGAACAGATCACTCTGGACGCCGGCCTGATCCTCGATCCCTGGCTGGAAACCTACATGCTGATGCAGATGGGCACACAGCAGACGCCTGACCTGATCGAGCGTATCGGTCGTATGGCGGGCGTCGGGCAGTCGTCCATCGCGTCGGGGCAGTTCACCCTGCAAAGTCGTTTGCAAATGCGCGACCTGCGCAGCCGCATTGGCGACGCGCGCGACCAGTTGGTCAAGGCGGCGGCTTCGCTCAAGGCCAAGCAGTTCGAGGGCATGGAGCCTTGGACTGCACAGTACGACAACAGCCTGCAACTGTTGGATAACGAGCTTAAAGTGCTGGATGACGGCGTGTTCGGTGGCACCATCAAGCTCGATACCGCCGGTTTCGAACGCAGTGTCGACGCCATGCTCGGTTCGCTCAGCGCACTGCGCGTGCAGTCGCTGACCTCCCTGGACGAGCGCTTGAGCTACTACCACCGCGACGCGAACAAACGCTTTATTCCTCTTGCACTGGTCTTCGGCGTACTGGCCCTGGCCGCGCTGTACTTGTTCATGTGCCTGCAGGCCTCCATCCGCCGTAGTGCCAGCGGCATCACCACCCTGGCCGAATCCCTGCGCGACGGTAACCTGTGCGTCGAAGTGGCGGTGCAAGGGCGTGACGAACTGGCGCTGATCAGCACCGCGCTGAACGTCGCAGTGGTGCAATTGCGCACCAGCCTGTTGGGGGTCAATCACGAAACCCAGCAGCTCGGCTCGGCGGTGCTCACCCTCAATTCCCAATCGGGCAGCACCCTCAGCGAAGTCGAAGACCAGCAGCATCAAATCAGCCAGATCGCCGCCGCTGCTACCCAGTTGGCCGCGACCTCCATGGGCGTCGCCAGAAGCTGTGAACAAGCGTCGGGCAGCGCCCAGCAAACACGACGCATCGCCGAAGACAGCAGCCGCGACAGCCAGCGCACCACGGCCAGCATCCAGCAGCTCAACCAACGCCTCACCGACACCGCCGACGCGTTGCAGCAAGTCAGCCAGCAGGGGCAGCAGATTCAGTCGGTGGTCGACACCATTCGCGGCATTGCCGAGCAAACCAACCTGCTGGCGCTCAACGCGGCCATTGAAGCGGCGCGCGCCGGTGAGCAGGGGCGGGGCTTTGCGGTGGTGGCCGATGAAGTGCGCAGCCTCTCCCAGCGCACCCAGGCGTCCACGGCGCAGATCGCCGGCACCGTCGACAGCCTGCGCGCGACCGTGAGCCAGGCGGTGACGCTGATGGGCGCCGCGTGCGAGCAAGCGTTGACCGACGCCGAGTCCGTCACCGGCTTGGGCACGCGCTTGGGCGAGATTGCCGGCGCGGTGCAGAACGTCACCGACACCCTGGCGCAAATCGCCACAGCGGTGGAAGAGCAAGCGGCGACGGCGGATGAAGTGAGTGGCAACATCCAGCAAGTCGACCAGGCGGCAGGGCGTTTGCTGGATGGCGCACGGGCGGTCAACCGAGCGGCGGACACCTTGAGCAAGGGCAGTCAGGCGTTGAGTGACAACACCGCGCGGTTCCGTTTGAGCTGAGTGCTATTGGGCCGCGGTCTGCAGGACTTCAATCCACAGCGCACCTTTGCCTGAAGCCGCCTCACCTACGCGCTTCAAGGCGCCGGTGTTGCTGACCGCGTAAGTGCCGACCTTGTCGCTTTTCTCGCCGGTAACCAGCAACCACCGGCCATTGGGCGAAAACGCGATATTGCGCGGCTGCTGCTCTTCGACCGGGTAGTTGTCGAGGAACTTCAACGCGCCCGTCGCCGCGTCCACCGCAAACGCCGACACCGAACTGCTGGTGCGCTCGCTCATCAGCAGCAGCGAGCCATCCGGGGACAGGCGCAGGTCGGCAGCCCAGATTCGCGGTG
Organism: Pseudomonas sp. SR18; assembly: GCF_023701505.1. Classification (NCBI taxonomy): domain Bacteria; kingdom Pseudomonadati; phylum Pseudomonadota; class Gammaproteobacteria; order Pseudomonadales; family Pseudomonadaceae; genus Pseudomonas; species Pseudomonas sp. SR18. The sequence goes on along the minus strand of NZ_JAMQAU010000001.1, from coordinate 486,283 downwards.
TTGGGTCGTCCTTCAAGTCATTGTTGCGTGCATCGCGCACTTCGCCGTGGGCCAGCTTCAAGCGAGCGGGAATGCCATTGGCGACACCGATCTGCGTCAGCGCGCCGGTGCTGTCGTCGATGGCAAACGCAGTGACCGTGCCGCTCATTTCGCCGACCACATACAGGTATTTACCGTTGGCCGAAAACGCCAGGTGTCGAGGCCCGGTGTTGCTTGGCACGCTCACGTAGCCGCTGCCGATCGGCGTGAGTGCGCCGGTGTTGGCATCGAAGCGGTATTGCAGCACGTGGTCGTTGCCCAGGTTGCCGGCGTAGGCAAAGCGATTGCTTGGGTCGGTGCGCAGGGAATGCGCGTGGAGCCCGGTTTTGTAGGTGAGGATCGGTTCCGGCTTGTCGATGGGCTGCACGCTGAGGGCGTCGGCACCGTAAGAGGCCGCGAGCAGGAAACGTCCGGCGCGATCGGTGGCGAGGTAGGCCATGCTTTCGGCCAAGGGCGCTTTGGATTGCGGCGTCAAACGCCCGCTGGCCGGGTCAATGCTGAAGCCCTGCACTTGAAACGGCTTGACCCGCAACGCGGCATACAAGGTTTTACCGTCGGGGCTCAGCGCCATGGGGTTGACCTGGTCACCGGCGGTCACCTGGTTTACCAGGCTCAACGCGCCGTTGCTCTCGTCCAGGCGGTACTGGGAAATCAAGCCATCGCCGGGGCTGGAAATGTACGCGAAGGTTGCGGCGTTGGCGTGTGCACTGAGACCGCAGGCAATAGCGGCGGCCATGATGAGGGGTTTATTCACGAGTGAGCCTTTATTGTTATGGTTGTGGTCAGTCATCGTATGACTGTATTTCGATCTGGGCAATAGACGGTGTATCTTGCGGCGCGTCACGGGCATGATGCGCAGCATGAATCTCGACCCCAACGAACGGTACTGGCGCTTCCACACCCCTGATCCCGGCATTGGCCCGCGTGAACGCAGGCCGATGCGCGCCGAGGAACTGGCCTGGGCGCATGAACACGCAAGCGGGCATCGCTTCAACTGGATCGCAGTGTTACTGCCACCGCTGTGTTTCGGCGTGTTCCTGCCCAGTCTGGTTTTTTTGCTCAGCCTGCTGCTGTATCGCGCCGTCTTCTCACCGGGGTTGGATGTTGACGGCATCCTCGGCCATTCATGGGCATGGCAGGCCCTGGCGACGCTGGTGTTCATGGCGGCGTGGGCATTGCGTAACTACCTGCGCGACACCCGCGACCCGATCAAGCGTTACTGGCAGACGATGCCGGGCCAAGGCGTGGTCGAGTTGGAGCGTCACACGCTGGTATCGGGCACCAGCCTGTGGTCTTCGGACTTCGACCCGGACTGCAATACCCTCATGCAATGGAAAAACGGCCGGCTTGAACAGGCCCAGAGCAGCGGAGTGGCGCAATGGGTCGTGGCCATGACCACGACGGGTCGCTGGCTGGTGATCAAGGACGAATACCCCGGCCCTTTCACCTACGACCGGGTGGGGCGCATGCCCGCTGCGCAAAAACGCATGCACCCCTGCCGTGACCTGGCCTTGGCGTTCGCTCCCCGCACGAACGTACTGCTTGGGCGACGGTTTGACGGTGCACCGATAGCCTTGACCCACACGGAGTATTGGCTGTCGGCCGAAGAACTCACACACCTGGTTGAGGTTGCGCATCACTGGCGGTTTTTCCCGCCGGACCGATATGGCGTGGTCAATCAGCAAGATGCGCCGTGGGTGCAACAACTGCTAGAGAAAGCCCACTCGCCTCCTCAAATCCACGCCGCATCCCACAACGAGTAATCGCCCACCCGATCCACCAAACCGGCTCGTAAAGGGTTGGCAATGATGTACCGCGCCATCTTGCGAAGATCATCTTCCGCACGCACCGCTCTATCGTGATAGCCGGGTTGCCAAACGCGCTCTTTGCTTTGACGCCGCCGGTTGATGACCAGCGTGCTGCGCGACTTAATACGTCGCACCACGCCTGCCAAATCCTGTTGTTTCAACTCAAACAACCAGTGAATGTGGTCAGGCATGATGACCCAGGCCAGAGACTCAACCAGCCCCAGCTCATGAACCTGCCGGAGTTCGGCAACCAGCAGACGGCTCAGGTAAAGGTCAGTGAACAAGCGCTGACGCTGATGAACGACGACGGTGATGAGGTAGCTACGACCCTGTTCTGAATAACGACCGTGACGCAGACGATGGGATTGAGGTGTGGGGCGCATTCCGGTGCTCTTGGTGGAATTTCTGAAGAGCCTTAACGCTAGCGCGCAGTAGGGGATGAACAAGTATCACTTGTTGGCTGAATGTAACCTTGTGGTGAGCGGGCTTCTGTGGTGAGCGGGCTTCTGTGGTGAGCGGGCTTGCCCCGCGCTGGGCTGCGAAGCAGCCCCAAAAACCAGGCGCTGCGGTTTTCCTGAAAAATCGCGGCGGCCTTATGGGGGCCGCTTCGCTGCCCAGCGCGGGGCAAGCCCGCTCACCACAAAAAAACTGCTCACCAGAAAGAACCGGGTCACCAGAAAGAACCGGTTCACCAGAAAGAATCGGGTCATCACAAAGAATCGGGTCATCACAAAGAACCGGTTCACCAGAAAGAACCGGGTCATCACAAAAAAACCGGTTCACCACAAAAAACGCTCACCACCCAGAGCCCGCTCTTCAAAAAACGGACGGGCTTTACGCGGCTCTTCTGTTTTGCCGATTCAGGAACCTTCAGGGCCCAGAGGGCTCACTTGTTAGGTCGCCCTGTTTCATCGCCGAAAGGAATCCGCATGCTTTCAGCCCCGCCCGCCATTCCCCAGTACGCCCCCGTCGAACGCGAACTCAGCCTGCGTGCCGTCATTACCGGTACGGTGCTTGGCATCTTGCTGACCCCTTCCAATGTGTACGCCGGCCTGAAGATCGGCTGGTCGTTCAATATGTCGATCATCGCGCTGCTGGTGGGATATGCGATCTGGCAAGGCCTGGCCAAACGTTCCACCGATCAGCTGCCCTGGACCCTGCATGAAAGCAATATCAACCAGACCGTCGCCTCGGCCGCCGCCTCGATTATCTCTGGCGGTCTGGTGGCGCCAATCCCGGCCTACACACTGCTGACCGGCAACCAACTGGATGCGCTGCCGATGATCGCCTGGGTGTTCTCGGTGAGTTTCCTGGGCATCTGGATTGCCTGGTACCTGCGGCCGTCATTGCTCAATGACAAGGCGCTGAAGTTCCCCGAAGGCATGGCCACCCTGGAAACCCTGCTGCACATCTACAACCATGGCCGCGAAGCCGCGACGCGTCTGAAGGTGTTGCTCAGCGCGGCGTTGCTGTCCGGGGTGGTGAAGTGGGTGGACACCTTCATATGGGCCTTCCCGCGCTGGTCGCCGACGGCCCAGTTGGAGCGCCTGACCTTTACCGCCGACCCTTCGCTGTTGCTGCTGGGGTTTGGCGGCATCATCGGTATTCGCGTTGGCCTGACCTTGCTGCTCGGCGCCTTGCTCGCGTGGGGTGGCCTGGGCCCGTGGCTGTTGGCGCAGAACCTGGTGACGTTGCCGGCCGACAGCAGCGGCCCGCAATTTGCCGCGTTGGTGGAGTGGTTGCTGTGGCCGGGGGTGAGCCTGATGGTGTGTTCCACCTTGGCCTCTTTGGCGATTCGCTTGTGGGCATTACGCACCTCCACCAAGGCCGAAGGCGGCAAGATCTGGAACGTGCCCAAGCCCGGTCCGGCTGCGGGTTTTATCCTGTCGATAGGCTTGGTCGTCAGCCTGCAAGCGCTGTTGTTCGGCATCAACCTGTGGATGGCGCTGCTGACCATTCCCCTGGCGATCTGCCTGGCCGCCGTCGCCGCCCGTGTGGTGGGCGCCACTGGCATTCCGCCGATTGGCGCCATCGGGCAATTGTCCCAGCTGAGCTTCGGCATCGTCGCCCCCGGCCAGGTGCCGATCAACCTGATGAGCGCCAACACCGCTGGCGGCGCGGCCGGGCAATGCACGGACTTGATGAACGACTTCAAGGTGGGCAAAGCCATTGGCGCGACGCCGCATAAACAAGTGATCGCGCAGATCCTGGGGATTTTCATTGGCAGTATCGTGGGCGTGTTGGCGTACCTGGCGCTGATTCCGGATCCGCAGTCCATGCTGCTCACCGAAGAATGGCCGGCGCCCGCAGTGGCAACGTGGAAAGCCGTGGCGCAAACCCTGACCCATGGGCTGGAGTCCTTGTCGACGAGCATCCGCTGGGCGATTGCCATCGGCGGCGGGGTAGGTGTGTTGCTGGGCATGCTCGACAGCCTGTTGCCGGCCCATCGCTCCCGTTACTTGCCGAGTGCCGCCGCGTTGGGGCTGGCCTTTGTCCTGCCGGCCTCGGTGTCGTTGATGATGGCGCTGGGCGCGGTGCTGACCTGGCTGGTGAGCTGCCGTTGGCCGAGTCTCACCGAGCGCTTCGCGATTACCGCCGCAGCGGGGTTGATCGCCGGAGAGAGCATCACCGGCGTTGGGGCGTCGTTATGGCAGATGGTGGGGTAGTCGCACACCCACCGTGCCCGCGTTCACTTATTTGGCAAATGCATACTCGCCACCCTGTTCCAGCGCCTGGCGATACGCCGGCCGCGCCTGGAAACGCTGCACCCACGCCGCCAGGTGCGGGTAGGCCTGCAACTTGCCCTGGGCCTTGGCGATTTCACCGATAAAGCTCATCTGGATATCCGCACCGCTCAGCTCATCACCCAGCAGGTACGGCGTGTGTCCCAGCGCATCGTTCAGATAACCCAGGTAATTGGCCACTTCGGATTCGATACGCGGATGCAACGGCGCCCCGGCCTCACCCAGGCGACCCACATACAGATTGAGCATCAGCGGCAACATGGCCGAACCTTCGGCGAAGTGCAGCCATTGCACGTACTGGTCGTAGTCGGCGCTGGCAGGCTCGGGTTGCAGGCGCCCGTCGCCGTGGCGGCGGATCAGGTAGTCGACGATGGCGCCGGACTCGATCACCACGTTGGCGCCGTCTTCAATCACCGGGGACTTGCCCAGGGCGTTGATCGCCTTGAGTTCAGGCGGCGCGAGGTTGGTCTTCGGGTCGCGCTGGTAGCGCTTGATCTCGTAAGGCAGGCCAAGTTCTTCCAGCAGCCACAGGATGCGCTGCGAGCGTGAGTTGTTGAGGTGGTGAACAATGATCATGGGAACTCCGCTGGGCAAGGGGTGTGTTAGGAGCAGACTGCTGTGCCGCCGTAGAGTGCCCTTAATCGGCGCTAAACGCCTCTTCGATGAAGGCCTCCAAGCCTTTCTCTTCCAGAATCTCCATAGAGAAATGCCCAAAGCGCTTGGGCAGCCAGATAATGCGCCCGCCGGACGGGCTTTGCAGGTTCTCCCGCGCCAACGGCTGGCCGTTTTCATCTTCGGGTTGTACGCCCGACGCGATCAGTTCGTCGTAGGCCAGCTCAATGTCGGGCGTCGAGTAGCAGTGGCGGTAAATCATGCCCTCGCCGTGGGCGTCCAACAGCGCCCGTAAATTGCCGGCAATCGGCTGTACCAGCATGAACCGCTCCTGGCCCATCAGCGCCACGGCGTAGCGCACATGCAGGCCGCCGCGGTCCCAGACGAAGGTCTTGGAGATACGCGCCTTGAGGATCTGCGCGTAGTAGGCGCAGGCCTCTTCAAGGTCGTTGACCAGCACATCGACGTGACTGAATTTCAGTTCCATGGCCTGCCTCCCAATAGCTCGATCAGCGCACGACTTCCAGCGCAGTGTATTGATTCACGTAGTGGAACTGGCTCGACGTCGACTCCAGCGTCAACGCCACTCCCAAATCCTCGATAAACGCACGCGAGGTCTTGTAGTCGCCCTGGTCGCACTCAAGCTTGATGGCGTCTCCGGTCAGCGAAGCAAACACCTGGCGCGCCGGGAAGCGTTCACCCACCTTGCACACCAATGAGGTGGCGGTAGGTGTGTCGGTGGGCTTGGCGGGCACGTTCAGCATCTGCATGTCTGCGCGCAAGGTTTGGCCAGGGGCCCAACTGCTCGGCGCGTTCAATTCGACGGCGAGGGTTTGCAGCACGCGCCCATCGCCGACGCCGTTCATTTTTGACTTCAACTGGATCAGGTCGGCCAGCATCAGGCGATCGACGTTGAAGGTGTCGCCGTAGACCTCGTTCTTCTTCAGCAGGCCGCCGTCGGCGGTGAAGGTGACCGAGGTCGGGCTGTCCTGGCTGCCGTCGCCTTTCTTGGACAGGTAGGTGTAGCTCAACCTCTTGAACTTCGGTTGCAACAGTGGCGCGGCAAGGCCTTGGAGCACACTGGCGGGTACCTCGACATCGTTGATGCTGGTTTCGACCACGGTGCGCGGGTAGTCGACCGGCGCGATGTCCGGCCGCAGCCACGCCAGCAGCGCCGCATCGACACCGCCCTGTACCGAGCAACTGACGCGTGTGTGCTCGCCATCCGGCTCGACGATCAGCACCCGCTCAACGTGGCGCGTGCCCGGTGCCTTGCCGGGTTGCGGCTTGATCGCCTGCCAGTGGTCGTCGACCTTGAGTTCGCTGCGAATATAGGCCCCGTCGATTTTTTGCAGCCGTGCAGGTTGGTCCAGCAGCGGGGCAAGGCGTTGGGCAACTTCGTCGACGCCGCCTTGCACAACAAAACCCCAGTAATAGTAGCGCCCCAACTGATCGAGGTCGGTGGCCTCATCGGCATACGACAACAGCTTCAGGCCCGCAATGGGCGGCGCGCTGACGGGCACTTGGTTGGCGTTGCGGTCGGCACGGTTTCTAACGGCGATCCAGGTGAAATCCTTGTCCTGCTTGAGCGGCGCATAGGCCTGCCACGCGGCGTGGTGGGTGTTCAGGCGGCTGAAGAACGTTGCGTCGCAGCGGGTGAAGGCCTTGAGTGTGTCGGCGAGCGCGGCGTCGTCGGCGTGGGCGATGGCTGGCAGCAACAGGGCAGACGCGAGGAGCAGGGCGGACGCGGGCGACTTCATAAAACGGGATATCCGTATCGGGGCGGGAGGAGGGTATTATCCAGAGATTGCAGGGTGGCCACTAGCGTTGCAGGCGTACACGCCAATTGCTGCGGTGCGAGGCGCTGTCACGCGGTTGGAATAAATCAAGGGCAAATAGCCAGTCATGGATAACAAAGCACAACTGATCAGACTTGCGGAACAGGCCTCAGACGATCTGTTCTGCTGGAGCCGTTTTGTCGCCCACACCGAGTTCCTGTGGCACGACACCACTCTGGTAACGGACGCTGCCGGGTGGCAGCGCCAGTGGTTTGAGCTGGAAATCGTCAACGGCTTGGCGTTATCGGCTTGGGAAGAGGACGGTCGGCCGCAGGATTGGTCGGCGCGCTGGCGGGAGGGCTATCAGCAAGAGGCGGTTGAGTTGGTGAATGAATTACTGGCGCTGGTGGGGGGGCGCTGCTGATCAGATCCACTGATCATTTTCAGCTGTGCGTTCACCGCCTTCGTGACCGGTATTCAAGATGCCGCGTGGTTCGATCATCATCAGCTTGGCTTCGCCTTCTGCGGCGGTGCGGTGTTCGACGCCACGCGGCACCACATACAGTTCGCCCGCCGCCACGTATACCGGGCCGTCCTGCAGGTCGATACGCAGCGTGCCTTCCAGCACCAGAAAGGCCTCATCGGTTTCCGGGTGCGCGTGCCAGATGAATTCACCCTCGATACGCACCACCTTGAACTGGTAGTCGTTCATTTCCGCGACCACTCTAGGGCTCCACTGCTGATCGATGAGCGAGGCTTTGTGGGTGAGATTTACCGGATGCTGAGCCATGGTGGATCCTTGGATGGGTGAGAAGCCCAAGGCTACCCAAGTAGCGAGTTGGCAGGCTTGTACGATCCTGCAAGCAGAGGCGTCTTGATTCAAGCTTGCCCGGTTCCCGTCGATAACCTTCAGGAACCCGCCAATCATGGACCGATTAAATGGCACTCTCCGTCAGCTCCGCCTATCTCCCCCCAGCCAGCACCAGCCTCGCACCGTCCGACCAAAAGCTGGTGCCCCAACCGCTGACGGATGTTGCCAAGGACGCCCTGGCAAACGCGGCGCCAGCGGCCATCTACCACCCCAGTGAAGACACCAGCACCACGGCAAAACCGTTGGAGGTCGTCGACACCTGGGTCGGTCGCTCCGAATCGCCCGAGTACCCTCGATACGCCGAGCTCTTCAGGTCTGCGCACAGCACGCTTAAAGCCTCGTTCCAGGCGTTCCAGGCAACGCTTTCTACCACCGCCCCCGACCTTGCCAGCAAGAAATATGGCTTCACGGTAGACGCTGACGGCAGTCTGAAAGTGCTTAATACCGCCGGCCAGCTCAACAGCTCCGACACCCAGCGGCTCACGGATCTGCTCAACAAATCCCTGGGCCTCAAGACCGCCGCCGTCACGTACCGTGATGCCGCCATCGACATGACAGACGCCAGCTCACCCTGGTCCGGCAGTGCCATGGGCTACTACAGCCTGACCCAGGAAAACTTCGCCAACACCATCGACCTGGCGCCGCTGTTCAAAGACAAGCACAGCCTGGTACCGGCCGAGTTCAGGGACGCAGAGTTTGTGACCCAACTGGCCTACAAAGGCGAACGCGCGACTGAGGCGACGGAAGCGGCGATGTTGGCGCGGCGGGCAGCGCAGCGGTTCAGTACCCAGGCGTGACCCACGCAAGCAGGTTTTTTGTAGTGAACGGGCTTGCCCCGCGCTGCGTCACCACTTATAGGATGTGTGCAATGCCCCGCTGTGCTGATCAACACGCTGTTGTCGTCTTGGCCGCAGCTTCCCATGACGACCTGGAAGATCTGGTCGCCATCAGAATTGAAGCCATGCGCGAGAGTCTCGAACGCGTTGGGCGCTTCGACCCCCGGCGCGCGCGCGAGCGATTTGTCGCGGGGTTCGACGTCCAGAGCACGCGCCGCATAGAAGTAGCGGGCGAGTTGGTCGGTTTTGTGGTGGTCAAAGACCATCAGCGCGAGCTTTTGCTTGAGCACCTTTACGTCATACCAAACGCTCAGGGGGCCGGAATTGGCGCTTACGTGCTGAATCAGATTTTTAGAGAAGCTGATCAGCTACGTCGCTCCCTTAACGTGGGCGCTCTCAAGGAAAGCGCTGCCAATCGCTTTTATACACGTCATGGTTTCGTGTTCGTGGAGAGCGGTGAGTTCGATAACTACTATGTGCGTGTCAGCGTCTCTTAATGATTGGCCTTCATCCGCCCCAGAATCGCCGTGCGCACACACCCCCAGGCGATCACGCCGATAATCAGCACCTCTACCACACCCACCAGTACATTGAATGAAAACACCCACGGCTGCTCGGCCCAGTAAAAGCTCGCCGAGCCTGAGCGAACACCGCTGACCCGCAGCCGCCCAGTGAACAGCGCGCGCACCAAGCCGACTACATGCGTCAGCTCCAGCACCGCGAAGAATGCACCCAGCAGTGAAAGCAGGGCACGTGCCGCAATGCCGAGCTTATCGGTGGACTCAGCCGCAGGCGTGGGCCCCCCGACTTTGCGCCGCCTGGCGACCTTCGCCGGTGCTGGCGCAGGCCTATAGGGTGCCGGCGTTGCCGACCCCACGACCACCTCAGTGGGCACCGCCACGCCCAGGTAATCGGCCAGTTCACGCAGCCACACATCGGTGCGTTTGCTCCCCGGCACCACCGGCACGTTATCGGTGGTCAACCGTTGCTCGGTGCCGTCGCGCATCACCAGCCACAGCTGGGTATAGGCGGGCTCGGCCTGCGGGCGGCGGCGAAGTTCGAGGTGGTGAGGTTTATCGATGCTGAAGACCGACTGCACACGCTCGCGGCCACCGAAAAAGTTTCGGGTGCGGCGCTTGCCCTCACCGTTCACTCGCGACAACAGCAATGTCTCGCGGGTGCCGGTGTACACCATCAGCAGCAGGCCAAGGGCGGGAATAAGCAGCAGCAGGAGTACGATCAGCAGCGAACTCAGCGGATCCACCTCTGCCAACTGCGAGCCGCCGTCGGTGAACCAGAACAGCACGAAGGCCAAAGGCAGGATGAACGCCATTGCGCCAGTCAGCAGCACAAACACGCTTTGCACGCCGTTGCGCGAGTGGACGTGCAAGTCATCCTGGGCGGTGCGCTCGAAGCGATGGCCAATCAACATGCAACTCTCCTGATGCGCGTTTAAAGCAGGCCGGGGGCGGGTTTGACGCTGGGCAGAATACCTGATGCCTGTAGGTTTTGATCTGCTGGCTTGTAGCTTCTTTCTGAAAGTGAGTTTTTGCCCCATTGATTTCTGCCCACGTAGAAAAATCCGATTTTATATTTTGAATGCTGTCTTCGTTGAGGTCGGAGTTCGACACGACAGCGGCGTATATCAATCAAAAAATCGTTGACTACTGAATCGTGTGCGAACGGGGGCGAGGTGGCGTGTCGTGAGGCGCAGCCTGTGAGAGGGGGTAAGTTGGTGGGTGTACCGAGGAACCTATTCGGTGGTCATGGCGCACAGCTTGGCGAAGAACTTTATATGGCCGATGACCTATGGATATAGCTGGCTACAAGGTCATCACATTTCTGGTGGGTGTGGAGGTCGTTATTGCCGTCGCGTTACTGCTGTATTCGTACTACTTCAAGCTTGAAAAGCTGGAGCAGTATTTTGAGGGCAATAAGATTGTTCAACACAATAAGCGGCTTTGGCCCGGTAACCGACCGAGGGATAAAGCCATGCGCATGGGGCAGATCGGATTGTTTTTTATGTTCCCCAAGAGTTACACCCGGCTGGGTGATGTGAGTGAAGAAGAGCTTGTTTCCGTGCCGATTTCCCTCAAGCGTTGGGCGCTGTGGCCGGACTACTTGATTGTGCAGATAGTTTTGTTGTCGGTGGGGCGTTATGTTTTGTAGGTGATGTGGTTTCTATGAAAATAAATTAAAGCTGGCCGAGTTTCTGTAGCTGTCAGAAACTGCCCGCCTGCACACATTCGCGTTTTGAAATGGAAGTCATCTCATGTTCGAGCGTAATAAACTGGTTCCGGAGTTAATGGTCACCAACCTGGAAAGCAGCTTGGCTTTTTGGGTTTCTTGCCTGGGGTTCAACGTAGCGTATCAACGCCCGGAAGATGGATTTGCCTACCTTGATTTGAACGGAGCGCAAGTAATGCTTGAGCAAATTGATTCGGACGCGGGTCAATGGCTGACGGCGCCGTTGACCAGACCGTTTGGAAGAGGCATGAACCTACAGATTGATGTTGAGGCTGTCGCCCCCGTCATCCAAAGACTTGAGCAGGCTGGATTTACGCTCTACCGAGAATGCAAAGACACCTGGTATCGGGCTGAAAACGTAGAAGTCGGTCAGCGAGAATTTATCGTCCAGGATACCGACGGTTATCTCGTAAGGTTGGTAGAGCGGTTGGGCGAGCGACCGGCCCGCTCAATCTGAGTCTGAGCCAAGACGATCGTCAACTTCGGGTTGTGGCGCATGAGTCTTGGCCGAACACCGCCCCTCACGACGGCAGAGTGTGCGGTGGCTGCCTGCGCGCAGCAATGATCAAGCGCGTCGCTATCGGCCCCCACGAATTTATCACCTGTTATGCAATGCGCCTCCTTTCTCGTGGTCTCTACCCTGACTCCGCAAAAGGACAGGCTTCATGTCGATACGCACTGCGCTCTGCCTGCTGGCCCTGCCGTTGTTCGCAGGCTGCCAGTATTTCCCTCACACCGATTACTTCGCGGCCCCTGTAAACGAGCCCAACCCCGCCTGGATACGCATCGTCAACTTCACGCAGCATGCCGATCTGTACCAATACGAAAACGGTAAACGTTCGGGTGGCGTGATTCGCAGCGGGCTGCTTCCGTTCATCCATACCCAGGATCAGGGGATGCCGAAAGCGGGGCAAAACCTCACGTCTGACTATTACGAAACGCAAATTCGGCCCGGCATCGAAACGCACGTGGGCATGTCCTGGGAGGGCGCACGTACGCGATCCTGCTTCGTCACGGCGAAGTTCACGCCCCAGGCTGGGCGCTTTTACCAGTTCAGGCTGACATCAGGTTCATCAGGCACTTGCACGTTGTACCCCTCGCTGATCGAGCGCGACAAAGACGGAGAGGGGTGGCATCTCACGCCAAACTCGCAGATAACGTACAAGGGCGAAGGGCCGACAGCCAAAACCCATTACAACAATAGCCGCTTCGAGGATCCCGATTACCATCCGCCTGCGGACCTCTATCCCGGCGTTGACGTTTTATAAATAGGCTAACCACGGGATTAATATGGGCTATCACGTCAGCCACAGATACGGTGCCATGAACGCTGATCCTGGCATACACACATTCCCTGAGCTTCTCGCCGAACTGCAAACGCGCGGGCAAGATGATGAGCATGGGCAGGTGTCGGTGACCAACGATGCAGAGTGGTGCATCGCTGTAAACCTGTCGGGCACCGTCATTTTTGAAAATCTGGAGACCGGTGATCCTCGCCACATGAGGCAAGTACCGGGAGGCAAGATTCTGGAATTGTGGGGGTTATTGGCGGAGGGGGATGTTGCGACTATTGAGCAGGAGCCGTGGGTGGTTGGTTATGGGTGAGTTTATTTGGTCATTGGGCGTTGTGGTCTTTGGGTTGGCCAGCCCATCTTAAGCGTTGGTGATAGGCAGTTATCGACACTAAGCTGCCCTTTGAGAAGGGCAGCAGTCGGCACGAAGCGGCCTCTCGTGACTATTGGAATCATGCGCCCACGTCATTCACCAGTTCGCGCCAGACATTCCTTGCCTTCTGCTCCGAGGTAGCGAGATCAAGAGCCAGTCGGTCGGTCTCAGCGCGTCCTATACCGCCCTGGAAAATGGCGGCATCGAAACAGGGGTAGGCGGCAGCATACCGTTGATGTTGCGCGAGTCGGAACAGAGCCGTACACGCAGCGCGGTCAGTGAAGGCACGATTATTGTGCGTAACCCGCTCGGTGCCAGCGACCTGGTCGGCCTCAATCGCGATACGGCCAATGCCAACGAGCAATTGGATCGCCCTGACGAAAAAGCGCTGCAGGAGCGCATGGACCTGGTCCAGAGCTCGGTAAAACTGGGGCAAAGCATCGTCCAGTCGGTCGTCACAGCGAAGCAGGCCGAGGCCGAGGCGCAAAGCGAAAATGTCCGTAACAACCCCGACAGTACCCCGGAACAACAGGCTCGCGCGGCGCGTGCCGTCGAAGATGCCAACAGCTGGGCCATAGGCGGCAACAAGCGACTCATGGCCGACATCGCTACCGGCCTGGTAGCTGCAGGGTTGGGTGGGGCAGGCGGCACCACCGGCGTCGGCATTCTCGCCAACACCACGGCAGCCCATACCTACAAAGCCATTGGCGACTACGCCGATCAGCGCGAATTCGAAGCCACTGACAGCGTGGTCAAACAGGCCTGGGGCGAAGGCGGCGCGGCGCGAATCCTGCTGCATACGCTGGCAGGCGCCACGCAGGGGCTGTCCAGTGGCAATGCGCTTGCCGGCGCACAGGGTGCGGCAGCGTCGGCGACGTTTATGCCGATGGTGGACAAGGCGCTCAAAGACAGCGGCGTCAAGGAAAGCGAGCGCAACTCACTGGCTACCTTGATCTCGGCGGGGGTTGGTGCGGCCGCCGCATCGGGAGGCAATGTGGGCGGGCAAGTGACGGCGGCGAACACCGGCAACGCCGTCGATGCTTACAACCGCCAGTTGCACCCGAAAGAAATCCCTCTGCTTATAAGCGAAGCGCCTGCGTTGGCGCTGGCGGCAGGTATCAGTGTGGAAGAAGCGCAGGCCCGTTTGGGAAGGGCGTTGGCGTACTACACCGACGCCGGGTGGCAGAGTCTGTTGGGCAGTAAAGGCCTGCCACCGGACGATCTCACCCTGACCCACCTTGGCCAGGCTTTGGCACCGCTGGGCAATATGTACGATCCAGGTCCGACGAGCGACGTGCCGACGCTTACACCAACCATTAAAAACTACACGCCTGAAGAAACCCTGCGCTTGGTGCAAAATTACCAGTTCACTCACGCGGCGGCGTTTGCCGACGAAAAAATCAACCTCAACTACCTGATGCCGATTGCCAGGTTCGACTCGGATCAAACCGAGGCGCTGGACTTCTACAACCGAAACCTGAATTTTGCAGAAGGGGCAAACACAGGGCAGCCTTTTGGCCCTGTGAGCTACACCAGCCCCGAGGGTACGTTTAAAGGTCAGCGCGAGGCGCTCGTGGGTACTGCAGAAGGTATCTTTACCCTCGGCAAGAACTTGCTGACCCATCCGGTGGACACCTCGGAACAGATCGCTTTTGGGCTGATCAACACGGCTTCCCACCCTGTCGCCCTGGTCGGTGGGCTCTGGGCTGAAGGCCAAACAGCTTACGGGTTGGGCAAGCTGTACGAGTTGCAGGGTGACCCGGTCAACAGTGCCGCGGTGATCGAAAAGTACAAGACAGAGTGGGCGCTGGCCTTCTTGCCCATCAACCGCGCGGAAAAAGCGGCGAAATTGGGCGGTATGGTCAAGACGAGCGAAGAGCTGGGGGCGACCGAGCGGGTGCTGGATAAAGTCGACGGTGGCAGCCCGGGCCGACTGGTGGTAGATGAGCCGAACTTCAAACTCGAGGGTGGCTCGCAGTTTTTGGAAAGTCTTGTTATTCAGCCCAATACCACGGTTAAGCTCTCCGGTGACGTTACGCTGACGTCAGGCACTATTGTGCCAAAAGGCAGCATTGTCACGGTCAGCGATGACGTCATGAAAATAGTTGAGCCGAGTGGGGCCAGCTCAATCAAGTCTTACGAAAAAAATGTAGGGTTAAAATTGTTGCCTGACACCACGGCTAAAACCTTTACGCTCGATGACGTTCGTAATTTGGGTGGTCGTGAAAAGTGGGAGGCTGGAGAAACCTACGTTCAGGAGCTTTACGGGTCTGAAGGTCAGCGTTATTACTCAGTCCCCGGGACGGGGGGACGTTTTGTAGATGCACCTGTCGATAAGGCGGCGGGTGGTGTCGTGGCGAACGAAATCAAGACCTATCAGCGGCTCATCTCCTCTAACGGTAAACTGAATGAAGTCCCGTTGACCGCGCAGATTCATAGCCAGATTGAAAAGGATCTCTATCTTAGAGACACGGTAAAAGGCTATGAGCCGCGATGGATATTTTTGGAAGCTCCGCCATCTCAAGAGTTATCAAGGATGCTGGAGTTAAATAAAATTGATGTGCTTATTCATAATTGATTGATGAGGGCTGCATGGATAATTTCGAAGGGGCAGACGAGCAATTGCTGGCGCGTCGCAAGGCTGGTTTTTCAGCATTCAAGTCCGAGCGCCTGCCGGTGCTCCATGAATTCTGCACCAGCCTTGGGTTTGAACGACCTCACGAGGTACTTAACACTCCCGGGAAATTTTTGGCCCAATTGGACAGCGGTTTTCGAAGTGCAGTGATCAGTGAGGCCAACCGTGTATGGTTCATTACCCGTATCGGTTATTACATCGGCGAGTACCTGGCGACACGGTATGACGGGTATTGGCAGGTCGACGAAGACCCGGCGTCGCCTACCTTCGCACGTTATGTGGTCGGCGGTTTCTCCTTCGACGGGGTAACCACGCCAATGGTCGACCCAATGCAGATGGCTCAGGAGTACGCCGATACGCCCGCACCAAGGTCCCTGGTTCAGGAAATCGATAAAGTGTTGGTCAAGTAAACGTGACGACTGATCATTAGATCCTGAAACACGCAGCCGACGCACGTGCGCTAGCACCTGGAACTTCGGTCCACTTGATCGAGTAGCGGACTGCTCAAGTGATCCGCGCCGCCTCATTGCAATAGGCTAGTCGCGGGTCCTGTGCTCGATTAGTTAGATGCTGATTGGCAGATGATTACGCGGGTCCAGCCGGTCGAGCAACCGTTCGCAGTCACGGCGAACGGGGGGGGCTTCGCTCGTCATGCGACAGACCAACCGCGAGACCCAACGCTTTAAGGCCAGTACCAACAGCATATGCCGTTTCGACCCGCCTTCGCTCAGTACCACACGCCGTTGGCCACACGTAGCAGCGGGGCAAGGGGGGCGCCAGTTGAAGCTTGGAAGGGATGTGTTTTTTGGACTGACCACTTACCTGGCCGCCTAAAGCAGTCCATGGATCAACGTCCACCCTAACCAAATTTTGCCGTTGCTGATCGGCAGCTTCTGGCCGGTTTCTGCCCGCCGTGACCCTCTGAAAATGACTCAAAGCAGTAAGCCGACCTGGGAGCATGATTGGGATGGCGTGTACCAGTGGACTGCGGAGTCGACATGAACGTGTTTTTGCTTTTCTGGCATGAAGGGCGTGTCGAGCGTGCCCAGTGCTATCGAAACCCAGTCAGCAAACTCGCCTTGAGATCGTGACCAGAACAGTGTTGAGCCACAGTGCGTGCAGAATTCGCGTAACACCGCCTCTGAGGATGTATAGGTTTTGATGCTGGTGGCGCCGGACAGTATCCGTAATGCGTTACGGGGAACACTGCCGTACGAAGCGAATGCTGCTCCGTGACCTTTTCGGCATTGGCGGCAATGACAATGGCTCACTGCTTTCGGTGTTACGGATAGCTCGTAACTAACGGCTGTACATAAGCAGCTTCCTTGGTACACCTCTGTCATACGCATTTCCAGTCACGCGAAAAACGTCAGCGTAACTGTCCCACTCTAATCAGTCGACCGACAGCTTTTGGCCGATAGCAGGTCCCTAGCGGCTAAGAACTTCTCCCTGTGGACACAGTAGTGATTTCACTCCTTGCTTACCCTTCCTATAGGTCGCGGCCATGAGCATCTATCAAATCTGTCAAAACCTAACTCGCCGAATCGCTGTAAACGCCTTACAGCGACGCGGCGAGCATTGATGCTAGCGCATTGAAGGGCCCGGTATCAGCCGGCGCAAGCCACTTCGCGGTCGAGCAGTTTGGCCGTCAACAGCACGCCCAATTCACTCAGTTGGTGAATCGCCAACGCAATGTCGCGGTGTTTGCCGTTGAGGTCTTCGGACAGGTCGAGTAGCAAGGTGCTGACGGAGGTGAAGGTCTCGTAGCTGTTGGTGATGAGGGTTTCGTTGCTGGCGTTGGGGGCTATGGTGAAGAGGGTGGTTGAATCGGTAACCATTGTTAAGTTCCTTGCTTGGGCCACGACCTCATCGCTACTAAACAATAAGGCGGTAGCTGTACGCAGGTTAGTAGACCGGTGGAACCTAACAAAACCGGCGCGTCCTGGGACGCCCTGCGCACAGCCACCATCAAGCACAGACAGGAACGTCTGATCGATGAAGCTTGTGTACTTGTTAGGTTAAACCGTGGGCTACTAAACCCGGTCACTGAGAGATTCAGCGACCGGGCAACCTTAAAGACGGCCACCCCAGCGCACAAGCCGGCGGATTCTGACGCAAGCGTAGGCAATGGAGCAAGGTGATGTCGCCTGGTTATTCGTCTGTGCGGCTGATGGTGCTGGGGATGGTCAGTTTAGTGAGCCCTCTGCGCGTTTCTTGGCACGCAGTGCCAGGCAGCGGTCGTATTCGAGGGTGAAGGCTTGGTTGGGGGTGTCGTTGGCGTGGGTCAGGCGCACGACGCGGATGGTGCTGCGCATGTCTTCGGCATCCTGGCCTTTGAGGCCTCTCATATCCACCAGGACCTGCTCGGCGCGTTCGATGGACATCCCTTGGTTGTTGGCGTCGGTGGCCACTTTGTTCATGGCGGCGTATTTGTAGCAGAAGTGCACGTCTTCGTTTTGTTGGTTGTCCCGGTTCACTTGTTCGGGTGTGCGGGCGGCCAGGGCTTGTTGGCGGGTTTGTTCGGCGCGTTGGGCCTTGAGGCGTTGTTCTTCGCGTACGGCGGCCTGGTCGGCGAGGATTTTTGCGTCGCGGGCGTCTTCGGCGGCTTGGTAGGCTTTGTCCTGCTCGGCTTTGCGGGCGAGGGCCTTGCGATCGATGTCTGCGCGGCGGGCGTCTTCGGCGTTTTGTTCGGCGTTGGCCTGTATGCGGTGCTGGCTCAGGCGTGCGGTGCTGGCGATGTAGGGCTGCGCTTTTTGCAGGGCTTCCAGGAATTCTTTGAAGGCGGCGGTCTGTTTGCGTGAGGGCGAGGCTTCGCACATCTTCATCAGCACGCCCAGGTCTTGCGCCAGGAAGTGCTTGGACACATCGACCAGTTGGGCGCGGAGCGCGGGGTCGTTGCGGGGGATGACGATGTCGGAGGCCATGATGCGCAATAGGTTGGCGACGGTGGACGGGTACAGAAAGGTGCTGGCCACTGCGCAGGTGTCGGCCGTGGCGCTGAAGTTTTTGCGCTGGATCTGCTCGATGGCCGCGGCGCGGTAGGTGTCGATGTTTTTCAGGTGCAGGGTGTCGGCGTTGTACAGGGCGACGGGCACGCCCATGTCTTTTTCCAGGATCTCGGCGTAGACGCGTGATAGCTGATGCAGGGTTTCAAAGTTGTCGCCTTCGCTGCTGGTCGACACCAGCGCGGCGTAGCGGTACTTGCTGGCGTCGGTGAGGTTGGTTTTCAGGATGCCAAAGTTGTTGTTGTCCGAACTGTACAGGCCAGCATTGGCGGTGCCCGGCAGGCACGAGATCAGCAGCAGGCTGGCGGCGAGCAGTGTTTTGAATGGCGGCATTGCCTGTCCCTGGTCTTGATTGAATGAGGTGGGCGGGCATGCGCAATGAAGCGGTGCCGGGTGCCGCATGATAGTGAAATGCCATGACGAAGGCATCTGGAGTTTCAATCCGGTTCACTCGCAAACGCCCCGTTGCAGGGCATATCGGTCTACCATGCCACCCCTCGGCAGTGGTTCCACGCGCTACCGATCTCTCTCTTGCAAGGTATCGCCCATGTCCATCGACCAAATCAGCCTGCCCAAGGGCGTCGGCCCGCACGCCACCAAGCTGCTCGACGCCATCACCGGCGCCGCCACCCATGAAGAACTCAACCGCGCAGGCGGCAAGGCAGAAGGCTTTGTGTTGGGGCTGGAAGCGTCCAAGGCGATCAAGAGCCAAATCGCTGAGTCGCTGTATGTGGCTTATGACGATGCCGCGAGTCATCGCGCCAGTGAGTTGAAGGGCTGATTAAATCAGGGATCCCCATGACCTTGACCGTCGACACCTTGCTCCACCTGGCCATGGCCAACCCCATCAATGCTGAAATGACCAAGCGCCTGCCCGACCTCGGTGTGGAGCAGTGCATGCTCACGGCGGGGTGTCTGTTCCAGGCGGTGTGGAATCACCAGTGCAATCTTCCTGCCGCGCAGGGCGTAAAGGACTACGACGTTTTCTACTTCGACACCGACTTGTCCTACGAGGCCGAGGACGCGGTGATTCGTAGGGCCGAGCGGTTGTTCCAGGATTTGGGCGTGAATGTGGAGGTCAGAAACCAGGCGCGGGTTCACCTCTGGTATGGGCAGCGGTTTGGTCGACCTTACCCACAGCTGCACTCGGCTAAACAGGGGGTTGATCGTTATCTGGTGGCCGGCACGTGTATCGGCTTGGAGATTGCCACCGGCGAGGTGTACGCGCCGTATGGCTTGGCGGATGTAGAACAGGGACTGTTGCGGATCAATCCACTGCATTCGGAACCGGCGTTGTTTGCGCAGAAGGCCAGGAGTTATCAGGCGCGGTGGCCCTGGCTAAGGATTGTTGAGCCTGGCTCAGCCGACGCCCACGCTTAGTAACCATCCCAGTCCACCGCTGGCGATCACCACCAACCACGGCGGAAGCCTCCAAACCATCAGCGCGACCAGTGCAAGCACCGCCAGGCCGATGTCATAGGTGGTGTAGATCGCGGTGGTCAACACCGGGTGGTACAGCGCGGCCAGTAACAAACCCACCACGCCTGTATTCACGCCCGCCAACGCGGCTTGGGTGCGCGGGCTACGGCGCAGGGTTTCCCAGAACGGCAAGGCGCCGAACACCAGTAAAAACGCGGGTGCGAAGATTGCCAGGAGGCAGATCAGGCCGCCCAGCCAGCCGTTGGGGGGCGAGTACATCGCGGCGCCGAGGAAGGCGGCGAAGGTGAACAAGGGGCCGGGCACGGCTTGAGCGGCGCCGTAGCCGGCGAGGAACAAGTCGTTGCTGATCCAGTGCGGCGCCACCACTTCGGCTTGCAGCAGCGGCAGTACCACGTGGCCGCCACCGAAAACCAATGCGCCGCTGCGGTAAAAGGCGTCCACCAGCGCCAGGCTGCGATTGGGTAGCAGTTGGGCCAGCAGCGGCAACCCTACCAGCAACAACACAAACAGCAGTAACCACAGGGCGCCGGTGCGCCGGCGGATCGGCATGGGCAGCGCTTCGTGTTCGGTGTTCGGCGTGGGCGTCAAGAACAGCAGGCCGGCAAGGCCAGCGACGGCAATCGCGCCGACCTGGCCCCATGCGGACGTCATCAACAGCGCCACGCACGCGGCAATCAACATGAGGCTTACGCGCGCCACGCCCCGGCACAGGGTGCGCGCCATGCCCCACACGGCTTGGGCGACCACGGCCACGGCGACCACTTTAAGGCCGTGCAGCACGCCGGTTGGCAGGGCTTCGCTGTGCTGGGCAATGCCCAAGGCAAATACGATCAGCAGCAAGGCAGACGGCAGCGTGAACCCGGCCCACGCTGCCAGTGCTCCGCCGTAACCTGCCCGTTGCAGGCCCAGCGCGATGCCGACCTGGCTGCTGGCCGGGCCGGGTAGAAATTGGCAGAGTGCGACCAGGTCTGCGTAGCTGCGTTCGCTCAACCAGCGGCGCCGGGTGACGAACTCGTCACGAAAATAGCCCAGGTGCGCGATGGGGCCGCCGAAGGAGGTGAGGCCCAGGCGCAGGAAGACAAGGAACACCGACCAGGGGCTGTCTGGGTGATGGGCGAGGGGGATGGCCACGGTCAAGATTCCACATTTGATCATCGGGTAGGGCGCAGACCCTACCCAGTTTTCATGACGTCCAGCGCCATTTTTGGGGGATTCATTGAATTTATGCGCAGCAGTTTGAGTCATTCAAGCATAGCGTTGCTTTATTCCCTCCGACCTCAAGGACCGACCATGACCTTCTTCATCTTCCTGCTCGCCTGCGCCGCCGCCGCCAGCACCGGCGTGATCTTCAAGCCCGGTGCCTGGTATGAATCCCTCGTAAAACCCAGCTTCACTCCGCCCAATTGGCTGTTCCCGGTCGCGTGGACGATCATCTACCTGCTGCTGGCCTGGGCCGGTTACCGCCTGAGCCTGATCCCCGGCAGCCAAATGGTGCTGGCGCTGTGGGCCGCGCAGATCGCGTTGAATACGTTGTGGACGCCGGTGTTTTTCGGCGCCCATCGCCTGCTTGCCGGGATGGTGATCATCGTGTTGCTGTGGGTCACCGTGGCGGCCATGGTGGTGCTGGCGGTGCGCCTGGATTTGATCACCGGCTTGATCCTGTTCCCGTACCTGGCGTGGCTGTGTGTCGCGGCGGCGTTGAATTTCTCGATCCTGCGCAATAACCGCTGATGGCTTATCAACCTTGGCCGGCCAGCGAGCCGGAACTGGCCCAGATGCGCCGCTTCAATCAAAAGCTTGCCTGGATGCCGCGCTTTAAGATCCGCAACCGGGTGACACCGCGCTTGATCCAGGCGCTGTTGCGCGTGAGCCAGAAGGTCAGGCGCGCAACGCCCGCTGAAAGCCGGACCGTGGACGGCGTACCCGTGCGTATCCTGCGGCCCGTCGGCAAGCCCAAGGGCGTGGTGCTGGATATCCACGGCGGCGGCTGGGTGATCGGCAATGCGCAGATGGATGACGACCTCAACCTCGGCATGGTCAACGCCTGCGACGTGGCGGTGGTGTCGGTGGATTATCGGCTGGCGGTGGACACACCGGTCGAGGGGTTGATGGAGGATTGCCTGACGGCGGCGCGCTGGTTGCTCAGCGACGATGAGTTCAAGAACCTGCCCGTTATCGTCGTGGGCGAGTCGGCCGGCGGGCATTTGGCGGCAGCCACGTTGCTGGCGCTCAAGCAATGGCCCGCGCTGCTCCAGCGTGTGAGCGGCGCGGTGCTGTATTACGGCGTTTATGATTTGACCGGTACACCGAGTGTACGCAGCGCCGGGCCGGAGACCTTATTGCTGGATGGGCCGGGCATGGTTGAGGCCCTGCGCATGCTGACGCCGGGGATCAGCGATGACGAGCGCAGGCAACCGCCGTTGTCACCTCTGTATGGCGACTTCGACGACCTGCCTCCGGCATTGATGTTTGTGGGGGAGCTGGACCCGCTCAAGGACGACACGCTGTTGATTGCGCAGCGCTGGCCCCAGGCCGAGGCCCATCTGCTGCCGGAATCGGCCCATGGGTTTATCCATTTTCCGGTGGCGATGGGGGAGGCGGTGTTGGCGTACAGCCGCAAGTGGATGACTGAGCGCATCGATGGCAAGCGGACAACCTTGTTTATGCCGCTTTAACGATTGCCCTCAACCTCTGCGTCGGACCGGCCTGTTGGAGTGAGCAAGCCTGTTGTGGTGAGCGGGCTTATTTGGGGTGAGCCGGTTTTTGTGTGGTGAGCGGGCTTGTTGTGGTGAGCGGGCTTGCCCCGCGCTGGGCTGCGAAGCAGCCCTAAAACCAGGCAACTCGGTTTGTCTGGAAAAGCGGGGGTGGTTCTGATGGGTCTGCTTCGCAGCCCAGCGCGGGGCAAGCCCGCTCACCACAGAAGCCCATTCACTACAGGGCCCCATTCACCACAAGTGGTTTGCTCAGTGGCTGAAGGGGTAATCGATGTAACCCTCGGCACCTGGCGCGTAGAAGGTGTCTTTGTCGGGCACATTCAAGTCGGCACCGCTGCGAAAACGCGCTGGCAGGTCCGGGTTGGCCAGGAACGCGTTACCAAAAACCGCCGCATCGGCATTGCCTTCGGCGATCAAGCTGTCGGCGCTGTCCCGAGTCAGCCCGCTGCCCACCAAATAGCGGCCATCGAACAACGGGCGCAGCGCGGCGTGGTAGTCAAAGCTCGCCCCGAATAGCGCCACATGCAGGTAGGCCAACTTCAGCCCGCGCAGTTGCGTGACCAGGTAGGTGTAGGTTTCCTGCGGGTTGGCATCGCTGATGTCGTTGAAGTTCATCTCGGGGGAAATCTTGATGCCCACGCGATCAGCGCCCACTTCATCGGCCATCGCCTTGAGGACTTCCAGCACGAAGCGGCTACGGTTTTCCACCGAACCGCCGTACTGATCGTCGCGTTGGTTGCTGCCGCTGGAGAGGAATTGCTCGGGCAGGTAACCGGAGGCAGCGTGCAACTCCACACCGTCAAAGCCCGCTTCGATTGCCCGGCGTGCGGCCTGGCGGTAGCTGTCAACCACGCCACCGATCTGCGTCACGCTCAGTGCTTGGGGTGTGACGAAATCCTGCAGGCCGGTCGCGGTCCAGGTCTGGCCCGCCGGTTTGATCGCCGAGGGGGCCAGCGGTAGCCCACCGTCAGCCAACAACGAGGGGTGAGACACCCGTCCGCAATGCATCAGTTGCATGAAAATGTGGCCACCTTGGGCATGTACCGCGTCGGTGACGGATTTCCAGGCGGCCACCTGTGCGGCGGTTTCGATGCCTGGGGTGCGCGCATACCCTTTGCCCGATGCGTCGGGGAACACACCCTCGGAGATGATCAAACCGGCTGTGGCGCGCTGCGCATAATAGGTAGTCACCAGGTCGGAAGGCACACCGGCGTCGTCGGCGCGCGAGCGGGTCATTGGCGCCATGACCAGGCGATTGGCGAGGGTGTAGCGACCGAGGGCAAGGGGAGAAAAAAGAGCATTCATGGCGGTGTTCCTCATCAGTGATGGGGTTATGATTGATCAATCCGATTTCGGGATAAATGGCTCAAACGCGAAATGACTAATCCACTGATGGGATAATGTTGTGGAATTTCTCAACGATATGGCGCTGTTTGTCGAGGTGGTGAAGGCTCGCAGTTTCAGCCGTGCGGCCGAGACCCTGGGCATGCCGAACTCGACGCTGTCCCGGCGCATCAGCGAGCTGGAAAAAGGCATCGGCCTGCGGCTGTTGCACCGCACCACGCGCAAGATCGAGCCCACCGAGGCTGGCCAACTGTACTTTGAGCGCTGCAAGCGCATTGTCGATGAGGCCCGCCTGGCCCATGAGCAACTCGGCGAAATGCTCGCCCAGCCCAACGGCGTGCTGCGCGCCTCGTTGCCGGTGGATTTCGCGATGGTCTACCTGGCGCCGTTGATTGCCGAATTTTCCCGGCTGTATCCGGGTATCACCTTCGAACTCGATTTAACCCCGCGCCAGGTCGACCTGATCAGTGATCCGGTGGACGTGGTCATTCGCATGGGCGAGCCCGCCAATTCCAATCTGATTGCACGCAAACTCGCGAACATGCGCCGAGCGCTGTACGCCTCGCCCCAGTACCTGGAACGCGCTGGCCTGCCTGCGCAGCCCGCAGACCTGGCGCATCACGAATGTTTGCGCATGCGCGGTTCAAGGGCGCATCAATGGGGCTTGGTGTCGGGTGTGGATAAGGTGGAAGTCGACGTAAGCGGGCGGTTTGAACTCAACAGCGTAGGCATGCTCCGGCGGCTGGCCGCGTTGGATCTGGGCATTGCGCTGCTGCCTGAGGGCATTGCCGAACAGGATGTGGCCAGCGGCATACTGCGTAGAGTGTTGCCCGATTGGCATGGCACATCGGTGCCTGTCTATGCGCTCACCGAAACCCGCCTGCTGCCGGCGAAGACTCAACGGTTTATCGAGTTTTTGCGCGACAGGCTGGAGGATGCGTGACAGGCCCGGTACCCTCTGGACTCCTACTCAAGCAAAGGAATGCACGTGAAGATTTTCCAACGCGCCCTTGGGCTCTCAGCCCTGTCTGTGCTGTCCGCCTGCAGCCCTGTCACTGAACAAACCCTGACCTTCGACGTGCCCTACGGCCAATACCAGACTGTGCTGCGCAAGAACGTCACCGGCAAAGGCCAGTTGACTTGCAAGGTCACCACCGACAACCAGAACCGTGGCGAAAAGTGGGTGCCCTCGGTGATTCTCGCTGCGGCTGAGGATGAGGCCGAAGACGACACACTGTTTCTGTCCAGCTATTCGCCTCCCGGCACCGACCAGCGCTTGTTCAACCTGCGGACATTCAACAAGGCCAAGCCGATCATCGACACCCAGTTCAATCGAGTCCCTGATCAAAACGGCGTGTACAGGCTCCGGCTGACCTGGCAGGCGGATGGCGCCATCGGTTATCAGGTGGCCAGTGGTGACACATGGGTTGAGAAAAAAATCGTCGAACAACCGGGCTTTACTGTGCGCCATGTGAGCGTGCATGCGTCGGGTATGAAGGGCAGTGCGGTGTGCGAGTTGCGTGAGTGAACGCGCTGACGCTGCGGCCCGCCAACGTGAACGACCTGCCTGCGATCTATCGGGGGGAACAAGGCTATATCCAGCGTTGGGAGCCAACTCATGAAGCGTCCTGGCAACGGCAACTGGAGCGGCATCTCACCCGTTGGGTCGAGAACTTTGACCGGCTGACGGTAGCGATGCTTGACGGTCAGCTCGCCGGTTATTCGCTGTGGATGCCCGAAGACGGTGCTGCCGAGTTGTGTACGATCAACGTTGGGGAGACACATCGACGCAATGGCATTGGCCGTGCATTGCTGCAGGCGTACGTGGCGGCGGCGAGACAGGCGGGCTATGCACGGTTGAGCCTGTGTGTGCGTGCGGATAACCCGGCTAGGTTGATGTATGAAGTGGCTGGGTTTGTGTGTGTGGGAACAGCTGCCAACGGGTATCTGCGCTATCAACGAGTAAGTTAAGTGAATGATGAACATCCAGACGGTCACCATTGCAGAGATTCCCGACGTGCTGGCCTTCGTCCTGCAAGCTCGCGCCGAGCTGTTCCCCATGCTCAGCGCCTCCGGCATGCCTGCTGACCTGGTGCAATTCGAAGCCACTTACCTTCAGGGCGACGGGCGATTTCTGATCGCCTGCGATGACGATCAGATCGTCGCTGCCATCGGCTACTTGCCCTATGACGGCCGCTTTTCCCAGCTTAATTACCAGGGCCACAAGACCGTGGAAGTGGTGCGCCTGTTCGTACGTCCGGCCTTTCGCCGCTTTGGTCTGGCGGGGCAGCTCTATCGCGCATTGGAGGCCACGGCGCGGGCGGATGGCGTGGCAGTGGTGTACCTGCATACCCACCCGTTCCTGCCGGGGGCGATTGATTTTTGGGGGCGCCAGGGGTTTGAGGTTGTGGATGTCGAGGACGATCCGGTGTGGTGCACGACGCATATGCAGCGGTATTTATAGGGCCGTGGTGAGCGGGCCTGCTGTGGTCACAGGGATTGTTGTGGTCACCGGGCCTGTTGTGGTGAGCGGGCTTTTTGTGGTGAGCGGGCTTGCCCCGCGCTGGGCTGCGAAGCAGCCCCCAACCAAACGCTGAGGTTTTGCTGAAGAATCGTGGCGGTCTTATTGGGGCTGCTTCGCAGCCCAGCGCGGGGCAAGCCCGCTCACCACAGAGAGCTCACATACCACTAAGAACTCACCTGCCCCAAAGCACTCACATGTCACAAAGAACTCATGTGCCACAGCAGGCCAAGGTGTCACAAAGGACTCATCAGCCACAACAACCCTAGTGACTCAGTTGGAGCGCAACCGCAAGATCTGCGCCCCATCAAACGGGTCGGTCAGGTAATGCCCCTGCACCCCAAACGTGTCCTGCAAGCGTTGCGGCGTCAGCACCTGCAGCGGTGTGCCCAACGCCACCAAACACCCGCGATCCAGCACGGCCAAGCGATCACAGGTCAGCGCCTGGTTAAGATCATGCAGCGCAATCAATGTCGTCACCGGCAACCCCTGCACGCCCTTCAGGATGGCCAGTTGATGCTGGATATCCAAGTGATTGGTCGGCTCATCCAGCAACAGGATCTGCGGCCGTTGCGCAAGGGCGCGGGCGATGTGCACGCGTTGGCGTTCGCCGCCGGAGAGGCTGCGCCAGGCGCGTTGGCTCAGGTGGGTGGCGTCCACGTCGTGCAGGGCCTGGACGACGATGGCGTTGTCGTCGCTGGACCACGGGCTCAGCGCCGACAGCCACGGCGTGCGGCCCAGCGCCACGGCGTCGAACACGCGGATGGCATCGTCGGTGTCGGCTTGTTGCTCCACCACGGCCAACTGCTGCGCAATGGCGCGGCGCGAAAGGTCGCCCAGCCGCTCGCCGCCCAGCCGCACCTCACCTGACGCCGGTGTGCACAAGCCCGCCAGCAGTTTGAGCAAGGTGGATTTACCGGAGCCGTTCGGGCCGACAATCCCCAACGTCTCGCCCAACTGCACCTCCAGGTGAATGTCGCGCAGCAACTCGGCGTCGCGCACCTTGAAACCCAGGCCGGTGCAACTGAGTACGCTCATCGCGCATTCCTCCGGCCGATCAGGATCAACGCAAACACCGGCGCGCCGACCAAGGCGGTGACCACGCCCACCGGAATCACCTGGCCTTTGATCAAGGTGCGCGACAGCACATCCGCCGCAATCAAAAACAGTGCGCCGCCCAAGGCGCTGGCCGGCAGCAAACGCGAGTGCCCAGTGCCGAGCAGCAGGCGTACCGCGTGGGGGATCACCAGACCGACAAAACCGATGGAGCCGACAATCGACACCATTACCGCCGTCACCAGTGCCGCGCAGCCCACCAGCACAAATTGCACGCGGCGTACCGGAATGCCAAGGGACGCCGCCGAGTCGCTGCCAAAGGTGAACGCATCCAGCGCACGCCGATGCCACAGGCACACCGCCAAGCCTGCCACCGCCACCGGCACCGCCAGCCACACCGACGGCCAGCGCACGCCGCTGAGGTTGCCCAGCAGCCAAAACATGATGCCGCGGGCCTGCTCGGAACTGGCCGACTTGGTGATCAGGAATGCGGTGAGCGCATTGAACAGCTGCGAACCGGCGATGCCTGCAAGGATGATCTGGCCGGTGCCGCTCATGGAGCTGCTGGCCCGCGCCAGCAGGATCACCAGGGCAAACGCCGCCATGGCGCCGACAAACGCGCCGGCCGACAGCGAAATCAACCCGCCGCCCACGCCCATCAGCGCGACCAATACCGCGCCGGTCGATGCGCCGGCGCTGATGCCCAGCAAGTAAGGGTCAGCCAGCGGGTTGCGCAGCAACGACTGCAAGATCACCCCGCAGGTGGCCAGCCCCGCACCGCACGCGGCGGCGACCAGGGCGCGGGTCAGGCGGTAGTTCCACACCACGCCTTCGTCGATGGGGTCGAGCAGGTAGCCGGCGTTCCACAGTTTGTTGGCGAGCACTTGCAGCACCACTTGCGGCTCGATGGCGGTTTCGCCGATGGCCACGCCGGCGAGTACGGCGATCAATAGCAGCGTCAGGGCGAGCAGGGTGCGGATCACGCTTTTATTCATTTGTGCAGGTCGTAGCCGTCGATGGCGCCAGCCAGTTGTTCAAGGCCATCGAACGTGCGGATGCTGGCCTGCAGCGCCAGGGCGTCGAGGATGATGATGCGGTTGTTTTTCACCGCGTCCATGTTGCGCGTGACCGGGTCGCTGCGCAGGAAGGCGAGTTTCTTTTCATGGTCGTCGGCGGGGTAGCGGCGGCGGTCCATGCGGGCGATCACCAGGAAGGTCGGGTTGGCCTTGGCGATGGTTTCCCAGCCGACGGCGGGCCACTCTTCATCGGACTGCACCACGTTGTGCAGGCCGAGGGTTTCGAGCATGAATTCGGGGACGCCCTTGTGGCCGGCCACATACGGGTCGCTGGCCATCTCGGAGCTGGAGAACCACACCAGCGCGCTGGCGTGCTTGAGGCCCTTGCTCTGCACGGTGGCGACGGACTTGGCCAGGCGCGCCTTGAGGTCATCGTTGAGCTGTTGGCCGCGCGCCTGTACGTCGAAAATCTCGGCCAGCTGGCTGATGCTTTTGTAGATGCTCTCGATGCGGAACGGCTCCAGCCGCGTGCCGTCGGCGCCCACCAGGTTGTCCTTGCCTTCGCAGTCGGAGGGCAGCAGGTAGGTCGGGATCTTCAGTTCATGGAATTGCTCGCGGGTGCCCACCACACCTTGCGGGCCGACCACCCATTCCAGCTCGGCAGCCACCAGTTGCGGGCGCTTGGCGATCACGGCTTCGAAGCTCGGCTCGTTGTTGGCCAGGCGTTCGATCTTGTCGTTCTGCGCCTGGTACTGGGGCAGCACACGGTTGAACCACAGCGAGGTGCCGACCACTTTATCGCCGACGCCCAAGGCATACAGCATTTCGGTGGCGGCCTGGCCGATGGTCACGCTGCGCGCAGGAGCTTGCGGGAAGGTCACGGCATTGCCGCAGTTTTCGACCGTCAGCGGGTAGTGAGTGGGCGCCGCTTGGGCCAGGGCACAGAAACCCAGGCCGGTGATCAGGGCAATAACGCGTGGCAGCATCGGGCGATCTCCGTGTGAACCGTAGTTGAAACAGGGGCAGTACGGCTCGGAAATACGCCCTCGAACGCTGCCGGTCGGGCAGGCAAGGATGTCCTTCCCGGACACCCCGCCGGTTAGTGATTGTGCTGGGCCGGCAGGTCTCCTGACTGATGCGTCGTCGCCACGCTCCGACCTTCCCGGACGAGGTCCAGTGGCGTTAAGGAGCAGGCTCGGCACCTACAGTTGCGGGGGCAGTTTCGATTGGCGCCGCGGGCGGCGTTTCGAATTCCCTATTAGTCCCGTGGGGGAACCGGCGGCGGTATGGTAGTTGATTCAGCCTCGCAGAGGGAGGCTGAAGTTCAGTGGCTCACAGACGAATGTCTTGGGGGCCCTGGATCAGCGCTTCAATTCGCGTGCCGGTGGCGCGCTCTTCGTTGCTGAACCCGTCGTGGTCGGCCAGGTTGCCGAAACGGATGCCGGTCAATTGCTCGATCTGGATCACGCTGCGCTGGTAGGTCCGCAGTTGGCCAAATACCAGCTCAAGCTGACCCAATTCGCGGCTTTGGTCGATCATGTAGGCACTGGCCGACGGCTTACCGTCGTCGCTGAGGTAGGCGACCACTTTCCAGAACGCCTTGGGGATTTTGACGCCCCGGTACACGCGGTCATCGTCGCCGAACACCGGCCCGGTAAACACCGTGGCCCGTGCTTTCCAGCGTTGCGTGTTGTCGAGGATGTAGTCTTCAAGCTCCAGCCAGGTTTTCTGGTTAAAGCCGCTCATCTGCGGTGAGCAGTTGGTGAAATGGAACGTATCGAGGTTGGCGGTTTTTGCCTCGTCGCCCCAATTGGGATCCTGGCGCCGCACCAAGTGGCCGCGATCCAGGCCATTGCCGGCGTAGAGGTCTTCGCCTATCTGGGCGTCGGTGGGCAGGCGGCCGTCGTAGGCCCAGGTGTCGTTGCTGCGCACGATATCCACGTGTTTCCCGCCGTCGATATTGACGCCCACGTAGAGTGCCAGTCGTCGGGCGCGTGACATCGTGATGGAGAAATGCGTGTAGTCCAGGCGCTTTGGCTGCGCATCAGGCGCCAGGGCCTGCGCCACGGTGGGCCAGGGCACCTCGAAGCTACCGAGGAAATCGTCGGCATACCCCTGGCGGTTTTTCAGGTCTTTGGCCGGGGTGACACGCGGCGTCGCGGCCCGGGCTTCCAACAGGGTTGGGCTCGCCGCGAGCAGCGGCCGCAGGTCGGCGAGCCGGGGGCGATAGGTCAGGTCGGCGTTGGCTTTACGTGCTGGCATCGGGCGGTCCTCACGGGTGTTGGATCAACATGACTGCAACATAGGTTGATGACAATTGATGTCGAGTCAAGCCATGGCGGCTATCCTGAAAACGGTCGTCCAGACGCTCACCCCTCGCAAAAGGAGCCAGCCAATGTGTGTTCGCCAGCCTCATCGCAATCCGATTTTTTGCCTGATCCCACCGTACATGCTCGACCAGATCGCGCGCCACGGTGATAAAGCCCAGCGCGACGTCGCGTTGCGTACGCGGGCCAAGGACAGCACGTTCCGTTCGCTGCGCATGGTCGCGGTGCCCGCCAAGGGCCCCGCGCATATGGCCCTGGCCATCGGCGCCGAAAAACGCCGCTCGATCTACAGTGCCGAAGGCTCCGACAGCCTGCCTGGCAAGCTGATCCGCGCTGAAGGCCAGCCTGCCAGTGGTGATGCCGCAGTG
The DNA here is from genome assembly GCF_023701505.1 of Pseudomonas sp. SR18. NCBI lineage: Bacteria > Pseudomonadati > Pseudomonadota > Gammaproteobacteria > Pseudomonadales > Pseudomonadaceae > Pseudomonas > Pseudomonas sp. SR18. The sequence goes on along the minus strand of NZ_JAMQAU010000001.1, from coordinate 455,257 downwards.
GACGAAGCCTATGATGGGTTGGGCGCCACCTTCGACTTTTTCGACCAGGTGTTCGACCGCAACTCCATCGACGATGCCGGGATGGCGCTGGACGCCACCGTTCATTTTGGCCAGGACTACAACAATGCGTTCTGGAATTCGACGCAGATGGTGTTCGGGGACGGTGATGCGCAGTTGTTCAACCGCTTCACCGTGGCTCTGGACGTGATCGGCCATGAACTGGCCCACGGCGTGACTGAGGATGAGGCCAAGTTGATGTACTTCAATCAATCCGGTGCGTTGAACGAGTCGCTGTCGGATGTGTTCGGCTCACTCATCAAGCAGTACGCGTTGCAGCAAAAGGCCGAGGACGCCGACTGGCTGATCGGCAAAGGGTTGTTCACCAAGAAAATCAAAGGCACTGCCTTGCGCTCGATGAAGGCACCGGGCACCGCGTTTGATGACAAGCTGCTGGGCAAGGACCCGCAGCCGGGGCATATGGATGATTTTGTGCAAACCTATGACGACAATGGCGGCGTACATATCAATTCCGGGATTCCCAACCATGCGTTCTATCAGGTGGCGACGAAGATCGGCGGGTTTGCCTGGGAGCGGGCAGGGCGCATCTGGTATGACGCCCTGCGCGATGCACGGTTGCGGCCGAACTCGGGGTTCTTGCGTTTTGCGCGCATCACCTACGACGTCGCCGGTCGTTTGTACGGGGCGAACAAGGATGAGCAGAAGGCCGTCAAGGCAGGCTGGAAAGCCGTGGGCATCAACGTCTGACAAGCCGCCAGGGCGGTGAGGAACAGCCATGCGAATTTCGATCAAGGAAAACGGCGGCCCGGCATTTTTTCCGGGCCTGGCGAAACCGAACAGTGTGGAGCTGGAGAAACTGCCTGAGCCGCAACAGCAGGAGTTGCGGCAACTGATCGAAGCTTCAGACTTCTTCAAGTTGCCGCAAAGCACGGCGCCTGAGCCTGGCAAACCGGGCCAGGTGCATTACACCCTGACGGTCAGCGAGGGTGAGCGCGAACACACAGTGTGTGTGCTCGCGCCGGTGAAGTCCCAGGCCCTGGATGGGTTGGTGCAGTGCGTGCGGCGGCATGTTCGCTGTTGAACCCCAAGGGGTTACTTGCGATCCAGCCATACCGTCTGCGCGTTGCAGAACTCGCGCACACCAAAGTGCGACAGCTCGCGGCCGAATCCACTTTTCTTCACGCCACCAAACGCCACCCGTGGGTCGGAGACGCTGAAGGCGTTGACAAAGATCCCGCCGGTTTCCAGTTGATTGGCGATGTCCCGCGCCTTCGCCGCGTCAGTGGTGAAGATGCTCGCGGTAAGGCCGAACTCGCTGTCGTTGGCCAGGGCCACGGCGTGGTCGGCGTCGCGGGCGGTGATGATCGAGGCTACCGGGCCGAACAGCTCCTGTTTGAACGAGGTCATCTGGTCGGTGACGTTGGCCAAAACGGTCGGCGCGTAGTAGTTGCCGTTGCCTGCGACTTTATCGCCACCCAGCAGCAGGGTCGCGCCTTCTTCCAGAGTGGCCTGGACCTGGCCGTGCAGCTCGTCGCGCAGGTCGAAACGGGCCATTGGGCCGATGTAGGTGGCCGCTGACGTCGGGTCGCCCATGACCAGGGCGCGGCTGGCTTCGACGAACTTGGTGGTGAAGGCTTCAACCACGCCTTCTTCGATGATCAGGCGCTTGGCGGCGGCGCAGACCTGGCCGCTGTTCTGGAAGCGGCCGATCAGCGCGGCCTGTACGGCGGCATCGAGGTCGGCGTCATTGAGCACGATGAACGGGTCGGAGCCACCCAGTTCCAGCACGCATTTTTTCAGCGCGGCACCAGCCTGAGAGCCGATGGCGATACCGGCGCGCACGCTGCCGGTGAGGGTCACGGCGGCGATGCGTGGGTCGGCGATGGCCTTGGACACGCCTTCGGTGGTGACGTTGATCACTTCGAACAGGCCTTCAGCGAAGCCGGCTTTCTGAAAGGCTTGCTGGATCAGGTAGGCGCTGCCCATCACGTTTGGCGCGTGTTTGAGCACGTAGGTGTTGCCGGCCAGCATGGTCGGCACGGCGCCGCGCAGCACTTGCCACACCGGGAAGTTCCACGGCATCACCGCGAGGATCGGGCCCAGCGGGCGGTATTCGATATGGGCGGTGCCGTTGTCGACGAGGGTCGGCTCCGGGGCGAGCATGGCCGGGCCTTGGGCCGCGTACCATTCGCTCAGTTGCGCGCATTTTTCCACTTCGGCACGGGCCTGGGCGATGGGTTTGCCCATTTCCAGGGTGATCATCTGCGCCATGGCTTCGGCTTGCTCGCGCAGGGCAGCGGCCAGGGCCAGCAGCAACTCGGCGCGCTGGCTGACCGGCTGGCGGCGCCAGGTGCGGAAGGCGCTGGTGGCGCGGTCGAGGGCGGCGTCCAGTTGCGCTGTGGTTTCGTACGGGTAGCTGCCGACGGTTTCGCCGTTGGCGGGGTTGATCGATAAAGCGTGGGTAGTCGCGTTCATGGCACCGTCCTGCGTGTACGTTGGAATGGAGGTCAGCGTACGGGGCTGGCTCTTTTCTGGAAACTGAATAATATTAAGCAATACATTCACGAATGGAGAATGACTTGGACCTGGTGCAGCTGGAAATCTTCAAGGCCGTTGCCGAGCAAGGCAGCATCAGCGCCGCCGCGCAGTTGATTCATCGCGTGCCGTCGAACCTGACCACGCGGATCAAGCAGTTGGAGCAGGATCTTGGCGTGGAGCTGTTTATCCGCGAGAAGAGCCGCTTGCGCCTGTCACCGGCCGGTTGGAACTTCCTCGGTTATGCCCGGCGCATCCTCGACCTGGTGCAAGAGGCCCGTGCGACCGTGGCGGGGGAAGAGCCCCAGGGCGCGTTTGCCCTTGGCTCGCTGGAGAGCACGGCGGCGGTACGTATCCCGGCGTTGCTCGCGGCGTACAACCAGAAACACACCAAGGTCGAGCTGGACCTGAGCACCGGCCCGTCGGGCACCATGATCGAAGGCGTGCTGTCGGGGCGCCTGGCCGCCGCCTTTGTCGACGGGCCGGTGCTGCATTCGACCCTGGAAGGCGTGGCGGTATTTGAAGAGGAGATGGTAGTGATCGCGCCCCTGCACCACGGGCCGATCACCCGAGGGCAGGACGTGAATGGCGAGAACATCTATACGTTTCGCTCGAACTGCTCGTATCGCCATCACTTCGAACGCTGGTTTTCACAGGATGGCGCGGTGCCAGGCAAGATCTTCGAGATCGAGTCCTACCACGGCATGCTCGCCTGCGTCAGCGCCGGGGCCGGGCTGGCGCTGATGCCGCGCAGCATGCTGGAAAGCATGCCGGGGTTTGCGGCGGTGAGTGTGTGGCCGTTGATGGACAGTTTTCGCTTGCTGAATACGTGGCTGATCTGGCGGCGGGGCACGGTGTCGCAGAGTTTGAGCAGCTTTGTGAAGTTGTTGGAGGAACGCAATCTGGAAGCGTCGGTGTCTTAATGTGGGAGGGGGCTTGCCCCCTCCCACATTGACCGGTTTCAGCCGCCGAACTGGAAGGTGCCCATGGCCAGTTTGGCCATTATTGCTGTCGCGCCCAACTGCACCAGCCACAACGCCAATCCACCCAGGAACACCCCCAGTGCCACTTGCAGCACCAGGCTTTTCTGGCGTTTGGCTTGCGGCGCTCGCGGGGTGTAGTCGTGCAACTCGTCGCGGTCGGCGCGCAGGTCCAGGTCATCGTTTCGCATAGGGCTCTCACAGCAAAGGGGCGGTCGGGGTTCAGTCTAGGGGCTGGAGACAAAAAAGGGGAAGCCATCGGCTTCCCCTCCTTGTGCAACGGCTACAGGTTTACAGCACCTGGACGATTGCCTGTGTGACCGCACCAATGTTCGACTGGTTCAGCGCCGCCACACAGATACGCCCGGTATCCAGCGCGTAGATGCCAAACTCGCTGCGCAGACGGGTGACTTGCTCAACGGTCAGGCCGGAGTAGGAGAACATCCCACTCTGGCGGCCGACGAAGCTGAAGTCGTGGCCCGGTGCAGCCTTGGCCAGTTCGGCGACCATCTGCTCGCGCATGCCGCGGATGCGCAGGCGCATTTCGGCCAGTTCGGCTTCCCACTGGGCGCGCAGCTCAGGGCTGTTCAGCACAGCGGCCACAATCGCGGCGCCGTGGGTCGGCGGGTTGGAGTAGTTGGTGCGGATCACGCGCTTGACCTGGGACAGGATGCGCGCGCTTTCTTCTTTGGAATCGCCAACGATGGACAGCGCGCCCACACGTTCGCCGTACAGCGAGAACGACTTGGAGAACGAGCTGGAGACAAAGAAGGTCAGGCCCGATTCCGCGAACAGGCGCACCGCAGCGGCGTCTTCGTGGATGCCGTCGCCGAAGCCCTGGTAGGCCATGTCGAGGAACGGCACCAGGTTCTTGGCCTTGACCACGTCCAGCACGTTTTGCCAGTCGGCCGGGCTCAGGTCGACGCCGGTCGGGTTGTGGCAGCAGGCGTGCAGCACCACGATGGACTGCGGCGGCAGGGCGTTGAGGTCTTCGAGCAGGCCGGCGCGGTTTACGTCGTGGGTGGCGGCGTCGTAGTAACGGTAGTTCTGCACCGGGAAACCGGCGGTTTCGAACAGGGCGCGGTGGTTTTCCCAGCTCGGGTCGCTGATGGCGACGACGGCGTCTGGCAGCAGTTGCTTGAGGAAGTCCGCGCCGATCTTCAGGGCGCCGGTGCCACCCACGGCCTGGACGGTCACGACACGACCGGCTTCGAGCAATGGCGAATCGTTACCGAACAGCAGGGTTTGCACGGCCTTGTCGTAGGCGGCAATGCCGTCGATCGGCAAGTAGCCACGGGCGGCGTGTTGCGCCACGCGAATGGCTTCCGCTTCGGCAACGGCACGCAAGAGTGGAATCTTCCCCTCCTCGTTGCAGTAAACGCCTACGCCAAGGTTGACCTTGGTGGTTCGTGTGTCGGCGTTGAATGCTTCGTTGAGGCCCAGGATAGGATCGCGTGGTGCCATTTCGACAGCGGAGAACAGGCTCATTTTGCGGCAGCTCTATGGGGGAAAGGAGGGACGTGTCGCGCTCCAGCCGAATGCACTAGAGCGGTGCACAAACGGGGAGCTAGTATAGAGGCCATCACGGCTGAGGGCGACAACCGAAACGGCTTTTCGGCCAAGTTTTTCGGTTTATTTGCTGACCGTTAGTCTTATTGCAACATTGATCCTGGACGGCAGATAGGACGATTGCCTTGAAACCCGTCACATTCGCCACCACTTGTATGGCTATCATGGTTTTTTCCTACCGCTCGCTCTGAATATTCGCGAGGGGTGGTCTATTTCGTCCTCGGCGGGTTTACAGTCCGGGGTGACTTCAAGAGGTACGTTATGTCGGATTTCCAACTAGTCACCCGCTTTGAACCCGCCGGCGATCAGCCGGAAGCCATTCGCCAGATGGTCGAAGGCATCGAGGCCGGCCTGGCGCACCAGACGTTGCTCGGGGTGACCGGTTCAGGCAAGACGTTCAGCATCGCCAACGTGATCGCGCAGATCAACCGCCCAACGCTGGTGCTGGCGCCCAACAAGACCCTGGCTGCGCAGCTTTACGGCGAATTCAAGGCGTTCTTCCCGAATAACGCAGTCGAATACTTCGTTTCCTACTACGACTACTACCAGCCCGAAGCCTATGTGCCGTCCTCCGATACCTTTATCGAGAAGGATGCGTCGATCAACGACCACATCGAGCAGATGCGGCTGTCGGCGACCAAGGCGCTGTTGGAGCGCAAGGACGCGATCATCGTCACCACCGTGTCGTGCATCTATGGCCTGGGCAGCCCCGAAGCCTATTTGAAGATGGTGCTGCACGTGGACCGTGGCGACAAACTCGACCAGCGCGAGTTGCTGCGCCGCCTGACGAGCCTGCAGTACACCCGCAACGACATGGATTTTGCCCGCGCCACTTTCCGGGTGCGCGGCGATGTGATCGACATCTATCCGGCTGAGTCCGACCTGGAAGCGATCCGCATCGAGTTGTTCGACGATGAAGTCGAGAGCCTGTCGGCTTTCGACCCGTTGACCGGCGAGGTGATCCGCAAGCTGCCGCGCTTCACCTTCTATCCGAAAAGCCACTACGTGACCCCGCGTGAAACCCTGATGGGCGCCATCGAGGGCATCAAGGTGGAGTTGGCCGAGCGTCTGGAATACCTGCGCGCCAACAACAAGCTGGTGGAAGCCCAGCGCCTGGAGCAGCGCACGCGCTTTGACCTGGAGATGATCCTGGAGCTGGGCTACTGCAACGGCATCGAAAACTACTCGCGCTACCTTTCGGGCCGTGATTCCGGCGCGCCGCCACCGACGCTCTACGACTACCTGCCTGATGACGCGCTGCTGGTGATCGACGAATCCCACGTCAGCGTGCCGCAAGTGGGCGCGATGTATAAGGGCGACCGCTCGCGTAAAGAAACCTTGGTGGAGTACGGCTTTCGCCTGCCGTCGGCGCTGGATAACCGGCCGATGCGTTTCGATGAATGGGAGGCGATCAGCCCGCAGACCATCTTTGTCTCGGCCACGCCGGGCAACTACGAGGCCGAGCATGCCGGCCGCGTGATCGAGCAGTTGGTGCGCCCGACGGGGCTGGTGGACCCGGAAATCGAAATCCGCCCGGCGCTGACCCAGGTGGATGACCTGCTGTCCGAGATCACTAAGCGCGTCGCGCTGGAAGAGCGGGTGCTGGTCACCACGCTGACCAAGCGCATGTCCGAAGACTTGACCGACTACCTGGCCGACCACGGCGTGCGCGTGCGCTACTTGCACTCGGACATCGACACCGTGGAGCGCGTGGAGATCATCCGCGACCTGCGCCTGGGTGTGTTTGATGTGTTGGTGGGGATCAACCTGCTGCGCGAAGGGTTGGACATGCCGGAAGTGTCGCTGGTGGCGATCCTCGATGCCGACAAGGAAGGCTTTCTGCGTTCCGAGCGCTCGCTGATCCAGACCATCGGCCGGGCGGCGCGTAACCTCAATGGCCGGGCGATTCTCTACGCGGACCGCATCACCGGCTCCATGGAGCGTGCGATTGGCGAGACCCAGCGTCGGCGCGACAAGCAGATCGCGTTCAACCTGGAGCACGGTATTACGCCTAAAGGTGTGTTCAAGGATGTCGCCGACATCATGGAAGGCGCCGTGGTGCCCGGCTCGCGCAGCAAGAAGCGCAAGGGCATGGCCAAGGCCGCCGAGGAAAGCGCCAAGTACGAGAACGAACTGCGCTCGCCGAGTGAGATCACCAAGCGGATCCGCCAGTTGGAAGAGAAGATGTACCAGTTGGCGCGGGACCTGGAGTTTGAGGCTGCGGCGCAGACTCGGGATGAGATTGGCAAGTTGCGTGAGCGGTTGCTGGCTGTCTGATCTGCGGTGGCTGGACTGGCCTCTTCGGGTGCAAGCCCCCTCCCACACTTTGACTTGTGAACACCGTCAAATGTGGGAGGGGGCTTGCCCCCGATGGCCGCGCCTCGGTTTTCCAGAAATCACCCAGGCTGTTACCATTCGCCCCTTGTTTCAATTTTTAGTTTTATCGCCCATTCGAGACCTGCCATGACCACCGTCCGCACGCGCATCGCGCCATCGCCTACTGGGGATCCCCACGTCGGCACTGCCTACATCGCCTTGTTCAACTACTGCTTTGCCAAGCAGCACGGCGGTGAATTCATCCTGCGGATCGAGGACACCGACCAACTGCGCTCCACCCGCGAGTCGGAACAGCAGATTTTCGATGCCTTGCGCTGGCTGGGCATCACCTGGGCAGAAGGCCCGGACGTTGGCGGCCCGCACGGCCCATATCGCCAGAGCGAGCGCAGCGACATCTACAAGCAGTACACCCAGCAACTGGTCGATATGGGCCATGCGTTCCCGTGCTTCTGCACCGCCGAAGAACTGGACCAGATGCGCGCCGAACAACAGGCCCGTGGCGAAACCCCGCGCTACGATGGCCGCGCGTTGCTGCTGTCCAAGGAGGAAGTGGCCCAGCGCCTGGCTGCCGGCGAGCCGCACGTTATCCGCATGAAAGTGCCGAGCGAAGGCGTGTGCGTGGTGCCGGACATGCTGCGCGGTGACGTCGAGATCCCGTGGGACCGCATGGACATGCAGGTGCTGATGAAGACCGACGGCTTGCCGACGTACTTCCTGGCCAACGTGGTCGACGACCACCTGATGGGCATCACCCACGTACTGCGTGGCGAAGAGTGGCTGCCGTCGGCGCCGAAACTGATCCTGCTCTACGAATACTTCGGTTGGGAACAGCCGCAGTTGTGCTACATGCCGCTGCTGCGTAACCCGGACAAGAGCAAGCTGTCCAAGCGCAAGAACCCGACTTCGGTGACCTTCTACGAGCGCATGGGCTTCATGCCCGAAGCGATGCTCAACTATTTGGGGCGCATGGGTTGGTCGATGCCGGACGAGCGCGAGAAATTCTCGTTGCAGGAAATGGTCGACAACTTCGACCTGTCGCGCGTTTCTCTGGGCGGTCCGATTTTCGATGTCGAGAAGTTGTCGTGGCTCAACGGCCAGTGGTTGCGCGATCTGCCGGTGGAAGAGTTCGCCAGCCGTCTGCAGCAGTGGGCGTTGAACCCTGAGTACATGATGAAGATCGCGCCACTGGTGCAGGGCAGGGTGGAGACGTTCAGCCAGGTCGCCCCGTTGGCCAGCTTCTTCTTTGCCGGAGGCGTGAACCCGGATGCCAAGCTGTTCGAGTCCAAAAAGCTCTCGGGCGACCAGGTTCGCCAGTTGATGCAGTTGATCCTGTGGAAACTCGAAAGCCTGCGCCAGTGGGAGAAGGACGCGATCACCGCGACGATCCAGGCGGTGGTGGAATCCCTGGAGTTGAAGTTGCGTGACGCCATGCCGCTGATGTTTGCTGCGATCACCGGGCAGGCCAGTTCGGTGTCGGTGCTGGATGCGATGGAAATTCTCGGTCCGGACCTCACTCGTTTCCGTCTGCGCCAAGCCCTTGATTTGCTTGGTGGTGTGTCGAAGAAAGAAAACAAAGAGTGGGAAAAGCTGCTGGGCGCTATCGCGTAAGCAGGCCGTTGCAGCGACGAAACCCCGGTTTTCCGGGGTTTCGTCGGTAAGTGATTGTTATCCCGGCAAAAAACTTTGGAAAATGTTGAAAATAAATTTGACACACTTCCAAACCGCCATTAAGATTCGCCCCGTCCTCACCGATGAGGGGCTATAGCTCAGCTGGGAGAGCGCTTGCATGGCATGCAAGAGGTCAACGGTTCGATCCCGTTTAGCTCCACCAATTTACAGGTTCAAGGTCTGGCCACACCGTCCTTGAATCGATCAGAACTCAGCTCTGATCAGTTGTACAGAAGGTTTTGTCCCCTTCGTCTAGTGGCCTAGGACACCGCCCTTTCACGGCGGTAACAGGGGTTCGAGTCCCCTAGGGGACGCCAGTTTCAACAAGCAGCTCGAAAGGTCTGCTGCGCCGCGAGGCGAAAAATCCGGGGCTATAGCTCAGCTGGGAGAGCGCTTGCATGGCATGCAAGAGGTCAACGGTTCGATCCCGTTTAGCTCCACCAATTTACAGGTTCAAGGTCTGGCCACACCGTCCTTGAATCGATCAGTTCTCAGCGCTGATCAGTTGTACAGAAGGTTTGTGTCCCCTTCGTCTAGTGGCCTAGGACACCGCCCTTTCACGGCGGTAACAGGGGTTCGAGTCCCCTAGGGGACGCCACGATTACCCGCTCTGCGGGATTTTTAAGGGTCATTCAATTATTGAATGGCCCTTTTGTTTGTCTGGCGTTTGGCCAATTTTCCCTTCACTTCCTTTCTTCCTGTTCTGACCAGTGGTCGTGGCTGTCGCTTGCTAAATATTATTATGGTAATAATATTCAACCCATGAGAGTCGGAGGCTTTGATGAACGATAAAAAAGCGCAAACCCGCGAACGCATTCTGCAGGCCGCCAGCGCGGCGTTGATCCAGCGCGGCCCGGCCGAGCCGAGTGTCGGTGAAGTCATGGGCGCGGCTGGGCTGACCGTTGGTGGTTTCTACGCGCACTTTGAAAGCAAGGATGCGCTGATGCTGGAGGCGTTCAGCCAATTGCTGGCGCAGCGTCGCGCTTCAATCGACGATATGGACACCCAGCTCACCGGCGAGGAGCGTCGTACGCTGGTGGCGGCCTTTTATCTGTCGCGCAAGCACCGCGATTCAACCTCCCAGGCATGCCCGTTACCTGCAACGGTGGGCGAGATGGGCCGTCTGCCGGACGCCTTTCGCGAGGTATTGAACGAGCACGTCGAGTTGATGGCTGCGCAGTTGGCCGGCAGCCCGGAAGACACTGACAAGGCCCTGGCGGACATGGCCTTGATGGTCGGCGGGCTGACCTTGGCGCGGGCGCTCGGGCCGGGCGAGTTGTCGGATCGTGTGATACGCGCTGCCAAGTCGGCTGTGCGATAGGAAGAGGGCTCGCAGAATGGGCGCGTTAACCTGGATTCGTCGTTTCAACGGCACGCTGGGGCATGTGGCACCGCACACGGTGGCCAACAAGATGCGTCGCGCCTTCATGACCCCGCGCAAGCTGCCGCCCCGTGACTGGGAATTACCGCTGCTGGCGCAATCGGAGCGCATCACCTTGCGCTTTGGCTTGTCGGCCCTGCGCTGGGGGCAAGGTCCTGCCGTTTTGTTGATGCACGGCTGGGAAGGCCGTCCAACCCAGTTCGCCAGTCTGATCAAGGCCTTGGTCGACAACGGCTACTGCGTGATAGCCCTGGATGGACCTGCCCATGGCCGCTCACCAGGGCGTGAAGCCCATGTGCTGTTGTTCGCTCGCGCCATGCTGGAGGCGGCTGCCGAGTTGCCGCCGCTGCATGCGGTGGTTGGTCATTCCATGGGCGGCGCCAGTGCGATGCTGGCGGTGCAATTGGGGTTGCGTACCCAGGCGCTGGTGAGCATTGCCGCCCCGTCGCGCTTCCTGGATGCGCTGCGTGGTTTTACCCGGATGGTCGGTTTGCCGGCGCGGGCACGTTCGGCGTTTATCCAGGAGGTGGAGATGACGTTCGGCATGCCGCTCAAGTACTTGGATGTGGCCCATTACCAGATGAATATCCCCGGCCTGATCGTGCACGCCGAAGACGACACCTTCGTCCCCGTCAAAGCCTCTCAAGCCATTCACGACGCCTGGTTCGACAGCCGTCTGCTGCGCCTGGAACAAGGCGGCCACCAGAAAGTACTGGCCGATCCTCGCGTGATCGAGGCCGTGCTTACGCTGTTGGCCGGCTGCTGTCTACAGGAGCGGCAAAGCGCCTGATACACTGCCCCCCGCCGACATTAATCGACTGGGAGCACCGCATGGGCTGGGATTTGGCAACGCCGTTTATCATTGATCTGCAGGTTGCGCCTGAAGACATCGACGGCCTGGGGCACGCCAATAACGCGGTATACGTGTCTTGGCTGGAGCGTTGCGCCTGGCGCCACTCCCAACGACTGGGGCTGGACCTGACCGAGTATCGCCGCCTGGATCGCGCGATGGCAGTGGTGCGCCACGAGATCGATTACCTGGCGGCCGGTTACGAAGGCGACGAGCTGCAACTGGCCACGTGGATTGTCGACTGGGACCAGCGCCTGAAGATGACCCGCCGCTTTCAACTGGTCCGCCCGCGTGACGGTGCAACCCTGCTGCGCGCGCAAACCACCTTCGTCTGCATCGAACTGTCCACGGGCAAGCCTAAGCGCATGCCCGCCGAGTTTCTCGATGGCTATGGCCCCGCCCTGACAGGGGGTTAACGGTTGCCGTAGGAAACCCAGTAAACTGCGCCACGATTTTTGTTGAGTGTTTCCCATGCAAATTGCTTTGGCGCCCATGGAGGGGTTGGTCGACAACATCCTGCGGGACGTGTTGACCCGCGTGGGCGGTATTGACTGGTGCGTGACCGAATTCATCCGCGTCAACGACCGCCTGCTCACCCCGGCCTATTTCCACAAGCTTGCTCCTGAGTTGCTGCACGGTGCCCACACCGCGGCGGGGGTGCCCTTGCGCGTGCAGCTGCTCGGCTCCGATCCTGTGTGCCTGGCGGAAAACGCCGCCCTGGCCTGCGAGCTGGGTTCACAAGTGATCGACCTGAACTTCGGCTGTCCGGCCAAGACTGTCAACAAGTCCCGAGGCGGTGCCGTGCTGCTCAAGGAGCCGGAGTTGCTCAACCAGATCGTCGAGCACGTTCGCCGAGCAGTTCCCGCGCATATCCCGGTGACCGCCAAGATGCGCCTGGGCTTCGATAGCCCCGACGGCGCGCTGGTGTGCGCCACGGCCCTGGCCGAAGGCGGTGCGGCGCATATCGTGGTGCATGCGCGGACCAAGACCGATGGCTACAAGCCGCCAGCTCATTGGGAATGGATCCCGCGGGTGCAGGACGTGGTCAAGGTGCCCGTGTTTGCCAATGGCGATATCTGGAGCGTCGAAGACTGGCGCCGATGCCGCGAGATCAGCGGCGTAGAAGACATCATGCTCGGCCGTGGCCTGGTGGCGCGCCCTGACCTGGCGCGGCAGATTGCGGCTGCGCGGGCGGGCGAGGAAGTCGTGCAAATGACGTGGGTGGAGATGCAGCCCATGCTCCGCGAGTTCTGGACCCAGTCGGTAGCGCAGCTCACCGAGAAGCAGGCGCCCGGCCGTTTGAAGCAATGGTTGGCGATGCTGACACGTAATTATCCGGAGGCGGTGGAGCTTTTTACCGCCCTGCGTCGCGAGACCGATCTGGAGCAGGTCAGCCGTTTGCTCGGCATGCCTCATCCCGGTCGTCACTGAGTCATGTTGTAACGCTTGGGGGTGAGTCGGAGGGTGCTTCAAGCGCCGAGCCCTCTGTTGGGTGTTGCAAAAAAATGCTCCGTATCGAAAGAGGCGGGGCATTTTGCGTTTATGGGGGGCAGAGCGGATTTTTATTGGGGGTTCTACCTGTTTCTTTCTTGGATTACATAAACAGATAAGGGGCTGTTTTTAGTTTGCAGAATAATTGTTTATGTAAATTTAATTATCTTCTGACATTTTATTAATATTAAGTACGTTGTCGGTTCGGACGGTTATCACTTCGTGCGCGAAATATCACAATCGGCCGCTTTACGCCGTGTGGATTTATGTCGCTGAGTTGCCTGGCGGACTGTTTATTAGCGTGTGTGTCAATAGGTTGTGCATGCGAACCGCTTAATTCAGGGGCTTTGTGCGAAGGTCATGAGGCAAATTCCGAAAGTTTGGTTTGATTTCTTTATATGAGTCGCGATTTTTGGAACCCAATGGCGCTGCTGCCCACGAATATATCGGCAGCAAAGTAGTGCTGTTGTTCTAAGTCCATAAATCCATCGCCATCCCGGTCGTTAAAAGTGTCGGGTTGTGCTGAGTAAGGAACTTACTTATGTCTCTATCGATTAATAACTCGCCTTTCGCCAAAGTTGGCACAACGCTCTTGGAGCAGTCCTCCTCTGTGACGCCTAAAATAGGCGTGAACCCGTCTCCGGGTACTTCCAATAACAATACGAGTCCCACGCTCCTACGCCACGACAATTCGCGAGCGCCGCAGGGTGAGGCCATGCTGACCTCCGCGGCGTTCGCAAAGTTGTTCGACATGCTGGATATGGTGTTCAGGGCAATGCGCGAAATGCTGTCCGGCAGAGCCATGAACGCTGACCTGTCCCCTGACAAGACAAAGCTGCCAGGGAGCAAACCTGAGGCCCGCGAGCAGCCTGTAAAGCCGGATGTGGGCAAACAGCCGGTAAGGCCGGGCACACCTGGGTTACCAGTGAATCCGCAGCCAGCTGACCCCCGCACAGTTCGGCTTGATGGCCGTAAACCGGATTCGTTGCAAGTCATGCCGGCAACGCCAAAACCAGAGGTTTCCGTCACCAACGATGCCAAGGCTAACGTGCAGGTAAACGTTAGTCTCAGTCATTGTCATTGCCCTGATACGAAAGGGCGGCACACAGTTGACGTATTTCCCAGGCCTGACGCAATCCCCACGCCCAAGGCACAAGTGCTACCAACCTTGAAATCTGAGGTTACGCCACAGCCGACCCCGTCTGTTACTCCGGATATCAAGCCCACACCGCGACCGGCTACACCTGTCCCGGATTTAACCAGCCCGGGTCCTGCTGATAATCGATTTGATCCAAGAGACTGGCGATTCAGTCCCCGACCCAAGCTTAAGTCCTGACGTTAATTTCCCTGGTTAAACTTTTTGGCTGAGGCATGTACTTCTTCGGAATGCAAGGTCTGGAGAAGTGCGTGCTCTAGGAGAACAAGAATGTCCTGTTGCTCAATTATAAATGTTGCGTACGTCGTTGATGTAAGACAGTTCGGTCCCGTTGACGACTTGGGTGTCAGTAATGATAAAAGTTATCAGCCGGAGCCTCTTGAGGGTATTGCAAGTCCAAGTTCTCATGCCGCACCTGCCACACACAAGAGCGATGCAGGTGTAGGTGACCCTTCAGAAGTCTTGGCCACACTGACTGCTCTTTTTAGCTCTTTTTTCACGCAATTAATCAACTTGATTTCAGGTAATAAGGCCAAAACAGTTCCTGATACACCTACTCCGGTCCCACCGCCACGCCCGCAAGTCGCCCCAAGGGTAGTCCCCGAACCCGTGGCGCCAAGGCCCGCTGAGAATATTCCTGGCCTGTCAAACAAACGAAACGGCGCCAAGCCGGACAATATCTGGAGCGGGTTTCGCCAGGGGCCCGATGGCAACTGTGTGACGGTATCGGCCATCAAGGCCGCCATGTATCGGTTTGGGCAAAGTCCCACGGATATTTTCAGGCAGGTAACCAAAGTCAGTGAAGGTTATCGAGTTGTCATGCGTGATGGCTTTCAACTCACCCTGACAGACCGCGAACTGATCGAAGGTGCACGCGGTTCGCGCTTTGTCGGAGGCGATCAAGGGATGCTCAAGGATGCGCAGTTCCTTTTTGCCGTGAGTGCCAAGCGCGCACAAATGGAGAATAACGATCGCACGGCGGGCAGGAGTTATCAGGCGGCGGTGCGTAGCTTGAATGACGGTGAGGATGAGTCCGGACCCGGTGAGGGGTTCCTGCGACTGGGGCTGAGGCAGCACATGAAGAGGGTGTCTGTACGCGAACTTGCCGCTGGGCAATTGGGCATGTGTAACCGCACCGGGCATTCGGTGGCAGTTATCAATGGTCGCGAAGAACTATGGGGACGACAAGGGAGGGCGCCCACCCAGGGGCACGCTGTTGCCCTGGTTTGATCTTGAGTGCGTCGATGTGGTCAGGGCCTCAGGCGTCGGTTCAGCCTAGGCTGCTCCGTGTAGCCCTGGCCGCATGAGCGACAGACAATTCTTTGAGTGTCAGGAATCCCGAAAATGAATATTTCAATGGCTGATCAGCCGGTTTTTCCGGTTGATATGGGGCATGAGGCCTTTGCACCTGTTGCTGCGGCGCGCAGCGAGGGACCGCCTGCGGATATTGCCCCGGCGTTCAACGCGACTGAGCGACGGTTTGGCGAGAACTTTGATAGCAGCACGCATGCCGCAGTCATCAAATTGATGATGATGACGTTCGGTCGCCACCCTGCTGCCATGTTCAGTGAGTTGATTCGCGCCGGTGACGGCTATCACGTCACCATGAAGGATGAATTCAAGGTTCACCTGTCTGCCAGCGAGTTGGCGCAGGCGTCGAAGGCTTCGCGATTTCAGGGGGCGGATGCCGGCGCCGTAAAGGACGCCAACTTTGTGTTTGCGGCCTTTGTGAAACGCAAGCAACTGGAAGGGGGTTACTCGACGTTCGAGGCCGCTCTGGCAAAGACACTCGAAGGGGAGACGACCCAGCGGTGCCTGCAGGGCATGGGGGTTTTCGGGCTTTCTCAGTTTGTGTCGTCGGCTGACATGGCGGCCAAGGGCGCGATCGGAGTCATGGGGACCCATAACCACGGCTCCGCCTTGGTGGTGGAGGGGGTCAAACATAATTACGGTGAACGGCAGTCGGTCGATGGGGGGTATGGCTACGTGTTGTTCAACGATAAATCTGCGCCCCGCAGCGACGCCAGGGCGGTGTCTCATGTGGCCACCGACGCGGCGCCTGAGCAAATCTGGAGTGGCTTTTATCAAGGCGCGCAAGGCAATTGCGTCACCGTGTCGGCGATCAAGGCAGCCATTATCCGGTTCGCGCAGGACCCCGTGGGGATCTATAAGCACATCCAGGTCACGCCGGACGGCTTTGAGGTGACGATGCGGGATTCTTTCCCGCTTAAGTTGACCCATGCTGAGCTGCGCCAGGCCACGGCGGCCTCGAACTTCTATGGCAGTGATCCCCAGTTGCTCAGTTACGCCAACTTTCTCTACGCGGTCAGTGCCAAGCGCGCGCAGATAGAGAACAACGACTTTCGGGCTCGCGAGAGTTATGAGGTGGCGCTGCAGACCCTCAATGACGGCGAATACCCCGGCGAGGCACTTCGCCGGCTGGGTCTGTTTGGTTACATCCGTGAAAGCACGGTAAAAGAGCTGGCTGACGGCGCGATCGGCACCCTGGCGGACAGTGCACATTCGGTTGCAGTGATCAATGGCGCGCTTGATGACTATGGGCGAAAACTGGCCCTGGCTTCCTCTCGCTGGATGTCTGCGGGGATGCGGGCATTGAAGCTGGCCTGAGGGTTACTCCAGCAGCCGTCTGAACCCCTCTATCGGCAACGGACGGCTGTGCAAATACCCCTGGAACAAATGGCAGCCCAGTTTTTGCAGGAACGCCAGTTGCTCCGGGGTTTCCACACCCTCGGCAATCACCTCCAGATTCAAACTGCGAGCCATCGCCACGATGGCGCGAATGATTTCGGCATCGTTGGGGTCGTGGGTTGCATCGCGCACGAACGATTGATCGATTTTCAGCGCATCCACTGGCAAACGCTTAAGGTAGGTCAGAGATGAGTAGCCGGTACCAAAGTCATCCATCGCAAAGCTCACGCCGAGCTTTTTCAGGCGGCGCATCTTGTTCACGGTGTCGTCCAGGTTCTGGATCACGATGCCTTCGGTGATTTCCAGTTTCAGCAGGCTATAGGGCAACGAGTGCTGCTTGAGGCTGTGCTCCACCCGCTCCACGAAGTCGTTCTGACGAAACTGCCGAGGGCTGATGTTTACGCACAGGCTGAAGTTCAGCGGGTCGACCTTGCCGTCTTTGATCAATTGTTCGAAAGCGGCACAGGCTTCATCGAGGATCCAGGTGCCCACTTCAAGGATCAGGCCGCTGTCTTCCAGCACCTTGATAAATTCCGACGGTGACTGCGCGCCCAATTGTGGGTGCTGCCAGCGCACCAGTGCCTCTGCGCCGACGATCTTGTTGCCGCGCGCATCCACCTGGGGTTGGTAATGCACACTGAACTCGCCACGCGCCAGGGCCAGGCGCAGGTCGGTTTCCATGCGCAGGCGTTCGCTGGCGGTTTTTTGCATGCTGTTGTGGAACATCTGCGTGGTATTGCGCCCTGAATCCTTGGCGCGGTACAGGGCAATGTCGGCGCGCTTGAGCAGATCCGCCGGGGTGGTGCCGTGATCGGGAATCAACGCCACACCAATGCTCGGCGTGACCTGCAGGCGGTGCCCGTCCAGGAACATCGGCTCCGAAAGCAACTCGCGCAGGGTGTCGGCCAACGCCTGCACCTGTTTGCTGACCTCCATGCGCGAGCCATTCAGGCCGCTGAGCAGTACCACGAATTCATCACCACCCAGGCGTGCCACGGTGTCCTCCATGCGCACGCTGGCTTCCAGGCGCGCGGTGACGATTTTCAGCACGGTATCGCCCACCGGGTGACCAAGGGAGTCGTTGATGTGCTTGAAGTGGTCAAGGTCCAGGAACAGCAGCGCGCCGCGTAAATTATGGCGCTTGAGCAGGGCGATCTGCTGGCTCAGGCGATCCATCAGCAGCGCTCGGTTGGGCAGGTTGGTCAGCGGGTCGTGGTAGGCCAGGTGGCGGATCTGCGCCTGTGCGTTTTTCAGCAGGCTCACATCCCGCGCGGTCAGCAGCAGGCACGGAGTCTCGTTCAGGGTGATGGGCTCAACGGAGACTTCCACTGCCAGCACGTCGCCGCGTTTGTTGTGCCAGAGCATTTCCAGGTGGGTGATACGGCCCTTGATCTGCAACTCGGCCAATAGCGCCGAGCGTTGGTTTTCGTCGGCCCAGATGCCGATCTGATACAACGTCAGGCCGATGGCGTCTTCAGCGCGGTAGCCGGTGAGGCGGCAGAAGCCGTCGTTGACCTCCACATAGCGGCCGGTGTCGCGCTCGGTGATGGAAATTGCGTCAGGGCTGGAATGGAAGGCCTTGGCGAATTTTTCCTCGCTGGCCTTCAGCGCGGCTTCAGAGCGTTGTTGTTGGGTGATATCGCGCAAGGTGGTGACAATGCACGGTTGATCGCCGACCTTGATCAAGCGGCTGGAAATCATACAGGTCAGGCTCTGGCCATTCTTGTGATGCACCACCACGGCCACGTTGCTCAACGCCTGCTCGCGAATCACCCGTTCGATACGCTCCAGACGCTGGCTGGGATCGTCCCACAGGCCGATCTGGTCGGCGCTCTTGTCGATGACCTCGGCGGCGGTCCAGCCAAAGGTCTGGGTAAAGGCCGGGTTGATCTCGATAAACGCGCCGCTGTCCATGCCGGTGACGCAAATCGGGTCGGGGCTGGCCTGGAACAGGCTGGCGAATTTCTCTTCGGAGGCGCTCAGGCGTTGCTCGCGCTCGACCTGGTCGGTGATGTCGAGCAACGTCCCGGCCATGCGCAGCGGCGCGCCTTGCTCGTTGCGGTACAGGCGCGCACGGCTTTCCAGGTAGCGTGAGCTGCCGTCTTCCATAGGCACCCGATAGGTCAATTGGTAGTTGCCGGCCGGCCCTTCTCGCAGGGTGCGGTAGGCGCTGCGCATATTGTCCCGTTCCTCATCGGGCATGCCTTCGAAAAAAGCATCGAAGGATTCGTGGAACGGTTCGAACGGCAGGCCGTGCAGTTGGGCGGCGCGTGCCGAGCCGTAGAGCATGCCGCTGGGAATGTGCCAGTCCCAAGTGCCCAGTTGCGCCGAGTCCAGCGCCAGGTCGAGGCGTTCCTGGCTGTCCTTGAGTGCCTGTTCGGCATTCTTGCGTTCGGTGGTGTCGAGGAAAGTGCTGATCAGGTACGCCTCACCCTCCAACTCGATTTTTTGCGCGCTGAGGGTGCCATCGTGGACCTGGCCGTTGCTGGCGCAAAACTGCACCTCCATGCTGATGGGCTCGCCCTTGCGCTGGGTCGCCTTGATCAGTTCAGCGCGCTGCTCCGGATCGCACCACAGGCCCAGGTCCAGGGTGGTGCGGCCGATGGCGTCGCCCAGGGGCCAGCCGAAGAGCATCTCGAAATACTGGTTGGCTTCGCTGATCAGGCCGTCGGCCTGACGGGTCAGCAGCACCATGTTCGGGCACAGGTGGAACAGCGTGGCGAAGCGTTTTTCGGAGTGCCCCAGGGCGTTCTCACGTTCGCGCTGGTGGGTGATCTCGCGGATCACCCCGATCATGCGGCGTCGACCGGCTTTGTCCGGCTGCAGGCTGCCGTTGATTTCCAGCCAGTGAAAACTGCCGTCGGGCCATTGGATGCGGTGATGCATGGCCTGCTCGAACGGCTCGCCGGCCAATACGGCGTGAAAGGCCCGTACCACGCGGGCGCGATCCGATTGGGCGAGCAGGTCGAGGTAATCCAGATCCTTGGGCAACGGTTGGCGCGGGTCAAACCCAAACAGCGCCTGGGTGCCCCGTGACCAACTGATTCGTCCGGTGTCGATTTCCCAGCACCATGCGCCCAGGCGGGCCGCATTGAGGGCGGCCAGCAGCTGTGGGGCGCTGTCCCAGCTCTCTTCCGCCGCCTGGGGATCGAGGGCGTAAATGCGGGGCAGGGGTGGCACGGAATCGACGGGGTTGCGCATTATCATCGGGCCTTGATTCGATGGGCAAACAGCACGGTTTTATTCAGAACCCAGGCCGCACGGCGTCATGCCGGCATTCCTGGCAGATCCACCTGTGCATCCAATAGGCTCATGAAAGCCCGCGCAGCGTTCGACAGCGTCCTTTCGGTGTGCACGATATAGCCTAGCTGGCGACTGAGTTGTATGCCCGGCAAAGCGATACTTGCCACCTGATCATCGAGCATGGTGCGCGGCAACACGCTCCAGGCCAGGCCGATGGACACCATCATCTTGATGGTTTCCAGGTAGTTAGTGCTCATCGCGATGTTTGGCGTCAGGCCCTGGGCCTCGAACAGCCGGCTGACAATATGGTGGGTAAAGGTGTTGCCGCCAGGGAAAACCGCCGGGTGGCCGGCAATATCCGCCAGGCTGATAGAGCCGTTACTGATCAGGCTATGTTCGGGCGCCACCACAAAATCCAGCGGGTCGTCCCACACCGGCGTTGCGCGTACCAGGTTGTGAGGGTCCGGTGCGAGGGTGATCACCGCCACTTCGGCGCGCCCGTGGAGGATTTCTTCGTAGGCCACTTCCGAATCGAGAAACTGAATATCCAGCGCCACGTTCGGGTATTCGCGGGTGAACGTGCGCAGGATCGGCGGCAAGCGGTGCAGGCCGATATGGTGGCTGGTGGCCAATGTGAGCCGCCCGCTGACTTCGCCGGTGAGGTTGGTGAGGGCACGGCGGGTGTCGTCGAGCACGTTGAGAATCTGGTAAGCGCGGGGCAGCAGGGCGCGCCCGGCCTCGGTCAGGCCGACTTCGCGGCCCAGGCGATCAAACAAGCGCACCTTCAATTGCTGCTCCAGGCCGGCGATGCGTTTGCTGATGGCTGGTTGGGTCAGGTGCAGGCGTTCACCGGCGCCGGAAAAGCTGCCGATCTCGGCGATGGCGATAAAGGCATTAAGATTGGCCAAGTCCATGGTGGTATTCCAGTTGGTAATCCAAAGCATAAAAAATATGAATTTGAGTTATTTAATGTAGCGCCATACCATCAGCCTCACAAGCCAAAGGGTTATTGAAAAGCCCGGCGCATGAAATACCGCTGATGAGGACCGACTGATGGCCGGCAAAACGCTTTACGACAAGCTTTGGGATTCCCATGAAGTGAAACGGCGCGATGATGGGTCGTCGCTGATCTATATCGACCGTCACATCATCCATGAAGTGACCTCGCCCCAAGCGTTCGAAGGCCTGCGACTGGCGGGGCGCAAGCCTTGGCGCGTCGACTCGATCATTGCCACCCCGGACCACAACGTGCCGACCACCCCTGAGCGCAAGGGCGGTATCGACGCCATCGTCGACACCGTGTCGCGCTTGCAGGTACAGACCCTCGACGACTATTGCGACGAATATGGCATCACCGAATTCAAGATGAATGACGTGCGTCAAGGCATCGTCCACGTGATCGGCCCGGAGCAGGGTGCCACCTTGCCGGGCATGACCGTGGTCTGCGGCGACTCCCACACGTCCACCCACGGTGCCTTCGGCGCTTTGGCCCACGGCATCGGCACCTCGGAGGTCGAACACGTGTTCGCCACCCAGTGCCTGGTCGCCAAGAAAATGAAGAACATGCTGGTCTCGGTCGAAGGCACCTTGCCGTTTGGCGTGACCGCCAAGGACATCGTGCTCGCCGTGATCGGCAAGATCGGCACCGCCGGCGGTAACGGCCATGCCATCGAATTCGCCGGCAGTGCGATTCGCGACCTGTCCATCGAAGGCCGCATGACCATCTGCAACATGTCCATCGAAGCCGGTGCCCGTGTGGGCATGGTGGCGGCGGACGAAAAGACCGTCGAATACGTCAAGGGTCGTCCTTTCGCCCCGGCCGGCGCCGATTGGGATGCCGCCGTTGAGGCCTGGAAGGACCTGGTCTCCGACGCCGACGCGGTGTTCGATACCGTGGTCGAGCTCGACGCAGCCCAGATCAAGCCGCAAGTCAGTTGGGGCACTTCCCCGGAAATGGTCCTGGCCGTCGACCAGAACGTGCCGGACCCGGCCCAAGAGGCCGATTTGGTCAAGCGCGGCTCCATCGAGCGCGCCTTGAAGTACATGGGGTTGAAAGCCAACCAGGCAATCACCGACATCCAGTTGGATCGTGTGTTCATCGGTTCCTGCACCAACTCGCGGATCGAAGACCTGCGCGCCGCCGCGGTGATCGCCAAGGGCCGCAAGGTAGCCTCGACCATCAAGCAAGCCATCGTGGTGCCGGGTTCTGGCTTGGTCAAAGCGCAAGCCGAAGCCGAAGGCCTGGACAAAATCTTCCTCGAAGCCGGTTTTGAATGGCGTGAGCCGGGCTGTTCGATGTGCCTGGCGATGAACCCGGACCGCCTGGAGTCGGGCGAGCATTGCGCGTCGACCTCCAACCGTAACTTCGAAGGGCGTCAGGGCGCTGGTGGGCGTACCCACCTGGTCAGCCCGGCCATGGCCGCTGCCGCTGCCGTCAACGGTCGTTTCATCGACGTTCGCGAATTGATCTGAGGAATACCCGATGAGAGCTTTTACCCAACACACAGGTCTTGTCGCGCCGTTGGACCGTGCCAACGTGGACACCGACCAGATCATCCCCAAGCAGTTCTTGAAGTCGATCAAGCGCACCGGTTTTGGCCCCAACCTGTTCGACGAGTGGCGCTACCTGGACGTGGGCTATGCCTACCAGGACAACTCCAAGCGCCCGCTGAACAAGGACTTCGTGCTCAACGCCGAACGTTACCAGGGCGCCAGCGTGCTGCTGGCCCGGGAAAACTTCGGTTGCGGCTCCAGCCGTGAGCACGCGCCGTGGGCCCTGGAAGAATATGGCTTTCGCAGCATCATCGCGCCGAGCTACGCCGATATCTTCTTCAACAACAGCTTCAAGAATGGCCTGTTGCCGATCATCTTGACCGACGAAGAAGTCGACGAGCTGTTCAAGCAAGTCGAAGCCGACGTGGGCTACCAGCTGACTGTCGACCTGGCCGCGCAAACCGTGACCCGTCCGGATGGCAAGGTGTATCACTTTGAAGTGGATGCGTTCCGTAAGCACTGCCTGATCAACGGCCTGGATGATATCGGCCTGACCTTGCAGGACGGCGATGCGATTGCAGCGTTTGAGGCCAAGCACCGGGCTAGCCAGCCTTGGTTGTTTCGCGATGCCTGATTTGCGGTAACCGTGCGGGCCCCATCGCGGGCAAGCCCGCTTCCACAGTTGACCGAGTTGTTCAGGAGAACACCGATCGATGTGGGAGCTGGCTTGCCTGCGATAGCGCCCGTACAGCCACCCCAAAACCCAAGGAAAACCACCATGACCAGCACCGCCCACACCCAAGTCGTGCAAAAACAATTCGGCGAACAGGCCTCTGCCTACCTCAGCAGTGCCGTGCACGCCCAAGGCAGCGAATTTGCGCTGCTCCAGGCCGAACTGGCCGGGCAGGGCGGTGCACGCCTGCTGGACCTGGGCTGCGGCGCCGGTCATGTCAGCTTTCATGTGGCACCGCTGGTTAAAGAAGTGGTGGCCTACGACCTGTCCCAGCAGATGCTCGACGTGGTGGCCGCCGCTGCGCAAGATCGCGGCTTCACCAATATCAGCACTGTCAACGGCGCCGCAGAACGCCTGCCGTTTGCCGACGGCGAGTTCGACTTTGTGTTCAGCCGCTACTCGGCCCACCACTGGAGCGACCTCGGCCTGGCCCTGCGTGAAGTGCGTCGCGTGCTCAAACCGGGCGGCGTGGCGGCCTTCGTTGATGTGTTGTCACCGGGCAGCCCGCTGTTGGACACTTACCTGCAAACCGTCGAAGTGCTGAGGGACACCAGCCACGTGCGCGATTACTCTGCTGCCGAGTGGATGCGTCAGCTCAGCGAGGCCGGTCTGCATGTGCGCAACAGCAGTCGCCAGCGCCTGCGCCTGGAATACACCTCATGGGTCGAGCGTATGCGCACGCCGCAAGTCCTGCGCGCCGCGATCCTGGAGCTGCAACAGGCGATGGGCCAGGAAGTGCGTGACTATTACGAGATTCAAGCCGACGGCACCTTCAGCACCGACGTGCTGGTGGTCTGGGCCGAGCGCTAGTTATTTTTCCCGACCTGCCCACGGGCGGGTCGCTTGATGAAATGAGGAACCCATGAGCAAGCAGATTCTGATTCTCCCTGGCGACGGTATTGGTCCGGAAATCATGGCCGAAGCGGTCAAGGTCCTGGAACTTGCCAACAGCAAGTACAGCCTGGGCTTCGAACTGAGCCACGACGTGATCGGCGGCGCAGCCATCGACAAGCACGGCGTGCCCCTGGCCGACGAAACCCTGGACCGCGCCCGCGCCGCCGACGCCGTGCTGCTCGGCGCCGTGGGTGGTCCGAAGTGGGACAAGATCGAACGTGACATCCGTCCTGAGCGCGGCCTGCTGAAAATCCGCGCGCAACTGGGCCTGTTCGGCAACCTGCGACCGGCGATCCTTTACCCGCAACTGGCTGATGCGTCGAGCCTCAAGCCCGAAGTGGTCGCGGGCCTGGATATCCTGATCGTGCGGGAACTGACCGGCGGTATCTATTTCGGCTCGCCACGCGGTGTGCGTGAGTTGGAGAATGGCGAGCGCCAGGCCTACGACACCCTGCCATACAGCGAGAGCGAAATCCGTCGTATCGCCCGTGTCGGTTTCGACATGGCCCGCGTGCGTGGCAAAAAGGTCTGCTCGGTGGATAAAGCCAACGTACTGGCGTCCAGCCAACTGTGGCGCGAAATCGTCGAAGAAGTGGCCAAGGACTACCCGGACGTCGAACTGAGCCACATGTACGTCGACAACGCCGCGATGCAACTGGTGCGTGCGCCGAAGCAGTTCGACGTGATCGTGACCGACAACCTGTTCGGCGACATCCTGTCCGACCAGGCGTCGATGCTCACTGGCTCCATCGGCATGCTGCCGTCGGCGTCCCTGGACACTAACAACAAGGGCATGTACGAGCCTTGCCACGGTTCGGCGCCGGACATCGCGGGCCAGGGCATTGCCAACCCGCTGGCGACCATCTTGTCGGTCTCGATGATGCTGCGCTACAGCTTCAACCTGAGCAATGCGGCGGACGCGATCGAGAAGGCCGTGAGCCTGGTGCTGGACCAGGGTTTGCGCACTGGCGACATCTGGTCGCAGGGTTGCACCAAAGTCGGTACGCAAGAAATGGGCGACGCAGTAGTCGCCGCGCTGCGGAATCTGTAATCTCTCGGGCCCGCTTGCAGTTGTTGCTGCAAGGCGGCCCACTTTTTAACAAGGTGTAGTTGCGATGAAACGTGTAGGTCTGATCGGTTGGCGCGGTATGGTCGGTTCCGTGCTCATGCAGCGGATGCTGGAAGAGCAGGATTTCGATCTTATTGAGCCGGTGTTTTTCACCACGTCGAACGTGGGTGGCCAAGGGCCGTCCGTGGGCAAGGATATTGCCCCGCTCAAGGATGCCTACAGCATTGACGAGTTGAAGACACTCGACGTGATCGTGACCTGCCAGGGTGGCGACTACACCAGCGAAGTCTTCCCGAAACTGCGCGAAGCCGGCTGGCAGGGTTACTGGATCGACGCCGCGTCGAGCCTGCGTATGCAGGACGATGCGGTGATCATCCTCGACCCGGTAAACCGCAAGGTCATCGACCAGCAGCTGGATGCGGGCACCAAGAACTACGTCGGCGGCAACTGCACCGTCAGCCTGATGCTGATGGGCCTCGGTGGCCTGTTCGAAGCGGGTCTGGTCGAGTGGATGAGCGCCATGACCTATCAGGCGGCCTCCGGTGCCGGCGCGCAGAACATGCGTGAGCTGATCAAGCAGATGGGCGCGACCCACGCTGCAGTCGCCGATCAACTGGCCGACCCGGCCAGCGCGATCCTCGACATCGATCGCCGTGTGGCCGAAGCCATGCGCAGCGACGCCTACCCGACCGAGAACTTCGGTGTGCCATTGGCTGGCAGCCTGATTCCGTGGATCGACAAGGAACTGCCGAACGGTCAGAGCCGCGAAGAGTGGAAGGCCCAGGCCGAAACCAACAAGATCCTCGGTCGTTTCAAGAGCCCGATCCCGGTCGACGGCATCTGCGTGCGCATCGGCGCGATGCGCTGCCACAGCCAGGCGCTGACCATCAAGCTGAACAAAGACGTGCCGATCGCCGATATCGAAGGGCTGATCAGCCAGCACAACCCGTGGGTCAAGCTGGTGCCGAACAACCGCGATATCAGCATGCAGGAGCTGAGCCCGACCAAGGTCACCGGCACCCTGAATGTACCGGTTGGCCGTCTGCGCAAGCTGAACATGGGCAGTCAGTTCCTCGGCGCCTTTACGGTTGGCGACCAGCTGCTGTGGGGCGCGGCTGAGCCGTTGCGTCGCATGCTGCGGATTTTGCTGGAGCGTTGATCGCTTGAGGCAGTAAGAGAAACCCGCGCTCTGGTGACAGGCGCGGGTTTTTTGTTGTTCTTTCGGCCCTATCGGGGGCAAGCCCCCTCCCACATTTCGGTGGGAGGGGGCTTGCCCCCGATAGGGCCATCAGCCACACCATAAAACCCAGGTTAATTGCCTCACCCCCGGCCACCCGGTAAAGTGCCGCTCCCCCCGCAATGCCCGAGGCAGCCCCCATGACCCAGACCTTTGAAATCGCCGTGATCGGCGCCACCGGTACTGTTGGCGAAACCCTGGTGCAGATTCTCGAAGAACTGGCATTCCCGGTGGGCACCCTGTACCTGCTGGCCGGCAATAATTCCGCCGGTGCCTCGGTGCCCTTTCGCGGCAAGAATGTGCGGGTCAAGGAGGTTGATGAGTTCGATTTCAGCAAGGTGCAACTGGCGTTCTTCGCCGCCGGCCCCGCCGTCACCCTGAGTTTCGCACCACGTGCGACGGCGGCCGGCTGTTCGGTGATCGATCTGTCCGGTGCCTTGCCCGCCGAGCAGGCGCCACAGGTGGTGCCGGAAGCCAATGCCCATGTCCTGAAGGGATTGAAAAAACCGTTCCAACTCGGCAGCCCAAGCCCGTCCGCGACTAACCTTGCGGTGGTGCTGGCGCCGCTGCGTGGCTTGCTGGATATCCAGCGTGTCAGCGTCACGGCCAACCTGGCGGTGTCTGCTCAAGGGCGTGAAGCCGTGAGCGAACTGGCCCGTCAGACCGCCGAGTTGTTGAACGTACGCCCGCTGGAGCCGAAGTTCTTCGACCGGCAAATGGCCTTCAACCTATTGGCACAAGTCGGCACGCCAGATGCGCAAGGTCATACAGCCTTGGAGAAGCGTCTCGTACACGAACTGCGCACAGTGCTTGAATTACCGTCGCTGAAGATTTCAGCAACCTGCGTTCAAGCTCCGGTGTTTTTTGGCGATAGCCTGACGGTGTCGTTGCAATTGGCCGCACCGGTCGACCTGGCTGCGGTCAACCTGGCCCTTGATGCCGCTGCGGGTGTAGAGCTGGTGGAGGAGGGCGATTACCCGACAGCCGTGGGCGATGCGGTCGGCCAGGATGTGGTCTATGTCGGCCGGGTTCGTGCTGGCGTGGACGACCCGGCGGAACTAAATCTGTGGCTGACGTCAGATAACGTACGCAAAGGTGCCGCACTTAACGCGGTGCAGCTGGCGCAGTTGTTGATAAAAGGCCTTGCGTAAAAGATACTTGGCGTCAATTTGTAGATTGATTCTAGCCAGGCGCTATGCTTGGTCCGAAGTGCAACAGAAGCGTGTCGGTAACCTATCGGCTCGCCATGCCTTATGGCAAGCGGTTACCAACCTTCTCGCAGGCCGGGGAGTGTTCAGACAAAGGATGAGGCTATGGTTCAAGTTCGCAAACTGGTGTTAGCAATAGCGGCCGCCTCGGCGCTGTCCTCCGGTATGGCGCAGGCGCTGCAGCTGGGGGAAATGACCCTCAAGTCGAAGTTGAACCAGCCCTTGTCGGTGGAAATCGAATTGCTCGATGTCGGCGGCCTCACAGCGTCCGAGATCACGCCTAGCCTGGCGTCCTCCCAGGCGTTTGTGGATGCTGGCGTCGATCGCCAGGCATTCCTCAATGACCTGACATTTACCCCGGTGATCAACGCCAATGGTCGCAGCGTGGTGCGTGTCACCTCCAGCAAGCCGCTGCCTGATTCCTATGTGCGTTTCCTGCTGCAGGTGCAATGGCCAAACGGTCGATTGATGCGCGACTACAGTGTGCTGCTCGATCCGGCCAAATTTGACCAGTCTGCCCCGGGCCCGGTCGCAGCGGCGCCAGCCCCACGCTTGGGCGCACCTGCCAGCGCCGCGCCTGTCGCGAGCAAGCCGGCCCAGCACACCACGACCTCCCGCGACACCCTTTGGGAAATCGCCGAGAAGCACCGCAATGGCGGTTCGGTGCAGCAGACCATGCTGGCTATCCAGGCGCTGAACCCCGGCGCCTTCATCGACGGCAATATCAACCGCTTGAAAACCGGCCAGGTGCTACGCCTGCCGGACACCGTACAAAGCACCGCACTGCCGCAACCCCAGGCGATTGCCGAAGTCCGGGCGCAGAATGATGCCTGGCGCCAGGGGCGTCGCACGGCCTCCAATCAGGCCGCAGGCAAGCAACAACTGGACGCCACCAAGCGTACCCAGGCCGGTAATGCGCCATCGACCACCAATGCCCAGGACAAGCTGAGCCTGGTCTCGGCAGAAGCCGCCAAGAAGGGCGGCAAGAGCAAGGCCGGCGACAGCCAGGGCCTGAGCGACAAGCTGGCGATGACCCAGGAGCAGTTGGATACCACTCGCCGTGATAACGAGGAACTCAAGAGTCGTGCGGCGGACCTGCAAAGCCAGCTGGATAAACTGCAAAAGCTGATTCAACTGAAGAACGATCAACTGGCTCGTTTGCAGGCGGAGAAAGGCGACCCGGCGACGGCGGTGACAGCGATGCCTGCACAGCTGGCCAGCGGCCCGGCGTCCACTCCGGCAGCCCCCGCACAGACCGCTGCGCCAGCGCCGACACCGGACGCTCCGGCACCCGCGCCGGAAGCGGCCAAACCGGTCGCCACCACCGAGGCCGAGGCCCCGGAAGGCAAGTTCAACGACCTGCTGACCAACCCGGTTGTCCTCTCTGTTATCGGGGGGGCAGCGGGCCTGGTGGTCTTGTTGCTCCTGCTGCTGTGGGCGCGCCATCGCAACGCCCGTCGCGAAGAGGAAAAGCACCTGCGCATGGCGCGAGCGCTGGCCGAAGAACCGGAATTCACCTCGGATATCGAGCACGACCTGCCGTCGGACAGTTTCGAGGGCCTTGAGGTGCCGCCACCGAACGTCAAGCTGGCCGCTGCTCCGGCGCCCGCGCCAGTGGCTGAGCCTGCTGTGGTTGTACCAACGGTCGCCTCCGTGCTCGCGCCACTGGCTGTTGCCGTGGCCCCGCAGAATGCCAACGATGCCTTGGCGCAAGCCCAGTCCCATATCGACCGTGGTCACCTGAACCAGGCTGCCGATGTGTTGGAGCAAGCGATCAAGCACGAGCCCAAGCGCAGCGACTTGCGTTTGAAGCTGATGGAAGTCTATGGCCTGCAAAGCGACAAGGACGGCTTCGTAACCCAGGAGCGCCAACTCGTGGCCAATGGTGAAAACCATGCCCAGGTCGAGCAGCTCAAAGCGCGCTTCCCGGCGATGGCCGTATTGGCGGCAGGTGTCAGTGCGGCGGTTGCTGCGGCGGCACTGGATGCTCAGTACGTCAAGGATCTGCTCGAAGACAAGCCGGCTGCACCAGAGCCGGAGGCTTTTGACAGTGATTTTGATCTGAGCCTGGACGATCTGGAGGCTGCCTCACCGGCCGAGATAAAGGACGATCAACAGACGTTCGAGTCGCTTCTGAAAGAGCAAACCGCCGCCAAGCCGGCCTCGGATGACCTGTCTGACTTTGACCTGGACCTGCAGTTGGATGCGCCGTCGTCAA
This sequence comes from Pseudomonas sp. SR18, assembly GCF_023701505.1. Lineage (NCBI taxonomy): Bacteria > Pseudomonadati > Pseudomonadota > Gammaproteobacteria > Pseudomonadales > Pseudomonadaceae > Pseudomonas > Pseudomonas sp. SR18. The sequence continues at coordinate 425,468 of NZ_JAMQAU010000001.1, read as the reverse complement.
CGCAGTCCGACGATGACTTCCTGTCTGGCCTTGAAGATCAGATGAACGACGTTCCAGCTGTCGAACCGCCAACGCTGAAGCCTGCAGCGTTGGATGACTTCGATCTGCCGGAAGATTTTGATCTGTCCCTGGCGGACGAGCCGCAAACGGCGGCCAAGCCTGATGCTTTCGCCTCGGAGCTGGACGATGTCAACGCCGAGCTGGATCGCCTGTCCCAGAGCCTGGAACATCCCTCCATCGAGCCTTCTTTCACGGCTGAAGATGCGGCGCTTGGCGGTGATGAGCCTGAGTTCGACTTCCTGTCTGGCACCAATGAGGTCGCTACCAAGCTGGACCTGGCCCAAGCCTATATCGACATGGGCGATGCGGACGGAGCGCGGGATATCCTTTCCGAAGTGCTCACCGAAGGCGATGAGATTCAGCGCGGCGAGGCCAAGGAAATGCTCGGTAGAATTTGAAGGCTGATACAACACACAGGTGGGAGGGGGCTTGCCCCCGATAGCGCCGGGCCATTCAGCACAGCTAGTTGCTGACCCCACAGCTATCGGGAGCAAGCCCCCTCTGGCATTCGGTCCGCGTCAATCCTGAACAAAAGCGCACGTCACACGGCCGCCGCATTTATAATGGCCGCCTTTGCGCAACTCATCAGGCTCTCAGTTCTTGGCAAATATAGATAACGCAGCCGCCGAAATGGCGGCCGCAGGCTTTTACCGCATCGCCCTGGGCGTTGAATACAAAGGTTCACGCTATCGCGGCTGGCAGCGCCAGGCGTCGGGCGTGCTGACGGTGCAGGAAACCCTGGAAAAGGCCCTGTCCAAAGTCGCCGATTCGCCGGTGTCGTTGATGTGCGCCGGGCGTACCGACGCAGGGGTGCATGCCTGCGGCCAGGTGGTGCATTTCGATACCCAGGCCGAGCGGACCATGAAGGCTTGGGTGATGGGCGCCAATATCAATTTGCCCCATGACGTCAGCGTCAGTTGGGCCAAGGTCATGCCGGCGCATTTTCATGCGCGGTTCAAGGCCATCGCCCGGCGTTACCGCTATGTGATCTACAACGACCAGATCCGCCCGGCGCACCTCAACGAAGAAATCACCTGGAACCATCGCCCGCTGGACGCCGAGCGCATGGCCGAGGCCGCGCAGCATCTGGTGGGGGTGCATGACTTCAGCGCGTTCCGGGCCGGTCAGTGCCAGGCCAAGTCGCCGATCAAGGAAGTCCATCACCTGCGGGTGACCCGCCACGGCAAGATGATCGTGCTGGATATCCGCGCCGGCGCTTTTCTGCACCATATGGTGCGCAATATCGCAGGAGTGCTGATGACCATCGGCACCGGCGAGCGCCCGGTCGAGTGGGCGAAGGAAGTGCTGGAGAGCAGGGTTCGCCGGACCGGCGGCGTGACGGCGCATCCATTTGGCCTTTACCTGGTGGATGTGGAGTATCGCGACGAGTTCGAACTGCCCCAGCGATTTATCGGGCCACACTTCCTCACGGGTTTCAGCGAACTTGGCGGCTGACGCCCGGAAAAGCTTTTGTTACCATCCGGGACTTTCTCGATCCAACCCTGGAGTTTCTGCGCTATGTCCGTCGTTCGCAGCAAGATTTGCGGGATTACCCGCATAGAAGATGCGCTGGCGGCAGTCGAGGCGGGAGCGGATGCCATTGGTTTCGTGTTTTATGCCAGGAGCCCGCGAGCGGTGAATGTGTTGCAGGCGCGGGCGATCATCGCCGCATTGCCGCCCTTCGTGACCACCGTGGGTTTGTTCGTCAATGCCAGTCGTTGCGAACTCAATGAAACCCTGGGCGCCGTACCGTTGGACATGTTGCAGTTTCATGGCGACGAAACCCCGGTTGAATGTGAAAGCTATCAACGCCCGTACATCAAGGCGCTGCGCGTCAAGGCCGGGGACGATATCGCCGGTGCGTGTGCAGCTTATGGTGGCGCGCGCGGGATTTTGCTGGACACCTATGTCGAAGGCGTACCCGGTGGTACCGGCGAAGCGTTCGACTGGTCGCTGATCCCCGAGGGAATGAGCAAGCCGATCATTCTGGCCGGTGGGCTCAACCCCGCGAATGTCGCGGCGGCCATCGAACAGGTTCGCCCGTATGCCGTGGACGTCAGCGGTGGGGTGGAGCAGGGCAAGGGCATCAAGGATCACGACAAGATTCGCGCATTTATGCAGGCTGTGCGCGGGATGTGACGGCTGGCAGTCTGCCGCCGTCCATAACTACCACTGTGTAAAACAGCCCGGTGCCGCCTGAGGTGGCCCGGAAATGAAGTGGCAAACCTGCACGGGCAGGTTGTCTGGAAGGCTGAGGGTGCAGGCTGGAAATGGCAGGTCGAACGTCTGACCCCGTCCAGCTGGCGTCATCGCCACATATGAATTTAGCTCAAGGGCATACGCGGGGCTGTGTTCAAGCCACCGGTACTGGAGAAAGAAAGCATGAGCAACTGGTTAGTAGACAAACTGATCCCTTCGATCATGCGTTCCGAGGTGAAAAAAAGCTCGGTTCCTGAAGGTCTGTGGCACAAATGCCCATCCTGCGACGCGGTGCTGTACCGTCCGGAGCTGGAAAAGACCCTGGACGTTTGCCCCAAGTGCAACCACCACATGCGTATCGGCGCCCGCGCCCGCATCGACATCTTCCTGGACGCCGACGGCCGTAACGAGCTGGGCGCTGACCTGGAGCCGGTGGACCGTCTCAAGTTCCGCGACGGCAAGAAGTACAAGGATCGCCTGACCGGCGCGCAAAAGCAGACCGGTGAGAAAGACGCACTGATCTCCATCAGTGGCAAGTTGCTGGGCATGCCGGTTGTGGTCTCGGCGTTCGAGTTTTCCTTCATGGGCGGCTCCATGGGGGCCATCGTCGGTGAGCGCTTTGTTCGCGCCGCCAACTACGCCCTGGAAAACCGTTGCCCGATGATCTGCTTCGCCGCCTCCGGTGGTGCGCGTATGCAGGAAGCCCTGATCTCCCTGATGCAAATGGCCAAGACCTCTGCGGTGCTGGCGCGTCTGCGTGAAGAAGGCATTCCGTTCATCTCCGTGCTGACCGACCCGGTCTACGGTGGCGTTTCCGCCAGCCTGGCAATGCTGGGTGATGTGATCGTCGGCGAGCCAAAAGCCCTGATCGGCTTTGCCGGTCCGCGCGTGATCGAGCAGACCGTTCGCGAAAAACTGCCGGAAGGTTTCCAGCGCAGCGAGTTCCTGCTGGAGCACGGCGCTATCGACCTGATCATCCCGCGCGGCGAACTGCGTCCGCGTCTGGGTAACCTGCTGGCGCAAATGATGGGCCTGCCGACGCCGGTGTACGTCGCGCCTAAAGTCGAGCCGATCGTCGTGCCGCCGGTGCCTGCGAACCTATGACCCAGCGTACCCTTGGCGAATGGCTCGCCTACCTTGAGCAGTTGCATCCTTCCGCCATCGACATGGGCCTGGAGCGCTCGCAACAGGTAGCGGCCCGCCTCGGGTTGGGCCGGCCGGCACCGCGTGTGATCACGGTGACCGGCACCAACGGCAAAGGCTCTACCTGCGCCTTTGTCGCCGCGCTGCTGCAAGCCCAAGGGCTGAAAGTGGGCGTGTACAGCTCACCGCACCTGCTGCGCTATAACGAGCGGGTGCAGCTCAATGGCGTCGAAGCCACTGATGAGCAGCTCTGCGAAGCCTTCGCCGCACTGGATGCGGGCCGGGGCGAGACCTCCCTGACTTATTTCGAGATGGGCACCCTGGCGGCGTTCTGGCTGTTCGAGCGTGCGCGGTTGGATGTGGTCGTTCTGGAAGTTGGCTTGGGTGGGCGTCTCGACACGGTCAACGTGGTGGATGCTGACCTGGCGTTGGTTACCAGCATTGGTGTGGACCATGCTGACTATTTGGGTGATACCCGCGAGTCGGTGTCCTACGAAAAGGCCGGGATTTTCCGTCAGAGCAGGCCCGCATTGTGTGGTGACCTGGATCCGCCGCAACCCTTGCTCGACAAGGTGCGCGAGCTGGATTGCCCGTTTTTCCTACGCGGTCGCGACTTCAATCTCGAAATTGGTGCGCAACACTGGCAATGGCGTGGTCACGATGCTCGCGGCCAGGCAGTAGAGCTGCGTGACTTGCCGCTGCTGAACCTGCCAATGGAAAACGCCGCGCTGGCGCTGCAAGCCTATCTGCTGCTGGATCTGCCTTGGCAGGCTGAACAGATTGCCGCGACGTTGCTGGCGACCCGTATGGTGGGGCGTTTGGATCGTCGTGCGTTCGAGTGGGAAGGCAAGCGCCTGAACCTGCTGCTGGATGTGGGCCATAACCCCCATGCGGCCGAGTACCTGGCGCAACGCCTGGCGCGCACGCCGCCGGCGGGGCGTCGTCTTGCTGTTTTTGGTTTGCTTGCCGATAAGGATCTGGGTGGCGTGGTTGCGCCGTTGCTGGGCAATGTGCAGGCGTGGGCCGTAGCACCGCTGGACACTCCGCGCAGCCGTCCGGCTGTTGAGCTTGAAGTGGCGTTGCAGAACCTTGGTGCGCCCGTGACGTCGTATGCAAGCGTAACTGCCGCCCTGGAGGCGCAGTGCGCGGTAGCGACGGCCGAGGACGAGATTCTGTTGTTCGGATCATTTTATTGTGTTGCCGAGGCGCTTGAGTGGTTGGCCCGGCGCTCCACGGAGGAAGCTGCAGATGGCATTACTGGATAGCGCATACAAGCAGCGAATGGTCGGCGCCCTGGTGCTGGTGGCACTGGCGGTGATTTTCCTGCCGATGCTGTTTTCCCGTCAGGACGAACAGCGCCAGGTAGTTGTCGAGGCCCCGGCTGCGCCCGAGGCGCCGGCGTTGCCACAGGTGCAGGTTGAGCCGGTGGTGGTGCCTGAGCCTCAGGCCTTGCCCGAGGAAGCGCCTGTGCCTGTGGATGAAGAGATTGCAGCGCCGTCCACGCCTGTGCAGCCGAGCGTGCCAGTGGTCAAGCCCGCTCCGGCGCCTGTTGTAGCCGCCAAGCCGGCCGCTCCGGTGCCTGCGCCCAAGCCGGTGGCGCCGCAACCCGCTGCGCCGGGCAAGCCGGACGTGGGTCAGAGCCGTATCGACCCGAATGGCCTGCCGATCAGCTGGTCGATCCAGGTGGCCAGCCTGGGCAATCGCGAGGGTGCCGATGCCTTGCAGAAGAAGCTGCGTGCCCAGGGCTATAACGCCTATATCCGCAGTGCCGATGGCAAGAATCGCGTATTCATCGGGCCGTTGATCGAGCGTGCCGAGGCGGATCGCCTGCGCGACTTGCTGGATCGTCAGCAGAACCTGAAGGGATTTGTTACCCGGTTTCAGCCTGAGCGCGGCTGAGTTCGCAGGGTGTCAGCCTGGAATGCAATCAAATGTGGGAGGGGGCAAGCCTCCTCCCACATTGGTTTTGTGGTGGGGTTGAAATCGGGCTGGCTCACCACAAACTATTGATTTGCAAAGCAGCCGCAATCACCGCTTACCGATAGCCCGGCGCTCTGCTAAAATGCGCCGCCTCATCCGTCCGTAGGCTCAAACGTGCCATTTACCTGGGTTGACTGGGCGATTGTTGCAATCGTCGCCATCTCCGCTTTGATCAGTCTAAGCCGCGGCTTCGTTAAAGAAGCACTGTCGTTGCTGACGTGGATCATCGCAGGAGTCGTAGCCTGGATGTTCGGTGGATCACTGTCTGTCTACCTGGCCGGATACATAGAGACACCTTCGGCTCGCGTCATCGCGGGCTGCGCCATCATGTTCATCGCCACGCTGCTGGTGGGGGCAATGGTCAATTATCTTATTGGCGAATTGATACGTGTCACTGGCCTCTCCGGGACCGATCGATTTCTCGGCATGGCCTTCGGCGCCGCGCGTGGCGCGTTGCTGGTGGTCGTGGCGGTCGGGCTGTTGAGCCTGGGGCCGGTACAGCAGGATTCGTGGTGGCAGGAGTCGGTACTCGTGCCAAAATTTCTATTGGTTGCAGATTGGTCCAAGAACCTCATATTGGGGTGGAGCAGTCAGTGGCTGGCCAGCGGAATCAGCGTACCCGCTGATCTTCCGTTCAAGGAACACCTCTTGCCGGCCAAAACGCCGCAGTAAGCTGTGTTCAGTCAAGATTCATTAAGTAGGGGTTGCGTCGCATGTGTGGCATCGTCGGTATCGTCGGTAAGTCGAACGTCAATCAGGCGCTGTATGACGCGCTAACCGTCCTCCAGCACCGCGGCCAGGATGCTGCCGGTATTGTGACCAGCCACGACGGCCGGTTATTCCTGCGCAAGGACAATGGGCTCGTGCGTGACGTGTTCCATCAGCGTCACATGCAGCGTCTGGTCGGGCACATGGGCATTGGCCATGTGCGTTATCCGACTGCCGGTAGCTCGACTTCGGCCGAAGCTCAGCCGTTTTACGTCAACTCGCCTTACGGCATCACCCTGGCGCACAACGGCAACCTGACCAACGTTGAGCAACTGGCCAAGGAGATTTACGAATCTGACCTGCGCCACGTCAACACCAGCTCCGATTCGGAAGTACTGCTTAACGTGTTCGCCCACGAGCTGGCACAGCGTGGCAAGCTGCAGCCGACCGAAGAAGACGTCTTCGCCGCCGTGATCGACGTGCACAACCGCTGCGTCGGTGGTTATGCCGTGGTTGCGATGATCACCGGCTATGGCATCGTCGGCTTCCGTGACCCGCACGGCATCCGCCCGATTGTGTTCGGCCAGCGTCACACCGACGAAGGCGTCGAGTACATGATCGCGTCCGAAAGCGTGTCCCTGGACGTGCTGGGCTTCACCCTGATCCGCGACCTCGCGCCGGGCGAAGCGGTGTACATCACTGAAGACGGCAAGCTGCACACCCGTCAGTGCGCGGTGGCGCCGAAGCTCACCCCGTGCATCTTCGAACACGTCTACCTGGCGCGTCCGGATTCGATCATCGACGGCGTTTCGGTCTACAAGGCGCGTCTGCGCATGGGCGAGAAGCTGGCCGACAAGATCTTGCGCGAGCGTCCTGAGCACGACATCGACGTGGTGATCCCGATCCCGGACACCAGCCGTACCGCTGCGCTGGAACTGGCCAACCACCTGGGCGTCAAGTTTCGCGAAGGCTTCGTGAAGAACCGCTACATCGGCCGTACCTTCATCATGCCGGGCCAGGCTGCACGCAAGAAGTCGGTGCGCCAGAAGCTCAACGCCATCGAGCTGGAGTTCCGCGGCAAGAACGTGATGCTGGTGGATGACTCCATCGTACGTGGCACCACCTGCAAGCAGATCATCCAGATGGCCCGCGAAGCCGGTGCGAAGAACGTGTACTTCTGTTCCGCAGCGCCCGCCGTGCGTTACCCGAACGTGTACGGTATCGACATGCCGAGCGCCCACGAACTGATCGCCCACAACCGTACTACCCAGGACGTGGCTGACCTGATCGGCGCCGACTGGCTGATCTATCAGGACCTGCCGGATCTGATCGAAGCGGTCGGCGGTGGCAAGATAAAGATCGCTGAGTTCGACTGCGCCGTGTTCGACGGCAAGTACGTGACCGGTGACGTCGACGAGGCCTACCTGAACAAGATCGAGCAGGCGCGTAATGACTCGTCGAAGATCAAGACCCAAGCGGTCAGCGCGATCATCGATCTGTACAACAACTGAGTAAACACCGGCCCTGAGGGGCCGGTTTTGTATCTTAAATAAAGAATTGAGTAAGGAGTGGCAGCATGAGTCAGGAATGGGATGCCGGTCGGTTGGACAGCGACCTCGATGGCGTAGCTTTCGATACCCTGGCTGTGCGTGCCGGCCAGCACCGCACTCCGGAAGGTGAGCACGGTGATCCGATGTTCTTCACTTCCAGCTATGTGTTCCGTACCGCGGCTGACGCCGCTGCGCGCTTTGCTGGTGAAGTGCCGGGCAACGTGTATTCGCGCTACACCAATCCAACCGTGCGCGCGTTCGAAGAGCGCATCGCGGCCCTGGAAGGTGCTGAGCAAGCCGTTGCCACCGCCACCGGCATGGCGGCGATCCTGGCGGTGGTGATGAGCCTGTGCAGTGCTGGCGACCACGTGCTGGTGTCCCGTAGCGTGTTTGGTTCGACCATCAGCCTGTTCGAGAAGTACTTCAAGCGCTTCGGTATCGAAGTGGACTACGTGCCTCTGGCGGATCTGTCCGGCTGGGACGCAGCAATCAAGGCCAACACCAAATTGCTGTTCGTCGAGTCGCCATCCAACCCGCTGGCCGAACTGGTGGATATCGCCGCGCTGTCCGAAGTGGCTCACGCCAAGGGCGCGATGCTGGTTGTCGACAATTGCTTCTGTACGCCGGCGTTGCAGCAGCCGCTGAAGCTGGGTGCCGATATCGTTGTGCACTCGGCCACCAAGTTCATCGATGGTCAAGGCCGTTGCATGGGCGGCGTGGTTGCCGGTCGCGGCGAGCAGATGAAGGAAGTAGTGGGCTTCTTGCGCACTGCCGGCCCGACGTTGAGCCCGTTCAACGCCTGGATCTTCCTCAAGGGCCTGGAAACCCTCAGCCTGCGCATGAAGGCTCATTGCGCCAACGCCCAGGCCCTGGCCGAGTGGCTGGAGCAGCAGGACGGTATCGAGAAAGTGCACTACGCCGGCCTGAAGAGCCATCCGCAGCACGAATTGGCCCAGCGCCAGCAGCGTGGTTTCGGTGCCGTGGTGAGCTTTGAGGTGAAGGGCGGCAAAGAGGGTGCCTGGCGCTTTATCGATGCGACGCGCTTGATCTCCATCACCGCCAACCTGGGTGACAGCAAGACCACCATCACGCACCCGAGCACCACCTCCCACGGGCGCCTGGCGCCGCAGGAGCGTGAAGCGGCCGGTATCCGCGACAGCCTGATCCGCATCGCGGTCGGTCTGGAAGATGTCGCCGACTTGCAGGCAGACCTGGCCCGCGGGCTGGCTGCCTTGTGATCGAGTGGTCCATGGAGGCTGCAGCGGCCACTAACGGCCGCGTCGCGCTCGTCACAGGGGCTGCGCGGGGCATTGGTCTTGGGATTGCCGCGTGGCTGATCAGTGAAGGCTGGCAAGTGGTGTTGACCGACCTGGACCGCGAGCGCGGCTCCAAGGTGTCCAAGGTGCTGGGCGAGAACGCCTGGTTTATCAGCATGGACGTGGCCGACGAGAAGCAGGTCGCTCAGGGCGTTGCTGAAGTGCTCGGACAATTCGGCCGCCTGGACGCGTTGGTGTGTAACGCGGCGGTGGCTGACCCGCGCAATATCACTCTGGAAAGCCTCGACCTGGCTTACTGGAATCGCGTGCTGGCGGTGAATCTCAGCGGGCCGATGTTGCTGGCCAAGCACTGTGCGCCGTACCTGCGCGCTCACGGCGGGGCCATCGTCAACCTGGCGTCGACTCGGGCTCGTCAATCTGAACCCGATACCGAGGCTTACGCAGCGAGCAAGGGCGGCTTGTTGGCCCTGACTCATGCCTTGGCCATGAGCCTGGGGCCGGAGGTGCGGGTGAACGCGGTCAGCCCTGGCTGGATCGATGCCCGTGATCCTGCGGCGCGGCGTGCCGAGCCGTTGACTGATGCCGATCATGCCCAGCATCCGGCGGGCAGGGTGGGTACGGTCGAGGACGTTGCGGCAATGGTGGCGTGGCTGCTGTCGCGCCAGGCCGGGTTTGTCACCGGGCAAGAGTTCGTGGTGGACGGCGGCATGAGCAAGAAGATGATCTACAGCGAGTAGTGCAGTCTTGAAGCAATTTTGTCTTTTTCAGAAAAACTTCAAGCAGGCTATTGACTTAGGTCCGCTACCTGCGTAAATTTCGCGGCCTCAACGAAGCAAAGGGTGATTAGCTCAGCTGGGAGAGCATCTGCCTTACAAGCAGAGGGTCGGCGGTTCGATCCCGTCATCACCCACCACTTCTTGAGAGTTTTACCTTCGGGTAAGACGCAACGTTAAAGGTTGCACCGACGCGCAGCGGTAGTTCAGTCGGTTAGAATACCGGCCTGTCACGCCGGGGGTCGCGGGTTCGAGTCCCGTCCGCTGCGCCATATTTTCCAGGTCTGACTTGTCGGGCTTGAGATTGAACAGCCAAGGCTGATTGATGAGATGTTTAAAAGACGGTTGAGGTGTTTTGCTCAACTGGTCAAGCGATACGCAGCGGTAGTTCAGTCGGTTAGAATACCGGCCTGTCACGCCGGGGGTCGCGGGTTCGAGTCCCGTCCGCTGCGCCATATCTGCTTCAAGGCACACTGAACGCCTTGGAGCACAAAGCAAGCCTCTGGCTACTTTGATCCGATAGCAAAGACCCTGGTCGAAAGACCGGGGTTTTTTGTGTCTGCGATTTGATGGCGTGTTGCAAGAGCCGGCGCGCCGGCTCCCGTGGCAGTGTCAGAATCCCAGTTTGTCCCGCAAGCCGTAGTACCAGGCCCCCAGCGCCGCAAACGGCGTGCGCAACAGTTGCCCGCCTGGGAACGGGTAGTGCGGCAGGTCGGCAAACGCATCAAAACGCTCTGCCTGGCCTCTCAGTGCCTCAGCCAGTACTTTGCCTGCCAGATGGGTGTACGTCACGCCATGGCCGCTGCAGCCCTGTGAGTAGTAGATGTTGTCGCCCAGGCGCCCCACCTGGGGCAGGCGCGAGAGGGTCAGCAGGAAATTTCCGGTCCAGGCATAGTCGATCTTCACATCCTTGAGCTGAGGGAATGCCTTGAGCATCTTCGGGCGGATGATTGCCTCGATATTTGCCGGGTCGCGCGCGCCATATACCACGCCGCCGCCGAAGATCAGGCGCTTGTCGCTTGTCAGGCGGTAGTAGTCGAGCAGGTAGTTGCAGTCTTCCACACAGTAATCCTGCGGGAGGAGGGTCTTGGCCAGCTCATCTCCCAGCGGCGCCGTGGTGATGACTTGCGTACCGCAGGGCATCGACTTGGCGGCCAGCTCCGGCACCAAATTGCCTAGATAGGCATTGCCCGCGACGATGATGAACTTGGCCCTCACCTTGCCCTGGGCTGTATGCACTACCGGGTTGGCGCCGCGCTCGATACGCACTGCCGCCGATTGCTCATAGATTGTGCCGCCAAGGGATTCCACGGCCGCTGCTTCGCCGAGTGCCAGGTTGAGCGGGTGGATGTGACCGCCACTCATGTCCAGCAGGCCGCCCACATAGTTGTCGCAGGCAACCACCTCGCGGATGCGGCGCTCGTGCAGCAACTCCAGTTGAGTGTGGCCATAGCGTTCCCACAGGCGCTTCTGTGACTCCAGATGGCCCATGTGTTTGCTGTTGAGTGCTGCGAACACGCCGCCGTCCTTTAAATCACACTGGATCTGGTACTTGGCGACCCGCTCGCGAATGATCCTGCCACCTTCGAACGCCATCTGCCCCAGTAACTGTGCCTGTTGAGGGCCGACGCTGCGCTCGATCACATCGATATCGCGGCTGTAGCTGTTGACGATTTGCCCGCCATTACGGCCTGACGCACCAAAGCCCACCTTGGCGGCTTCCAGCACCGTCACGCGAAAGCCGTTTTCCAGCAGAAACAGCGCACTGGAGAGGCCGGTATAGCCGGCACCAATTACACACACGTCGGTTTCGACTTCACCCTGCAGCATCGGGCGCGGCGGAGCGGCATTCGCGGAAGCGGCGTAATACGACTGGGGGTAGGGGGTGTTCGCCATCCTGGAACCTCTGTTTTATATTTTTTACGAGTGCGCCGATCCTACCTGAGTTGAAAATTGCCTGCCAGCCACGCGAAAAATGCCGGTATGTCGGTCGCAAATAAAAAATTCGCATATTCATAGGGTTAGCTGCAAAAAAGATGTTGACACCCCTCCACAATTCCGTAGAATGCCGCCTCACAGCAGGCACGTAGCTCAGTTGGTTAGAGCACCACCTTGACATGGTGGGGGTCGTTGGTTCGAGTCCAATCGCGCCTACCAAACAAAATCCGCTCTGCTGGGCGGTCTAGAAGGGCTCACCGAAAGGTGAGCCCTTTTTTGTTGTCTGCGATTTGCAAAACGTTTGTAAAACCTCCAGCTCAGTACGGCAATTCTGCGCTTACTCCATGTTGGCTGTTTTCGGCGGTTGCGACTAAGCATCAAGGGCTGTCTAAAGTATTTGAATGCCAGGCCGATAAAGGGCGCAAACCTCCAACACTCGGACATTTGGCATGCTTATCAACATTAGCACTACCGCTTCCGTAGCAAGCACTCCAAGCACTGTCAGCTCGATGGATGCCGCGACCACCGAAAGGACGGCTACCTCCAGCAGCGCCACTGCTGGCGCAAGCACTGAGACTAAAAGTGCGGCGGGTGCAGGCGGCGGTAGTCAGGCGTCATCCAGTTCGACGGAGTCAGATACCGTCAAGGAGTTGAAAAAGCAGATCGAACAGTTGCAGAAGCAACTTCAAGCAGAGCAGCAAGCCTTGCAGAAAGCCCAGTCCAGCAACCAGAGCGCAGACGCCAAGGCTGCCGCTGTGGCGGCGGCTCAAACGCAAATTGCAGGCACTTCTGCCGCGTTGCAGACGGTGACTTCGGCGCTATTGCAAGCCGTCACCGCAGAGGGTAGCAGCACGTCGGGCTCGATGGTCAGCACCACCGCCTGATTGCCGCAAAGTGGGTTGAGCCGCTGTATTTATCAGCGGTTCAACACACTTGCTCCCGCACCCTCGGGCAATCGATACACAGCCACCAGCGCCAATCCCCCTCCTGCGCCTGAACCCCATGCCCTTGAACGGTCATGGTTACGAGGTTTACGGGTTCGCAACGGTGCGCGTGCTTTGGCAACTTCGACTACAGTTCAACTACGTTTCAGCCTTGGGTAATCGCCATGATCAAGTCTTCCAAGTTTGTGTCAGTCGCGCTGTCGCTGGTCCTGTTTGCCGGTGGCGGCATGGCGCTGGCGGATCCCGGCAATGGCAAGGGGCAAGGTAACAATAAAGGCAATAACCAAGGCGGCCAGGGGCATGACAAACCCAAAGGCAAAGGTGGGTCGGGCAACCATGGCCCCAGTGTCGATCGTGGAAGCGTGCTGAATGTGTTGGGTGGCTATCGCGACTACTGGCGCCCTGGGCCGGCGTTGCCCCCTGGCATCCAGAAAAACCTGGCACGGGGCAAGCCGCTGCCGCCGGGCATTGCGAAGAAACTGGATGGCCGCTTACTGGGCCACTTGCCCCGTTACGATGGGTACGAGTGGCAGCAGGCAGGCACCGACCTGATATTGGTCGCCATTGCGACGGGCATCATCTATGAAGTCCTCAATGGCGCCCTTGATTGAACTCGCGGGCCGGGAAAAACAGTTCGAAACAGGTCTCGCCTGCCTCGCTGCTGACGCTGTACCGACCGTTATGCAGCTGCATGATGGTCGCCACAATCGACAGGCCCAGGCCATTGGACTGGGCCGAACGCTCCCGTGACTCATCCACCCGGTAAAACCGTTCGAACAGCCGCGATAAATGTTCCGTCGCAATGGTTTCACCCTGATTTGTGACCTTAAGGTAGATGCCTTCGGCGTCCGCAATTGTCTGGATCACTAACTCGGACGCTGGTGCGCCGTATTTGATGGCATTGGCGCACAGGTTCGCCAGGGCACGGCGCAGCAGCATCGGTTCGGCCCAGATCACACCTTCGCCCTCGGCACGAATACTGATATTCGCGTCGCCTGCCACGCCTTCAAAGTAATCGGCGATGCGCGCCACTTCATCCGCCGCGCTCAGTTCCTGGCGCTGGCGCAGGGCGCTGGCCGGGTCGGTGCGGGCCAGGAACAGCATGTTGTCGAGCATCCGCGCCAGGCGCTCAAGCTCTTCGACATTGGAGGCCAAAAGCTGCTGATAACTTTCGATGCTGCGGTTCTGTTGCAGGGCGACCTGGGTTTCCCCCAGGAGATTGTTGATCGGCGTGCGCAGTTCGTGGGCCATGTCGGTAGACACTTGCCCCAGTTGCGCAAAGCCCTTGGCGAGGCGCTCAAGCATGGTGTTGAACGAGTCGATCATCGGCAGCAGTTCTTTCGGTACTCCCTGGCTGTCGAGGCGTTCGGCCAGGTTGCCGACGCCGATGCCTTGAGCGTGTCGAGCCAGCCGACGCAAGGGCAGCAGGCCGCGATGCACCAACAGGTAGCCGGCCAGTGCGAGGAGGATCGCGGCAACGCTCGCCAGGAGATACACGCTCAGCCGGTAGCTGGCGAGCAGGGCGGTCCGCTCGGTCATCAGGCGCCCGCTGGTGACTTGCAGGCTGCCCAGGTCGCCGGAGTCGATGGACGCGGCCAGGGTGGAGAAGGGCACGCCATTCACGCCGGGCAGGTGTTGCACGTCGTTCAGTGTGAGGATGTGGTCTTTGGGGACTGGCTTGATGGCTGGCAGCTCGATGTTGCCGGGGTTCACCAGCAGCAGCGGCTTTTGGCCGGGCGCGGCGATGCTCAGCACGGATTCGCGGTTGCCCAGCATGTTCTGGAACAGTTCCGGCTTGGTCCTGATCAGGTCCAGTGTGTTGCTGTCGTTGAGCAGGTTGCGCAGTTGATTCACCCGGGAAATCAATTGCACGTCGTCGCTCAGGATCAGCTCGCGCTCCAGCTCCCGGTACAGCACCACGCCGAGGGTGGCGAGCAGGGCAAAGGCGAGCAGGGCGAAGATCACGGCCAGGCGCAGGGTCAGGGAATAATGACGGCGGTGGGTCATGGCTGGGTATCGAAACGGTAGCCAATGCCCCGCACGCTGTGGATCAACTTGAGCGGGAACGGGTCGTCGATTTTCAGGCGCAGGCGCCGCACGGCCACGTCCACCACGTTGGTATCGCTGTCGAAGTTCATGTCCCACACCCGCGAGGCAATCAACGAACGCGACAGTACCTGGTCCTGGTGAGTGGCAAACAGGTGCAACAGGGCGAACTCTTTATTGGTCAGGGTGATGCGTGTACCGGCGCGTGTGACGCGGCGTTTCATCACGTCGATGTGCAGGTCAGCGATCTGCAGGTGCTCTTCTTCCCGGCTCGGGCCGCGACGGTTCAGGGTGCGCAGGCGTGCTACCAGCTCGGCGAAGGAGAAGGGCTTGATCAGGTAGTCATCGGCACCCAGTTCCAGGCCTTTGATGCGGTCGGCAATATCGTCGCGCGCCGTCAGAAAAATCACTGGAGTATCGGCGTTCTTACGCAGGCGACGCAGTACTTCCCAGCCGTCCATTTTCGGCATCATTACATCGAGCACAATCACGTCGAACGGTGTTTCCAGCGCTTGGTGCAGGCCGTCCACGCCATCCCGGGCCAGGCTGACGGAGTGGCCCAACTCCTGAAGGCCGTTGAGCAGGTAATTGCCGGCCTTGGGTTCGTCTTCGATAACGAGGATGTTCATGGGAAATGCCCTGATTCAATACTGGCGCCAGTGTAGCCGGATCAATTGTCGTTGGCGCATTGAGTCGTGCCAGTGCGTTCACGGTAACCCGCGGCCGCGTACAGCCAACCAACAGAATGATGACAAGTTCGTAATGATTGCCTCGCGGTGCTGGCATCAGCGTTTACAACTCAGGAGGTGATCCGTAGATTGCAACGGGCCGATTATTCGTTTCAGCTCACGAGGAAGCCCTGCAGTGTCTATCCGAGGTTCAGCCGTACTTGCCCGCCCTTACCACGCCTTCTTGTTCGATATGGACGGAACCCTGCTCAACTCCATCGCCGCCGCCGAGCGCGTTTGGAGCACCTGGGCTGAACGCCATCGGCTGGATGTAGCGGCCTTCCTGACCACCATTCATGGTGCGCGGGCAATTGACACGATCACGCGCCAGGCATTGCCCGGTGTCGATCCACAGGTTGAAGCGCAGTGGATTACCGAGGCGGAAATCAATGACGTGGACGGCGTTGTGGCGATTTCCGGTGCTGTCGAGTTTCTTAATAACGTGCCCGGTGATCAGTGGGCGCTGGTCACCTCTGCACCGAAGGCGTTGGCATTACGTCGGTTGAAGGCTGCGGGCATTACGCCGCCGGCGGTGCTGGTCACGGCTGAAGACGTGGCCATCGGCAAGCCGAACCCCGCCTGTTATGTGCTGGGTGCGCAACGCCTGGGTGTGTCGGTGCAGGACTGCCTGGTGTTTGAAGATGCGACGGTGGGGATTCGTGCGGGGGAGGCGGCTGGAGCAGATGTGCTGGTCGTCACGTCGACGCACCTCAAGCCCATGCTCACTGAGCATCCATCGATTGAAGGGTATGAACAGGTGCAGGTGCAACGCGGCGCTGATGGCTTGTTGTACTTGCAGAGCGCGGTGGGCTGACACTAAAAAACGGGTCGTGCCCTTAACCCAAGAACAGTTCAAAGAGGTTTTCGCCAGCCGTTACCTGAACGAAAGGGCTGGCTACTGAGGGTGCTTCAAGGCGTCTGGTTTTTGTCCGGAGCAGTCAGGCCGGCCTGGATGCGCTGGTAGATCTCCTCGCGATGCACGGCAACATCCTTGGGCGCGTTGATGCCGATTCGTACTTGCTGGCCGCTGACGCCGAGGATGGTGATCGTAATGTCATCACCGATGTTTATGCTTTCACCGACTTTGCGGGTGAGTATAAGCATGGACTTCTCCTTGATTGCTTTTAGGACACATGTTTCAAACAGGGCAGGTGTCGGATGTGTGTAGCTTACTGCTAAGCGCTTCCCTGTGACTGCCTCTTTTAGGACGCATAGAGGCGACATTAATTCCCATGGCGGCATCATACAGGTCTGGGATACATCATTCGCATTGTTTAAGCCAACGTTTATGACGGCCAGAATAGACAGTGAATGATAAAGTCGCCTCTTTATCCTTAAAGGAGCAGGGCAGTGCGTAAAGTAGCGATGGCAATTGCGGTGTTGGCGTTGGCCGGCTGCGGTGAGGGTAAACCTGTCGACGCCCCCAAGGCCAAGCCCGCCGTTACCGAAAGTCAGCCACAGACCGGCGCGATTGCTGCTCAGGAGTGGGACCTGCGAGTCGGTCCGCCTGACCACAAACTCCAGGCGATCACCGACCTGACCGCCTGGTTGCTCGAACATGGTTTCAATTTTTATATCGTGAAAGTCGACGGCAAGGACGACGTGCTGCTGGGGCCGTTTGCAACCAGGGCCGAAGCTGAGGCAAAGCAGACGCTGCTTAACGAAAAGATGGCCCGTGCCAAGAAAACCGACACGGTGTCCGAGATCATCGAGCACCAGCCCGCGCAGTAACGGGCCGCTTGGGCGGCAGTGCCGCCCCTGTTCAACCGCAGGCTTTCAGATTGACCGGGCCGACAAACTCATTGCCACGCCCCATCACGCACGCCACCGTCTGGTTACGCTGGCGTTCCCAGGTTTGTACCGGGTAGGTCTTGTTCCAGGCTTCGTACAACTGGCGATCCTGTTTCGACAAGCGCAAGCCGTATTGTTTGCTCATGTAGAAGTAGGTGCGCGCGATCATCCCGCGAACGGACGGGCGCGGCATCACCTTCTTTGCCTTGAAATCCACTTGGGTCAGGCATGAACCGTACTGCCCGTTTTGCACCGGCAGCCAGCCAAAACTGAAGTTGCTTCGGTCGCCGTTGACCTCGCCGATACTCGGTACCAAATTGTGCAGGTCTGCTTCGGCACGCTTGAACACGTCGTCATGGCGCGTGCAGTTCTTGCGCCCGCCATCCTGCCAGCACTGACGCTGGTGCCCAATCTGCCAGGCCGGAACAATGTGCTCCCACTCGATGCGTGCGGCGCGGCTGGCGTTTTTGCGTGGGATATAGCCGCAGGCTTTCAAGTCCACGCGGTTGCCGCTGTACTTGCAGCCGCAATAGAACTCGGTGGATTGCGGGGCGTAGAGTGTCCAGGCGACTTTCTTGGCTTCACTGAAGGTTCTGGGTGCCTGCGCATGAGCGGTAACGGCAAAAAGCAGGCAACACACAGCAATAAAACGGGCACTCATTCAATCAATCTTCCTTCGGCACAACCCAGAAAATCTGTACGCCACCGTCATCTCGATAGGCGAGAGTGACGTTGTCGTTCTCCGCGATTTCTTCCAGCAAACGCTGCCACTCGTCTTCCGGTTCTTCCGGCAAACGGAAGAGCAAGGCTGCCTTGGCTTTTTGCGCGTTGGTGGAATTGATGATTTTTTGCACGCGAGTTGCCAGGCGTGTGTAGGCATCAGGCGGGGTGGGCGCTGCGGAAGAGGATTTTGCCACGGAATACTCCTTGGTAAGCTGTATGTGCATACAGTATTTAACTGTGGGCAATTTCGCAACTGCTTAAAATTCAAGAAGTTCGTCTGACAACGAATTAGGGAGTTAGGTGTAGGGCGGGGAGAGAGGAATAGCGAGGTTGTTGTGGCGAGGGAGTTTGCTCCCTCGCCACCTGTACAGTCAGGAATCAATATTCCCAGAAGATTCGTTGCAGTTCTTTGCTGTCCTGGGTCTTGGTCATGGCAACCATCGCCAGAATCCGCGCTTTCTGCGGGTTCAGGTCGAGGGCAGCAACCCAGTCATACTTGTCGTCTGGCTGCTCGGCATTACGCAACACCATGCCGCCGGCATTCACGTGGGAAGAGCGAATGATCTGCACGCCTTGCTTGCGCAGTTCCACCAGCGCAGGTACCACTTTGGACGACACCGAACCATTACCGGTACCGGCGTGGATGATGGCTTTGGCACCAGCCTGGGCCAGGGCTTTGTAGGCGGTGTCGCTTACGTTGCCGTAGCCGTAGGCGATTTCCACATCGGGCAGGCTTTTGATGGTCTTGATGTCGAATTCCGAATCCATGGTGTGGCGCTTGGCAGGCAAGCGGAACCAGTAGGACTTGCCTTCGACCACCATGCCCAGCGGGCCCCAAGGGCTCTTGAAGGCTTCGGTCTTGATATTGATCATCTTGCTGACGTCGCGACCCGATTGGATCTCGTCGTTCATGGTGACCAGCACGCCTTTACCGCGCGCGTCTTTGCTGCCGGCTACAGCCACGGCGTTGTACAGGTTGAGCATGCCGTCGGCCGACATGGCGGTGCCCGGACGCATGGAGCCGACCACTACGATTGGCTTGTCGGTTTTTTCTACCAGGTTCAGGAAGTAGGCCGTCTCTTCCAGGGTGTCGGTACCGTGGGTGATCACGATGCCATCCACGTCTTTGTTGTCGGCCAGTTCGGCGACCCGGCGACCCAGTTGCAGCAGGTTTTCGTTGTTGATGCTTTCGGACGCAATTTGCATCACTTGCTCGCCACGCACATTGGCGATCTGGCTAAGCTCAGGAACACCGGCGATCAATTGCTCGATACCGACTTTGGCCGCCTGGTAAGTGGCACTGTTGGCGGCGCTGGCGCCAGCGCCGGCAATGGTCCCACCAGTGGCGAGGATCACCACGTTGGCCAGCTTGGCCTTGGATTCGACTTCTTTTGCCTGAGCGGCAACGGGGAACAGCAGCAGCAGGGCTAACGCGCCCGGAACAAAATTCTTCAGTGCAGATTTCATTATTTTTCTCTCTGGTTTTTGATGAGTGCTGTAGCAGGTTCATCTAGAGCGCCCGGGCGATTCTGAATGCCACGAGGTGCTGGGTAGGAGCAGGATCTGTACCAGGCTGATTGTGTTTGCGGATATAAAATAACTTATTGATTTATAAAGATTATTATTGGGATCCTGACAGGTGGGGCGATGCGGCTGTCCGGCTTTCCGAACAAGCTGCGCGATTGCGTTCGGTTGTCCGAAAATGATCACCAGAAAATCCTGGGTCGCCTGTTGAAGTCTGTTGTTTCAGAGGACGAAACGGTGGGGGAAATGTTTAATAACGTCCTTTCGCCGCACGGGAGGCCAGGAGCTAGAGGCCTTGCATGAAAGGGAGTGTTCTACCGTTGACAAATCTCGACAAGGTTCTCATAGTTCGACCAACGCAAACGTTTGCGAGATGTTTCACGGCGTACTTCAAGAGCGCTGTGAAGGCTCTTATCAGCCACCCGGGTGGGAGGGTTGCCGAAGCATTCTTCGGTGCAAGCGTTGCTCACAATAATCATAAGATCGGAGTGAACCCATGAAGCTGCCATTTGCTGGACGTCTTCTTGCTGTCGCTGTGCTTGCTGCCGCATCCGCCGCTTTACCCCTGTCCTCCGCATTCGCTGACACCGCCGCCAAACCCAAGGTTGGCCTGGTGATGAAGTCCCTCGCCAACGAATTCTTCGTTACCATGCAAGACGGTGCCAAGACGTACCAGAAAGACCACGCCGCCGATTTCGACATGATCACCAACGGCATCAAGAACGAAACCGATACCAGCGCGCAGATCGACATTGTCAATCAAATGATCCTTGCCAAGGTCAACGCCATCGTCATCGCGCCTGCTGACTCCAAGGCGCTGGTCACCGTGCTGAAAAAAGCCTCTGACGCCGGTATCAAGATCGTCAACATCGATAACCGCCTGGACCCGGGCGTGTTGAAAAGCAAAAATCTCGAGATTCCCTTCGTCGGCCCAGACAACCGCAAAGGCTCCAAACTGGTGGGCGACTACCTGGCCAAGCAACTGACGGCAGGCGACAAGGTCGGCATCATTGAAGGCGTACCGACCACCACCAACGCCCAGCAGCGCACCGCCGGCTACAAGGATGCGATGGACGCTGCCGGTATGAAGATCGTTTCCACCCAATCCGGCAACTGGGAAATTGACCAGGGCCAGAAAGTCGCCTCGGCCATGCTGAGCGAATACCCGGACCTCAAGGCCTTGTTGGCCGGTAACGACAACATGGCCCTGGGCGCCGTCTCCGCCGTACGTGCGGCAGGCAAGGCGGGCAAGGTAAAGGTCGTGGGTTACGACAATATCGAAGCGATCAAGCCGATGCTGGAGGACGACCGCGTCCTGGCGACTGCCGACCAGGCGGCTGCCCAGCAAGCAGTGTTCGGTATCCAGAATGCGCTCAAGCTGGTCAAGGGTGAGAAAGTCGATGCCAAAGACGGCGTGATCGAAACCCCGGTCGAACTCGTCCTCAAGAAGTAATCCTGGCGGCACCCAACAGCGCCCGCTCGCTCTGAGCGGGCGCCTGGAGATTTTCCTATGTCATCTTCCGCCCCGAACGCTGTCCTCTCGGTCAGCGGTATCGGTAAGACCTATGCCCAACCGGTTCTGTCCGGCATCACCCTTACGCTCAACCGAGGGGAGGTGCTGGCGCTGACCGGTGAGAATGGCGCAGGCAAAAGCACCTTGTCGAAGATCATCGGCGGGTTGGTCACGCCGACCACCGGGCACATGCAATTCAATGGTCAGGATTACTGTCCCGCCAGCCGTACCCAGGCTGAGGCGCTGGGCGTGCGCATGGTCATGCAGGAACTCAACCTGCTGCCGACGCTGACCGTGGCCGAAAACCTGTTCCTGGATAACCTGCCCAGCCACTGTGGCTGGATCAGCCGCAAGCAACTGCGCAAAGCGGCGATCGAGGCGATGGCCCAGGTCGGCCTGGATGCCATCGACCCGGACACGCTGGTCGGTAGCCTGGGTATCGGCCATCAGCAAATGGTCGAGATTGCCCGCAACCTGATTGGCGACTGCCACGTACTGATCCTCGACGAACCCACGGCCATGCTCACGGCCCGTGAAGTCGAGATGCTGTTTGAACAAATCACCCGCCTGCAGGCTCGGGGCGTGGCGATTATCTACATTTCGCACCGGCTGGAAGAGTTGGCCCGCGTCGCCCAACGCATTGCGGTATTGCGCGACGGCAAACTGGTCTGCGTCGAGCCGATGGCCAATTACAACAGCGAGCAACTGGTCACTTTGATGGTCGGTCGCGAGCTGGGTGAACACATCGACCTGGGGCCGCGCAGCATTGGTGGCCCGGCCCTGACCGTCAAAGGTCTGAGCCGCTCGGACAAAGTCCGCGACGTGTCCTTTGAGGTGCGTGCGGGCGAGATCTATGGCATTTCCGGCCTGATCGGCGCTGGCCGTACCGAATTGCTGCGTTTGATCTTCGGTGCTGACCTGGCCGACAGCGGCACCGTGGCCTTGGGCTCACCGGCCCAGGTGGTGAGCATTCGCTCGCCGGTGGATGCAGTGAGGCACGGCATCGCCCTGATCACGGAAGACCGCAAGGGCGAAGGCCTGCTGCTGACCCAGTCCATCAGCGCCAATATTGCTCTGGGCAACATGCCGGAGATCTCTGGCGGCGGTGTGGTAAACAGCCGCGACGAAACCGCGTTGGCCAAGCGCCAGATTGACGCCATGCGTATCCGCAGTTCCAGCCCGGCGCAATTGGTGTCGGAACTGTCCGGCGGTAACCAGCAGAAAGTGGTAATTGGCCGCTGGCTGGAGCGCGATTGCTCGGTGATGTTGTTCGACGAGCCCACGCGCGGCATCGACGTGGGTGCCAAGTTCGACATTTATGCCTTGCTCGGTGAATTGACCCGCCAGGGCAAAGCGCTGGTGGTGGTATCGAGCGACTTGCGTGAACTCATGCTCATCTGCGACCGCATCGGCGTGCTCTCTGCCGGGCGCTTGATCGAGACCTTCGAGCGCGACAGCTGGACCCAGGACGAATTGCTCGCCGCCGCCTTTGCCGGCTATCAGAAACGTGATGCGCTGCTCAACGATGCAGTGCTTAGGGATACCCCATGAAAACCACAACGACCCCCGGTAAAACTGGCGGCAACTTCTACGGCCTGGGTACCTATCTGGGGCTGGCGGGTGCCTTGCTCGCGATGATTGCGCTGTTTTCGGTGCTCAGCGACCACTTCCTGTCCTATGACACCTTCAGCACCCTGGCCAACCAGATCCCGGACCTGATGGTGCTGGCGGTGGGCATGACGTTCATCCTGATCATCGGCGGTATCGACCTGTCGGTAGGTTCGGTCCTGGCGTTGGCGGCGTCGGCCGTCAGCGTGGCGATTCTTGGATGGGGCTGGAGCGTATTGCCCGCCGCGCTGCTCGGCATGGGCTGCGCCGCGTTGGCCGGCACTATCACTGGCTCGATCACCGTGGCCTGGCGAATCCCGTCGTTTATCGTGTCCCTCGGTGTGTTGGAAATGGCTCGCGGCGTGGCGTACCAGATGACCGGTTCGCGTACGGCCTACATCGGTGATTCGTTTGCCTGGCTGTCCAACCCGATTGCATTCGGTATTTCACCGTCCTTCATCATTGCCCTGCTGGTGATCATCGTTGCGCAGCTTGTACTGACGCGTACCGTGTTTGGCCGTTACCTGATCGGTATCGGCACCAATGAGGAAGCCGTGCGGCTGGCGGGGATTAATCCAAAGCCCTACAAGATCCTGGTGTTCAGCCTGATGGGCCTGCTGGCCGGCGTGGCCGCGTTGTTCCAGATTTCGCGCCTGGAAGCCGCAGATCCGAACGCCGGCTCCGGCCTGGAGCTGCAAGTGATCGCCGCCGTGGTGATCGGCGGCACCAGTCTGATGGGCGGGCGTGGTTCGGTAATCAGTACCTTTTTTGGTGTGTTGATTATCTCGGTATTGGCCGCCGGCCTGGCACAGATCGGCGCCACCGAGCCCACCAAGCGCATCATTACTGGTGCCGTGATCGTGATTGCGGTGGTCCTCGATACGTACCGCAGCCAACGCGCCAGTCGGCGCGCCTGAGCCATGGCAACGATCAAGGATGTGGCGGCGCTTGCGGGAATTTCCTACACCACTGTGTCCCACGTGGTGAACAAGACGCGCCCAGTGAGCGAACCGGTACGGGTCAAGGTCGAAGCCGCTATCAAGCAGCTCGACTATGTGCCCAGCGCCGTCGCACGCTCGCTCAAGGCCAAGACCACGGCCACCATTGGTTTGCTGGTGCCCAATAGCCTCAACCCGTACTTTGCCGAGCTGGCGCGGGGCATCGAGGACTACTGCGAGCGCAACGGCTACTGCGTAATTTTGTGCAACTCCGACGACAACGCAGAAAAGCAGCGCAGCTATTTGCGGGTGTTGCTGGAAAAACGCATCGACGGCTTGATCGTGACTTCAGTGGGCGGCGATGACAGCGGCCTCGCCGCCGGGTTGAGCGCGGTGCGCACGCCCATGGTAATTGTCGACCGGGCGCTGGACGGCATTGATGTCGACTTGGTGCGTATCGACCATGAGGAGGGCGCTTACCTGGCGACCCGGCACTTGCTGGAACTGGGGCACCGCGACATCGCCTGCATCGGCGGCCCGGCCCATACCCGTGTCGCGCAAATGCGCCTGGCGGGATACCACCGCGCGCTCCATGAGGCAGGCGTGGAAGTACTGGCCAATCGCACGCAGGAAAGCGACTTCACCAGCACCGGCGGTTATGCTGCTGCCGTGCAATTGCTTGCGGAAAACCCGCCCAGTGCGATTTTTGCCAGTAACGACATGATCGGCTTCGGCGTGTTGCGTGCCGCAGCCGAACGCAATATCCGCGTGCCGGGCGAGCTGTCGGTGATCGGTTTCGATGACATTCAAATGGGCCGCTACGTTTACCCGGCGCTGACCACGGTCGGCCAGTCGATCCTGCAACTGGGCGAGATGGCCGCCGAGCTTTTACTGCGACGTATTGCAACACCCCAACTGCCGATCGATCAACGCATCGTGACGCCGAGCATCGTATTGCGCGAGTCGACGGCGCCCGTCGCCGGTGTATTCGCGCAATACCGCTGAACCGAATTGATGAGTACTGATGTATGCCAGCAAAAGTAGTGGTAGTAGGCAGCTTGAACATGGACCTGGTCACCCGCGCCAGCCGGCTGCCCCGCGCCGGTGAGACACTGATCGGCCAAACGTTTTCCACGGTGCCGGGCGGCAAGGGCGCCAACCAGGCCGTGGCATCGGCGCGACTGGGGGCAAGCGTGGCGATGATCGGCTGTGTTGGCTCCGACGCCTACGGCACTGAGTTGCGTGGTGCATTGCTGGTGGAAGGTATCGATTGCCAGGCCGTCAGCACCGTGGACGGTTCCAGCGGCGTGGCGTTGATCGTGGTGGATGACAGCAGCCAGAACGCGATTGTGATTGTCGCCGGCAGCAACGGCGAACTGACGCCCGCATCACTGCAGGCGTCTGATGCGGTGTTGCAGGCCGCCGATGTGATCATCTGCCAGCTTGAAGTGCCGATGGATACCGTGGCGTATGCCCTCAAGCGCGGCCGTGAGCTGGGCAAGACGGTGATCCTCAATCCGGCGCCGGCCAGCGCGCCGTTGCCTGCCGATTGGTACGCCTCGGTCGACTATCTGATTCCCAACGAAAGCGAAGCCACCGCCCTGAGCGGTATCACAGTCGATTCTCTGGACAGCGCCAAAGTGGCTGCCACACAACTCATCAAGGCCGGGGCGGGCAAAGTCATTATCACCCTCGGCGCCCAAGGCGCATTGTTTGCGAATGGCAAAGGCTTTGAGCACTTGGTCGCGCCCAGGGTCAAGGCGTTGGATACCACGGCTGCCGGCGATACCTTTGTCGGTGGTTTCGCAGCAGCCCTGGCCAGCGGTAAAAGTGAAGCCGAGGCCATCCGTTTTGGCCAGGTCGCGGCAGCATTGTCAGTCACCCGTGCCGGTGCGCAACCCTCCATTCCTACGCTGCATGACGTTCAAGGTTTTGTACCTTTATGAAAAAGACCCCTCTGCTCAATATCGCACTGTCGCGGGTGATCGCCTCCCTGGGCCATGGCGACATTCTGGTGATCGGTGATGCGGGCTTGCCGGTGCCGCCGGGCGTCGAGTTGATCGACCTGGCATTGACCAAAGGTATTCCTGATTTCATCAGCACCTTGCGTATCGTGCTCAGTGAGATGCAGGTGGAAAGCCACGTGCTGGCGGAGGAAATCCTGCTCAAGCAGCCGCCCGCTCTGTCTGAACTGAATGTGCTGAATGAGCAGGCCGCTATTGGCGAGCAACGTTTGCTCAGTCATGAAGCCTTCAAGCAACTGAGCCGCCAGGCGCGGGCCGTTGTACGCACTGGCGAATGCCAGCCTTACTGCAATATCGCGCTGGTGTCCGGCGTAACTTTCTAGAGTTCCCCAACGACAAGGAGTGTTTTATGCAACGTGGTATTCCAATCCTGAGAAATCTGTTTCGGAGTGTCCTGCTTTTGTCCGCGCTCACTGCTGCAAGCGCCCACGCGGCGGAGAAAATCGACCTGATCATCGATACCGACCCAGGTGCCGACGATGTGGTGGCTTTGCTCTTTGCCATGGCCTCCCCGGACGAATTGAACATCCGTGCCTTGACCACCGTCGCCGGCAACGTGCGCCTGGACAAGACTTCGCGCAACGCTCGCCTGGCCCGCGAGTGGGCAGGGCGCGAGGACATCCCGGTCTACGCCGGTGCGCCAGCGCCGCTGCTGCGCAAGCCGATCTATGCCGAAAACATTCATGGCAAGGAAGGCATTTCCGGCGTCACCGTGCATGAGCCTAAAAAGGGCCTCGCCGAGGGCAATGCCGTTGATTACCTGATCAAGACCTTGCGCGCCGCGAAGCCTCACAGCATCACGATTGCCATGCTTGGCCCACAGACCAACCTGGCGCTGGCATTGACCCAGGACCCGGAAATTACCCAGGGCATCAAGGAAGTCGTAGTGATGGGGGGCGCGCACTTCAATGGCGGCAATATCACGCCGGTTGCCGAGTTCAACCTGTTTGCCGACCCGATTGCGGCGGAGATTGTGCTCAAGAGTGGCGTCAAACTGACTTACCTGCCGCTGGATGTGACCCACAAGGTGCTGACCAGTGAAGCGCGTCTGAAAAAGATCGCCGACCTCAAGAACAATGCCAGCAAGGTCGTCAGCGATATTCTCAACGAATACGTCAAAGGCGATATGGAACACTACGGCATCCCCGGCGGCCCGGTGCATGACGCCACCGTTGTGGCCTACCTGCTCAAGCCTTCGCTGTTCAGTGGCCGTGAGGTCAATGTGGTGGTGGACAGTCGCGAAGGCCCGACTTTCGGCCAGACCATCGTCGATTGGTACGACGGCCTGAAACAACCGAAGAACGCGTTCTGGGTTGAGAGCGGCGACGCCCAGGGCTTTTTCGATCTATTGACCGAGCGCCTGGCGCGTCTGAAGTAAACCGCTTGCCGGTCGACGTTCGTCGGCCGGTTCTTATTCGCGCTCGGGGTTGTGTGCCCCCATGTGATCGGCCGGGTATTTCTCGAATACCTGGCCGATGAAGGCTTGTGCCGCCTGGGTGCCGAGTTCCTTGACCAGCAGGTCGATACCGATGATTGCCAGTTCCTCCGGGCTTCCGGGGCTGTAGGAGCTTTGTCCTTGTGGCCACTTGGCTTTGATGTCGGCTTGCAGCGTTACGGTGGTCATTGAAATCTCACGGGCTGAAATACGGGGCAATGCGCTGGCGCGCGGTTCTACCGGGCGCAGTTAAGCATTTTGCGCGGTGTTTGGCACTGCTACTTAGGCATGACGCGAGTGCTGTGCGACACTGTCCCTTTGTTTAATTGCCGGGGAAACCGTGTGCAAATCGATTTGAATAACCCCGATAACCTCACGCTGGCCGCCGTAAAGCAATTGATCGCCAGCGCCAGTGACGACGAACACACCCAACTGCGTGTGACCAAGGCCGGGATTGCCTACCTGTCTTCTGGCGTGGTGGCGGGCACTGACACGGAGGGCCTGCTGTTTCGCCTGGAGACCTGGGCCAAGGGCTCCGGTTACGTCGGCAATGTCGCGGCGAACGACGAGGTCTGGGTCATGCAGATTTTCAATGCCCTGCTGCAGAACTGGCCTAATCCACCGTTTGACTATATCGACATCTACTGATTGCGTTCATATCTGGTCACGATTGTCCGGGCGAACGCTGCTTGAGAGTCAGGCAGACTTGCCCAACGACGGTTTACGTCTTGAAACCAATCCGCCAGACCACTGTCGCACGATCTCTGTCCATTTTTTAATCATAGGAGGCTTCATGCCTTGGAAGCTCGCATCATTCGGTACTTTGTTGGCAGCACTCGCGTTGGCGGGTTGCAGCACCCCAGGTACCTCTGAGCCAGCCAAAGACACCGCCGTGACCGATGCCGGTCATAGCCGCTGTGAGTCAAAGGCTGCCGAGTTCACAATCGGCCAGAAAGCTTCGCCCCAGTTGCTGGAGCAGGCCCGTAGTCGCGCCGGTGCGCAGAATGCGCGGATCCTCAAGCCCAACGACATGATCACGCTTGAATACCGCTCCGACCGCTTGAATCTGAACACCGACGACAACCTGGTGATCACGCGCGTCAATTGCGGCTGATCGCTGCTTTTGCAGCGCCCATAAAAAACCCCGTCACATGGACGGGGTTTTTTTGATCGGCGCAGAAATTACTCTGGGCGAACCTGTGCAGCTTGCATACCCTTTTGGCCTTTCTCAGCCACGAAGGAAACAGTCTGGCCTTCTTTCAGGCTTTTGAAACCGTCGCTTTCGATAGCTTTGAAGTGTACGAACAGGTCGTCACCGCCACCTTGAGGAGTGATGAAGCCGAAGCCTTTTTCATCGTTGAACCATTTAACGGTGCCGGTTTGGCGATTAGACATGGTGTATCTCCAAGAAACATATATTTTCAGTAGTGCTGTGCTGCTCAGGCCAACTGGGCACACCGGGCTATCATAGTCGAAATGTTCGACTTGGGAGCCCCCCCTAGGCACTGTTTGCTAATCAATAGCGTTGCGTTTAGGCGCTGTGTTGGCTGAAAGCCCCGATTTACGGGGCTTTCGCACGAAATATCAGCTGGTAAAAAAAGCCGTAAAAGCTGCGTAATTTGTGAGAAATGGCAGTTTTCAGGCTGTTTTTACGGCTGAAAATCCGTCTGATCGCGGGGCATACTTACTTTTTCTTCACGACTTTGCAGGAAGAAATAGCCGCCACGGCTTTGTTTTTGAGCTCAGGGCTGGCGTTCTGGTTGGTCATCAGCTCCTTGATTTCGGCGGTGCTCAATTCGGCGTTGATCTTGTCGGCGCCGCATTCGCAGTGGGCTTTGGCGGTCTTGGCGTCCACGTTCTGGCTGGCGGCCGCGCTGCAATCGCTGACGAAACTGTCGCGGGCACCGGCAGGCCAGTTCGACGGGGCCGCAGCATGTGCGCCGAGGGAAAGCAGGGTCAGGGAAGCGGCTAGAGCGAGGGTAGAGGTAAAACGCATCATGAGGATGCTCCTTTGGGTCGAGGACGAACGGCGATTCTCAGTGGGTTTGAGGGCATGCGTACAGCCCAAGTTCACTTTCGCCGCTATTTTGTCTTTGCGTGAGAAGGCGTGGGCGCGATGACCGTTCATCTGTGCTAGCATCGATGCCCTGGCCATTTCCAGGCGCGCCATTTGCCGTCTTGCCAGTTTCTTTTTAGTTCACTCCAGTCACTCTGGTTCGATTATCGGTTGGCCGAAAGGCTCCTG
The DNA here is from genome assembly GCF_023701505.1 of Pseudomonas sp. SR18. Lineage (NCBI taxonomy): Bacteria > Pseudomonadati > Pseudomonadota > Gammaproteobacteria > Pseudomonadales > Pseudomonadaceae > Pseudomonas > Pseudomonas sp. SR18. Next base: position 396,321 of record NZ_JAMQAU010000001.1, on the reverse strand, counting down.
CCGCTGTAAGGCAGGCGTTCATCACTGAACGGCCTGGTGTTGGATCTTGTACTGGCTCATCCCAACCCACGTGACCTTTGGTAGGGGTCACCACTAGGAGAGGAGGCGCCATGCCAACTATTACTCTTCCCGATGGCAGTCAACGTTCATTCGATCATGCGGTTTCCGTAGCCGAGGTCGCCGCATCCATTGGTGCCGGTCTGGCCAAGGCCACCGTAGCAGGCAAGGTCGACGGCAAACTGGTTGACGCCAGTGACCTGATCACCTCCGATGCCACCTTGCAAATCATCACGCCCAAGGATCAAGAGGGGCTGGAGATCATTCGCCACTCTTGCGCGCACCTGATTGGCCATGCGGTCAAGCAGCTGTACCCAACGGCGAAGATGGTGATCGGTCCGGTTATCGAAGAAGGCTTCTATTACGACATCGCCTACGAGCGTCCTTTCACGCCGGACGACATGGCGGCCATCGAGCAGCGCATGCACGCGCTGATCGAAAAAGATTACGACGTCATCAAGAAAGTCACGCCGCGCGCCGAAGTGATCGACGTGTTCAATGCTCGTGGCGAGGACTACAAGCTGCGTCTGGTGGAAGACATGCCGGACGAGCAGGCCATGGGCCTGTATTACCACGAAGAATACGTCGACATGTGCCGTGGCCCGCACGTGCCGAACACGCGCTTCCTCAAGTCGTTCAAGCTGACCAAGCTGTCCGGTGCCTACTGGCGCGGCGACGCCAAGAACGAGCAACTGCAACGTATCTACGGCACCGCCTGGGCTGACAAGAAGCAGCTGGCCGCCTATGTCCAGCGCATCGAAGAAGCTGAAAAACGCGACCACCGTAAGATCGGCAAGCGCCTGAACCTGTTCCACCTTCAGGAAGAAGCGCCGGGCATGGTGTTCTGGCACCCGAATGGCTGGACCCTGTACCAAGTGCTTGAGCAATACATGCGCAAGGTTCAGCGTGACAATGGTTACCTGGAGATCAAGACCCCGCAGGTCGTTGATCGCAGCCTGTGGGAGAAATCCGGGCACTGGGCCAACTACGCCGACAACATGTTCACCACCCAGTCGGAAAACCGCGATTACGCCATCAAGCCAATGAACTGCCCGTGCCACGTGCAGGTGTTCAACCAGGGCCTGAAGAGCTACCGCGAGTTGCCGATGCGCCTGGCCGAGTTCGGTGCCTGCCACCGTAACGAGCCATCGGGTGCGCTGCACGGCATCATGCGTGTACGCGGCTTCACTCAGGACGATGCTCATATCTTCTGCACCGAAGAGCAGATGCAGGCCGAATCCGCTGCGTTTATCAAGCTGACCATGGACGTCTATCGCGATTTCGGTTTCACCGACGTCGAAATGAAACTGTCCACTCGTCCGGAAAAACGCGTCGGTTCCGATGAGCTTTGGGATCGCGCCGAAGCGGCACTGGCCGCAGCACTCGACAGTGCGGGGCTTGCGTACGACCTGCAGCCGGGTGAAGGTGCGTTCTACGGTCCGAAGATCGAGTTCTCGCTGAAAGATTGCCTTGGCCGCGTCTGGCAGTGTGGTACCCTGCAGCTCGATTTTAACCTGCCGATCCGTCTGGGAGCCGAATACGTCTCCGAAGACAACAGCCGTAAACACCCGGTTATGCTGCACCGGGCGATCCTCGGCTCGTTCGAACGGTTCGTCGGGATCCTGATCGAGCACTACGAGGGTGCATTCCCCGCGTGGCTGGCGCCGACCCAGGCAGTGATCATGAATATCACTGATAAACAGGCAGATTTTGCCGCTGAAGTTGAAAAAACACTCAACGAAAGCGGATTTCGTGCCAAGTCCGACTTGAGAAATGAAAAGATCGGCTTTAAAATCCGCGAGCATACTTTGCTCAAGGTTCCCTATCTTTTGGTTATCGGAGATCGGGAAGTCGAGATGCAGACTGTCGCTGTGCGTACTCGTGAAGGTGCTGACCTGGGCTCGATGCCCGTCGCCCAGTTCGCTGAGTTCCTCGCGCAAGCGGTTTCCCGGCGTGGTCGCCCAGATTCGGAGTAATTATTATTAAGCGTGAAATGAGACAAGATAAACGAGCTGCACCGAAAGCCCCGATCAACGAGAATATCTCGGCACGCGAGGTTCGGTTAATTGGCGCTGACGGCGAGCAGATTGGCATCGTCTCGATTGATGAAGCGCTTCGTATTGCAGAAGAGTCCAAACTGGACCTGGTGGAAATCTCCGCCGATGCAATCCCACCCGTTTGCCGGGTGATGGACTACGGCAAGTCTATCTTCGAAAAGAAGAAGCAGGTTGCCGCGGCGAAGAAGAACCAGAAGCAGATTCAAGTAAAAGAAATCAAGTTTCGTCCAGGGACGGAGGAAGGGGATTACCAGGTAAAACTGCGCAACCTGGTACGTTTCCTGAGTGATGGGGACAGGGCCAAGGTATCCTTGCGATTCCGCGGCCGTGAGATGGCCCACCAGGAGCTGGGGATGGAACTCCTCAAGCGGGTTGAAGCTGACCTGCTCGAGTACGGTTCGGTCGAACAGCATCCTAAGATGGAAGGACGCCAACTGATCATGGTCATCGCCCCGAAAAAGAAGAAGTAATCAACAGGGCACGGCAGGCCTTCTGATTATGTTTATCAACTGAATGCGGAGTATCCGAACATGCCAAAGATGAAGACTAAAAGTGGTGCTGCTAAGCGGTTTCTGAAAACCGCTAACGGTATCAAGCACAAGCACGCTTTCAAGAGCCACATCCTGACCAAAATGTCGACCAAGCGTAAGCGTCAACTGCGCGGTAGCAGCTTGCTGCATCCGTCTGACGTGGCAAAAGTCGAGCGCATGCTGCGCCTTCGTTAATTTTTGGATCAAGACTAGAGGAAGTAACTCATGGCTCGTGTTAAGCGTGGCGTCATGGCCCGTAAGCGTCACAAAAAAATTCTGAAACTTGCTAAAGGCTACTACGGCGCGCGTTCACGCGTATTCCGTGTTGCCAAGCAAGCGGTAATCAAGGCAGGCCAATACGCCTACCGTGACCGTCGTCAGAAAAAACGTCAGTTCCGCGCTCTGTGGATCGCTCGTATCAACGCCGGTGCACGTGTTAACGGTCTGTCCTACAGCCGTTTCATCGCTGGCCTGAAAAAAGCGTCCATCGAAATCGACCGTAAGGTTCTGGCTGAACTGGCCGTGAACGAAAAAGCGGTGTTTGCTGCGATTGTCGAGAAAGCTAAAGCCACCTTGGCTTAAGTACCCCCGACAGTCACCCTGGGTTGCTCCTGTAGCCCAGGGTGGTAAACGTCATAAATAGGGGAAGAGCCTTCAAGCTCTTCCCCTATTTTGTATCTGGAGTCTGTACATGGAAAACCTGGACGCGCTCGTCGCTCAAGCTCTTGAGGCTGTGCAAAGCGCTGAAGATATCAATGCCCTGGAGCAAATCCGGGTTCACTACCTTGGCAAAAAGGGTGAATTGACTCAGGTGATGAAGACCCTGGGGAATTTGCCGGCTGAAGAGCGTCCGCAAGTCGGTGCGCTGATCAACGTCGCCAAGGAGCGCGTCACAGAGGTGCTCAATGCACGCAAGGCGACGATGGAGGAGGCCGATCTTGCGGCCAAACTCGCCGCCGAGTCCATTGACGTAACCTTGCCTGGCCGTGGCCAGGCCTCGGGCGGTCTGCACCCGATCACTCGGACTCTGGAACGTATCGAGCAGTTCTTCATCCATATCGGCTACGGCATTGCCGAAGGCCCAGAGGTCGAAGACGACTATCACAACTTCGAGGCGCTCAACATCCCAGGCCATCACCCGGCCCGGTCGATGCACGACACCTTCTATTTCAACGCCAACATGCTGTTGCGCACCCATACCTCGCCAGTACAGGTCCGCACCATGGAAGCGAACAAGCCGCCGATCCGCATCGTCTGCCCTGGCCGTGTGTATCGCAGCGACTCGGATATCACCCACTCGCCGATGTTCCACCAGGTCGAAGGCCTGCTGGTGGATCGCGATATCAATTTCGCCGACCTCAAAGGCACCATCGAAGAGTTCCTGCGGGTGTTCTTCGAGAAAGAACTGGCGGTGCGTTTCCGTCCATCGTTCTTCCCGTTCACCGAGCCTTCCGCTGAAGTCGACATGGAATGCGTGATGTGCAGCGGTAAAGGCTGCCGCGTCTGCAAGCAGACCGGTTGGCTGGAAGTGATGGGCTGCGGCATGGTTCACCCTAACGTGCTGCGCATGTCCGGGATCGACCCGGAAGAGTTCTCGGGCTTTGCCTTCGGCATGGGCGTTGAGCGTCTGGCCATGCTGCGTTACGGCGTGAACGACTTGCGTCTGTTCTTCGACAACGACTTGCGGTTCCTCGCGCAATTTCGCTAGTCGTAACGAATCATTAGGAGAGCAGGATGAAATTCAGTGAACAATGGCTGCGTGGCTGGGTAAGCCCGCAGGTAGATCGCGACGAGCTGGTAGCTCGTCTGTCGATGGCCGGTCTTGAGGTCGATAGCGTTACGCCGGCCGCCGGTGTTTTCAGTGGCGTGGTCGTGGGTGAGGTGCTGAGCACCGAGCAGCACCCGGACGCCGACAAGCTACGTGTGTGCCAGGTCAGCAACGGCGCGCAAACGTTCCAGGTCGTGTGCGGAGCGCCCAACGTGCGCCCGGGCCTGAAGATCCCGTTTGCCATGATCGGCGCCGAACTGCCGGGCGACTTCAAGATCAAGAAGGCCAAGCTGCGCGGCGTTGAGTCCAACGGCATGCTGTGCTCCCAGGCCGAGCTGCAGGTAGGCGAAGGTAACGATGGCTTGATGGAGCTGCCGGCCGATGCGCCAGTGGGCCAGGACATCCGCATTTACCTGGAACTGGAAGACGCCAGCATCGAGGTCGACCTGACCCCGAACCGTGGCGACTGCCTTTCCCTGGCCGGTCTGGCCCGTGAAGTGGGCGCGCTGTACAACGCCCCGGTTACCCGTCCAGTGGTGGCCACTGTGCCTGCCGTACATGATGAAGTGCGGCCGATTGAGGTGCTGGCGCCAAACGCCTGCCCGCGTTACCTGGGCCGCGTGATCCGCAACGTTGACCTGTCCAAGCCAACCCCGCTGTGGATGGTTGAACGCCTACGCCGCGCCGACGTGCGTAGCATCGACGCTGCCGTCGACATCACTAACTACGTGATGCTGGAGCTGGGCCAGCCGCTGCACGCATTCGATCTCGCCGAGATCAACGGCGGCATCCGCGTGCGCATGGCTGAAGAAGGCGAGAAGCTGGTATTGCTCGACGGTCAGGAAGTGGCTCTGCGCGCCGATACTCTGGTAATTGCTGACCATTCCCGCGCTCTGGCGATTGCCGGCGTGATGGGTGGTGAGCACAGTGGTGTGTCCGCGACCACGCGCGATATCTTCCTCGAAAGCGCGTTCTTCGATCAAATCGCTATCGCTGGCAAGGCCCGTTCCTATGGCCTGCACACCGATGCATCGCACCGTTACGAGCGTGGCGTGGACTGGCAACTGGCCCGTGAAGCCATGGAGCGCGCCACTGGCCTGCTGCTGGATATCACGGGTGGCGAAGCCGGCCCTATCACTGAGACGGTCAGCGAACAGTATCTGCCGTCGGTGGCACCGATCACCCTGCGCGCCAAGAGCGTCGAGCAAATGCTCGGCCTGGTTATCGAGCCTGCTGAGATCGAGCAGCTGTTGTCGGCCCTCGGCCTCGGTATTTCTGCAGGTGGGGAAGGGCAGTGGCAGGTTGAAGTGCCAAGCCATCGCTTCGATATCAGCTTGGAAGTCGACCTGATCGAGGAGCTGGCTCGCCTGTACGGCTACAACCGGCTGCCGGTTCGTTACCCGCAAGCTCGCCTGGCACCGCAACCCAAAGCCGAGGCGCGTGCGCACCTGCCTGAGTTGCGTCGTCTGCTGGTTGCCCGTGGTTATCAGGAGGCGGTGACCTACAGCTTCATCGACCCGAGACAGTTCGAACTGTTCAACCCTGGCGTCGAGCCGCTGCTGCTGGCCAACCCGATCTCCAACGACATGGCCGCCATGCGCTCGTCGCTGTGGCCGGGTCTGGTGAAAGCGCTTTCCCATAACTTGAACCGCCAGCAAGACCGCGTGCGCATGTTTGAAAGCGGCCTGCGTTTCGTGGGTCAGCTCGATGGCTTGAAGCAAGAACCGATGCTGGCCGGTGTGGTTTGTGGCAGCCGTTTGCCTGAAGGTTGGGCACAGGGCCGCGACGCCGTGGACTTCTTCGACGTCAAGGCTGACGTGGAAGCGGTGCTGGGCTTTGCCGGTGCCTTGGATGCGTTCACCTTCGTTCCAGGCAGCCACCCGGCGTTGCATCCGGGCCAAACCGCACGTATTGAACGTGACGGTCGCCTGGTCGGCTTCGTTGGCGCTATCCATCCAGAACTGTCGAAAACCCTCGGCCTTGACCGTCCGGTCTTCGTTTTCGAGCTGGTCCTGGCTGAAGTGGCCTCGGGCAAGATGCCTAAATTCAGCGAGCTGTCGCGCTTCCCCGAAGTGCGCCGCGACCTGGCCCTGATCGCCGACCGTGAAGTCGCCGCCACTGCTGTTCTGGATGTAATCCGTGAAAATGCAGGGGAATGGCTGACAGACCTCAGGCTATTTGACGTCTATCAGGGTAAAGGCATTGATCCGCATAGAAAAAGCCTTGCAGTTGGCTTGACCTGGCAGCATCCATCGCGCACTCTTAATGACGATGAGGTGAATACCACGACACAAAATATCCTCACCTCGCTCGAACAAAGGTTGAACGCCACGTTAAGGAAGTGACGTATGGGGGCTTTGACGAAAGCTGAGATGGCGGAACGTCTGTACGAAGAGTTGGGTCTGAACAAGCGCGAGGCCAAGGAATTGGTCGAGCTGTTTTTTGAAGAAATCAGACACGCTCTGGAAGACAACGAACAGGTCAAATTGTCCGGTTTCGGCAATTTTGACCTGCGGGACAAACGCCAGCGGCCTGGCCGCAATCCAAAAACGGGAGAAGAAATCCCGATCACGGCTCGCCGTGTGGTCACCTTTCGTCCAGGGCAGAAGTTGAAGGCCCGAGTTGAGGCTTATGCTGGAACCAAGTCATAACGACGAGCTACCCGTCATCCCAGGCAAGCGCTACTTCACCATCGGTGAAGTCAGCGAGCTCTGTGCGGTAAAACCGCACGTGCTGCGCTATTGGGAGCAGGAGTTTCCTCAACTCAACCCCGTCAAACGCACCGGGAACCGTCGGTATTATCAGCGCCAGGATGTGCTGATGATCCGACAGATCCGTGCGTTGCTGTACGACCAGGGGTTCACCATCAGCGGCGCGCGCCAGCGCATGTCCGGTGATGAAGCCAAAGACGACACCACCCAATACAAGCAAATGATCCGCCAGATGATCTCCGAACTCGAAGATGTGCTGGTGGTTTTGAAGAAGTGATACAGGCTTTTAAAATACTTCCACATTTCAAAAGCTTGCGGTATATTCCTGATCGCTTCGTTGCGAAGCAAATCCAGTAACACGCCTAGTCGGGGCGTAGCGCAGTCCGGTAGCGCACTAGCATGGGGTGCTAGGGGTCGAGTGTTCGAATCACTCCGTCCCGACCATATTATTCAATGACTTAGCCGCTTTCGAGCGGCTTTGTTGTTTTTGCCATAGTGACTTTCCGAGTGACCCTGGCGCTTTTCATCATGCTTCCCTCCTTTTCAGAATCGTCAACGCTGGTGCGCGTGAGTCGGTTGCTGATACCTTGTTTGCCGCCGCAATCAGCTGATCCAGTTCTGCCGCCGAGTAGTGACTGGTGATGCTTCCGTTCTTGTGGCCGAGCAGCGCTTTGCGATCCTCCTCAGCCACGCCAGCAGCACGCAACCTTCTCCCAAAGGTGTGCTTCAAGTCGTGAATGCGGATTCTGTCAAAGCCGTCGTGTGCCGGCCGCAAGAACTTCTCCTGCCACTTCTTTGCCGCCCGACCCCGCGCCTTCTTCCAGGCCGAGTCGTTCATGCGGTGAACCGTCGTTTCATTCCCTTCACCATCTGGCTTGCCAAATGGGAAAACGTAGAGCGGATGTTTGCCGCGCTGCTTCTCGATCACTGACTTGGCAACGTCATTCATCACCACCAAGCGCTCGTCCCGGTTCTTCACGCCAGACCTGGCACTCCTCCCCCCAAATCCAGCCGGGATCAGGAACACACTCGTTCCAAGTTCCGGTACCGCAATCTCCCAATTCCACTGAAGCTTGCAAACTTCCTGCTCCCGGCAACCTGTGTTGACCTTGAACATGGCCATGGTCTGAAGGTGTGCCGGTAGCTCGGCGAACAGGATCGATTGCTCCTCCCAGGAAAGTGGGTAGGGCTTTCGGCTATTCGTCTTCTCATCCAACAGGGAAATCATCGGCACCACGTCAAGCAATGGCCGGCGCTCTTCGTCCCGCCACTTTCGCGCACAGAGGTTCAAAACCCGGATAACCCGCTGCAGCGCGATATTCACCGTCCTGTTCGTTACCGGCTTTCCTGTCGCCGGGCTCAGCTTCAACCGCACGTAGGGCGCAAGCGCATCGTCATCGATGTGGGGCAGCGGCATATCGCCAATGAACGGGTCCAACTGCTCCATGTAGGTCGCCGAAATGTGGATGGACGCCTGAGCGAACCTATGTTGACCGTGGCCTGGCGCAGGTGGCTGGGCGTGAAGTCGGGGCCAGGCTGATTGCCGGACTTTAGCTTTCTGTAGGCGTTCCGAGTAATGCTCCGTATGATCAGAGAAAAGGGAAAGGTGCTTATGGAGCTCAGGTCACGCTTGGTTTTTTTAGATACCAATATATATGAAGGCAAAAACTTCCAGTTTCTGACCCATAGTCTTGGCGGGTTGAAAGATCTGATAGACGATGGCGAAGTCCGCTTGTTAATTACAGATGTAACAAAGGGTGAGGTTTTATCGCATATAAAGAAGAAGTCTTTAGCTGCTGTTTCCGAGCTCAAGGCAATCAAGAAGAATGCGATGATTTTGAGGAATGTTCCAGGCATTCCGGCGCATGGAATATTTTCCAAGGTTTCGGCGGATGAAATATCACGGTTGATCTCCCTGGATTTTGAAACATTCCTCGACTCCCAAAACGTTGAATATGTTTCAATTGATGATGTAAAACCAAGTTATGTGTTCGAGAGGTATTTTTCTTCACTCGCACTATTTGCTTTGGGCGAGAAAGAAAAAGAATTTGCAGATGCTTTTGTGTTGAAGGCTTTAGACGACCTTTCAGCAGGTCGAGGACACTCAGTCCAGTGACAAGGACATGCATAGGTATGCGGAAGAACATCCGCGTTTGATTTGCAGTGACTCGGTTGACGAATTCATCGATGCCGTCATTAAGAGTGTTTCCATAGAACCATCCGAGTTCGCTGCCAAGGCGCTGGAGGTTGTTCGTGGAGATTTCATGAACGTAATCCACGAGTGCATACAAGCGATTGATACTGATTTCAAAATAGGCGGCTGGGACTCGGAGTTAGAAGATGTTGATGTATACGATATCGAGCTGGTTAAGGCTAACTTGATTTCGGTCGGCGATGTAGAGTGCACCTATGATTTAGAGTTCACATTTACAGCTGATACCATTGAAGTTGAGAAGGACTACGATAGAAGTCCGTTCGATCACGAAGATGGTAATTATCCATTCGTGCTTGAGAATGTATTTGAAAGAACGTTTGACGGTGAAGCCAATCTTCAAATTAAAATCTCTTATCAAGATAAATTACTTGATGCTGTTGAGCTATGTGATTACGAGCCACCAGTAACACTGAAATTGTCAGCCCCTTATAATGAAGAGGTTAAATATCTCGATATAAACGGCGAATGAGGTTTCAATTGATCGCTGGTCTGGTTCGGTGGCGCGACCTGGCGGGGCTATCAGCCGCCGTGCCTGCTGGCGTGATTCGTTGATATGGGGTATTACGGGTGACCGGCATGGAGCCGGATCAAGGAGCGGATATGCCAAGCGTTGAGACATTCATTGATGTAAGCCAAGGCCACCAGTTCGACACCGAGGTTCGGCACCACACTAACGGCTTTACCTATCAGCTCAGCATTCCAGGTCTGCCACCAATCCGACCTGGCGACCAACTGTTCGCCTCTTTGGATAAGGCCAGGCAGCACGCACGAGAGTAAGCCTGGAGCCTTATTGACAAGCTGGTGAAATCCCAGCGGTAAGTAACGTCTCAGGAAGAGGCGCGCTTGAGCTGTTCAGTGAGCTGCGTTGGCAGCCCTCGTAGCGTCAGAGTGCCGCCGGCTTCGTCGAACTCGATCTTGTCGCCGAGCAGGTGCGCCTCGAAGCTGATCGACATCCCCTCGCCCCTGCCGGTGAAACGCCGGAATTTATTGAGGGTCTTCTTTTCCGGCGGCAGAGCCTCGGAAAGCCCGTAGTCCTTCGCCTTGATGAATTCGTAGAAGTTCTTCGGCCGGTCTTCATCGATCAGACTGGACAGCTCGTCGAGGGTGATCGGCTCGCCCAGCTTGGCCTGGGCCATGGAGTAGCTGACCAGCGTGTGCGTCTTCTCGCGGGCTGACTCTTCTGGCAGATCCTCGCTTTCGACAAAGTCGCTGAACACCTTGAGCAAAGTCCGGGTTTCGCTCGGGCCGTCGATCCCTTCCTGGCAGCCGATAAAGTCGCGGAAGTAGTCGTTGAGGCGCCGGCCCTGCTTGCCCTTCAGGTAGGAGATGTAATGCTTCGACTGCCGGCTGGTCTGCCATTCGCTGATGTTGATGGGCGTTGCCAGGCGGATGTGATCCAGATCCAGGCGCTTCACCGTCATCAGGGCCAGATCCTCGGTCATGGTCACCGCTTCGGTTTCCTGCACCAGGGCGATGACCAGTTATTCGGTCAGGCCTTGCTGGTAGTGGCAGAAGAGGGCGTGCCCACCGGTGGTGAGGTTTGATTCTTCCATCAACTTGGTCAGGTGTTCGACGGCGGTGGTGCTGAACGCCAGGAAGTCGGTGACGTCGGCCAGGTGCTTGCGGAGCCAGCCGCTGAAAGGGAAAGCGCCTGACTCTTGGTGGAAGAACCCCCAGCCCTTGTCGGCAGCGGCATTATAGCTTTCGTTGAGCTGGCTCATCAGGTCGTCGCGTGCCTGGCTTTCAACCTGCTCGGATGCGCCCAGGAACAGAACGGCCGGGCTGCCGTCGGGCTTCTTGTCGATCTTGTGGATGACGCTATGGCGTACAGGCCTTTCGTTTACCTCAGGTAAGCGCCGCCCTCCGGTTACCGGATGCAGCGAGTAGGGTGGAATTTTGGAAAAGGATAAGGTATCAATCCGCACCTTGGATTTGAGCCTAGGAGGGACACTGATGCGACACCATATTTTTTGGCGTTTTATAGCGATGATTATGTTCAGCTTCACGCTGACCGGATGTATTCATTACGAGCACAAAAGTGCGGAAGGAAAATCAAGCTCCCAAATCGCTACGATCCAACAGTTCGACAAATCATTAACAATATTTAAGATCGACGACGATCAAACCCTTTATTGGTTGAGCCGCCAGAGCGAGTACCGACTGGGTGCAGGAAGGCATAAGATTCAAGTTCGTAAGTTTATTACCGCGCAACAGCAAACTGCTCCGATTGAAATGACGGTTGATCTGGTGGGCGGCCGTACCTATGGACTTTACGGAATATCATCGTTGACATGGTGGAGGTATGAAATTCGTGACGTTGAGACTGGGCAGCCAGCTGATGTCGCAGACCCTGTTGTCAATGCAATATCTCCTGCATCGCTTAAATAGTTGGCCCGATAACCTCGTCGCCGAGGTCTTTCTTAATGGCGAGCAGGCTTTTATTTCGGAATTCCCGCGCCACACTTTCCGTAGGTTCGAAAACGTGGCGCGGCGGATTCAGCAGCGGCTGGCACTTTGCGGAACCCATCGCATGCAGGTGATGAATCATCAGCGTCATCGCCTCGCCCTGCTCAGTAATGCCTGGGCGCTGTGCGGAATGATTTATTGGGTGATCAGGCCGCCGATGGCGGGGCCCAAGAAAACGATGGTGAGGAAGGTCAGGCCGAGGATGGCCGACAGGGCGTGGATGGCCCGGCGCCGGTGCTGCTGGTGGGCGGTCATGGCATACACCACTGGCTGCCGCAGTAGTAGCGACCATCATCAAAGTTCGGGGGGCCGAATTTGCTCCCGCAAACGAATCACGCTGGCCCAGGCCGTCCATCTGGCGCTGATTCAGGTGGCCTTGCAGCACCGTGCAGAACCGGTCGAACGTCACGACCTGCGGCTGGCCGTAGCGGCGCTTCCACTTGATGTCGACGCCGCACACCAGTCGCTCCGCCGATGCTCCAGCCAGTCATTACCTCGTCGCTCTCGCTGACCTCTGGAGGCAACTGAGCGTCGTAACACCCATGGCAAATATTCAATGCTGCGTTCATGGTCGCCTCCAAGGTGGCGGGTTGTTCACCTGTATTCGTCAACACTCATGCCTCCCGCTGGTTGCCGATGGGCACGGGGGAGGAGTGCTGACGCAATAGAGGCGGAGATGGGTAAGTGTTAAGCTGATAGGGCTTTGACCAGGAGCTTGCTGGCCTCAGCGTCTATAAATAAGGAGTTTTGAATGTCGGTAAGGATTTGCAGGTTGTCACTATGTTTGGCATGCCTTTGCTTCGCTGGTCGCTCTATTGCAAACGAGAATGAGGAGCTGCATCAAACCGCTCTCACTGCCATTGCAATGGAGCAAGTCTGCGATAAGGCAAACCCGGGTATGAACGCAAGCATCGAAAATGCTTTCGCCAACGAACCGTCAATGGAACGAATAAAGCCTGAAGTTAGAAAAGTGCAATCAGACCCCGCTTATAAAGCTGAAGTGGCAGCGATGGTAAACACGCTAAGCGCTCCACCCTTTCAGGTCCTTCAGAAGGAACTGTGCGGCCCTTACGCCCGAAAATAAGATACTCACGCCGAAGTGAATTTTCTTGCGGTCCTTGCAAGGAACGCAGTCGCATTCAGATCATCCCCCGATATAACCTGCGCTTCGGCGCGCAGGTGACCGGGCAATTAACGACAGGCTGTCGTGGCGCTGGTTGTTCAGCCGTAGATGCCGTAGCTGAACTCATCCTCATCACAGTCGACGATGATCTTCGATGAACCGAAGTAGAGCGCTGCGACCATCTTCTCGAATGGAGAGCGGAATCGCAGGGTCTGGCTGATCTTCTCGCCGTCGATTTTGGCGGAGTACACAGTGCCAACCTCACGCCCCTTTTCGTCACGATCCTTGCCGTTACGGTCGAAGCTGATGTGGATGGCGTTGTCGAGCATGTATTCGCTGCGCTCAGAGCTTCTGGAGTAGCTCGAAGCACTGTGATCTTTGGGCGTCTTATCGAAGTAGATATGCAGGCCCCCGTAGTCAGATGGCTGGAAGCGAATGTCTGGATGCTCCCAGTGCTCCTCGGCGGCGGACTCTTTATGGTCCTCGACGAAGGCTTCCATCAGGGCCTGCAGGCTGATCATGGGGTCACCTTTTCGAAGTGGAACACTACCGGCGATCCAGCTGCGCCAGCCTTCCAGGGTTTGGCCGCCTTTGCTGATGTTCCAGCGCAGGCCGGCATCATGTTCTCCAGCACGTCATGCTCGGGTCGCAGTGGCTTGCCAGACACCAGCTTCCAGGTGCCGGCGGTGGTCTGCTTTGAAAGCAGCTCGCGCACCACTGGAGCGAGGTGGTCGGCGTGCCACCGGTCACCCAGCAGCACCGCATCGCAACGCCTCTAGTCGCTTCAAGCACTGAAAGCCCCGCCGCCCACCCCCCTATTTGGCATCGCGGGCCGGACTTACTGACCGTTGGCAGCACGGGTGCGGCCCTTTTTGGTTTCTGCTTTGTGGTGATTGCGTTGTTGCCGGGCTTAGTGCTGGCGATACTGCTCCTTCTCGGGTTCGAAGCGATGCCAGGTGAACCTGGCAGCGATGGGTCTAGCCTCACCACGTCGTTGCTCATCCAGTTCCTGTGTGGTTCTGTTGGGCTCATGGGGCTGGTCTTCGCATGGATCTCCTCGGCGGCTAGAGTGCTCGCCTTCACGTTCGACGAAAACCAGCAACTGCTAACACTCACGGTCACCCGTCGCGGTCGTAAGCCCACCGAAGTTCAGGTGCCATTTAGCGACATTATTTGTATCTGCCCTTACGTGCTCGCCAGTTACGACCGCGATGGCCATTTTAGCGTCGTGTGTCAGGGGCCGAGGGACAAGGAGTTCGTATATCGATTGGCTGAGGGTACTTCTCTGGAAGAAATGGAGTTTCATGCTGCGTGGTTGCGAGGAATAATTGGCTCACGGATGCAGGAACTACTGAATCTGGACAAATGAACTATTACATCGTGATACGCGCTATGCGGTGCATGAATCGACCTTCACCTGGCGCCATACGCCGACGGCTTCGAAGATCCTCGCGGCGTGCTCCCATTCGTTGGTGCGATGAGCCTACCCCACCCAAAAGCGGGCGGGCTCGGCAAATTGCAGGCAAAGAAAAGCCCGCGATGGGGAGGGCGGGCTGAAAGGGATGATCGCTAGGAGCTGGGGTAACCATAAGCGCTCGCCTGTGAAAAGGTCGTGAAAGGTCGCGCTCAGTAAGAGGTAACGATTGCCTGGGCGAGTTGCTGGTCCGTCATCAGGGGAGGGCCGTATGTCGTGCGGTAATAGCGCACTGCCTGTTCAAATTGGGCGCCGCGAATCCGGCCTTCTGAGCCAATGAACGCAAGGGCGTCAGCCTTTGCAGGCTTGAAGTTATTGGCGGCCAGCATAGTGAGCCCGGTAGTTCCTGCAACGGTGTAACTTGGAGCCATCAGTACAGACAGCACCGAGTTGTTATAGGAGTCATCGGACTCCTCGGAGGCATTAGCGTTGATCGATACCATGAGGGCTGCGGCTACAATCTTCCATGAGTCCATGCTGCGATGCTTCCATTGCGATCAGAGTGCGCCAAGATAGCAGAGGGTAGGGCGCCAGGACAAAAAGCCAAGGTCGCTGGCAGGCTGATAGACGAGCGATACACGCCCGTCCTTGCCAGGCGTTTAACCAATAACGTTTTAGACTCACCGCATGTCTTTTTTCATCCCTCAGGTACATTTCCGATTATTCAGACCTGACCCAATTGATGCAGCGTTCGCGCATCTTGCCGATAAAACGTCAGTGACTTCACCCGCGTCTGTACATAGCTGCGCGCAACGGTGTTTGGCGAGCTGGCCATGACCAGGACATTCAAACTGTGATCCTTCAAGTCGACTGAGCCGGATAGGCACAGTGTCGTAGCGCCTTCGACTCCTGTTGCCGTCAGGCTAACCGATTGCAGCGGTAGCCCACTGGCTTGGGCATTGATGTCGGTGAAGCCGGACACTTCCGCTTCGCCGGTGTCGGCTGACAGTGTGCCGCTGACATAGCCAAATGCATGGCGCTGGCCTGCATGCACACGCAGGTTCAAGCGGCTTCCATCAGCGGCAGCCCAGGTGCCGCTTAGGGCGTCTTGAATGTCTGGCTTTGATGAGGGAGCGGTAACCGGTGGATGTTCCGGCTCGGAGGCCACTCTGTGGTACAGCAACTTGTCGACGTAGGTGCCTTGGTCAGCAAGCCCTGGGAAGTCGCTGGTGGCTACCAGCAAATGCGATAGCGTCAGCCTGTCTTCGTCCTTCACGCGCAGAATTTGTCCGCTTAGCCCAGAAGACCAGTTCCAGCTGGGATCAGAGGATTCATCACCCAAGGAATGCCATTCGATGGCCAGTGCTACAGGAAGGCCTTGTTCTGCGTGGATGGTGGCGGGTGCTTGATAGCCGACCACGGCATATTTGCCTGTCGAACCCGTCGAGGATTGGTAGGTGCCGCAGATCCGGTTCCCTTCAACCGTCAGTGTCATGACCGAACCATAGTCATTCTGCCAGGTGCCGGCGGCCGACATCGGCCGCGAAGGCGCTTCGGCTTTGGCCGTGGCGCTGAAGATGAGCTTTGCGTGGCTGAGTGGTCTCGGTGCCGTGTCGAACGGTTGCGAGGACGAGCGCGTGATGATCTGCGGGCTGCCGGGGCGATTGAAGAGCCACACGCCAGCGGGTGCCAATGAGTAGGTTCCCGGGCGACATTGGACCACGCGGTACTCACAGACGGTGTAGCAATGTTCCATCACCAATGAACCCACCAACACCAGGTCGGCCAACCCGAGAGGCTCAAATTGAGGCAGGATTTTGCCTTTGCTGGGGCCTTCCTCAATCAATACGTTGTAGAGATTGGCCCCGAGCGTGATCTCGCCATCGGCAAAGCCGAGGACCACGTCGGGGGAGCCACCTTGGGCAATGCGCGCCAGGGTTTGGCGCATCAGCCGGTCGTCTCCCTTGAACCGAGACGAACCGGAGTCCAGGGCAAAGTTCAGGTCGTTGGCCAACACTTCGCCGCCGACGGCGTAGGAGGTGAGCTGCGTGGACCAGATGTACTCCACTCCAGCGACCTTGTTGTAGAGCGACCAAGGCAGAAATAGGTGCGGGCCTCGGGTCTTGCTGACATCAATGCCACCCAACTGACAACTGCCGCGCCGTGATGCGGCATCCCAATCGAAGGCGATGAAGGGGTGTGTGGGATCCACCTTGCCGCTGTTCATTAACGCCTGAAACACGAACGAGCTACGGCCGTCGACATAGGCGCTGCTGCTGGGCAAGCCAATGCCGCCGTCCCAATCCAACTGGTGAAACTGTGCACCGTCGTAGTCCGCTGCCAGTAGCAGCTGGGTGGGCAGCGTCGTTTGGTTAATGTGCAATACGTCCGCGCCCGACTCGACCTGCATGGTTCCCCATGGGCCAAAGCTGTAGGGCCGTTGCAGACAGTCCGTGAAGGTGAAACTGCTGGACGCCTGATAGTCAAACCGGCCTGCGCTGTAGTGTTGGCACCGATCCGCTGCGCAGAGGCTGGAAGTGACCCAAGTGATGTTGGTGCCCGTGTCCAGGGAGAGTTTCAAGGGTTGCTTCGGGGTGCCTACGTACAGGGATGAGTACCAGGGGGCGGCACCGTTGTTCTGGTAGGGGCCACGATCCATGGCGAGGGTAATGCCCCCGACCTGATGTTCATTGTTCATGGTGAATTCCGTTTCTGATAATGGTGTTTGACGCGGGTGTAGAAGGGCGATGGAAGCGACCGGTGAGGGTCGCAGCCATGGGCATACCGCTATTCAAGCGCAGTTACTGGCGGGCGGATGTCGGTGACCGCCGAGGGGCTCGTGTGAAAGCGCGATGCGTTGCACGTCAGTCCAGCGTCTTGCCTTCGGTTTCGGGAATGAACAGCGTCAGCACCACGGTGGCCAGCATGAAGGCGTTGATGAAGGTGGTGGTGATGTTGAACGATGCGCCATAGGCCACCAGCGCACCGATCAAGGAGGGTGCCAGGATGTTGGCGATGCGCTGGGCCAGAATCGCCCAGGCGTAACCGATGGTGCGTAGCTGGGTGGGATACAGCTCGGCGATCCAGGTGCCCCAGACACCCCAGGCACCCAGGCTGAAGAAGGCCAGCGCAAAGTTGCTCAGGTACAGCATCTCCAGCGTTTGTGAATTGGCAAAACCATAGCCGGCGATCACCGAGGCGCTGATAAAACCGACGATGATCTTCTTGCGGCCATAGCGATGGGTCAACCATGACGCGGCCATGTAACCGGGGATCATGCACAGGGCTGACAGCGCGATGAACCCATAGCTCTGCGGCAGGGTCAGGCCGCGTTGTTGCAGCAACGTCGGCAGCCAGGTTTGCAGGCCCCAATAGCCCCAGGAAAACGTGAAGTTGACCAGGATTTGCAAGGTGCTGATTTTCAACAGCGCCGGGGCGAACAGCTCCCGTTGCCGGCCACGGCTGACGGGGTCCACCTGCAGCTGGCAGTCCTGCGGCACCTGCACGGCACCTCGGCTCAGGCGGGCGAGCACTGCGCGGGCTTGCGGCTGGCGCCCGACACTGGCCAGCCAGTACGGCGACTCCGGCACCCAGCGCGCCACCACCAGCGCCCACAGGCCGCCGAGGGAACTCACCGCAATGACCGTGCGCCAGCCATAGGGCATCAGCCACACCGTAGCTCCCAGCGCCAGGAGCATGCCGATGGGCCAACCCGACGCCAGGTACACCGTCAAGGCGCCCCGCTGGCGCACAGGCAACAACTCCTGGTAGTGGGCGAAGGTGACCACCATCATGCCCACAGCCGCCACGCCGGACAGCAGTCGCAACACGTACAGGGTGGTGTAGTCTGGCGCGAAGGCGCTGGCCAGCGAGATCACGCCGTAACTGGCCAGGCTCCAGATCACCGCTCCTTTGCGCCCGATGCGCTCGGCCAGCTTGCCCCAGATCAACGAGCCCAGCAGCATGCCGATGAACATGGCGCCAATCAGGTGGCCCAGGGCTAAAGCATCCAGCGCAAAGTCCTGGGCGATCAGCGGCGCGGTGTAGACAATGATCATCATCTCCCACGCCTCGATGGCGAAGACGAAGAACAACGCGAGGCAGCACTTGAGGTGCTCGCGGGTCAAGGGCACATCGTGGAAAACATCGCCCACTTGCCGGGTGGAACGTGCTTGGTGCTCGGGCATTGCAATAGCTTCGCTCATAAGGGGGAGGTCCCTGTGAGGGAGATGGCCACTCGGCCATCTCAAGGTTGAGGGGCTAGGCGTCCACGCGATTGCCGATGGGCACAGGGCCCTGGAACAGGCCAAAGGTTTTGATTTCGCTTTCAGGCGGCGGCTCGCAGCTGCCAACGCGACTGGGCGACCAGCCGAAACGTTGCTTCATGCCGGCCATGGCTTCGGCCATCTTGAATGCGGCCACGACGGGGTCGATGACCGGCACGCCCACCTCACGCTGCACTTGCTCAAAGAAGCCGAACTCAATGGTGCAGCCCAGAATAATGGCTTCGGCGCCGTCTTCTTCGACGGCCAGTAAGGCTTGTTCAATGATGCGTCGCCGGGTAAGGGTGGGATCTTTTTGAAACTCATCGACCCCCATTCCCAACGCGCGCATCGACGCGAGCCGATCCCCTGCGCCGTAGCCACGTACTCGCTCGCGCATCTGCTCCATCCATTTGTCACGCCCGACAATAATCGAGTAGCGGTTGGCCAGTTGTGCGGCCACCTGCAGGCTCGCCTGGCAGGGAGCGACGACCAGGCAGTTGCCGGAAATTTCCCGTGCGTCTTCCAGCGCCGGGTCGTAGAAGCAGCCGATCACCAAGGCATCAATGTTTTGCTGGGCGCAATCGCGGGCGATGCGGACGGTGCGCTCATAGGTCAGAGCCTCATAGGCCCGGTATTCCAGGTGTGTCGGACTGGACGTCATATCAAACGACACCACCTCAACGTGGGTCGACGGTTGTTTGATGCCGTGCAGTAAGTCTGCAATCGGCGCATCAAAGGTGGGGCAGCCAATCGGATTGAGCCAGCGTACCGAAACCGGTACATCGTGGGGCTGGAGGGGAGGGGTTGTTGCAGTATCCATGCGGGATGTCCTCAATTTAAATGGGTTGCCAGGGCTAGAAGAACTTCACCAGCGCCATGGTCAGCTCAGTGGAACGCGGCAGGTTGGCGCTGTGGTAGTAATCGACATTTATGTTGGCGGACAGGTAGAGCTCTTGTTGGGCAAACCCGGTGTAGGTCATGGAGGGACCAATCTTTCCCACCCGCGATGGTGCAAAGCTGGAGGCCGCACGGTTGTTGACGTGGTAGACGTGGTGCAGGCCCAGCCACAGGTCGTCGCGCACCAGGTAGCCTGCGGCGATGTCGGCGAACCAGTAGCTGATGCCACCACGTAATTGGCGCGGATCGCCGTCACCCAGGTCGGTGGCGTTGCGATTGCGTGCGGCGTAATGCACGCCGACGGGAGTGAAGGTGGCGGCGAAGTTGCCCTGCCGCCAATAGTTGGCCACGCTGAAACTGACCGCGTAACGGTTGGCAAAGGCACCGTGGCCGGCGACATTGTCGTTGCCGTTGGGGAACTCGACCATCAGCGTCGGGTTGATCCAGAACGTGGTGTAGTCCGCCGCGCCGTAGGCACTGGTGGGTTCAAGCACGTTGTAGTAGTAGGCTAAACCGAGATTGGGGGAGGCAATTCCCCATGGGCTGGTGTTCTTCGCACTTTGGGTACTGGCGTAACCCGGTACGGCGCCGACCCAGAACTGCAATTGATCGCGGGTAGTGTCGGTAAAGCCGGTTTCGGAAAAGTACGCCAGCACCGTATTGCCCCCGGCACGTACAGTGCCGTCGACGTTGCGGTTGAACACGGGAAAGGTTTCCAAGGCCCAGCGCCCAGGTAACCCTGGCTGGCCAAAGCCAATGAACTGTTCGGCGTGGGCCGAAGGGCTGTTGCCCAACGCCAGGGCCAGCGAAACCACAGCGCCGCAGCGCGATAACGGATGTTGCAACATGACGGTTCCCTCTTATTGTTGTAGGTGAACGCATGGGAAGGCCGCCGCTTGGCGGCCGGTTTGATCAGGGCATGACGCCGTACACGGCGTAGGCGGTTGGCTCGTCGAGGTAGCCATTCTTCAGGTCGTCGCGCACGGCTGCGGGGTCACGTGCGGCAGGTGGCCCGTAGCCCCCGCCGGCACCGGTGCGTACGCGCACCAGGTCGCCCGCATTCAGAGGCACACCGCTGGCCATGGCGTAGCGTTCCGGCGGGTGGTCACCACGCAGGACTTCGACGTAGTTGGGCGTGCCGTCCAGACCCTCTTGCAGGCCCCACGGCGGCACAACCGAGCGGGTGTAACCGCAGGTCAGGAAGCTGCCGTCGGCCCGCACGCGGTAGTCGATGCAAATACCGCGACCGCCCCGGAACTGCCCATGTCCGCCCGGTTCGTCGTTCAGCGCCATGCGCTCCACGTACAGGCCATAGCGGGCCTCGCAGACCTCAACCGGGCAGTTGTAGGTTTCGCCGTGCAGCCCGGAATAAACCGCGTTGTTGCCATCGCGCCCGGGCTCTGCGCCCCAGCCACCGATCTCTGGCTCCACCAGGGTAAAGACGCGGCCGGTGTCCGGATGCCGACCGCCGATAATGGTGGCGCAGACCGAGGCGAAGTTGCCGGCGGGCAGGCGGTTGGGGAACTGCTGCGCCAGGCAGCGCAGGATCAGGTCATGCACGCGGATCAGGTTCTCGAAATAGAAGCCTTCAGCCGCCGGCGACTGGGCATCGAACAGCGAACCGGGACGCGTCAGCACGGTGAGCGGACGAAAGGTGCCGCCGTTGGTGATGCCCTGCGGTGCCGTCAGCGCCTTGAAGGCCATCTGCGCCGCCACTACGGTTCCGTCCCGGCTCAGGTTGGTCGGCCCTGCGCACTGATCGGGGTTGTCGCGCAGGTCGATGGTCAGCGTGTGGTCATGGATCTGCACGGTAACCTTGAAGAGGCTGCCATCGTCCTGCGGTTCCTCCAGAAACAGGCAGGCATTGGGCAGCTCTATCAGGGCCTTGCGCGACACCTTTTCGCCCAAGTCCATGAAGTCCTGCATGGCCAGCAGGAACAGGTCCGTGCCGTATTTGGCGGTCAGCTCACGTAGGCGCAGGGCGCCGCCTCGTACTGCGGCCACACCCGCCCACAGGTCGCCCTCCATGAAGTCCGGCATGCGTGTATTCGCACGCAGGATCTGCAATACGGAGCGGATCGGTTGGCCGCGGCTGATCAGCTTGACCGAGCACAGGCGTAGACCTTCCTGGAAGATATCGGTGGCCTGGGTCGACAGTGACCCAGGCACCATGCCGCCGACATCGTTCCAGTGCGCAATGTTGGCGGTCCAGGCCACACGGCGTCCCTCGGCGAACACCGGCATGGCCAGCACCACATCATTGAGGTGGGTCACCGCGCCGCTGTGAGGGTCGTTGCAGATGAAGACATCGCCGTCCTGGATATCGTCGGGGCCGCTATGTTGGAGCAGTATCTGTTTGACCGCCTTGTCCAGCACGCCGACAAAGGCCGGGATGCCGGCCCCGGAACTGGCGATCTCACCGTTGGCGTCGGTGATGCCGGTGCCCATGTCCAGCACCTCATAGATCACCGGGCTCATTGCCGCTTTGCGCATGGCGGCGAACATCTCGTCGGCAATGGCTTGCAGCGAGTTCTGGATAATGTCGCGGGTGAAGATGTCGAGTGTATGCATGGTGATAATCCCGTCAGCCGTTGAGCGTGATGTGCAGGTTGCCGAGGCGGTCCACGAGCACGTGGTTGTGCGGGTGAACCACGACGGTGGTGCCGGCGTCCTCAATCACGGCAGGGCCGTCAAAGCACATCTGCGGCTCCAGCAGGGCGTAGTCATAAATGGCCGCTTCGTGGATGCCCTCCGTGGCATAGTCGACGAGGCGTTGGCCTTTGCGGGCGGCGTCAATCGTGCGCCCGGTGATGGGCAGAGCCTGGGGGATCAGCTTGTCGATTTGGGCGACAGCGACCAGATGGAAACCGACAATCTCCAGCGGCGCTTCGAGGCGATAGGTGTAGTGCTGTTCATAAAGCGTGTGGAAGCGCTGTGCGATATGCAGCCAGTCACTGTCCAGGCGTTCATCGAGGCCCAGCGGTACTTCCACCGAATGCTCCTGGTTCTGGTAACGCAGCTTGCAATGCACCTGAAGTTCGACCCGCTCCGGGGGCACCGCCTCGGCCGTGAACTGCTCGCGGGCGCTGGCCATCAGCTCCTCCAGGAACGCTTGGGTGTGCTCAAGGGCCTGTGACTGTGTGGCGTCAACAAAGCGATTGATGAACAAATCACGACGCAGATCCGAAAGCGTCATGCCCCATGCCGAGAACACCGAGGCCCCACGGGGGACGATGACCTTTTTAACGCCCAGTTCCTGGGCCAGGGCCACTGCATGCAGCGCACCGCCGCCGCCAAAGGCCATCAGGGTCAGCTCGCGTGGGTCGTGGCCACGGCTCAATGACACCAGCTTCAAGGCGTTGACCATATTGTTGTTGGCCAGGCGTATCACGCCGCGTGCGATCTCATCGGCAGGCAGTTGCAGGCGTTCGCTCAGCGCGTTGAAGCCGTGGGCGACGGCCGTGAGGTCGGCGCTTACTTCGCCGCCGCAGAAGTACTGCGCATTGATACGGCCCAGCGCCAGATTGGCGTCGGTGGTGGTGATGTCGCTGCCGCCATGGCCATAGGCGGCCGGGCCGGGCACGGCGCCGGCGGACTGTGGGCCGACATGCAGTTTGTCGAAGGCGTCGACCCAGGCGATTGAACCGCCGCCATTGCCGATTTCCACCAGGTCCACCACCGGAACCATGATCGGGTAGCCGGCGTTGATTCGGTCGCGTTCGATCCAATAGTCCGTCTTGATCGCGACCTGGCCGTTGCGGATCAGCGCGCATTTGGCGGTGGTGCCGCCGATGTCCAGCCCTAGCAGGTTGGGCTCGTCGATCAACCGGCCCAGTTCGGCCGCCGCCCAGAAACCACTGGCCGGCCCCGATTCGACCATGGTGATGGGGATATCGCGTGCATGGGCCACGCTGTCGACACCGCAATTGGACTGCATGATGTACAGAGGCGCCTGATAGCCCTCGCTGCGCAGGCCGGCTTCCAGCTCATCAAGGTAGCGCGCGGCGATCGGTTGCACATAGGCCGAGAGGGCCGTGGTGCTGGAGCGTTCGTATTCGCGCCATTCTCGGGTGATCTGGTGCGAGGCAACCACCGAGACCTCGGGCCATAAGCGTTTTACCTCGTTCAGCACCGCTTGTTCGTGGCTGGGATTGGCATAGGCATGCAGCAGGCAGATGGCAATGGCTTGAACACCATTGGCGCGCAAGCCCTCAATCATGGCCGGCAGTTCATCCAGCGCCAACGGCTCGCGTTCGCGCCCATCGGTGCAGAGGCGTCCGGCAATCTCCAGGCGCAGGTAGCGCGGAACAAACGGTGCAGGCTTGACCCACTTCAAGTTGAAATAGTCGGGCCGGTTAGCACGTGCGATTTCCAGGATGTCGCGAAAACCCCGGGTGGTAATCAGGGCGGTTTTGACCCCACGGCGTTCGGTCAAGGCGTTGATGACCACCGTGGTGCCGTGGGCGAGAAAGTCGACCTCCGACAGGGTCACCCGAGCCTTTCGGATCACGTTCAGAATGCCCTGGGCAAAATTCGGCGGGGTGGTATCCACCTTGGCGGTACGGATCGTCTGCTGACCGGTGACGGGGTCGTTCTCGAAATACACCAAGTCGGTGAAGGTGCCCCCCACATCGGTCGCGACGCGCACAGTCTTGCGGTTTGATTGCACAGTGCATCTCCTGAAGTTTGTTGTTCTTGTCAGGCACAGGAGATGACCGCCGTCGCGACCATCCTCTGCGGATGGTCACGATGCTAGGCAGTGCAGGGGGCGAGTTACCACGGGTGGGGCGGGTAGGGGACGAGCGATTGCCCGTTGCACCTACCCGGTTGGGTAGGCTGGCGGCTTAGAGCGAGGCGTCGAGATAGCCTTGGCGCAGTGCCGCGCTGATTGCGGCTGTGCGGTTTGTCCACCCCCAGCTTGGCGAACAGGTGCTTGAGGTGAAACTTCACGGTGTTTTCCGAGATGTCCAATGCGAGCGCGATGGCTTTGTTGGATTGACCGTGGGAGAGCAGGCTCAGTACCTGGCGTTCTTTTGCACTCAACACGCTATGGGCAGGCATGGGATGCGCCCGCCAGCCACGCAACCGCTTGATCACCGAGGTGAGCATGGGCGGCGGCGTCGGATACTCCAACAACGCCGGCAGCAGGCAAGGCCCCACTTCCAGAAGCAACCCTGGCAGTCCATATTGGATGATCGGGGCCAGGGCCTGTGCGGTGTCCTTGGCATCAAGTGTTCGCACCTTGCTGCTGGCGGCCAAGGCCATCAACCTCAGGCGCCAGGCCGGCAGCAGTAGCCCTTTTGTCTCTAGCTCTGTCGCGGCACGTCGCAAGCGGGTCAGCGCCGCAGCCGAAAAACCGCTCTGCAACTGCATGCGAGCCAACGCCAGCGTGGCGGCTTCTTGGCTACGCCAGTCTTGGGCACAGTTGGCGGTGCGCTCCAGATCCATCTGCAAGAGCGCTTGGCGCGCTGTCGGCAATTGTCCGCCTTGCACCCACGCATCGATACGCCAGGCCTGCACCAACCCTGACAGACGTGGCCATTGGCGGGCATTGGCCAACTGTTCCACATGGTTCAGTTCCAATAGCGCCGCGTGCAGGCCATGGCTACGCAAGCGTGTGCGCCAGGTGACTTCAGCCGTTACGGCGACAATATCCAGCCAGCCGTCGGCATGCTCCAGCGCGGCCCAGCCGTCCTCAAGCCAAGGCGGGGTCTGCGCCCATTCACCTTGCCAATACAGATGCCTGGCCTTGAAACAGCCCACCAGCGCCCGCAACGAACTTTCCTGGCCGAATTGCTGGGTGGCAAAGGTCAGGGCCTGCTCCAGCAACACACCGGCGGCGTCGACACGTCCAGCGAGTGCCAGGGCTTGCGCTTCGTGAATGCGGCAATAGTTTTCGCCGCGTGGGCTGGCAATGACGCGCATTTTGACGTGCGCGTCTCTGATGCTGCGCAGGCTCGCGTCCAGTTCTCCGCGCGTCAGGGCGGCCAGGGCAAGCACGCACTCCAGGGTCGCTTGTGCGAGTGTCTGGTCGAGTGGGGATGAGTGGGCGTGGACGGTCAGGGTTTTGGCATCAAGAGTGTCCAGACGATCCTGATAGGCTGCGGCGAGGGTCTGGATGACGTGAAGGTCGCGGGCTAATCGCGCGTTCCCGACGACCTTGCCGCTGGCGCGTTGCAACAATTGCGTCGACAGCGCGTGATCACCCAGCTTGGCGTGCAGATAGGCCTGGAGCAGCAGGAGATCGGGATGGTCGCTGCATGTGGCGGCATCGAACTGTTGCAGCAAACTTTGGGCGTAGCGGATGCCATGGTGCAGCACAAGCTCCCACCCACCCGCGCTGACCACCAGGTTCACTGCCAAGGGGATGTCGTCAGCCTTGAGCGCATGGTGAACGGCCTGGCTCCAATCCCTCTGGCCCGCGAGCCAGTGTGCCGCCGCACGATGAATAGACTGGCGCTGCCGGCTGTTGACACGCAGACGCAGAAAGTCACGCAGAAGGGTGTGGTAGCGGAACCATTGGCGCTCCGGATCGAGCGGGATCAGCAAGGTGTCCAGGTGCGCAAGCTGGCGCAGCTGTTCGGCACTGTCATGACGACCACGCACCGCGTCTGCCAGGTCGGCATTGAAGCGTTGCAGCAGGCACGTCTGCAGCAGCAGTGATTGGCAGTCTTCGGACAGGCGGGTGAAGATGTGCGTGGTGAGGTAGTTGGCAACATCAGCCACACCACCGGAGAAGGCGCTCAAACCGTAAGTCGAGCCGTCATTACTCGTGCGCCATAAACGAGCCAGTTGCACCGCTACGGCCCAGCCTTCGGTGGCCTTGTGTATCTGGCACAAGGCAGTGGCGTCCAGATCAGCGCCGAGAATGTCGCGGGCTTCCTCAAGGGACAGGGTCAACGCCTGCGCACAGACTTCGTGTACCCAGCCCTTGGCTTTCCAGCGTGACAATGGCCAGTCTGGAGGTGTGCGGCTGGCCACCACCCAGTGCAGCCAAGGCGCCGCGTGCTCCAGCAAATGGCTCAAGAGGGCGCTTACCTCGGGATTGGCAGCGAGATGGTAGTCATCCAGAAACAGGGTGATTACACGGTTTTCCCGGGCAAGTGCCTGCAATAAAGCATTGAGTGTACGTCGGGGCTGCACGTCCAATGCCTGCGAGGCCGCAAGGTGGGGCAAGTGCGCCAGTTCAACGCCAGCCTGGTCCAAGGCCAGGATCAGGTAGGCAAGAAAGCGGTTGGGTTCGACATCAGCGTCATCCAACGACAGCCAAGCCGATACGGTATCGGGTGCTTGTTGCCGCAGTGCTGCATGCCATTGCATCAGCAGGGTGGTTTTGCCGTAGCCGGCTGGAGCCGTCAACAGCGTCAGGGGGACAAGTGCGTTCTCCTTCATGGAAGCCAGGAGTGCTTCTCGTGCAACAGACGTCGGCAGCACCTGCGGCGGCGTCAGCTTGCCCATCCAGTACCCTGCGCTTGATGAATGGGAGGGGGGCTTTTGATTCATGGTAAGCGTCACTGGTGAAGAGGCTTTGGCGCTTTTGTAGCAGCAATCCTGGGGAGGCGTTGGTTAACTGTGTTACAGCCTTTGCATTCAGTGGGCGCTATTTTTTGTCGTAGGCGTTCATGGAGTGCGAGCGTCAGCATGCTGAGCTTATCGGTGTCCTGTGCGAGAACGGACACTTCGTTGGCCGCCCCAATTCTCTGGCCTGCCCTGAAGATGAATCGAGGCTGTTTTCGATAAATTTCCTCACCCTGTCGAGCACGCTCCGAATGGCCAAACCCGCTTCTTCCACGCTGGACCGGGTCAAAGTGGGGCTGGATATACCCATAGGCTGAAAAATAAATGTCGAAGCCTGTCCCTTTTTCTCACCTCGCCTGTCATTGCAGGTAAGTGAACAAAATCGAGAGCTTCTCCCCATGCCCGCAGTCCTACCCTTGCGCTTGCGCCCGTTGCTCAAACTGAGCCTGATGCTGAGCCTCAGTGCCAGCCCGCTGTTCGTCCCCACCAGCTTTGCCGAAGACAGCGTTGCCCGCCGCAGCTACCAAGTGCCGGCCGGCAGCCTGAGCGCGGCGCTGACCCGTTTTGCCGGGTTGTCGGGCGTCAACCTGTCGGTGGACCCGGCGCTGGTCAGCGGGCGCAGCAGCAGCGGTTTGTCCGGCGAGTACGGCGTGGAAGAGGGCTTCGCACGCTTGCTGCAAGGCTCCGGCCTGCAATTGCAACCCATGGGTGAACAGGCCTATATGCTGATGCCGGTGCCGGAGGGCAGCACCCTGGAACTGGCGCCGACTTCCATCCTCGGCACCACCGGCCTGTACGACGGCGACACCTACGCCGGTGGCCAAGTGGCGCGCCGTGGTTCCCAAGGGTTGCTGGGCACGCGCGACTTCATGGAAACGCCGTTCAGCATGACCACCTACACCGCCGATGCGGTGAAGAACCAGCAGGCGCGCACCCTCGGTGACCTGATCAACAGCGACCCGTCGGTACGCGCTACCAACCCGGCCGGTGGGCGTTATGAGCAGTTCACCATTCGCGGGTTCAGCCTGTTCAACAGTGATGTGTCGTACAACGGCCTCTACGGCGTGCTGCCGACCTACACCATCGACATGGAAATGGCCGA
The DNA here is from genome assembly GCF_023701505.1 of Pseudomonas sp. SR18. Classification (NCBI taxonomy): domain Bacteria; kingdom Pseudomonadati; phylum Pseudomonadota; class Gammaproteobacteria; order Pseudomonadales; family Pseudomonadaceae; genus Pseudomonas; species Pseudomonas sp. SR18. The sequence goes on along the minus strand of NZ_JAMQAU010000001.1, from coordinate 368,198 downwards.
CCGCGTCGACATCTTCAAAGGCCCGACCCAGTTGATCAACGGCATCTCGCCGCGTGGCAGTGTGGGCGGCGGGATCAACGTGGTGCCCAAGCGCGCCACCGACAAGGACATCACCTCGTTCACCGGCAGTTGGGCCTCGGATAGCCAGGCCGGCGGCGCGGTGGACGTGGGCCGGCGTTTTGGCGAGGACAACAAGTTCGGCCTGCGCTTCAACGGCGTGAAGCAGTCCGGCGATACCGAATGGGATCACCAGAGCGTCGACCGCGAGATGGCCGTGCTGGGCCTGGATTTCCGTGGCGAGCGCCTGCGCCTGTCCACCGACATCGGCCGCACCGAGCGTGACACCGATGCACCGCAAGAGCGTGTGCAGGTCGCCGTCGCCGCGCCGGTGCCAAGCGCCAACGATGTGCGCCGCAACTACGCGCAATCCTGGAGCAAGGCCCGCACCAAGGACACCTTCGGCACGGTGAATGCCGAATATGACCTGAGTGACTCGGTGATGCTTTACGGCGGCGTGGGGGCGCGTAAAAGTAATCACGAATTTCTGCGCCATGCAGTGTCGGTGAGCAATGCGGCCGGCGACTTCCGTGTGCAGCCCCGCAATTTTACCCGTGACGAAAACGTGCGTACGGCCACGGTGGGCGTGCGCAACTGGTTCCATACCGGACCGGTAAGCCATGAGGTCAACCTGGCCGTCAGCGATTTCTACATGGACTTCACCAACGGTGGCGCGCGTTATCCGGAAGGCACGAGCAATCTCTACAACCCGGTGCAAACCGCGACGCCGTCCGTGGCCACGCGTCAGGATGCGAAGGTCTACACCGAAAACCGTTTCAGCGGCGTGGCCCTCTCCGACACCTTGGGCTTCTTCGAAGACCGCCTGTTGCTGACCCTCGGTGCGCGCTGGCAGCGGGTAAAAGTTGACGACTGGAGCGATGGCGTCAAAGGCAAAACCAACTACGACGAAGAAAAGCTCTCGCCCTCCGGCGGCTTGCTGTTCAAGGCCACCGACAAACTGTCGCTGTACGCCAACTACATGGAAGGCCTGAGCCAGGGCAAGATCGCGCCGTCCACCTCGCGCAACGAAGACGAGATCTTCCCGCCGTTTGTCAGTCGCCAGGTGGAAGTGGGCGCCAAGTACGACGCCGGTGCCTTCGCCGTGACGGCCGCCGTGTTCCGCATCAAGCAACCGGCCTACGAGACCAACGCGACCACGCGGTTGTTCGGGCCTAACGGCAAGCGTGAGAACACCGGCGCCGAGCTGAGTGTCTTCGGCGAACCGCTCAAGGGTGTGCGCCTGCTCGGCGGTGTGATGTACATCGACAGCAAACTCAAGGACACCACCAACGGCACCTGGGACGGCAACCGCGCTCCGGCCACGCCCAAGTACAACGTCAACGTGGGCGCCGAATGGGACGTGCCGATGCTCGAAGGCCTGACCCTGACCAGCCGTGGCATCCATTCCAGCTCGCAGTACCTGGACCAGTCCAACGTCAAGGAAATCGATGCCTGGAATCGCATCGACGTGGGTGCACGCTACGGGTTCAAGGTCGACGACAAACACATCACCCTGCGGGCCAATGTGGAAAACGTCGCCGACAAGCGCTACTGGAGTTCGGCGGGCGCATCGGATGACAGCGAGCCGGGCCTGACCTTGTCGACCCCGCGCACTTACCTGCTGTCGGCCACTGTCGACTTCTGATACCTGTGCATCCTGTGTGGGTTGATGCCTTCTCACCTGTAGCAAGCCCGCTTGCCACAGGTGGAAACGCATCAGTTAATGAGAATGTTTTTTGATCACGCTGCCCTGATATGGAATAGTACCCGCCGTTTTCCCCAGCCTGTCCAGCTGGGGTGTTTTAACGCCGAGGTACCTGTCATGCCAATGCTGCGCTCCATCCCGATCCTTGCCGCCTGCGTCCTGGCGTTCTCCTCCAGCGTATTGAACGCTGCCCCCATCGACCTCAACGACGGCCAGCACGCAGTGCATCTGCCCGATGCGCCCAAGCGCGTGGTGGTGCTGGAGTTCTCCTTTCTCGATAGCCTCGCCGCCGTTGACGTCACGCCGGTCGGTGCCGCCGATGATGGCGACGCCAATCGCGTGCTGCCCCGCGTGCGCCAGGCCATCGGCCAGTGGAAATCCGTGGGCCTGCGCTCGCAGCCGAGCATCGAGGAAATCGCCCGGCTCAAGCCGGACCTGATCGTCGCCGACCTCAATCGCCATCAAGCGCTGTACAGCGACTTGGCCAGCATCGCGCCGACCCTGCTGTTGCCGTCCCGTGGAGAAGACTACGAGGGCAGCCTCAAGTCCGCCGAGCTGATCGGCAAGGCGCTGGGCAAGAGCCCGCAGATGCAAGCGCGCATCGCCCAGAACCGCACGAACCTGAACAAGATTGCCCAGCAGATCCCCGCCGGTGCAAGTGTGCTGTTCGGCGTCGCCCGCGAAGACAGCTTTTCCGTGCACGGCCCGGACTCCTACGCCGGCAGCGTGCTCCAGGCCATTGGCCTGAAAGTGCCGTCGGTGCGCGCCAATGCCGCCCCTACCGAATTCGTCAGCCTGGAGCAACTGCTGGCGTTGGATCCTGGTTGGTTATTGGTCGGCCATTACCGCCGCCCGAGCATCGTCGACAGCTGGAGCAAACAACCGCTGTGGCAAGTGCTCGGCGCCGTACGTAATCAACACGTGGCCGAAGTGGATGGCGACAGCTGGGCGCGCAACCGTGGGGTGCTGGCCTCGGAGCAGATCGCCGAAGACGCCCTGGCGATTCTCAAGGGCGGCAACGCCGTACTGAGCCAATAAGCATGACGCGTAGTCTCGCGGCGGCGGGCATTGTGCTGCTCGGCGCGGTGCTGTTCTGGTTGTCGTTGTACAGCTGGTCGCCGTTCACCCTGACCGCGACGGATGCCTGGAATGGCTTGGTTCATCAAGGTGCTGTCGGCGGCAATATGGCCTATATCGTCGCCCAACTGCGTGTGCCAAGGGCGGTGTGCGCGGCGCTGGTCGGTGCCTGTCTGGGACTCGCCGGGGCATTGATGCAAGGCATCACCCGCAACCGCCTGGCCTCGCCGTCGTTATTCGGCGTGACGGCGGGCGCGGCGTTGGGGTTGGCGTTGTTTTCGACAGGCTTGGTCGCGCCGCCGTTTGCCGGTGGCGCCTTGTTGATGACCTGCCTGGGCGGTGCGCTGGCCTGGGTCACGGTGTTCAGTCTCGGTGGCGCATGGTCGCCGACCACGGCCCAAGGCCGCCTGGTCTTGGCCGGTGTTGCGGTGGCCGCGTTGTGCGCTGCGTTGACCCGGCTCACGGTGATTCTGGTCGAGGCGCAAGCGCAAAGCGTATTGAACTGGCTGGCCGGCTCCCTCGCCAATGTGGGCGCGGCCCAGGTGCAACTGCTGTGGCCGTGCACCTTGATCGGCGGCCTGTGGGCACTGTGGTGCGCGCCACGCCTGAACCTGATCAACCTCGGCGAAGACGCCGCCCGCTCGTTGGGCGTGGGCATCGCCAGCCTGCGTTTGCAGGTGTTTGTCGCCAGCCTGTTGCTGGTGGGCGCCAGTGTCTGCGCGGTGGGGCCGATTGGTTTTGTCGGGTTGATTGCGCCGAACATCCTGCGTCAGTTTCTCGGTAACGACTACCGCTGGCTGATCCCGCTGAGTGCGGCGCTGGGCGCGGTGATCGTGCTCGGTGCCGACCTGCTCAGCCGCGCCGTGGCCTTTCCGGTGGAAACCCCGGCCGGTGTGGTCACCGCGTTGATCGGCGCACCGTTCTTTCTATTCCTTGCCAGGCGCGCCCTATGATCCGCCCCCGTTTTCGCCTGTGGTTGCTGCTCGGCCTGTTGCTGCTGGCGACCTTCGTCAGCCTCAGCGCCGGCACGCTGTGGCTCAAGCCTGTGACCGTCCTCGACCGCCTGCTGGCCCACGACGCCCTCGACTTCGAAGTGTGGAACCACCGCCTGCCGCGCAGCCTGATCGCGATCCTCGCCGGCGCCGCCTTTGGCTTGGCCGGGGCGATTGTGCAGGGCGTGATCCGCAACCCGCTGGCCTCGCCGGAAATCCTCGGCGTGACCCAAGGCGCCGGGCTGGCGCTGACCGTGGCGATCATCAGTTGGCCGCACTTACCAATTGCCTGGCTGCCGCTGGTGGCCTGCCTGGGCGGTGCCGGCGGCGCTTTGCTGCTGGCGCTGTACAACACCGGCGTGAGTTTTTCCGGGGTGCGTTTTGCGCTGTCCGGGGTGGCGATTGCGGTGACCTTGTCCAGCGTCACCGAGTTTCTGATCCTGTCCCACCCGCTGGACATCAACACCGCGCTGCTCGCTCTTACCGGCAGCCTGTGGAGCCGCAACTGGCACCATGTGGCGCTGGTGCTGCCGTTTATGCTGCTGATTCCGCTGGGGCTGTGCCTGGCCAAACCGCTGAACCTGATCGCCCTCGGCGATGAAGCCGCCCACAGCCTCGGCACAGCGCTGAGCCGCACGCGCTGGCTGGCGATGGCCTGCGCGGTACTGCTCACCAGCCTGGGCGTGGGGGTGATCGGGCCGATTGGCTTTATCGGGCTGGTCGCACCGCACATGGCGCGACGGCTGGTGGGTGGGCATCACCAGTACCTGCTGCCGGCGGCGATGCTGATCGGTGCGCTTTTACTGGTGCTGGCCGATACGCTCGGGCGCACGTTGATCGCGCCCAGCGAAATCCCCGCCGGGGTACTTACAGCGGTGATTGGCGCACCGTATTTTCTTTGGTTGCTGGCACGGTTCAAGGGTTGATGACATGAGTATTCTCCAGGCCAGCCAGCTCGATATCGGCTACGGCGGCACACGTATCGTGCAGGGCCTTTCGTTTGCGCCACCGACGGGCAAAGTTACCGCGCTGATCGGGCCCAACGGCTGCGGCAAGTCCACCTTGCTCAAGGCCTTTGCGCGGATTCTCAAACCTACGCAGGGTGAACTGACGCTTGACGGCCAGGCGTACAGCGCCTTGTCCGCCCGCCAGTTGGCGCGGCAGATCGCGTTTCTGCCGCAGGTATTGCCCGTGCCGGAAGGCGTCAGCGTGCGCCAGTTGGTTGCCTATGGCCGCAGTCCGCACAACTCGCTGTGGGGACGCCTCAGTGGCAGCGATCAAACCCAGGTCACCCAGGCCATGCAGCGCCTGGAACTGGACAACCTGGCCGACCGCGCCCTGGCGGACCTGTCCGGCGGCCAGCGCCAACGCGCATGGCTGGCCATGGTGCTGGCGCAGAACGCGCCGGTGGTATTGCTGGATGAACCGACGACCTACCTGGACATCAGCCATCAGGTCGAACTCATGGACCTGATGTGCGAATTGGCCGCTGAAGGCAAGACCGTGATCACCGTGCTTCACGACATCAACCAGGCCTGTCGTTATGCCGAGCATGTGGCGGTGATGCACGGCGGCAGGCTGGTGGCCGCTGGCACGCCGGCGGCGGTGATCAATGCGCAGTTGATGCGTGAGGTGTTTGAGGTGCAGGTGCAGATCATCAATGAGCCGGTTTCCGGTACGCCGATGTGCGTCGTGGAAAAAAGCACCCGCACTCACGGCTGACGCGGTCAAAAAATGTGGGAGGGCGTTTGCCCCCGCTCACCACAACAGCCCATTTGCCATTGGATCTCAGTGGGCTTCGGGATTCCACACTGCCTGCTTCACCTCGATCGCCTTGGGCAGCAACCGGTTCTGGAAAAACAGATCCGCCGTTGCCTGCTGCGCCTGAATGATCCCCTCATCAATCGGCAAAATCGGCGAAGGCGGGCGGTTGTCCATATAGCGCGCAACCACGTCGGCGGGCAGGCCCATGAAGTGGGTCAGCACGTTAAGGCTGTCCTCGCGCTGGCTGCGGGTCAATGCTTCGGCGGCGGTCAACTCACCCAGCAGGTCATGCACGAACCCAGCATTGTCCCGCGCGTACTCACGCCGTGCGGTGTACACCGGCCCCGACAACCCCAGCCCTTCACCATTGGCCAGCACATGGCTCGGGCTTTGGCTCAACGCTAGGGACGAGTAGGGCTCCCAGATCGCCCAGGCATCCACGCTACCTTGCTCAAACGCGGCGCGGGCATCGGCGGGTGGCAGGTACACCGGCTGGATGTCCTTGTAGCTCAGGCCTGCTTTATTCAGCGCGCGCAGGATCAGGTTGTGGGAGCTGGAGCCTTTCTGGAAGGCGACCTTCTTGCCTTTCAGATCCGCCACCGAATGCAGTGGGCTGTCATTGCGCACCAGAATGGTTTCGGCGCTGGGCTTGGGTGGTTCGGCACCGATGTACACCAGGTCGGCGCCAGCGGCCTGGGCGAACAGCGGCGGGATGTCGCCGGTGGAGCCCACATCCAGTGCCCCCACGTTCAGCGCTTCAAGCATCTGCGGGCCGGCGGGGAATTCGATCCACTTCACGTCCGTCTGCGGGAAGCGTTTTTCCAACAGGCCATGTTCCTTGGCGAGAACCAGGGCGATGGAGCCTTTCTGATAGCCGATGCGCAGGGCGGCGGGCTCGGCCGCCCACGCGGTCTGACTCAGCAGCAGGGCCAATAACAGGGCTGGGACTTTCATGCTTGAGCCTCCTTGAAGCGATTTTCCGGGCGGGCCAGACCGAGGTTTTCGCGCAAGGTCGTGCCGCTGTATTCGGTGCGAAACAGTCCGCGTCGTTGCAGTTCAGGCACTACCCACTGGGCGAAATCTTCAAGCCCACCGGGCAGATGGGGCACCAGGATATTGAAGCCGTCCGCCGCGCCGTTTTCGAACCAGTTTTGCAGTTCATCGGCGATCTGCACCGGCGTGCCGATCAGGCTGTAATGCCCGCGCCCACCGGCAATGCGCCGGCCCAACTGCGCCAGTGTCAGTTGTTTGCGGTGGGCCAGTTCACTGAGCAATTGCTGGCGGCTGCGTTGCCCGCTGTCGGTCAATGGCAGTTCCGGCAGCGGCCCGTCCAGCGGGTAGCCGGACAGGTCGAAATTGCCCAGCATGCGCCCGAGCAATGCCACGCCGACCTCGGGTTCGACCAAGTCCTGGAAGGCCGCGAATTTTGCCTGGGCCTCGGCCTCGGTATGCCCGACCACCACAAACACGCCGGGCATGATTTTCAGCGAGTCCGGCGCACGCCCGTATTGAGGCAGGCGCCCCTTGAGGTCGGCATAAAACGCCTGGGCATTGGCCAGCGACGTCTGCGCGGTAAACACCACCTCGGCGGTTTGCGCCGCCAGATCGCGGCCGGTTTCCGACGAACCCGCCTGCACGACCACCGGCTGGCCCTGGGGCGAGCGCGCCACGTTCAACGGGCCTTTGACCCGGAAGTGTTCGCCTGCATGGTCGAGCACGTGCAGCTTCGCCGGGTCGTAGTAGTTGCCGCTGGCTTTGTCGCGCACAAAGGCGTCGTCTTCCCAGCTGTCCCACAGGCCCGTCACCACCTGATAAAACTCACGGGCGCGGCGGTAGCGCTCGGCATGGCCCACGTGTTCATCACGGCCGAAATTCTGCGCCTCGGCAGCGGCGTCCGAGGTCACCAGGTTCCAACCCGCGCGCCCTCCCGACAGGTGATCCAGCGAAGCGAATTTGCGCGCCACGTGGTAGGGCTCGTTATAGGTGGTGGTTGCGGTGGCGATCAGGCCGATATGTTCGGTCACCGCACTCAACGCCGAGAGCAGGGTCAGCGGCTCGAAATGATCCGAGCGCGCCATATGGCTGGCGATCTCGCCGGTGGGCGCGGCAATGCTGTCGGCCACGAACAGCGCATCGAACCGGGCCGCTTCGGCCACCCGCGCCAGGTGTTTGTACTGGGCGAAATCCAGCCCGGCATTGGCCGGCACGTCCGGATGGCGCCAGGCGGCCACATGGTGCCCGGTGGCCATGAGAAAGGCGCCGAGTTTGAGTTGACGGCTCATGTCAGAAATCCTTGCGCAGTTGCACGCCGAAGTAACGTTCATCGTCACGGGGTACGGCGCGGTAGATGTAGTTGCCGCCGCTGGCCAGCAGCGGCGAGTAGGATTTGTCGGCGAGGTTTTTCGCCAGCAGCGCCACGCGCCAGCCGTTGCTGTAGTCGGCCAGGGCCACGCTGGCGTTCCAGATGCCGTAGGCGCCTTGCTTGGTGTCGAGGTTCTGGCTGATGTCGTACTGCACTTCGCTTTGCCAGCTGTAGTCGGTGCCCAGTTCGATATCCAGGCCGTTATCCAGCGGGATGGTGTAGTCGGCGCGTACGTAGCTTTTCCAGTCCGGGCTGTAGGGCAGCGGTTTGCCATTGACGTTGCAGGTGGCCGCCGCGCCCGCCGGGCAGGCGAATTCATCGATGCGTGCACGGGTGTAGGCCAGGGCGCCGGAGAGCTTGAGTTGCTGGGTAGCCTGCAAGGCGTAATCCAGCTCGACGCCTTCGGTGCTGACGCTGCCGGCGTTGATCAAACGGGTCACCACTTGGCCGGCGACCGTGTCGAAAAAGTTGGCCTGGTAGTTGTCGTAGTCGCTGTGGAATACCGCGAGGTTGGTGGTCAGGCGGTTGTTCCAGGCGGTGGCCTTGATCCCGGCTTCCCAGGTATTGGAGGTTTCGGGCTTGAGCGCATCGGTGTCGCGCGGCTGCATGTTGAAGAACACGTTGTAGGCCGGGCCCTTGTAGCCGCGTGAATAGGTCAGGTAACTGGTGACGTTATCGCTGATGTCGTACTGCACGCCGAGGCGGCCGGACCAGCCGTCTTCGTCCACCGAGCCGGAGCTGGAGGTGGCCGGTTGAATCCCGCTGACGGTGGTGGCCGAGGTGGACACGCGGCGGTGATCGTATTTCAGATCGTCATGGGTGTAGCGCAGGCCGGCGATGCCGCGAAAGCGCGAGGTGAAGTTCAGCGTGGTCTCGCCGAATACCGCGTAGCTGTCGCTGGTGGTGCTGTAGTCGGCGATGCCACGCTCGGTGCGCGTGGTGGTGGTGAGTGTGCGTTGGTAGGTCTCTTCATCCTTGCCATGCATGTAGAACAGGCCGCCGACGTATTCCAGGAACTCACCCTTGGGCGAGGCCAGGCGCAGCTCTTGGGAGTATTGGTCGAAGTCCAGCTGACCCTTGTCGGCGGTGCCGGGGAACGCGGCGGTCACACTGCCGAGGCGGTCGCCGTCCTGGTACTGGGTGTTGTCCCAGCCGCGCCAGGCGGTGATCGAGGTCAGGGTGTAGTCGCCGAGGTTCCAGTCCAACTGGGCGGATAAACCTTTGTTGGTGTCCTGCACATGGCTGCGGGTGTCGGTGTTGATGTCGCGGTTGTCGCTGGACGCGCGCACCGGGCTCAAGGCGTTGCTGAAGGCCGGGCTCAGCGACTTGCTGACGACACCGTTCGGCGCGTCGTCGTGGGACTGCATGTAGTCGGCGATCAGGGTCAGCGTCATGTCGTCATTGGGGGTGAATTCCAGCTTGCCGCGAATGCCCTTGTGGTTGTAGCCGTTGACCTCCTGGCCGTTGTGCTGGTTGTCGACGTTGCCGTCGTAGCTGCCGAACAGCGTGCTGACCGAGCCCTTGAGCACGTCCGGCACCAGGCTGCCGCCGATGCCGAAGCGGGTGCGGCTTTCATTGCCGCTGTAGTAGGACTGGTCGATATAGCCGTGGGTCTCGGCGGTCGGCGCCTTGCTGGTGATATTCAGCACACCGGCCGAGGCATTCTTGCCGAACAGCGTGCCTTGGGGACCGCGCAGCACTTCGATGCGCTCCAGGTCGAGCAGGTCGAGGGTGGCCTGACCGGGGCGCGCATAGACCACGCCGTCGATCACCGTGGCCACGGTCGGCTCCACGCCAGGGGAGGTGGAAATGGTGCCGACGCCCCGCACAAACAGCGAGGTGTCCTTGTTCGATGCTCCCGTGCGGAAATTCAGCGACGGCACTTGTTGCGCAATGCTTGCCACGCCGTTGCGGTTGTCACGCTCCAGTTGCTCGCCGTCCAGTACCGAGACCGCCACCGGGACTTTCTGCAGGGATTCTTCGCGCCGGGTGGCGGTGACGGTCACCGTTTTGAGGGTGGCTTGCGGCTCGTCGGCGGCAGCGGTGCCGGCCACTGGAAGCGCGGTCAGACCGGCAAGAAACAATAAGTGAGAGTGTTTGTGCATGCTGTGCCCGCTCAAAAGAAATGCCCTGGTCCGCTGCGGTTCTGCGACCGTCAGCGCCTGTGAAACTGTCGTGGGCATTCGCTTGAGCGAGTAGCAGACAGCGCGCTTTGTTAGCGCTAACATCGGCATTATTGTGAGCTCTGCTTTAGAGCGTCAAATACTTAAAAATTAGTCCTATATTCTTTTTGGTTGTTAACAGGGTTTTCCCGTGAACGAAGACAAACCGCGCAAACGCCGTGGCGCCGGGCGCGTCACCTTGAATACGGTGGCGCGCCAGGCCGGGGTATCGGCGATCACCGTGTCGCGTTACTTCAACCAGCCCGAGCAGGTGTCGCCTGAACGGCGTGAACGCATTGCCCAGGTGGTTGCCGAGCTGGGTTATGTGCCCAACCTGGTGGCTGGCGGGTTGGCGTCGGCGCGTGGGCGGATCGTGGCGATGGTGATCCCGAACATCTCCGGGCCGATTTTTGCCAACACGATCCAGGGCTTCAGTGACACGCTCAGCCAGCACGGCTATCAACTGTTGCTGGCGTCGAGTTACTTCAGCGCCGAGCAGGAAGAAAACGCGGTGCGGGCGTTTCTCGGCTGGTCGCCGGCAGCGTTGGTGCTGACCAGCCGCTTCCACAGCGCGGCCACTGAAAAGATGATCGCCGACGCGGATATCCCCGTGGTGGAAACCTGGGACTACGTGCCCGAGCGCGCGCCGGTGCAGATCGGTTTTTCCCACTACCAGGTCGGCGTCACCGCCGCACGCTACCTGCATGACAAGGGCTATCGGCGCATGGCCTTTGTGCACAACAGCGTGGCGGGTGACTTCAGCGCCCAGGAGCGTGGCGAAGGCTTTGCCGCGACCCTGATCGAGCTGGGCGTGCAGCCGGAGGCGTTTGTCCCGGACGCCGACCGCGCAGCGTTCGACGCGGGCAGGCAGGCCATGGAAACCTTGATGGGCCGCGCCACACCGCCGGACGCGATTTTCTTCGCCAACGACAACCTGGCCGCCGGTGGTCTGCTGGCCGGGCAGCGTTGCGGGTTAAAGTGTGCGGTGCTGGGGTTCGGTGACTACCCGTTTGCCGAGATGCTGCTGCCGAGCCTGAGCACGATCAAACCGCCGGCCCTGGAGATCGGCGTCCTCGCGGCAACCCGCGTGCTGCAAAGCCTGGGCGTGTTGCCGCAGGCCGTACAGCGTTTGAACCTGTTGGACTGCCACTTGATCGAACGGGAAAGCGCCTGAGCTTTTCTGCCGCCCACAAGGATTTGCCCATGACCGAACCTGCCCCCAAGACCCGCCGTGCGCCCAAAGGTGAAAAACGCCGCGAAGAGCTGCTGGACGCTGCCTTGCAAGTGTTTTCCCTGGAAGGCTACAGCGGTGCGTCGATGGCCCAGGTGGCGGGCATTGTGGGGATTTCCGTTGCCGGGTTGCTGCATCATTTTCCCAGCAAGATCTCGCTGTTGATGGGCGTGTTGCAGCGGCGCGATGAGGTCAACCAGCGAATTGCCGATGAAGTGCGTGCGGAGAAATCCCTGAATGGTTTGCTCGGCAGCCTGCGGGCGATCAATCGCTCGAATGCCACGGCGCCTGGCGTGGTGCGCGCGTTTACCATCCTGAATGCCGAAAGCCTGCTGGACACCCAGCCGGCCTGGGCGTGGTTCCAGGCGCGCTACGCAGCGATTCACCAACGCATGCAAGGGCAGTTTGCCGACCTGGTGGCGGCGGGGGAGGTGCGCGGTGATGTGGACATCGCCGGGCTGGTGGAGGAGATCCTGGCCATGATGGATGGCCTGCAGATCCAATGGCTGCGGTTTCCCGAGCAAGTGGATTTGGTGACGCGCTTCGATACCTACATTGCGCGGGTCGAAGCGGCCATCCGAACCTGAGGCCAAACCTGGTCCAAATGTGGGAGGAGCAAGCCCCCTCCCACAAAAAGCACCTTCTTTTACCCGTCAGTTACCGGCAGCGCTGCCCTGGGTTGTGTCATCGCTCATGTCATAGCCATCACCATCGCTGGTGCCGCCATCCCCTTCATTCTGATGCAGCACACCGCCGGTTTTAACCGTCGATTCACGCAGCGTCGAATTAAGCGCCGAACGCGGCAGCGGGTTGCTGGTGGTGGTCGACAGTTCCTGGCGGAACGGGTTGACCAGCTTGGCGTTCAGGCGGATGTCCTGAGACGACGCGCCCACCGACAGGTTGAAGCTGTCAGCGTCCACCACCCATTGCTTGCTCTTGACGTCGTAGTAGGCCAACGAGCGGTCGTTAAGCTCGATGGTCACACGCTTGCTCTCGCCCGGCTTCAGGAACACCTTCTTGTAGCCCTTGAGTTCCTTGAGCGCACGCTCGACTTTCGGGTTGTTCTGGCCCACGTACAGCTCGGCGACTTCGGCGCCTGCCACCTTGCCGGTGTTGGCCAGGTCGAACGACACCTTGATCGGCGCCCCTGCAACCGCCACCCCCGGCGTCACGCTGATGTTGCTGTAGCCGAAGGTGGTGTACGACAAGCCATAGCCGAACGGGTAGAGCGGCTTGATGCCTTTTTTCTCGTAGCCGCGATAGCCCAGGAACAGGTCGTCCTTGTAGCTCATCTCGGCCAGGGTTTCCTGGTTGTCGAACTTGGGGAAAGTCGCGTAGATCGGGTTGTCTTCGATGTTGCGCTCGATGCTGATCGGCAGCTTGGCCGACGGGTTGACCTTGCCCAGCAGGATCTCCGCCAGCGCCTGGCCGCCGTTCTGCCCAGGGTAGAACGCATGCAAGGCGGCCGGTACCTGATCGATCCAGTCGCTCATCTTCAGCCCGGTGCCGCCGTGCAGGGTGACCACGGTGTTCGGGTTGACCTTGGCGATGCTCTGGATCAGTTGCCCTTGGAACTCCGGCAGGTCGAAGCTGTGGTCGAAGCCTTCACCTTCGTATTCATTGCTGTTACCCGCCGCCACCAGCACGGCGTCGTACTTCGCCAGGTCCTGAGGTGCGACCAGCGACGCCCAGCTCATCTGCACGCCCACCAGACCGCCCATGGTCGAGAGGTAGCCGTTGCGGCGCGAGTATTCGAGCTTGATGTCGACGGCTTTGCCGGCTTCCAGATTAACCTTGGCGAATACCGGAATGGTCGGCGGGATGCTGTTGTTGGGCAGCGGCTTGCCGTCACCGTTATCCAGCACTTTCTTGCCGTTGACGTAGAGGCGCACGGCACCGTCGGCGCGGACCTTGAACACTTGCTCGCCACTGACCGTCGGGGTGATCTGACCGCTGTAGCGGATCGAGGTGGCCGCCGTATCGCCGTTGACCTGCAGGCTGTCGGTGGACCAGTCGAGGTCGACATGGCGGTCGGTGCGGCTGGCCGCCGGGTCGCCGGACCAGTTGGTGTTGCTGAAGAACTCGGTTTTCACGCCCTTGACGCTGCTGCCGTCGTTGTCGGTGTGGGTCCAATTGGAGGCCGTCGGGTCCAGGGACAGGCCGTCGATAAACTCGACCTTGGCGCCCGGCGCCAATTGCTGCAGGCCGCTCAGCTCGCTGATGTAGTTGGCCGCCATCACATTCGCGCTGCCGAAACCGGTGGGCGGTGCGTACTTGGCCAGGTTGCCGACCACCGCGATGGTCTTGACCTTCTTGGCATCCAGGGGCAGCAGGTTGTTCTGGTTTTTCAGCAGCACGATGCCTTCGCGCGCGGCGTTCAAGGCCACGCGGTTGCTGGTGGCGCTGTTCATGTTGTGGCTGGTCAGCGGCGCTTTGCTGTCGAACTTGTACAGGTAGATCTGCTTGAGGATGCGCCGCACCTTGTCATCGATGGTCGCACTGCTCAGCTCGCCGCTGTCCAGGAACGGCTTGAGCACCGTGCTGTTCATCTGGTAGCCCATCATGTCCAGGTCGGTGCCGGCCTGTGCCGCCGGCAAGCCGTCGACCACGGCGTTGTAGTCACTCTGCACGAAGCCTGGGTAGCCCCATTCGGTCTTCAGGATGTCGCGCATCAAGTGTTTGTTCTGGCAGGCGAACTCGCCGTTCACCTTCTGGAACGCACACATCATCATCGCCACCTTGCTGTTCTTCGAGGCGGACTCGAAGGGCGGCAGGGTCATCTCGCGCAGCACCCGCTCGCTGATGATCTCGTCGAGGTGGAAGCGGTTGCTTTCCTGGTCGTTGGCGGCGAAATGCTTGGCGTTGGCCCACACGCCACGGGACTGGATGCCGTTGATCACCGCCGGCCCCAGGCTGGCGCCGAGGAACGGGTCTTCACCGGACAGGTACTCGAACGCACGGCCGCTGTAGGGCATGCGGTACAGGTTCACGCCGGGGCCGGTGACGAACTGATAACCGCCGCTGGCGGTGTCGTAGCCCAGGGCGCGGCCCAGGTCGATGGCGCGGCGCGGGTTCCAGCTGGCGGCCAGGTTCGGGCCGGAAGGGTAGACCACGCCCTGGGCGTTGCCTTCACTGGTGTAGCGCACACCAACGCCGCCGTCGGCACCGTGGATCTGCGGGATGCCGTATTGGCTCAGCGGCTTGACGTCCCAGCCACCGGTGCCGCCGATGTAGGCGAGTTTTTCTTCCATGGTCATCTTCGCCAGGGTTTTGTCCGCAGCCTTTTCCGCACGGTTCACCCGGCCTTCGTCCAGGGCGGGGCTGGTGGCTGCATGCACCTGGGACACGGCCAGCGCCAGCAGGGCAAATGCCGACTGTGCACCGATCATTTTGCGTTTATTCATGGGTTTCTCCGACAAATTTTTAGTAAAAATAGGACGACGCTCGTCACTTTTTCGTGGGCAATAGTTCGCCTTGATCGCAATGTTTAACCGATGGCTAATTGCAATTACTTGGCGGATTTTGCAGATTCTGTAAGTTTAATAATTGTGTTAGTTATTGTTATAGATGATGTCTTGGCGATATCACGAGATGGCATTTTGAACCGCGAAAACCGCATAATTAAGGCAATTCTTGCGGTTATAAGTCAAACAAAAGCTAATTTTTGCGTGAAATAAGAAATATTTCATTACGATTTTGAACTAAGGCTAAACCTACCAGTCGATTGGTTTAAGAAAATAGTTGCTGGCATGGCGAACTAGTGGCTTTGCTCGGTAGTTCTAAAAGGCCATGTTTTATACACGCTGTCATACACAACGCTTTGGTGTAGGGTCTTGAACCAATTCAAGGCGCCACTTG
This sequence comes from Pseudomonas sp. SR18, assembly GCF_023701505.1. Classification (NCBI taxonomy): domain Bacteria; kingdom Pseudomonadati; phylum Pseudomonadota; class Gammaproteobacteria; order Pseudomonadales; family Pseudomonadaceae; genus Pseudomonas; species Pseudomonas sp. SR18. The sequence continues at coordinate 352,990 of NZ_JAMQAU010000001.1, read as the reverse complement.
AGCGGTTCGCGTTTTTTTATCTGGAGAATGTTTATGAAGAAGTCCCTGCTGGGTGCCGGTTTTGTGCTGGGCGTTGCATTGAGCGGCGCGGCCGTTGCGGCTGAAGCCACGGACGCGGATGCCAAGTCCGGCACCGCCGATTCCACCGTGCTGACCCAGACCCATGACGCCAAGGCCGCGAAAAAACAGAAGGCCGAAACCACCAAAGGCGGGCGGCCGTTGAATGGCACCCAGAGCGCGCCGAAGACCTCGAACTAACGGGAAAAACGCCATCCCCTTGTGGGAGGGGACTTGCCCCCGATAGCGGTGTATCAGCCGGAGTATGCGGCAGCTGGTCCACCGCTATCGGGGGCAAGCCCCCTCCCACAGGGGTTCCCAGAGTCCTTCAGAACATAGCCCCTCAGATAGTCACCCATGCCAAGCCCCTCAACGCCCATAAACGCCTGCGACATGCACATCCCGCACACCGAACAGGTCTGCGCATGGCTGATGCAGCACGCCGGCTTGAAAACCGTTGACCTGGAACGCGCTCGGCGCCTGTCCCAGGAGTCGGACGACGCCGAATTGCTCGGCCTGCTCACGCGGCTTGGGCTGGTCTCTGAAGTGGAACTGGCCCGCGCCTGGGCCGACCTGCTTGGCGCACCGCTGTTACTGGCGGACGCCGCGCCACCGTTGCTCGACCCGTTGCCTGCCTTGACCGAGCGCTTCATGCGCCATTATCAGGTGGTGCCCGTGGGCTGGAGCCAGGGCGGCTTGCGGGTGCTGGCGGCCAACCCGGCGCTGGTCTATCCGTTCCAGGCCATGGCCTATGCCTGCGGCGTGCCGGTGTGGCTGGCGGTGGGGCCGCGCAACGAAGTCGACAGCCTGATCGAGCGCTACTACGGCCAGGGCCGCTCGGCCATGGGCACCCTGATCGAAAACCTCGACGAGCAGGGCGGTGCGCTGGAAGACATCGAACACCTCAAGGACATGGCCTCCGAAGCGCCGGTGATTCGCCTGGTCAATCTGATCCTGCAGCGCGCGGTGGAACATCGCGCCTCGGACATTCATATCGAACCTTTCGAAAACCAGCTCAAGGTGCGCTACCGCATCGACGGCGTGCTGCACGAGGCCGAGGCGCCGCCGTCCAGCTCGTCGGCGGCGGTGATTTCGCGGGTCAAGATCATGGCGCGGCTGGACATCGCCGAACGCCGCCTGCCCCAGGACGGGCGGATCATGCTGCGCATCCAGGGCAAGGAACTGGATTTGCGCGTGTCCACGGTGCCCACCAGTTTTGGTGAATCGGTGGTGATGCGTTTGCTGGATCGCCAGACGGTGCAGTTCGATTTCCAGAGCCTGGGCTTCGACGGGCAGCGCCTGGAAACCTTCCTCGAAGTACTCGAACGCCCCCACGGCATCCTGCTGGTCACCGGCCCGACCGGCTCGGGCAAGACCACTACGCTGTACACCGCGCTGTCGCGGCTCAATACCGCCGAGCGCAAGATCATCACCGTGGAAGACCCGGTGGAGTACCAGCTCGAAGGCATCAACCAGATCCAGGTCAAGCCCGCCATCGGACTCGATTTTGCCGGCGCGCTGCGCTCGATCGTGCGTCAGGATCCGGACGTGATCATGATCGGCGAGATCCGCGACCTGGAAACCTGCCGCATCGCCATCCAGTCCTCCCTCACCGGCCACCTGGTGCTGTCCACCCTGCACACCAACAGCGCGGCGGCGAGTATCACGCGTCTGCTGGACATGGGCGTGGAGAGCTACCTGATCGCCTCGACCGTCAACGGCATCCTCGCCCAGCGCCTGGTGCGCCGCCTCGACCCGGCCACCCGCGAAGCCTTCGAAGCGCCGGCGGAATTGATTGCCGAACACGGCCTGGAGCGCTTTACCGAGCAGCGTCCGATCCTGCTCTATCGCCCTCGCGCCGACGCACCGGGCGGTGGCTACCACGGGCGCAGTGCAATCACCGAATTACTGGTGATGAACGAGGAACTGCGCAGCCTACTGATGCGCCAGGCAGACGCCGCCACGCTGGAGCAGGCCGCCCGTCGTGGTGGCCTGCGCACCTTGCATGAAGAAGGCCTGCGTCAGGCCGTGGCCGGGGTCACGTCCCTGGAAGAAGTGCTGCGCGTGACACGCGGGGAGGGCACGTGAGCCTGTTCAAATACCGCGCCCTCGACAGCCAGGGCACCCCGCACAACGGCACCCTGGAAGCCAAGGACCAGGACGCCGCCGTCGCCGCGCTGCACAAGCGCGGCTTGTTGTTATTGCACATTGATGTGGCCGGCGCCCAAGGGCTGCGCAACGCGTTTGGGCGCGGGCAGTTGAACGGCGCGGCGTTGGTCAGTTTTACCCAGCAACTGGCCACGCTGCTGGGCGCCGGGCAGCCGTTGGAACGCTCCCTGGGCATCTTGCTCAAGCAGCCCGGCCAGCCCCAGACCCGTGCGTTGATCGAGCGCATTCGTGAACACGTCAAGGCCGGTCAGCCCTTGTCCAAAGCCCTGGAAGAGGAGGGCAGCCAGTTCTCGCCGCTGTACCTGAGCATGGTGCGTGCGGGGGAAGCGGGTGGCGCGTTGGAAAATACGTTGCGCCAGCTCAGTGATTACCTGGAACGCAGCCAACTGCTGAGGGGCGAGGTGATCAACGCGCTGATCTATCCGGCGTTCCTGGTGGTCGGCGTGCTCGGCTCCCTGGCGCTGTTGCTGGCGTATGTCGTGCCGCAGTTCGTGCCGATCTTCAAGGATCTAGGCGTTCCGATCCCGTTGATCACCGAAGTGATCCTCGGCCTGGGCCAGTTCCTCGGCGCCTATGGCCTGGCGGTGTTGGCCGGGCTGATCGCCGGCATCTGGGGGTTGCTCGCTCGCCTGCGTGATCCCCAACGGCGTGAACGCTACGACCGCCGTGTGCTGGGCATTCGCCTCATCGGCCCGCTGCTGCAACGGGTCGAAGCCGCCCGCCTGGCGCGCACCCTCGGCACCTTGCTCAGTAACGGCGTGGCCCTGCTGCAAGCCCTGGTCATTGCCCGCCAGGTCTGCACCAACCGTGCCCTGCAAGCGCAGGTCGCCCAGGCCGCCGAGTCGGTCAAGGGCGGCGGCACCCTGGCCAGTGCCTTTGGCACGCAGCCACTGCTGCCGGACCTGGCCCTGCAAATGATTGAAGTCGGCGAACAGGCCGGCGAACTGGACAGCATGCTGCTCAAGGTCGCCGACGTGTTCGACGTCGAAGCCAAACGCGGCATCGACCGCCTGCTCGCCGCGCTGGTGCCGTCCCTGACCGTGGTCATGGCGGTGCTGGTGGCGGTGATCATGCTGGCGATCATGCTGCCGCTGATGAGCCTGACCAGCAATATATGAACCCCCGAGGACCCACCCCCATGCGCTCAAAACCTGCACGCCGCCAAAGCGGTTTCACCCTGTTGGAAATGCTTGCCGTCATCGTGCTGCTGGGCATCGTCGCGACCATTGTGGTGCGCCAGGTCGGCGGTAACGTCGACAAGGGCAAATACGGCGCGGGCAAAGCGCAACTGGCCAGCCTGTCGATGAAAATCGAAAGCTACGGGCTGGATGTCGGCTCACCGCCCAAGACCCTGCAGCAGCTGGTCGAAAAACCCGGCAACGGCGCCGGTTGGGCCGGGCCATACGCCAAGCCGTCGGACCTCAAGGACCCGTTCGGCCATGCCTTCGGCTATCGCTTCCCCGGCGAGCACGGCGCGTTCGACCTGATCTTCTACGGCCAGGACGGCCAACCCGGCGGCGAAGGCTACAGCGCCGACCTGGGCAACTGGGAATAACCCGTGGCCAGCGCCCAACGCGGCTTTACCCTGCTGGAGATGCTGGTGGTGGTCGTCTTGATCAGCATCGCGGCCGGGTTGGTCGGGTTTGGCCTGCAACAAGGTCTGCGCGCAGCGAAAGAACGCCAGGCGGTGGGGCAGATCGTCGAGGCGCTGCGCAGCACGCGGGCGCGGGCGATTGTCAGTGGCACCACGGAAAGTACCGTTTTCGATTTGCGCAACTTGAGCGTCCAGGCGCCCGGTCGCCCGAAACAGCACTGGCCGGCCGGTTTGCAAGTGACCCTGCACACCGCCGAGCAAGCGGGCTCGGCAGTGGATTTCTATCCCGATGGCAGCTCCACCGGCGGCAACCTGCTACTGGCCAACGGCAGCCGGCGTTGGCGCATCGACATTGGCTGGCTGACCGGCAGCGTCCAGTCCAGGGCCCTGCCATGAAGCACCAGCGCGGTTTCACCCTGCTGGAAATGCTCGCCGCGCTGACGCTGATGGCGATCTGTAGCACGGTGCTGCTGGTCGCCTTTGGCCAAAGTGCGCGCTCGCTGTTGCAGGTGGCCCATAGCGACCGCCTCACCCATGCGGCCTTGAGCGTGATGGATCAGGAGGGCACGGGCCCGCTGGCGAGCGGCACGCGCCAGGGCGAAATGGACGGCGTCGCCTGGCAACTGCGCATTGCACAACAGCCGAGCCGCATCGGTCAGGCGCACCTGTTTCGCCTGGACCTGAGCGTCAGCGAAGGCCCGCGCCAGGCGCAGTTCAGCACCTTGAAACTGCGTGCTGCCGGGGCCGGTTTGTGAAGCCTCGCCAGCAGGGTTTTACCCTGCTCGAAATCATGATTGTGCTCAGCCTGCTGGGGGTGTTGCTGACGTTGGTTGGCGGCGCGTTGCTCGGTGCCAATCGCGCGGTGCTCAAGGCCCAGCGTTACACGGTCAGCCTGGACGAAATGCGTGCCGCCCAGCAGTTTTTGCGCACCGCCATCAGCGAGGCGTTACCGCTGGATGTGACCGAGGACGACAGCCAGGTCGATGGTTTTTTCACAGGCGAGCCGCAGCGCATGCAGTTTGTCGCGACCCTGCCCGGTGTGCTCGGCGGCGGCATTCAGCGTTTCACCCTGCAACTGACCGGGCCCGAGGCGCCGCGTGATTTGCAGGTGGCGTTCGCCCGGTTTGAGTCCCTGGCGCAAGTCAGCGTACCGGCCTCGCGCAGCGAGCCACAGGTGTTGCTCAGGGGCGTCGAAGACCTGCAATTGAGCTATCGCGGCCTGTCGCCCAAGGGTCAGGCTACCGGCTGGATCAGCGCGTGGCCGTGGCCCAAGCGCCTGCCCTACGCGGTGCGGATTGCCGCCCGGGTCAACGGTCCGGTGCCGTGGGTGACCCAGGTGGTGGCCTTGCGCTTGAACCTGTCCGGCGGGGCGCCCGAATGATCAGGCATCAACGCGGTGTGGCGCTGTTGCTGGTGCTGTGGGTGCTGGCCTTGCTCAGCCTGTTGCTCGGCGGATTGGCCGGCTGGGTGCAGTTGGAAACCCGCCAGGCCGCGTGGCATCGCCAGCATACCCAGGCGGTGCTGGCGGCAGAGGCGGGCGTGGCGCTGGCGATGCAAGCCGTGGCCGACCCGTCGCAGCGCAAGCAATGGATTGCCGACGGGCGTGAAATCCCGCTGGTGTTTGACGACGCGCAGTTGCACGTAAGCCTGCGCAGCGAGCGCGGCAAGTTGTACCTCAACAGCGCCGAGGTGGGCGATTTTGCTCGCCTGGCCCTGGCCTGCGGTGCCACCCAGGCCCAGGCCAAGCAATTGGCCAGGGACCTGGAGATGCGCCGCAACCAAGGCCTGGCGCCGTTTCGGGTGGTGGAAGAAGTCCGGCAGTTGCCGGGCATGACCCAGGCGCTGTACAGCGCGCTGGTGCCGGAAATCAGCCTGTGGAGTGGCCTGGACCGGCCCGACCCGGCCTTCGCCAGCCCGTTGATGCGCCACGCCCTCAACCTGCCACACGCCAGCGCGGTGGGTGCCGACCCCGGTGATGTGCTGGTGGTCAGCAGCCGCGCCCAACGCCCCGGCGGTTACCACGCCGAGCTGCAAGCCACGGTGTTATTGAGCCCCGCGCAAGGCAGCGCACAACCTTATCGAGTCCTACGTTGGCAAGAATGAATAAATACCTGGAGCCCGCCGTGCAGCGTTGGCAAGGCAGCCTGTTGCAACAGGGCTGGGACCTGTGGCTCAAGGAGCTGCGTGGCTGCCTGCCTGGCTGGTTGTTGCCCCATGACATGCCCGAGCGCGTCTACCCGTGGCCGCTCACTGCGCCTGTGCAAAAGCTCCCTGGCGAGGCACGCCAGGTGTTGTTGCTGGCACCAGACGCGGTGCTGGTGCAGAGCCTGCAATTGCCGGTGGCCGCCGCGCGCAACCTGTCGACGGTGGTCGGCTATGAACTGGACCGCTTCACCCCGTTCGACGCCGCCCAGCTGTACTTTGTCGCCCGCCAGGAACGCCGCACAACCACCCATCTGCAGGTGACGCTGGTGGCAATCCTGCGCGAGCGCCTGGACCAGATCCTCGACGACTGCGCGGCCCTTGGCTTGCAACCCCACGCCGTGGATGTCTACGACAGCGCGGGCGTGCCCATGGGCATCGACCTGCTGCCGGCGCCGTTGCGTCCGCGCCAGCGCCCGGCGGGCAAGGGCCTGCAACGCAGCCTGCCGTGGCTGTGCGGCGCCTTGCTGATTGCCGCCATGCTGCTGTGGCTCAACGATCGCCAGCGCGTACTCGACGCCATGCAACACAGCGTGCAGTCCCAGCGCGCCCAGGTCGCCGAAGTCCAGGCCCTGCGCCAGCAACTGCTCAATACCCGCGGCGCCGCGCAGTACTTGATCCGCCGCAAGGCCGCGCAGCCACCCCTGGCCGCGCTGCTCAGCGAGCTGACCGCCTGCCTGCCGCCCGACACCTGGATCGACCAGTTGGAAGTCAACGACGGCGCCGACGTGTCCTTCTCCGGGCAAAGCGCCAAGGCCAGCGCGTTGATCACCCGCATCAAGAACTGCCGCAGCCTGGAAAACGCCCAGTTCGAAGGGGTGATCCAACCCGATGCGCAAACCGGCAAGGATCAGTTTTCCTTGCGCGCCCACCTGCACCAGGAGGCCGCCGATGCGCCGACCACTGACACCCCGTGAACGCCGTGGCGCCGCGTTGATCGCCCTCGCGCTGGTGCTCGGCGCCGCCTATTGGCTGTTGATCGACAGCTGGTTTGCCGGCCCGTTGCGCACCTTGGGCGAACAGGCCGAGCAACTGCGCGAACAGCAACAGCGCTACGCCGGCGTGTTGCGCCAGGGCGACAGCCTGCGCCAGCAACTCGAAGAAGCGCGCCAGGACCCGGCCAGCAGCACCAGCCTGTTGCCCGGCGATGACCCCAGCGCCGTGGCCGCCGACTTGATGCAGCGCATCGCCGACCTGATCAACAGCCGCGCCGGCCTCGGTGGCGGCTGCAGCCTGACCCAGCGCATGCCCATCACCCCTGAGCAAGACGATGCCGAGCCCTATCGCCAAGTCAAAGTCAGCCTGACCCTCAACTGCGCCATCGAGCCCTTGACCGCGATCCTGCATGAGCTGGAATACCAGCGGCCGTTTCTGTTTGTCGATGAAATGAGCATCCGCCGCGCCCCGAACGCCCCCGCCAGTGGCGGCGCCGGCAAGCTGGTGGTGCACCTGTTGGTGCGCGGCTACCTGCAACCGGCCGCCGCCGCGCAGGTGCGCCGATGATCAGCACCTTGCGTCCCCTGGAATGGGGTTTGATCGGCGTGGCCGGGCTGTTGGGTGTGCTCATGGCCGGCATCCTCAGCAGCCTCGGCGACGCGCCGCAGTGGTTACCGCCGCCCGCGCCCGATAGCCGCGCCAATGCCTCGGCCAAGGTGCTGGTGGCCCCGAGCGCAACCCTGGACAGCCTGGCCGGTACGTGGCAGGCGCCGTTGTTCAGCCCCGACCGCAGCCCCGACCGCGCGGTGGGCCAAGGCGCTGTCTCCAGCCTGTCGAGCCTCACGCTGACCGGTATCGTCCTCGACGGTGACCTGCGCGTGGCGTTGCTCAAGCGCGCCGACGGCCCACCCTTGAAAGTCCACCAGGACCAGACCCTGCCCAACGGCTGGCGCCTGGAACACCTGACCCCCCGCGACGCCCGTTTCGTACTTGACGGCCGCAGCCAGACCTTGAGCCTGCGGGCCCTGCGTTTGCCGCCGCCGTCCAGCACACCGCCGATTACCCTTCCTCACGAGTCCACCCCTTGATCGATACTTTCCCTGGCGCCTTGCGCACCACCGCATTTTGCCTGGCCACCGCCGTCGCCCTCGGTGGCTGCGGGACATTCCCCGAGCACCTCGACCCGGACGACGCCCTGTTGCACGAAGCGATGCAGGGCACCGGCTCACAACGTCCGCCCGTGGACCCGGCCAGTGAACAAACCCCGGTCGACAACGGCCAGCCCCAGGCAAAAACGCCGCCTCAGCGCCAACTGATTCGCGGCAACCAGCAGTTCGTGCGCCAACCGGTTGCGGCGGCGTCTGCGAAGGAGGAGGGCGGTGGCGACATCGTGTTCAACTTTGCCGACCAGCCGATTGAAGCGGTGATCAACAGCGTGATGGGCGATCTGCTGCACGAGAACTACAGCATCGCCCAGGGCGTGAAGGGCAACGTCAGCTTCTCCACCTCCAAACCGGTGAACAAACAGCAGGCATTGTCGATTCTGGAAACCCTGCTGTCCTGGACCGACAACGCGATGATCAAGCAGGGCAGTCGTTATGTGATCCTGCCGGCCAACCAGGCGGTGGCGGGCAAGCTGGTGCCGGAAATGCGTGTGTCGCAACCGTCCAGCGGCCTGTCGGCGCGGCTGTTTCCACTGCGCTACATCTCTGCCACTGAAATGCAGAAACTGCTCAAGCCGTTCGCCCGGGAAAATGCATTCTTGCTGGTGGACCCGGCGCGCAATGTGCTGAGCCTGGCCGGTACCCCCGAGGAACTGGCCAACTACCAGGACACCATCGACACCTTTGACGTGGATTGGCTCAAAGGCATGTCCGTCGGCGTGTTCGGCCTGCAACGGGCCTCGGTGGCCGAGCTGATGCCCGAACTGCAAAAGATGTTCGGCCCCGACAGCGGCATGCCGTTGGCGGGCATGGTGCGATTCCTGCCGATCGAGCGCACCAACTCGGTGGTAGCGATTTCTTCGCAACCGCAATACTTGAGTGAAGTCGGCGACTGGATTCACACCATCGACGAAGGCGGCGGCAACGAGCCGCAAATGTACGTGTACGACGTGCGCAACATGAAGGCCAGCGACCTCGCCAAGTACCTGCGGCAGATCTACGGCAGCGGCGCGATCAAGGACGACACCCCGGCCAAGGTCGCCCCCGGTTTGCGCACCGCGACCTTGTCGTCGCCGGGCACCAACAGCACGTCCGGCAGCACACCGGGTGGGCTGAACACCACCCAGCCGGTGGTCGATGACGAAGCGCAGGAGCCCGAAGCCGAGGACAGCGCCGAACCGCAAACCACCGAAGGCGCCCCGGCCAAAAGCCTCGACGCCGGCACGCGCATTACCGCGCAGAAAAGCAGTAACCAACTGCTGGTGCGCACCCGTCCGGTGCAGTGGAAAGAGATCGAATCGGCGATCAAACGCCTCGACAATCCGCCGCTGCAAGTGCAGATCGAGACGCGCATTCTTGAGGTCAAACTCAGCGGTGAACTGGACCTCGGCGTGCAGTGGTACCTGGGACGCCTGGCGGGCAATTCCACCAGCACCACCGTGGCCAACGCCTCCGGCAGCCAAGGTGCACTGGGCGGTGGCGGGGCCGGGTTGGGGGCGGCGGATTCGTTGTTCTATTCCTTCGTCAGCTCCAACCTGCAAGTGGCGCTGCATGCCCTGGAAACCAACGGCCGCACCCAGGTGCTGTCTGCGCCGTCGCTGGTGGTGATGAACAACCAGCCGGCGCAGATTCAGGTGGGGGACAACATTCCCATCAGCCAGACCACGGTCAACACGGGCACCTCGGACACCACGTTGAGCAGTGTTGAATATGTGCAGACCGGGGTGATCCTGGATGTAGTGCCGAGGATCAATCCGGGTGGGTTGGTGTACATGGATATTCAACAACAGGTCAGTGATGCACAGGACCAGGCGTCCACTGGCAGCGATACGCCGACGAACCCGCGTATCTCCACGCGCTCGGTGTCGACCCAGGTGGCGGTGCAGAGTGGGCAGACGGTGTTGTTGGGGGGGTTGATCAAGCAGGACAACGCGGAGTCGGTGAGTGCGGTGCCGTATCTGGGCAAGATTCCTGGGTTGCGGTGGTTGTTTGGGAATACCAGCAAGTCCAAGGATCGGACCGAACTGATCGTTTTGATTACACCTAGGGTGATTACCAGCAGCAGCCAGGCCAGGCAGGTGACGGATGATTATCGGCAGCAGATGCAGCTGTTGAAGCCGGCTAACTGAAGGAACGTGGTCAAAAGTGTGGGAGGGGGCTTGCCCCCGATAACGGTGTGTCAGTTGATGCAGACGGTGACTGAACCACCGCTATCGGGGGCAAGCCCCCTTCCACATTTTTAACCGAGTACACCAGACACACACACGCGGCCTGACAGCCGACCAGGATGTTGGATCTGACCGAGTACATATCCGTTGCTGCGGTAACGGCTATCTACGGATTATCCTGATGAAGTAGCGTAGAGACCTATGTTGCGATGGCAATGTCATTGGCTAGCGAAGCGGCAACATCAACGTAATCGGCGATAGCCCTGGGCACGGTATGAACCCTGCGTACTTGGTATAAAAGCTCGAAAGGCGCTCGTTCAGTGGATGAACAATCAGTGCGCTGGACCCGATGGCATTCGAGGCGCTGATGGCGCGCTCAATGGCGTCCTGCAGCAGATCGATGGCATAGCCCTGGCCTTGAGCCGCTTGAGTAATACCCATGCGCCCCAGCAGGGTTACAGGATGAACGCTTGGCGAATTGCGTTGATGGTTCTTCGGGGCGACATTCGCGCGGGCGATGGAACCACTCGAGAGCGTGTAATACCCCATGACAATCGAGGTGTCCTTGCGGCAGACGACGTAAACCACAGCTTGTTTGGCTGCCTGAGCCTTACGCGCCAGCCTTTGCAGGTAATCGTCGATCGACCGTTCACCTGAATCGAATTGATCCAGGGTGTGTTCGCCGTTCAGCTTTTCGGGGGCCCTCAGCTCCACCTTTTGGGTCTTTCGAGAAGTTGATGCAGGCATTCGTTACCTCGTATCGGGTTGGCATCCATGGCCTGTTCGAATGCGTCAAATGCGACGTCGTCAAGAAGGAACAGACGCTTATCCAGGATGACTTCTTCTGCTTTTTGGCAAGCAGCCTCCAGAATGAAGCTGGTCCGATCCCGACCGGACAGGGCCGCCGCCAGATCGATCAGGTTGCGCTTTCTTTCGTCCGCTCTCATGTTGATCGGAACGGGTTTGGGTTTTTCAATAATTGCAGCCATGCTGGGTTCCCACCTTGGAAGGGTTGTTTTCAGGTCTTAGCCTCCTCGGGTGGATAGTAAAGTGCCTGTGTATCTTATGTCTATACGAGTATATCTGTTGGATATACGTTTCTGCGTGTCAGATAGACGTTCAACTGCGCTTTCAATCCGCCGAAAACGCAGCAATTCTCCATAAACTCATTGCCTTTTCCTGATGGAATTCTCCCTTCAATGCGTTGTTGGTCATGCTGGATCCCAAAAAAACATTATTTAAATGAATAAAAAATATAAAAAATAATAAAATTATAGAATATTAGCTTATACCAAAACAGCATTATATTTCCCCAACCCATTCCGTTATGTTTGATCGCAACAGCCTACCCCTGACCTCGGATGGTACCCAGCGTAATCAAGATTCTGCGCGCCATAACCGGGTGATCATCCCCCGCAGCAGAATCGTTGGAAGGGAGTTCAACGTATGTTGCCAATTCAACCCCCGCACTCGCCCTAACCCCAAATTGCCGCAACACGCCCAAAAAAACCGAGCACCGCGCCCCGCCGCGTGAGTGCCCGACTTCGCGATTTGGAAAGACAGGCACGCCCATGAAGCAAACGCTGAAACCCACCACCCTCCTGACACTGGCCGTCCTGGCCAACGCCGCCCACGCCCAGGACGACAGCACCCTGTCCACCGTGGTGGTCACCGGCAACCGTGGCGCCGAGCAGCGCACGGTCACCAGCAGCCCGGTGCCGATTGATGTGGTCAGCGCCAGGCAACTGCAAAGCACCGGCAAGCCCGGTTTGATGGAGGCGTTGAGCGCGGTGATCCCATCGCTCACCCTGCCGGAAAAAACCGGTTGGGACGCCAGCGGCATTGCCCGCGCTCCCAACCTGCGGGGCATGAGTGCCGCCGAAGTGCTGGTGCTGGTCAATGGCAAACGTCGCCACACCGCGGCCACGTTGAACATCAACGGCATCAACACTGGCGCCGCGCCGGCCGACCTGGACCTGATCCCCATCAGCGCCATCGACCATGTGGAAGTGCTGCGCGACGGCGCCGCCGCGCAGTACGGCTCCGACGCCATTGCCGGGGTGATCAACGTGATCCTCAAGGCCGATACCAGCGGCACGTCGGTGACCAACGCGGGCCTTGGCTACGACGGCAAAAAGCAGACCGTGCAACAAAGCCTCAACAAGGGCTTTGAAATCGGCAACGGCGGCATCGTGCAACTGGCACTGGATGCGCGCAGCCAGAACGATGACAACAAGGCCAGCGCCAACGGCTACACCTATGCCCAAGCCTATGAGCAGGCGGGGCGTTCCACCTATGGCGGCTACGGCACGCCGAAGACCAATCTGCTGACCCTGGGCTACAACGCCGAGCTGCCGATCGACGACGATTTGAGCCTGTATTCGTTCACCACCTATTCGCGGCGCAAGGCCGAGCAGGGGCAGAATTTCCGCCTGCCGACCATCACCAACACCATCACCACCGGGCCCAATGGCTACCCCGGCGGCTACACGCCGACCTGGTACATCGACGAAGACGACTTCCAGGCCGCGTTCGGCGGCAAAGGCACCGTCGGCGAGTGGGACTGGGATTTGTCCACCACTTACGGGCGCAACGAAGCGGAGCAGGGCACCACCCATAACCAGAACCCGTCGTTGGGCGAGGCCACGCCGAACAGCTTTACCTCCGGTACCTGGATCAGCACCGAGCTGACCACCAACCTCGACTTCAAGCGCGGCTTCGATATCGGCCTGCAAAAGCCGCTGGATGTGAGCTATGGCTTCGAGCATCGGCGCGATACCTATGAAGTGCAGGCCGGTGACTACGAGTCCTACGCCAACGGCGGCTACTGCGTGGCGCCGGGCAATTGCGCCTCAAGCGGGGCGCAGGTCACCAACGGCATTTCACCGGATGAAGAAAGCAGCGCCTCGCGCAACAGCCTGGCCAGCTACGTCGACGTGGGTTTCAACCCAGTGCCGGACTGGTACGTGGGCACCGCGTTTCGCTACGAGCATTACAACCAGGGCGTCGGCGCCACCCGCAGCGGCAAGTTGACCACCCGCTACGATTTCACACCGCAATTCGCGGTGCGTGCCACGGTAAGCAATGGCTTCCGTGCGCCGTCCCTGGCCAACAGCCTGTTCAGTGCGCGTTCCACCACCTATGGCGTGGTGGACGGGGTGTATCAGTCAATCAACTACGGCGTGCTGCCCACCGGTTCGGCGGCGGCCCAGGCCCTGGGCGCCCAGGATCTGAAGCCCGAGCGCTCGACCAACTTCAGCCTCGGTTTCACCCTCACGCCCACCGACCGCCTGAGCTTCACCGCCGACGCCTACGTGATCAACCTGCGTGACCGCATCACCCTGACCGGCACCTTGCTCGGCCCGGAAATTACCCAGGTGCTGCAAGGCAACGGCATCACCTCCACCTCCGGCGGCCAGTACTTTATCAACGGCGCCGACACCCGCACCAAAGGCCTCGATCTGGTCGGTAACTACAGCCAGGACCTGGGCCAATACGGCGCGCTGAAGTGGACCGCAGCGTTCAACTGGAACCAGACCAAAATCCTCAACTACAAGGAATCCACCACGATCCTGGGCACGTCCTACGACCTGATGGATCGCCAGGCACGCAACCTGATCACCGGCGTGCAGCCCAGCACCAAGCTGATCCTGGGCGGTGACTGGAGCATCGGCCGCTTCAACCTCAACCTGGCCTTGACCCGCTACGGCGCCTACAAAGAGGTCAACGTCTCTGCCGACCGCAGCCTCGACCGGGTCTACGCAGCCAAATGGATCACCGATCTCGACCTTGGCTACAACCTCACCAAAGACCTCAACGTGGCCATCGGCGCCAAGAACCTGTTCGACGTCTACCCCAAGAAACAAGGCGTGCCCAGCAGCACCATGGTCAGCAGCTACGGCACCTATTCGCCCTACGGATTCACCGGCGGGTACTACTACACCCGCTTGACCTATGCCTTCTGAGGCCGAGGAATACACCATGCCTATCGTCGCCAAACCCTATGACCTGATTGACCCACCCCGCGTGGTTCGCCAGGCCCGTGTCTCCACACCGATCAAAGCCCTGCAAGTGGTGCCCGCCCGCCATCCGTGGCGTTGGGCCGGGTCGATCTTTGCTGCGCTGGTGCTGCTCGCCATTGCGCATTCCCTGGCCACCAACCCGCGTTGGGAGTGGGGCGTGTTTGGCCAGTGGTTCTTCTCGCCGTCGGTGCTGCGCGGGCTGGGGCAGACGTTGTTGCTGACGCTGCTGAGCACGGTGTTCAGCGTGATCCTCGGCACGGCGCTGGCCCTGGCGCGGCTGTCGGGCTCGCCGCTGCTGGCGGCACTGGCCTGGGGCTACATCTGGTTTTTCCGTTCGATGCCGGCGTTGCTGGTGCTGATCATCCTGTACAACTTTGCCTACCTGTATGACCACATCGTGCTCGGCGTGCCGTTCACGGGCGTGGTGTTTGCCGAGTGGTCGACGGTGGACGTGCTCAGCCAGTTCACCACGGCGGTCCTCGGTTTGAGCCTGATGCAGGCAGCCTACGCGGCGGAGATCATTCGCGGCGGCCTGATCGGTGTCGACGCCGGCCAGCATGAAGCGGCGGCAGCCTTGGGCTTGCCCGCATCACGACGCATCTTCCGGGTCATCCTGCCCCAGGCGCTGCGTTCGATCCTGCCGTCGGGGTTCAACGAAATCATCGGCCTGGTCAAGGGCACGTCCATCGTCTACGTGCTGGCCTTGCCGGAGCTGTTCTACACCGTGCAGGTCATCTACAACCGGACCCAGGCGGTGATCCCGCTGCTGATCGTGGCTACCGTGTGGTACCTGATCATCACCACCGTGCTCACCAGCGCCCAGTATTACGTCGAGCGGCATTTCGCACGGGGCACGGCACGGGTGTTGCCGCCCACGCCGTTGCAGCGCCTGCGCGGCTGGCTCAAGGAGAAATCCCATGAGTGAAGCGCGCGCAGGACGTATCCAGATCCAGGGTGTGGGCAAGCGCTTTGGCAGCCAGCAGGTGCTCAAGGGCATCGACCTGACCATCGACCCGGGCAAGGTCACGGTGATTCTCGGGCCGTCCGGCTCGGGCAAGTCCACCTTGCTGCGCACCATCAACCACCTGGAGAAAATCGACAGCGGCCACATCACCATCGACGGTGAATACGTCGGCTATCGGCGCAAGGGCGACCTGCTGTACGAGCTCAAGGAACGCGAGATTCTCAAGCGTCGCATCGACGTGGGTTTTGTGTTCCAGAACTTCAACCTGTTCCCGCACCTCACCGCCTGGGAAAACGTTGCCGAAGCGCCTTTGGCCCACAAACGCTGGAGCAAGGCCGAGGCGCCGTCCAAGGCGGCTGAGCTATTGGCCAAGGTCGGCCTGGCGGACAAGGCCGATGCCTATCCGCGCCAGCTTTCCGGCGGCCAGCAACAGCGCGTCGCCATCGCCCGCGCCCTGGCGCTGGACCCGAAGGTGCTGCTGTTCGACGAGCCCACGTCGGCCCTCGACCCCGAGCTGGTGGGTGAAGTCCTCGACGTGATCAAGGGCCTGACCCAACTGGGCGTGACCCTGGTGATCGTCACCCACGAGATCGGCTTTGCCCGCGAAGTGGCCGACCACGTGGTGTTTCTCTGCGACGGCCAATTGATCGAAGAGGGCCCGCCCGAACAGATCTTCCGCCAACCCCGACATCCCCGCACCCAGGCCTTTCTCGGCAAGGTGCTTTAGTTCAAGGAGTGACTGCCCATGTTTATCACCACTGCTCGCGTGGCCTTATTGGCGCTTGCCGTCAGTACCGCGCAAAGCGCGTTTGCCGTGCAACAGGTCGACC
Organism: Pseudomonas sp. SR18; assembly: GCF_023701505.1. Lineage (NCBI taxonomy): Bacteria > Pseudomonadati > Pseudomonadota > Gammaproteobacteria > Pseudomonadales > Pseudomonadaceae > Pseudomonas > Pseudomonas sp. SR18. The sequence goes on along the minus strand of NZ_JAMQAU010000001.1, from coordinate 336,885 downwards.
TCAGCCCCGACCGCGTGCGCATCCATGTGCCACGCAACGAGGCGGCTATTGCGCAGATCCCGCCGGGCTTCAAGTTCGCCCAGCCGGGCAAGTTCACCGTGGCCGTGTCCGGCGTGGCCGGGCCGCCCCTGGCGCTGCTGGCCAGCGATGACAAGACCACCATCGGCAGCGAAGCCGACACCGCGCAACTGGTGGCTGACAGCCTCGGCCTGCAACTCAACGTGGTGCAGACCAGTTGGGAGGATTGGCCGCTGGGCGTCAGCTCGGGCAAGTACGACGCGGTGATCAGTAACGTCACCGTGACCGAGGCGCGCAAGAAGCGTTTCGACTTCGCCACCTATCGCCAGGATGTGCTCGGCTTCTACGTCAAGGCCACCAGCAAGATCACCGAGATCAAGCAGGCTGCGGATATCGCCGGGCTGAAGATCATCGTCGGCTCCGGCACCAATCAGGAAAAAGTCCTGCTGGCCTGGAACGAAGCAAACGAAAAGGCCGGCCTCAAGCCCGCGCTGTTGCAGTACTTCGACGACCAGGCTGCCGCGCAATTGGCGGTGCAGTCCGGACGCAGCGACGCGCTGTTCGGGCCTAACTCGGTCTACGCCTATTCGGCGGCAATCACCGGTGGCATCAAGCGTGTCGGCACGGTCAACGGTGGCTGGCCGTTGCAGGCCGATATTGCCGTGACCACGCGCAAGGACAACGGCCTGGTCAAACCGATCCACACCGCCCTGGAAGGCGCGATTGCCGGCGGCCAATACGAGCAGGTGCTGCAACGCTGGGGCCTGGACGTGGAGCGCGTCGACAAGTCGCTGATCAACCCACCGGGCCTGCCGGATTAAGGAGCAATCGACATGGGACTGACACGACGTGAAGCGCTGTCGAGCATTGCGGCGGTAGGCGGCGAAACAGCCGTCAAGGATGCACTGGCGGTATTGGGATTGGGGCCGTCATCGCACCGCCGTCCGCAACCGTTGAAGTTGAAGGAAGGCCTGGGGCAGGGCACCCGTGTGCTGGTGCTGGGCGCCGGGATCGCCGGGCTGGTCAGTGCCCTGGAGCTGAGCCGCGCCGGGTTTGACGTGCAGGTACTGGAGGCCCGCGAGCGGGTCGGCGGGCGCACCTGGACCCTGCGCCATGGCGACCGCGTGGACTACAAGGATGGTCGTACGCAAACGGCGGCGTTCGACCAGGGGCATTACTTCAACGCAGGTCCTGCACGTATCCCCAGCCAGCACCGTACGATCCTCGACTATTGCAGCGAACTGGGCGTACCCCTGGAAGTGCTGGTCAACAGCAGCCATGGCGCGCAAGTGCGGCCCGATGTGCAACAGCCGGCGTTCAGCGTCGGCCAGGCGATCAACGATGCGCGCGGGCACTTGTCCGGTTTGCTGGCCAAAGCGGTGCAGCGTGATGCCCTCGATGATGTGCTGAGTGCTGAGGAACGCACGCGTTTGCTGGCGTTTTTGCGGGTGTATGGCGACTTGTCCCAGGAATTGGCCTTCGAGGGCACGATCCGTTCGGGGCACCTTGAGTCTCCCGCACATCCGGGCGCTTTGCCCGCCAGTCGCAGCCCGTTGTCGCTGGATCAACTGCTGCACCCGGAGCTGTGGGGCGCGTTGCTGCACACCGAGTTTCCGGAGTTTTCGGCGACCATGTTCCAACCGGTCGGCGGCATGGACCGCATCACCGACGCATTCTACCAACGCGTGCGTGACCATGTGCAGCCAGGTGCCGTGGTCCGCCAGATCCGTCAATTGGAAGACGGCGTAGCGGTGACCTATCACGACCGGCACAGCGGCCGCGAACAGGTGGTGCGTGCCGATTATCTGATCTCGACCCTGCCGTTGCCGCTGCTGGCCAAACTCGACACTGACTTCAGCGACCCGATCAAAGCCGCGCTGCGCAGCACCCGCAGCGACCAGGCGACAAAGGTGGCGTGGCAATCCCCGCGCTTCTGGGAAACCGACTACCGCACCTACGGCGGCCTGTCGTGGATCGAGCATCCGGCGCGCCTGCTGTGGTACCCGAGTAACGACCTCAACACCCGCGAGGGCCTGCTGGTGGCGGGCTACGTGACGGGCGAGGGCGCCGATGTATTTGGTGCCAAACCCTTCGCCGAGCAGTACGCCGCGTCCAAGGAAGCCGTGGAGCTGCTGCACCCCGGCTACTCCAAACACCTGCGCCACCCCCTGGCGGTGACCTGGGAACAGATCCCCTTCAGCGAGGGCCCATGGCTGCAACGCGAACACTTCCCGGCCGACGCCAGCAGCCTGCTCGAAGCCGGCTACGGCCGCGTGTATTTCGCCGGTGATGGCCTGGTGCAAAGCGGGGTGGGCATCTGGCAGGAATCGGCGGCCAACTCGGCGCGGCATGTGATCGCGCAACTGGCCGAACGCGTTACCCAACAACGACAGGTCGCGGCACTCGCCGCCTCTTAAGGAGACACACCATGAGCGACAGCATTCAACGCACCAGCGTCGGCGATTTCCCGATCTCGCAGACCGTCACCGTACCGGCGTCCGCCAGCCTGGTTTTCGTCAGCGGGACCTTGCCGGACCTGGCTGATCCAACGGTTCCAGGGGTGTTTGGCAACACCGAAGCGCAGACGGTTTCGGTGTTCAACAAGCTGCGCCAGATCCTGCGCCAGCAAGACCTGGACCTGGGCGACATCGTGCAGTTGCGGGTGTTTCTGGTCGGCGCCGAAGAGACCGACGGCAAGCTGGATTTCGCCGGGTTGCAGCGCGGGTATACGCAGTTCTTCGGTACGCCGGAGCAGCCGAACAAACCGGCGCGTACGGCGTTGCAAGTCGTCGCGTTGCCCTTGCCTGGTGCGCTGGTGGAAGTCGAAGCCATCGCGGCCCGTACAGCCGATTAAAAACTGTGGGACATGGATATCTACACAAACATCAAAGGCTGAATCATCACTTTGTGGTGAGCGGGCACCTGGGGCTGCCGGTGCCGGTGAAGCGGCATACGGCGGCACGAAGTGTGGCGGCTTGAGGATTACCACCATTTCCAGCGGCCCTGTTGTTTCAGGGTCGCGATGATGGCTAGGCGTTTGTGGCGCAACTCCACCGACTTTTGCCGCAGTTCGCGGCAGCGGTTGCTGTTGAGAACGAGCAGGCCGACAAGTGGGCAGAGCAGGGCCAGTGCGTACAGATAGGTGTTGGGGCGCCAGAAGATGGCAGGTAGGGAGACCAGCAGGCAGAGGATGTAGATCGCGACGTTTATCCAGACCCAGTGGATACGGCCGTAGAGCACTTCAATTTGCGCAATGGAAAACACCGCGCTTATCGCTACTCCACCAAAAAACCAATTACGCAACGTAGAAGCTTCTGGGGCTCCTGAAAGATAGGTAACCATTATCAGAACGCCAGTCAGGGCAATGCTAAAACACCCGGCAAGCATCCACCCTCCGATGACTGGCATGTAACGTTTGCGCCACGGTCGTGGATCTTCTATATAAAAAATAGAGTAGAAAAGATCCTTTCCACTCATCGTTTTCCAGTCAGGCAAGCTAACGCTGGTGTCATGGCCCAACTTCTCCAGGGCCTTTAGCGCTCTTTGCTTTTTCATTGATCGAACTCCTCGTAGAGACCGACAGTGAGCGTACGAACATTGCCTGACATCGCGCTGCTCATGAACCCTGAGGTCGCAGCCAATGAATCTCTTATGTGATTGATGGTGGCTTGTTTTATTTGTGCCGCACTGATGCGTTTGCTGGTGGTTCCTGCGGCTTGTTTTAGTTTAAGCAGTTTCGTTGTCAGTCGCGGGTCCTGGATTCTGAGCAGTGCATCATTCAGCTTTACTCTTTCTTGCCGGGTAAGTCCTCTCAACACTTGCTGAATGGGTTTTCCCGTTACTTTCGTACTTAGATTGATAGTTTTTACTGTCGTTAAGGCAGATGTAGCGACTCCCAGCAATGCGATGCCGTCCAGTACAGCGACTGCGGCTTGATACCAATCCTCGCTGTTGAGACGATCAATAGTCTGCGGGCTGAATGCTTCAACACTGGTTCTGCCTAATCCGATAAGACATTGCGCAGAGCTGGCCACAGCAGCTGCTTTGCCGACGAAGGAAATCACCACACTTGCCCCCGCAGTGAATGGCATAAACGCAACTCCGCTCCAGACCACTAGCCAACTCAGTATCGCCCCCGCACACGTCACCGCCGTATTCAACGCTTCACTCACCAACCTCGACTCCCGAGGCTCATGCTCCAACATCCGCTTGAACTCCACCGGCCCCACATACCTCGGCGCTTCCCGCAGCACCAGCTTGATGGGCTGCACCCTGCAAATCGCCTGGAACTCACGCAATACCACCACGTTGAAATCCCCATCGATATACACCACCCCCGCACCGATCAACGCCGGGTCGGCGTCTATTGCGAAGAACAATCGCCGCAGGTCGAGGCTGTTTTCAATGTGTTGGCGTGTGGTGCGGTGGGCAGACGGGAATCCATCCTTGAACAGGGCGGCGGTCATTCCGTAACTCCTTTTTTGGGAGCTGAGAGAGTAAAGACGCTGCAACTGAGATGAATGTCGGAAGCTTCGCCATTTGCAGTCGGGCACTTCCTGAAGCGGTTTTGACGTCTTGTAAGCCCGCTCCCGATTGAGGAAAAGTGCGCCCCACGTCACTTGCGACGTACCACAGGACAAGGAGCCAACATGGCAGTCGATATGTTTTTGAAACTGGGCGATATCAAGGGCGAATCGCGGGACCAGACCCATCGTGACGAGATCGACATCACCAACTGGGGCTGGGGTTTGTCGCAAACCGGCTCGATGCATTCCGGTACGGGAGGCGGCTCGGGCAAGGCCGACTTTGCCAACCTGAACCTGACCAAACCCCTGGATAAATCCAGCCCCAACCTGATGATGGCCTGCGCCACCGGCAAGCATTACCCCGAAGCCAAGCTGGTGGTGCGCAAGGCCGGTGGAGCCAGCCCGGTGGAGTACTTGGTGATCACCTTGAAGGAAGTCATGGTGGTGTCCTACAGCACCCGTGCTGAAACCGCCGATGATGTGTTGTACGACAGCATCGCGTTGAACTTCGCCACCGTCGACGTTAGCTATCAGCCGCAGAAGGCGGACGGCACCAAGGACGGCGGGGCTGTGAAGTTTGGCTGGAATATTCGGCAGAACGTCAAAGCTTGAGTAGGTGAGCCTCAGGGAGAGCGCTGTTGTTGTCGACAGCGCTGTTTCAATGGGTGCGGTAGAAAGATCACCACCATTTCCAGCGACCCTGTTGTTTCATAGTTGCGATGATGGTTTGGCGTTTGTGGCGCAGTTCGAGAGATTTGTGTCGTAGTTCGCGGCAGCGGTTGCTGTTGAGAACGAGCAGGCCGACAAGTGGGCAGAGCAGGGCCAGTGCGTACAGATAGGTGTTGGGGCGCCACAATATGGCGGGTAGGGATATCAGCAGGCAAAGTAGGTAGATCGCAACGTTTATCCAGACCCAGTGGATACGGCCGTAGAGCACTTCGTATTTGGCCAGGGCGAATACTGCGCCCAAGCTCGCGGCGCCGAAAAAGCATGTTTTGGCGACAAACTCTACGGGGTGATTAGGCAAATACGTAAGCATCACCAGGATCGTCGTCAACGCGATCGAGAAACACCCTGCCAATGCATCACCTCCAATCACGGGCATGAACCGTTTGAGGAGTTGCCAAGGATCCTCAATAAAGAGTGATGAGTAATATTGACCTTTTATCTTGCGTTGTTGGCTCATAGGTTAACTTCCTCGTAGATGCCCAACGCCAGAGTTCTTACGTTCCCAGAGACTGTGCTGCTGGTAAAACCGAGCAAGGCCGCAGCTATGTCCATTTTGTGTGCGGCAGTTGCACGCTGCATTTGAATAGCGCTGATACGTTTGGCCACATTGCCGGAGGTTTTTTCCAGCTTGAGTAACTTGGTCGTTAGTCTTGGATCTCGGATTTTAAGCAGCTCATTGTTCAATTTTGCCCGCTCTTGCCGTGTCAGGCCTCTAAGCACTTGCCTAGCTGTTTTTCCGGTTGCTTTTGTGGTCGTTGTGACGACTTTCACGGTGACTAATGCCGAGCTGGCAACGCCCATCAAAGCAATACCGTCCAACACCGCTGTTGCGGCCTCATACCACGTCTCGTTATCCAAGTAGTCATTAACCTCCGCAAAGGCTAACTCTGATGCTGTCCGTAGAGCGCCACCGATGCATTGAACTGTACTTGCAACGGCAGCAGCTTTACCGATAAACGAAATTATCGAGCTAGCACCAGCTGTAAAAGGCATCAGCGCAGCCCCACTCGCGATGACCATCCAACTCAACACTACTCCGGTGCACGCAATTGCCGTATTGATAGCTTCCGCCGCCAACCTCGACTCCCGAGGTTCATGCTCCAACATTCGCTTGAACTCCATCGGCCCCACATACCTCGGCGCTTCCCGCAGCACCACCTTGATCGGCTGCACCCGGCAAATCGCCTGGAACTCACGCAATACCACCACGTTGAAATCCCCATCGATATACACCACCCCCGCGCCGATCAAGGCCGGGTCGGCGTCTATGGCGAAGAACAATCGCCGCAGGTCGAGGCTGCTTTCAATGTGTTGGCGTGTGGTGCGGTGGGCTGACGGGAATCCATCCTTGAACAGGGCGAGGGTCATTCCTTAACTCCGGAGTGTGCGGGAGTCGAGAGGGTAATGATGTCGTGGAGAAAATTAATGTCGGACGTTTCGCCTTTTCGAGACGGCCACTTCTCGAACCGGTCTGACGGCTTACCGCCAGGTAAAGGGAGCGCCGTTGCGACGCTCCCTCGGTGGTTTACTCACCAAACCCGACAATGGCCTTGGTTTCCAGGTATTCCTCAAACCCATGGACGCCGTATTCCCGACCATTGCCCGAGCGCTTGTAGCCACCAAACGGCGCCATCGGGTTCCACGCGGGGTAGTTCAGGTGCACTTGCCCGGCGCGAATGCGCGATGCCACGGCACGTGCCTGTGTCAGGTCCTGGGCCTGGACGTGAGCGCCCAGTCCGTAGACCGTGTCGTTGGCGATGGCGACGGCTTCATCCAGCGTTTCATAGGCGATGATGCACAGCACCGGGCCGAATATTTCTTCCTGGGCGATGCGCATGGCGCTGTCCACTTCGGAGAAAACCGTCGGCCGGGTGTAGAAACCCTTGTTGAACCCCGCCACCCGACCAGGCCCGCCGCACACCAGTTTGGCGCCCTCGTCGAGGCCGGCGTGGATCAGGGTCTGGACGCGATTGAACTGGGCTTCGTTGGCAATCGGGCCCAGTTGCGTATCTTGCGAATTCGGGTCGCCCACGATCAGTGCATTGGCGGTGGCCGCCGCCAGGGCTTCGACTTCGGCCAGGCGGTTTCTTGGCACGATCATGCGCGTCGGCGCGCTGCACGATTGGCCGACGTTGCGAAACGCCGACAGCACCCCCAGCGGCACGGCCTTGGCGAAGTCGGCGTCGGGTAGCAGCACGTTCGGGGACTTGCCGCCCAGCTCCTGGGTGACGCGCTTGACCGTAGGCGCCGCCGCCTGTGCCACCAGCGCGCCGGCGCGGTTGGAGCCGGTGATTGAAATCATGTCGATATCCGCATGGGCCGCCATGGCAGCGCCCACCTCGGCACCGCTGCCGTTGACCAGGTTGAACACGCCCGGCGGCAGGCCTGCGTCATGCACCAATTGCGCAAACAGCAGGGCGCTGAGGGGCGACAGTTCGCTGGGTTTCAACACCACGGTGCAGCCGGCGGCGAGGGCGGGGGCGACTTTTGCGGTGATCTGATACAGCGGCCAGTTCCACGGTGTGATCAGGCCGCACACGCCGATGGGTTCGCGCTCGATGGCGGTGCCGCCTTCAACCGTCTGGAAGCGATAGCTGGACAGCAGGTCACGGGCGACCCGCACGTGCTCGGCCGCCAGCGGCACTTGCATCGCCCGGGCAAAACCAATGGCAGCGCCCATTTCCAGGGACAGCGCCTGGGCCAGTTGCTCTTGGCGTTCAAGGATCAGCGCGTGGATGTTCCCCAGCACCTGCGCTCTTGTTTCAGGCGGGGTCGTGGACCACCCGGCAAACGCAGCGCGTGCAGCGGCGACGGCGCGGTCGACATCCTCGGCCGACCCGCGCGCGACATGGGCAACCACCTCCTCGGTGGCCGGGTTGACCACCGGCAGGCTGGCCGCAATGGCAGGGGGAACCCAGCGCCCGTCGATGTAAAACTGCCGGGACGTGTGCGGGTCAATGCTGTAGCTGTTCGAAGGGTGTGTGGTCATCCAACTGGCTCCCTGGAGCGGTAATAGGCACTGCGAACAGCACGGCCCTGTGTCTGGATAAGCTAACAAAAGGCACCTGCCCTAAGATGCCGTTATTCAACGCTGCAAGGGATAATCTGCTGAATCTCGCAAGCTGGCTGTGCGACCTGACCGATTGCTTGCGTGACCCGTGCAAATTGGCTGATGTCGCCGCTGGGCTCCAGCGGCACCGGCTCGCCGAAACGTTCGGATAAGCGGGTGGCCCAGGCGCCGGCGGTAATCAACAGTTGCTCTGCGACAAACAATTGCCCGTCGGCGACTTCGGTTTTTTCCTCGATTCGCGCCCCGAGGCGCTGGGCTTGTTGAGCAACGATGGCAGCGTCGCCCGGCGTTGGGCCGAGCAGGGCTTGGGGTTGGTGCTGCGTTCGCAATGGGACGTCGGTGATGCCGTGGCCAGCGGCAGCCTGGTGCGCGTGTTGGCGGACTGGAGCTTTGACAGCGCACCGATCCTTCTGCTGGTGCCGTCGCGCAAGCTTCGCAGCCCGCGCGTACAGGCATTGGTGGCGTTTCTTGAGGACGCGCTGAAGGCCTGATCCGGGCCTTATTGGACGGCGTAGACCTTGCGCACATACACCGTGCTGGTCCAGGCGCACGGCGCGCCCTTGGCCACGAATACGGTATCGCCGGTATTGACCGTGACCTCGCCACCTTCGCTGTCCTGCAGCGTGACGCTGCCTTCGAGCAGGTGCATCAATTCATGCAGTTTGTGCGGGCGGCCATGGCGGGCGTAGGGGGTCGAGTCCCAGATGCCGATGCGCAACTCGGTCACGGCATCGTCGAACAGATTGAGGGCGCGGCACTGTGGGGTAGGGCCGATCAGGATCTGCGGTTCCGGTGCCGCAGAAGGGTTGAGCAGGGTGTACCGGTCGAGCAGGGTCAGGCCCGGACACGCGGGGGCATCGGCCCGGTCGACCGCGCAGAACGCCCAAACGCTGCCGGCGCTCGCCCGCACGGTCAAGCGTGTGCCACGGCCGATCACCGCGCTGGTGCCGACGTCCAGTTCCAGTGTCTGGTCAGCGCTGCTGAGCACCATATGCCCGGCGTGCACCACCAGGGTTTCGCTGTGGGGGAAGTCTTCAATCACGGCTTCGCCGCTAAATGGCACCAGGCCTGCGGACACGCCGTCGTCGCCTCGCCAGGCGAGCTGGCGGAGGTCGCCGAACGGGTCCGGCGCGCTCAGGGCACCCGTGTTGAAGGACGTGGCAACGCGGCTACCGTCGGCGCGCGCCAACAGCAGGATCTGGGGAGATGACATGAGGAGTGCTCCGGTAGAAAAGTCAGCCGATGGCCTGGGTGATCAGGGCAAAGGGGTATGCGCCCTGGCTGGCCTGGGGCGGCGTGCCTTTGGCCATCTGCGCGACGGTGTCGATGTTCTTCAGGCCGGCCTGTTCGAGCCAGTCGCTGAGGCCGCAGACGACGGGAATGTCGATGCGTACAAAGGCGTCCGGTACCTGGGCGAGCAGGGTGGCGATCAGGTGCTTGGCCTGATCGATGGTTTCGGCGACCACCGGGCCGATGCAGCGTCCGCGCCCAAACGGTCGCAGCAGGGCGAAGCCGCGCAACTGACCGTCGCGCTCGATACCCACGGCGTGTTCTACCTGCAGGTCGCGCAGCACGTCACGCCGGTCCATCCCGCTGGCGGCCTTGGCGAGCGCGAGCAGGGCGGTGTGGTCATCAGCATTCAGTGCACGACAGCTTTCGCCCTCGGTCAGCGTTGGCCGCTCGGGCACTTGCACCTGGCCCTGGTGTTGTTGCACGTGACCGAACTCGACAAAGCCTTGGCTGGCATACAGCGGCGCACCCGCGAGGGTCGCATTGAGCACCGGCGTGCGTGCCCCGCAAGCGGCAATGGCCTGTTCCATCAACCGGCGACCGATGCCCTGGCCCTGGTAGTCATTGCTGACGATCACCAGGCCAATGGTGGCGTAATCGCCCTGGGGGCAGGTGAACGCGCTGCCAATCAACCGCTCGCCGTCGATTACCACGAAGCCATCGCTGACCCGTTGCAACATCGCCCAGTCTTCCAGGCGGTGGGGCCATTTGAGTTGCACCGACAGGGCGTGGGCGGCTGGCAGGTCGGCCACGGTCATCGGGCGGTAGACATAAGCGGGGTGTGGCAGGGCGGACATGGCGAGCCTCCATAGAGCAGTGTGTGTGCGGTGTCAGGTTGCTTGTATCCCACCTGGGTTGGAGGCTGGCAAGGGGGCTGGAGATATTCGGTAGATTCCTTGGGCGGGGAGGGGGTTGGGCCACAGGTCGTACTTAATTCTTGTGGGGTGGCGGTAGTAAATGCCATGGGGTTCCGGTCATCGTGGTTGACGGGGCGATTCGAGATCAAAAGCAAGAGCGCGGCAGCTTTAGAGCCGACCGGGTTTTTAAGTCGAACTCGGTCCAAATGTGGGAGGGGGCTTGCCCCCGATAGCAGTGGTTCAGTTACAGATGCATCAACTGACACTCCCTCATCGGGGCATAGGTATCTACACAACTGCTTGCTCTTACGCTGTTGCTGTTGCTGTTGCTCTGGCTTTTGATCTTGATCTCAGGCGCCCCGTCAAACACGCTGGCCGAACGCAGGCTTGAATCCGTGGGTAACCCGGCAGGACGCCGGGTTAGCCGCCCTGCGCCAGGGATGGCGCATGGCGGCGGCCCACGGATTCAAGCCTGTGTTCGGGCACACCGAGCCTAAGCCCCCTCCCACATTTTGATCTCCATACATCAGGCAGATAGTTCATAGCCTGCTTTGATCTGCGCTTTTGATTGTGATCTTGATCTCAGGCGCCCGTTAAACACGCTGGCCGCACGCAGGCTTGAATTCGTGGACCACACTTTCTGCCGCCCCCAACCCCCATCCCAAAGCCCCGCACCCCGCAAAGCCCCCTAAAAGCGCACAAACACAGGCCCCGCCCAAGCCTGGCACACACCGCAAACTCTGCTGAGCCCAACCCCCAAAACGGTGGTTTGTATTGAGCACAGCCTGTTTTAGACGGCATATGCTGATTTCACAGTGGTGTAATGAACCTGTGCTGCAACGAGGCCGACGCGCCGCCAGGGCAGTGAACCCTTGTCACACTCAACGAACTTCAGGACCGCACTCCATGAGCTTTCTTCGTCCCAAATTCATTACGTTCGACTGCTACGGCACGCTGACCAACTTCCATATGGGCACCATGACCCGCGAGCTGTTCGCCGACCGCATCAAACCCGAGCAGATGGACCAATTCGTCAAGGACTTCTCCGCCTACCGCCTCGACCAGGTCATGGGCGACTGGCGCCCCTATGACGAAATCCTCAAGACCGCCCTGGCCCGTACCTGCAAGCGCTGGGGCATCGACTACCGCGAAGAAGGCCAGCTGTATTACGACGCCGTACCCACCTGGGGCCCTCACGCCGATGTGCCGGCCGGTCTGTCGAAGATTGCCGACAAGATCCCCCTGGTGATTTTCTCCAATGCCAGCGACAGTCAGATCATGTCCAACGTCGACAAGCTCGGCGCGCCGTTTCACAAGGTGTTCACCGCCGAACAGGCCCAGGCCTACAAGCCACGCCTGGCGGCTTTCGAGTTCATGCTCGATAACCTCAACTGCGGTCCGGAAGACATCTTGCATGTGTCTTCGAGCTTCCGTTATGACCTGATGCCGGCCCATGACATGAAGATCAAGAACAAAGCGTTTGTTGCCCGGGGCCATGAAGTGCCGGGCAACGCGTTCTACGGCTATCAGCAGATCACCGATATCGGTGGGCTGCCGGCGCTGGTCGGCCTGTAACGCACACAAGGGGCAAGACATGGGCAGCGAATCCTATTGGCTCGACACCGCACCGGCGTTTACCGGCGCCCAGTTGGGTGACTTACCCAAGCAGGTCGATGTGGCTGTGGTCGGCGGCGGCTTCACCGGCCTTGCGGCAGCGCGGGCGTTGGCGCTCAAGGGCGCCAGCGTGGTGGTGCTGGACGCCGGACGGGTGATCGGCGAGGCCTCGGGGCGCAACGGTGGGCAGTGCAACACCGGCGTGGCCCAGGATTATGCCGGGCTGCACGCCAGCCTCGGTGCGGCCAAGGCGCGAGCCTATTACCAGGCCTACGAAAGTGCGGTGCAGAGCGTGGTATCGCTGGTCGAGCAGGAAGGAATCGCCTGCGACCTGGTGCGCAACGGCAAGCTCAAGCTGGCGGCCAAGCCTATGCATTACGAAGGCCTGGCCCGCACCTGTGAGCTGATCCGCCGCGAGGTGGATGCCGAGGTCGAGTTGCTCAATGCTGAACAGACCCGTGCTGAAGTCAGGTCGACGCAGTTCCATGGCGGCTTGCTGCAACGCAACGGCGTGCAGATGCACGTCGGTCGCTTCGGTGTCGGCTTGGCCGAAGCGGCGGCGCGGCGTGGGGCGATGATCCACGAGCACACCGAAGTCAGGGACTGGAAAGCCCAGGCCGGCGGTTATCAGGTCAACACCGCCAAGGGCTCGCTGCACGCCGGGCAAGTCCTGCTGGCGACCGGCGCCTGCCAGCACGGCGACCTGGGTTGGTACCGCCGGCGCATCGTGCCGGTAGGCAGTTTTGTCATCGCTACCGAAGTCTTGCCCCAGACGCTCATCGACCAGTTGCTGCCGCAACACCGGGCGTATGTGACCAGCCGCATGATCGGCAACTACTTTCGCCTGACCCCGGACAACCGCCTGCTGTTTGGCGGGCGTGCGCGGTTTGCGATGTCCGACAGCGTCTCCGACGCCAAGAGCGGCAAGGTGCTGCAAGCGGCGATGTTGAACATGTTCCCGCAGTTGGCGCACGTGAAGATCGACTACTGCTGGGGTGGCCTGGTGGACATGACGTCCGACCGCCTGCCCCGTGCCGGCCAGCATGGCGGCGTGTTCCATTCCATGGGCTACAGCGGCCATGGCGTGCAGATGTCGGTGCACATGGGCCAGGTGATGGCCGAGGTCATGGCCGGCAATGCCGCCGCCAACCCGTGGCGCGAACTGGAATGGCCGGCGATTCCCGGGCATTTCGGCAAGCCCTGGTTTTTGCCCTTTGTGGGCGCCTACTACCGCTTCCAGGACTATTTGCACTGAGTTGCCGTTGTTGCGTCACCGTCGTTTGCGTTTCCAGGACGCTCCGGACATCCGTGAGCACTCGATTCTTCCGATTATCGACAGGTAGCCTTGCTATGACTGACAACAAAAACACCCCCGACCTCATTTCCGGCCAGGACAGCCTGCGGATTTTCGAAGGTCTCAATCGTGGCATGTCGCGCCGCAACGCCCTGCAGATGCTCGGCGTGGCCGGTGTGGCCGCCGCCGGGGCGGGTAGCCTGTTCGGTGCCGCCGGCAAGCTGTTTGCCGATGAAGGCGCGGTGGACGGCAAGGGCAAGCCGGGCGGCAAGATCCGCGTGGCGGGTATGTCCAGTTCCACCGCCGACACCCTCGACCCGGCCAAGGGCGCGCTGTCCACCGACTACGTGCGCCATTTCATGTTCTACAACGGCCTGACCCGCTTCGATAAACACCTGGTGCCGCAACTGGAGCTGGCCGAGCGCATCGACAATGTCGACGCCACCCAGTGGACCATCACCCTGCGCAAGGATGTGACCTTCCACAACGGCAAGCCACTCACCGCCGCCGACGTGGTGTTCTCCCTGAGCCGCCAGAAAGACCCGATCACCGGTTCCAAAGTCATGGCCCTGCTGGAGCAGTTCACCGAGATCAAGGCCAGCGGGCCCAACGAAGTGCAGATCCGCCTCAGTGCACCCAACGCCGAGTTGCCGTCGATCCTCGCCGTGTCGCACCTGCTGATCGTTCCCGAAGGCACCACCGACTTCAACAAAGGCATCGGCACCGGGCCGTTCACGGTCGGCGAGTTCAAGCCGGGCGTGCGTTCGATTGCGGTGCGCAACAAGAACTACTGGAAACCGGGGCTGCCGTACCTCGACGAGATCGAATTCATCGCCATCGGCGACGAGCCGTCGCGGGTCAACGCGCTGCTGTCCGGCGACGTGCACATGATCAACGAGGTCAACCCGCGCTCCACCACGCGCATCAAGGCCAGTGCCAAACACCGCGTCGTCGATGCGCCGTCGGGCAACTACACTGACTTGATCATCCGCCAGGACCAGATGCCCGGCAAAAGCCCGGAATTCACCCAGGCCATGAAACTGCTGCTGGACCGTGAACAGGTCAAGTCCGCAGTGTTCCGTGGCTTTGCGGTGGTGGGTAATGACCAGCCGATTGCGCCGGGTTCGCGTTACTTCAACACCGACCTGCCGCAGACGGTCTACGACCCGGAAAAAGCCAAGTTCCTGCTGAAAAAAGCCGGTATGGAAAGCATCACCATGCCGCTGATGGCGTCGCCCGCCGCGACCGGTTCGGTGGACATCGCCGTGTTGTTGCAGCAATCGGCGAAACAGGCCGGGCTCAAGCTCGACGTGAACCGCCTGCCCAGCGATGGCTACTGGTCCAACCACTGGATGAAGCACCCGTTGAGCTTCGGCAACATCAACCCACGGCCCAACGCCGACGTGATGTTCTCGCAGTTCTTCCAGTCCAAGGCGCCGTGGAACGAGTCCGGCTGGCAGAACGATCAGTTCGACCAATTGCTGATGCTGGCACGCGGCGAAACCGACGACGCCAAGCGCGCCAGGATGTACGCCGACATGCAGACCCTGGTGCATGACCACGCGGGTATCGGCATCCCGGTGTTCATCAGCAACATCGACGGCGTGGACCAGCGCATCAAGGGCTACGACAGCAATCCGCTGGGCGGCTTCATGGGCTACATGTTCGCCGAGCAGGTGTGGTTGGACGCTTGAGGAGGGCGGTGCGATGAACAGCAATACACTGTGGTTGATCGGCCGGCGCCTGGGCGCCGGGGTCGTGACCTTGTTGATCGTGTCCATGGTCGTGTTCGCGATCACGGCGGTACTGCCAGGGGACGCGGCGCAACAAGCCCTGGGCCAGTTCGCCACCCCGGAACAGGTGGCGGCGCTGCGCCTGCAACTGGGGTTGGACCAGCCCGGTGTGTTGCGTTACCTGCACTGGTTGATGAGCCTGCTCACCGGCGACATGGGCGTGTCGGTTTCCAACGCCATGCCGGTGGGTGAACTGATGGCGGGCCGGGTGCCCAACACCTTGATGCTGGCGGGCGCCACGGCGCTGGTCTCGGTGCCGGTGGCACTGATACTCGGCATCGGTTCGGCGATGGGCCGGGGCGGGCGCATCGACAGTTGCCTGAGCTTCGTCACCCTGGCGATGGTAGCGGTGCCTGAATTTCTGGTGGCAACCCTGGCGGTCCTGATTTTCGCGGTCAACCTCGGTTGGCTGTCGGCACTCTCGTATGCCAGTGATATCAGCTCACCGCTGCAATTCATGCGCACCTATGCCTTGCCGGTGATGACGCTGTGCTGCGTGATCATCGCGCAAATGGCGCGCATGACCCGCGCTGCGGTGATCGACCAACTCGACAGCCCCTACGTGGAAATGGCCCGCCTCAAAGGCGTCAGTCCGATACGTATCGTGCTGCGCCATGCCTTGCCCAATGCCATCGGGCCGATTGCCAATGCCATCGCCCTGAGCCTGTCTTACCTGTTGGGCGGTGTGGTGATCGTCGAAACCATCTTTAACTACCCCGGCATCGCCAGCTTGATGGTCGATGCTGTAACCAACCGCGACATGGCGCTGGTGCAGGCGTGCACCATGTTGTTTTGCGCGGCCTACCTGGGCCTGGTGCTGCTCGCCGACCTGTGCGCGATCCTGTCCAATCCGAGGCTGAGAAACCAATGAATCCGCTCATTGCGAAGTCCAAGCCCCTTTCCTCTGCCCTGGCGCTCGCCAAGGTCTCCAGTGGCCCGTCGTGGCTGGGGCTGGTGGGCGGCGTGGTGTGCGTCACCTGGCTGCTGGTGGCACTGCTGGGTCCGTGGCTTGCCCCCCATCCGGTGGGTGAGGTGGTGTCCGATAACATCTTTGAAGGCTTCAGCCTGGCGCACCCGTTCGGCACCGATTACCTGGGCCGCGACATGCTCAGCCGGGTGATGGTGGGCGCGCGGTTCACCGTCGGGCTGGCACTGGTGGCGGCATTGCTGGCCAGCACCTTGGGCACCGGGTGTGCGCTGTTGTCAGTGGTCTCGCCCAAGTGGCTGGACGAAATCATCAGCCGCATCATGGACGCCTTTATCTCGATCCCCAGCAAAATGCTGGCGCTGATCATGGTCTCGGCCTTTGGTTCATCGGTAACGCTGCTGATCTGTACGGCCGTGATCAGTTATATCCCCGGCTCGTTCCGCGTCGCCCGCAGCATGGCGGTCAACATCGAGGCCCTGGAGTATGTGCAGGTTGCGCGTACCCGTGGCGAGAGCCGGTTGTATGTGGCGTGCATGGAGATCCTGCCGAATATGCTCAACCCGGTATTGACTGACCTGGGCCTGCGTTTCGGCTACATCGTGCTGTTGCTCAGCGGCATGAGTTTCCTCGGCCTGGGCGTGCAACCGCCCGATGCCGACCTCGGCTCCCTGGTGCGGGAAAACATCGGCGGCCTCAGCCAGGGCGCGCTGGCCATCATCATTCCGGCGCTGGCCATCGGCACGCTGACCATCGGCGTGAATCTGCTGATCGACTATCTGTCGTCCCGACATAGTCGACGCTCGGGAGGCCATTGAAATGACCGAATTGATTCGCGTCGAAGACCTGCGCGTGGTCGCCTGTGGCGAGCGCGGCGAGGTGGAAATCGTCAAGGGCGTGAGCTTTGCCCTGCAAAAAGGTGAAGTGCTGGCGCTGATTGGCGAGTCCGGCTCGGGCAAGACCACCATCGCCCTGGCGTTGCTGGGGTATGCGCGGCGTGGCTGCCGGTTGTCCGGCGGAGTGGTGCAGGTCGGTGAACACGACATGCTCGCCCTCAGCGAAAAACAGCTGCAAGGCCTGCGCGGCAATCGCGTGTCCTATATCGCGCAAAGCGCGGCAGCGGCCTTTAACCCAGCGAAAAAGCTCATCGACCAAGTGGTGGAGGGCGCCCTGATCCACGGCCTCGGCACCCGCGCCGACTTGCAGGCCAAGGCCATCGGCCTGTTCCACGACCTTGCGCTGCCGGATCCCGAACACATCGGCCAGCGCTACCCGCACCAGGTCTCCGGCGGGCAACTGCAACGGGTGATGGCCGCGATGGCGCTGATCAGCGATCCGCTGCTGGTGGTGCTCGACGAGCCGACCACGGCGCTGGACGTGACCACCCAGATCGACGTGCTGCGCGCCTTCAAGCGCGTGGTGCGCGAGCGCGGCGCCACGGCGGTGTATGTGTCCCACGACCTGGCGGTGGTGGCGCAGATGGCCGACCAGATCGTGGTGCTCAACGGCGGCCAGATCCTCGAACAGAGCGCCACCGCGCCGCTGCTCCAGGCCCCGGCCCACGCCTACACACGCAGCCTGCTGGCGGCGGCGCGGCCCGACACGACGATTCGTCCGCCTTGCGGGGTGGCTGAAGACGCGCCTTTGCTGACCATCAGCGGCCTCACCGCTGGCTACGGCAACAAGAACCTGCACGGCATGCCGGCGATCCGCGTGCTCGAAGACATCGACCTCACCGTGCGCCGTGGCCAGGCCATCGGTGTGATCGGCGAGTCGGGCTCGGGCAAGTCGACCCTGGCGCGGGTGGTCGCCGGGCTGTTGACCCCGGCCCTCGGCGGTCTGACCTTTGACGGACAACCCTTGGGCGCCAGCCTGTCCGCACGCACCCCAGAGCAATTTCGGCGGATCCAGATGGTGTTCCAGAACGCCGACACCGCGCTCAACCCGATGCACAGTGTGGCAACCATCCTCAGCCGACCGCTGAAGATGTACTTCGGCCTCAAAGGCGCCGCGTTGCAGGCGCGCATCGGCGAACTGCTCGACCTGGTGCGCCTGCCGCGTGACCTGGCCGAGCGGCGCCCCAACGAACTGTCCGGCGGGCAAAAACAGCGGGTCAACCTGGCCCGGGCGCTGGCGGCCAAACCGGATCTGATCCTGTGCGATGAAGTCACCTCGGCCCTCGACACCGTGGTCGGCGCGGCGATCCTCGAACTGCTGCGCGACCTGCGCCAGCAACTGGGCGTGTCCTACCTGTTTATCAGCCATGACATCTCCACCGTGCGGGCGCTGTGCGACGACATTGTGGTGATGTACAGCGGCCACAAAGTGCAGGCCGGCAGCCGCCAGTCGTTTGCCGAGGCACCGTTCCATCCCTACACCGACCTGTTGATCCACTCGGTGCCCGAGTTGCGCCAGGGTTGGCTGGAAAACTGTGGCACGACGTGCAGCGAGCTGCCGCCGATCGGCGCGCGGGCCAATGTGCCGGAACTGTGTACCTTCCTCAACCGCTGCCCGGTGCGGATCGACGGCCTGTGCAACCGCACCGCGCCGAACCGTCGCCACCTGGACAACGGCAGTGAAATCCTCTGCCACCACGACAGCGCCCACTTGCTGAACACCCAGCAGGGCGTCACGACCATGACCTTGGGAGCTTATGCATGAACGGGCGTTTTGTGAGGCTGGCCGAACAGGGCCGGCCGACGGTCAGCCTGACCGTGGATGGTGCACCCATCGAAGCGTTGCAGGGCGATACTCTGATGGTCGCGCTGCTGACCCAGGGCACGGCCTTGCGCCAGTCCGAATTCGACAGCGGCCGCCGCGCCGGTTTCTGCCTGATGGGCGCCTGCCAGGACTGCTGGGTGTGGACCCGCTCGGGCGAACGCCTGCGTGCCTGTTCCAATGAAGTCCGTGACGGGCTGGACATTGTCACCACACAACCGGAGGCGACATGGCCACTGCACGGGTAGTTATTGTGGGTGCCGGACCTGCCGGCGTGCGTTGCGCCGAAACCCTGCTGGCCGCCGGTATCCGCCCGATTGTCATTGATGAAAACCGCCGCGACGGCGGGCAGATCTACCGTCGCCAGCCCCAGAGCTTCACCCGCGACTACGCCACCTTGTACGGCAGCGAAGCGGCCAAGGCGCAGGACCTGCACCAGAGTTTCGACCGCCTGCGCGACGCCATCGACTACCGCCCCGACACCCTGGTGTGGAACCTCACGCCGGGGCAATTGTGCTGCGTCAGCCAGGGCCGCCACAGCACCGTGGACTACGACGCGCTGATCCTCTGCACCGGCGCCACCGACCGCTTGATGCCTATCGACGGCTGGCAACTGGCGGGCACCTACAGCCTCGGCGGCGCGCAGATCGCGCTGAAAAACCAGGCCGTGTCCATCGGTCACCGCGTGGTGTTCATGGGCAGCGGGCCGCTGCTGTATCTGGTGGCCAGCCAGTACGTGAAAGCCGGTGCTACGGTGGCGGCGGTGCTGGATACCGCGCCGATAAGCCTGCGGATCAAGGCCTTGCCCAAGCTGCTGGCGCGGCCGGGATTGCTGTTCACCGGGATCATATTGTTGGCGCAACTGTATCGGGCCAAGGTCGCGGTGCACGTGGGAATCAAGCCGCTGCAGGTGCTGGGCGATGCCGCCAATGGCGTGATGGGCGTGCGCTTCAGCACCGGCAACGGGCGGACCGAAACCGTGCAGGCCGATGCCGTGGCGCTGGGGTATCACCTGCGCCCGGAAACCCAGTTGGGCGACCTGGCCGGCTGCGCCATGGCTTTTGATCAGGCGTCGAGCCAGTGGTGGCTGGCCACCGACGCCGCCGGGCGCACCTCGGTGAAAGGCTTGTATGCGGCCGGCGACGGCTCGAAAATCCGTGGCGCTGACGCCGCCGAGCACGCCGGACGCCTGGTGGCGTTGGCGCTGTTGGAGGATTTACAGCAACCGGTGGATAAGGTGCTGCGTGAGCAACAACAGCAGGCCCTGGCGGTGATGGACCAATTCCGTCTCGGCCTGGCCCAGGCGTTCCCGTGGCCCAGCGAACAGGCCAAGGCACTGCCGGACAGCGCCATTGTGTGCCGCTGCGAGATGATCAGCGCAGGAGAGCTGCGTCGCACCGTGAACGAAAAGGGCGCCTGCGAAGTCAACCGTGCCAAGGCATTCAGCCGGGTCGGCATGGGCCGCTGCCAGGGCCGTTATTGCTCCCAGGCGGGCGCCGAAGTGATCGCGGCAGCGGCAGGCGTGCAGGTGCAGGACGTCGGCCGCCAGCGCGGCCAGGCGCCGGTCAAACCGCTGTCGATGCTGATCACCGAGGAGGTGTCGCTATGAGTGTGCAAAAAGCCGATGTGGTGATTGTCGGCGGCGGCCTGATGGGCTCGGCGACCGCGTTTTTCCTGCGCCGTCGCGGGCAGTCGGTGATCCTGCTGGAGCGCGACCAGATCGGCCAGTACGCCAGCGGCGTCAACTTCGGCAACGTGCGCCGCCAAGGGCGTTTCCTCGGGCAACTGGCCTTGGCCAACCGCTCCTGGGCGCTGTGGAAACGCCTGCCGGAACTGATCGACGATGACCTGGAATTCATCCCCAGCGGGCATATGCGCGTGTGTTATCGCGAAGACGAAATCGCCGAGCTGCAAGCCTATGCCGCCGCGCCGGAAGCTGAACAACTGGACCTGAAGATCTATCGCGGCGCCGAGTTGCGTCAGCGCTTCGGTTTCCTGGGCCCGGACGTGAAGGGCGGCTCCTACGCGCCTCACGACGGCCATGCCAACCCGCGCCTGGCGGCACCGGCCTTTGCCCGCGCCGCCATTCGCCTGGGCGCCCGGATTGAAGAGCGCACCGAAGTCGCCGAGGTGCAAAAACTCGGCGCAGATTTCCATATCACCACCACCGACGGCCGCCAGTTCCAGGCCGCGCAACTGCTGATCACGGCCGGCGCCTGGGGCCAGAAACTCTCGGCGCAGTTCGGCGAACCGGTGCCCCTGGACACCCACGGCCCGCAGATGGCGGTGACCGAACCGGTGCCCTACGCCTTGCCCACAGTGATCGGCGTGTACACCAAGATCCCCGAGGAAGTGATCTACTTCCGCCAGATTCCACGCGGCAATATCGTCATCGGCGGTGGTTATCGCAGCAAACCGGACATGCAAAACCGCCGCGCCTATGTGGAGCCGCGCAGTATCCTCAACCAGATCAGCCAGATGCGCCGCTTGCTGCCGGGCGTTGGCAACCTGAATATCATCCGCGTGTGGAGCGGCATCGAAGGCTACCTGCCGGACTCGCTGCCGGTGATGGGCCCCAGCGGCACCGTCGACGGGCTGTTCTATGCCTTTGGCTTTTGCGGCCATGGCTTTCAGCTCGGCCCCGGCGTCGGTGATGTGATGGCCGAACTGCTCGCCACCGGCAGTACCAGCACGCCGATTGCGCCGTTTTCCATCAGCCGTTTTGCCTTACCTGCCGAACAACGGAGCCAGGCCTCATGAAACCCCGCGTACTGGACATCCTGAAAACACTCATGGCCTTCGACACGGTGTCGTCCGAGTCGAACATGGCCCTCATCGAGTATGTGCGCGACCTGCTGCTGACCAAAGGCATCGAGTCGCTGATCGTCAAGGACGAGAGCGGCAAGAAGGCCAACCTGTTTGCCAGCACCGGGCCCAAGAACCAGCCTGGCGTGTTGCTCTCCGGGCACACCGACGTGGTGCCGGCGGCGGGGCAGGCGTGGACCTTTCCCGCGTTCGCCGCCACCGTGCAGGACGGGCGCATCTACGGGCGCGGCAGTTGTGACATGAAGGGTTTTATCGCGCTGGCCATCGACGCCATGCTCGATGCTGCCGAGCATCCCTTGAACCGCCCGCTGCAACTGGCCTTGTCCCATGACGAGGAGATCGGCTGCGTCGGCGTGCGGCGCTTGCTCGATGTGCTGCATCTGGCGCCGGTGCGACCGTTTCTGTGTGTGATCGGCGAGCCGACCAATATGCAGTTCGTGCTCGGGCACAAGGGCAAGGGTTCCTACCGCACCTACTGCCGTGGCCTGGAGGCGCATTCGTCGCTGGCGCCGCGTTCGGTCAATGCCATCCATGTGGCCTGCGACTTTATCGCCGCCCTGCGTGACAGCCAGCAGCAACTGCAACGCCATGGCGCCCAGGATACGGACTACGACGTGCCCTACAGCACCGTGCACGTGGGACAGATCGTCGGCGGTAAAGCGCTGAATATCGTGCCTAACCTGTGCACCCTGGATTTCGAAGTGCGCAACTTGCCCGCCGATGACCTGGATCAGTTTCTGGAGCAGATGCGCGAGCGCGCCGAAGTCATCGTGCGGGAGGCGCAGAAGCTGTCCAGCGTGGCGGCCATCGAGATTGAAACCGTCAACGTCTACCCAGGCCTGGATACCCATCCGAGTGTCGAAGCGGTGCGTTTTCTCAAGCAATTCGCCGCGCCGGACACCGGCACGTCCAAGGTCTCGTTCGGCACCGAGGGTGGCCTGTTCAAGCAGCGCCTGGACGTGCCGGTGGTGGTCTGCGGGCCGGGTTCCATCGAGCAGGCGCACAAGCCCGACGAGTTTATCGAGATCAGCCAGATGGACGCCGGCGAGCGCTTTTTGCAAGGTTTGCTCGGCTCGTTGAAGGCCTAGCAGAGCCTGCCGTCCTGGGCGTAATTTCAGCACGGCACGCTGCTGTATCCGCGCTTTCGGCATCCTCGCCCGTGGCACCTCCCTAGACTGGAGCGTGTCTCGGATCAGGATCTCGACCATGCTCACCACCCGCTTGCAAGACCCCAGCCTGTTGGCTGAACTCGCCTATGTGGACGGCCAGTGGATCGCCGCCGACAGCGGTGCCACCCTGGACATCCACGACCCCGCCACCGGCCACCTGCTGGCACGGGTGCCCGCCATGGACGCGGTGGACACCCACCGCGCCATCGCCGCCGCCGAACGGGCCTGGCCCGCCTGGCGCGCACGCCCGGCCGCCGAACGGGCGGCGCTGCTGGAGCGCTGGTACCAGGCGATGCTCGACAACCTCGACGACCTTGCGCTGATCATGACCTGGGAACAGGGCAAGCCGCTCAACGAAGCCAAGGGCGAAGTGCGCTACGGCGCCGGGTTCGTCAAATGGTTCGCCGAGGAAGCGCGCCGGGTCTACGGCGAAACCATGCCGGCGCCCGGCGGCGATCGCCGTCTGCTGACGTTGAAGCAACCGGTGGGCGTGTGCGCCGCCATCACCCCGTGGAATTTCCCCAACGCGATGATCACCCGCAAGTGCGCCCCGGCGTTGGCCGCCGGGTGCCCGATCATCGTCAAACCCTCGGACCTCACACCGCTTTCGGCGCTGGCCCTGGCGGTACTGGCCGAGCGCGTGGGCATCCCCGCTGGCGTCTTCAATGTGATCACCGGGCTGCCCGCCGGCATCGGCGAGGCTCTGACCGGCAGCCCGGTGGTGCGCAAGATTTCCTTCACCGGCTCCACCGCCGTCGGCCGCTTGCTGATGCGCCAGAGCGCCGAGCACATCAAGCGCCTGAGCCTGGAACTGGGCGGCAACGCCCCCTTTGTGGTGTTCGATGACGCCGACCTGGAACAGGCGGTTGCCGGGGTGATGATCAGCAAATTCCGCAACGCCGGGCAAACCTGCGTGTGTGCCAACCGCATCCTGGTGCAGGACGGTATCTACGCGCGTTTCGCCGCGCGTCTGGTGGAAGAGGTGGGCAAGCTCAAAGTCGGCAATGGCCTCGAAGAAGGCGTGACTATCGGCCCGTTGATCAACCCGGCGGCGGTGAGCAAGGTGGCGCGGCATATCGACGATGCCCTGAGCCAGGGCGCGACCCTGCTGTGCGGCGCGATCCCCACGGGCGACAGCCAGTTCGTGCAACCCACGGTACTCGGCAACTGCCACGCCGAGATGCTGCTGGCCAATGAAGAAACCTTCGGCCCGGTGGCGCCGCTGATGCGCTTTACCGACGAGGCCGAGGCGCTGGCCCTGGCGAATGCCACGCCCTATGGCCTCGGCGCCTACTATTTCACCCAGGACATGCAGCGCTCGTGGCGGTTCGGTGAGGCACTGGAGTTCGGCATGGTCGGGCTCAACACCGGGATCATTTCCATGGAAGTTGCGCCGTTCGGTGGCATCAAACAGTCGGGGCTGGGGCGTGAAGGCAGCAAATACGGGCTGGATGAGTACCTTGAGGTCAAGGCTTTCCACATTGGCGGGTTGAACTGAAAGGGGCATGCAGCATGACTAAAGCATTCAGAATCGCCGCGATTGCCGGCGACGGGATTGGCAAGGAAGTGTTGCCCGAAGGGCTGCGGGTATTGGAGCAAGCCGCCAGAATCTGGGACTTGAACCTGAGCATCGACGTGCTCGACTGGGCCCACTGTGATTACTACCTGGAACACGGGCAGATGATGCCCGATGACTGGTTCGAACAGCTCAAGGGCTTCGATGCGATCTACTTCGGCGCGGTGGGCTGGCCGGATAAAGTCCCGGACCACATCTCGCTATGGGGCTCGCTGCTCAAGTTTCGCCGCGACTTCGACCAGTACGTCAACATCCGCCCGGTGCGGCTGTTCCCCGGCGTGCCGTGCCCGCTGGCCGGGCGTGAACCGGGGGACATCGACTTCGTGGTGATCCGTGAGAACACCGAGGGCGAGTATTCGTCGGTGGGCGGCAAGATGTTTGAAGGCACCGACCATGAGTTCGTACTGCAGGAATCGGTGTTCACCCGGCGCGGTGTGGACCGCATCCTCAAGTTCGCCTTCGACCTGGCCCAGACCCGCCCGCGTAAAAAACTGACGGCGGCGACCAAGTCCAACGGGATTTCCATCAGCATGCCGTATTGGGACGAACGCACGGCGTTGATGGCGGCGAACTATCCCGAGGTGAGCTGGGACAAGCAGCACATCGATATTCTGTGTGCGCGGTTTGTGCTGCAGCCGGACCGGTTTGATGTGGTGGTGGCGTCGAATCTGTTTGGCGACATCCTGTCCGATTTGGGCCCCGCGTGTGCGGGGACGATTGGCATCGCGCCGTCGGCGAACCTGGATCCGGAGCGCCGGTTTCCGTCGTTGTTCGAGCCGGTGCATGGTTCGGCGCCGGATATCTATGGGCAGGGCATTGCGAATCCGATTGCGATGATCTGGTCGGGGGCGTTGATGCTGGATTTTCTGGGGAATGGCGATGCGCGGTATCGGGCGGCGCATGATGGGATTTTGCGGGCGATCGAAGAGGTGATTGCTTCCGGGGTGGTTACGCCGGATCTGGGGGGCGTTGGCTCGACTCGGGAGGTTGGGGTTGCGATTGCCGGGGGGCTGGTTGAATGAATACATATCCGTTGTTTGGCGCCCCGTCAAACACGCTGGCCGCTACCTAAATAACGGATCAATACCCCCGTACCCGATCCACCTCACCCAGCATATCCTGCCCCCGTTGATGACGCCGAATATCCTCCAGCAACCCCCAAAACGCACTCGCCGGCTGGGTCATTGCCGCAATATGCGGCGTCAGCACAATCTGCGGATGATCCCAGAACGGATGCTCCGCCGGCGCCGGTTCCTCTTGCAGCACATCCAGCACCGCACCACTCAATTGCCCACTCCCCAGCGCCTCCAGCAAATCCGCTTCGACCAGATGCCCTCCACGGCCCATGTTGATCAGCGCCGCACCTCGGGGGAGTTGCTCAAACAGGCGGCGATCCAGAATCCCTCGGGTCTGCTCCGTCAATGGCAGCACACACAACAAAATATCGCACTGGCCCAGAAACGCCGGCAACTGCGCCTCGCCCGCGTAACATTCCACACCCGCCAGTTGATGAACGCTGCGCGCCCACCCCGACAGCGCAAATCCCAGTGGCGCCAACGTCGCCAGAATCTGCTGCGCCTGCGCCCCCAGCCCCATCACCCCCACGCGCCGGTTCGCCGCCGGCTGCAACAGGTGCCCCTGCCAGCAACGCGCAACCTGCTGCTGACGGTAACGCAGCATGTCCCGGTGCACACTGAGCACCGCCCAGCTGGCGTATTCGCACATGCCACGGGTGATGCCTGGATCCAGCAGGCGCACCACCGGGAGTTCCGGCGGCAGGCGGGACAGGTCCAGTTGATCGACCCCGGCCGACAACGCAAACAACACCTTCAGGTTGGGCAGCAATTGCGCCACATCGTCCGGCGCTTGCCAGGCGGCGAGGTATTCGATGTCTGCGGGGTTGCCGATGTCGGGCCAGGCGCGCCACTCGATGTCGGGGGCGTGTTCGGCGAACAGTGCCTGCCAGTGTTTGCCGCGCACCGGGTCGGCTTTGTAGAGCAAGGCCATGGGGAGTTCCTGCTGGATAAAGGAGGCGCTCATGATCGCCCAAAGCCCGGCGCAGGATCTGTTGAAAGGCCAGGGCAAAACAGTGGATCCGCATTTCTCACGGGTCAAGTTCGGCGTAGTTGGTTGCCCGCACGCCGTACTCTGAACAGCATCGCAATCACCTTCCGGTTGCCGCACTCACGATGGGAAAAACCATGAACAGCAAAGTCGACGAAACCCCTCATTTGCTCCGTCAGCGCGAGCAATTCGTGCCCCGTGGGCTGGTTACCGCGCACCCGCTGGTGATCGACCGCGCCCAGGGCGCCGAGTTGTGGGACGTGGATGGCAAGCGCTATCTGGATTTCGTCGGTGGCATCGGTGTGCTCAACATCGGGCATAACCACCCCAAGGTAGTGGAGGCGGTGCAGGCGCAGTTGCAGAAAGTCTCCCACGCCTGTTTTCAGGTGGTGGCGTACAAGCCTTATCTCGACCTGGCCCAGCGCCTGTGCGAAATGATCGGTGGGCAGGAGGCCTATAAGGCGGCGTTTTTCACCTCCGGCGCCGAAGCGGTGGAAAACGCGGTGAAGATCGCCCGCGCCCATACCAACCGCTCGGCGGTGATTGCCTTTCGGGGTGGTTTCCACGGCCGCACGTTGCTGGGCACTACGCTCACCGGCATGAGCCAACCTTACAAGCAGAACTTCGGGCCGTTCGCGCCGGAGGTGTTCCACACGCCGTACCCGAATGCCTATCGCGGCGTGACCAGCGAGCTGGCGCTCAACGCCCTGCACGAGTTGCTCGCGACCCAGGTGGCGCCGGAGCGCGTCGCGGCGATCATTATCGAACCGGTGCAGGGCGATGGCGGCTTCCTCACCGCGCCGCCCGAGTTTCTCCAGGCCTTGCGCGCACTGGCCGACAAGCACGGCATTGTGCTGATCCTGGATGAGATCCAGACCGGTTTCGGCCGCACCGGCAGTTGGTTCGGTTTCCAGCACGCCGGTATCCAGCCGGACCTGGTCACCGTGGCCAAGAGCCTGGCCGGTGGCTTGCCGTTGTCCGGCGTGGTCGGCAAGGCGCAGATCATGGACGCACCGCTGCCCGGCGGGCTGGGCGGCACATACGGCGGCAACGCCCTGGCCTGTGCGGCGGCATTGGCGGTGATCGATGCCTTCGAGCACGAGCAATTACTGGCCCGCAGCCAAGTGTTGGGTGAACGCCTGCGCCAGGGCCTGCTTGGTTTGCAGGCGCGCTACCCGCGCATCGGCGACGTACGCGGCACCGGTTTTATGCTGGCAATGGAGTTGATCAAGGATGACCCGGCGCGCACCCCGGATGCCGACCTCAACCAGCGCGTGATCGATGAAGCCCGCGCCGGTGGTTTGCTGGTGATCAAATGCGGTGTGTACCGCAACGTACTGCGCTTCCTCGCGCCGTTGGTGGCCACCGAGGCCCAGGTCGACGAAGCCCTGGAAATCCTCGACGGCGCGTTGGCACGGGTCTTGAACTGAGCCTGTGCCTGTTCAGGGTGAACTGCATCATTGGAGGCTTGACCCCACATGGGACTGACAGATTATCGAGCGTTGCTGATCGATTGCGATGAAGTGCTGGTGGACCGCGATTCGGGGGTGTGGGCGGCGCTGCAACCGCTGCTCGACAGCCGTGGCGGGCAGTCGTCCAGGGAGCAGGTGCTGACCGAGTATGGCGCGGTGGTCGCAGCCTTGTACCCGCGCTTCGCGGAGTTGGGCTTCAGTGGCGTGCTGTGTTTTGCCCACCGTCAACTCGCCGAACGCTGGGGTGTGCACGCCAGTTGGGAGGAGGGCATGACCTTCGCCCGTTCGGCGGGCAATTGGTCACTGTTCGAGGACGCGCCAGGGGCTATGCTCTACTTGCGCAAGTTCTACCGCTTGCGGGTGCGTGGCGACCGCGATGCCGAGGATCGTGGCGTGTTGTGCGAGCGGCTGGGCATTGCACCGGAAGATTTCATTTCCCTGGCTGATGACCCGCAATGGCTCAACGAACAGGCAGCAGAGATGCAACCGGTGCTGCATGTGACGGGCCCGTCGGTCGGCGCAGAGGGTGCGCTGGACCGCTGTTTGATCGGCCGCCAGCGGGCCCGGCAGCCTTCGCCGTGCGCGACGGAGTATTGCATCAACAGCATGGCGGATCTGGTGGCGCAGCATCAGCTGTCTTTACGGCGCTGATTTTGCTAGAAGATTGCTTACAAACGGCAGTCAAGAGGTAGGCAATGGAAGGGCAAGTCAAGCTGGACCGTATCGACATCAGTATTTTGGTCGAACTGCAAAAGGACGGCCGGATGACCAACGTCAGCCTCGCCGACGCCGTGGGCCTGTCGGCCAGCCCGTGCCTGCAACGGGTCAAGCGGCTGGAGTCGGCGGGGTATATTTCCAGCTACAAGGCGCACTTGAACCTGGCCAAAATCACCGACTCGGTCACGGTGTTCACCGAGATCACCCTCAGCGACCACAAACGCGAAGACTTCGCCAAGTTCGAATCCAATATCCGCCTGGTGGACGAAGTGCTCGAATGCCATTTGATCAGCGGCGGCTACGACTACCTGGTGCGCTTTATGACCCGCAGCATCCAGCACTATCAGGAAGTGGTGGAAAGCCTGTTGGACAAGAACATCGGCATCTCCAAGTACTTCAGCTACATCGTGATCAAGTCGCCGGTGCTCAAGGATGGCGTGCCGCTGCGCAAGTTGCTGCGGCACTGAGTCCGGTTACTCCTGCAAATCCAACGCCTGTTGCTTGAGCTGGCGTTTGCGTTCGAAGGGCAACTGTTCATCATCCCGTAGGTTGGGTTGGGTTGGGTTGGGTTGGGTGCAGCAGGAATCAGGTAGCGCTGCGCCAGTGCGGATGCGCATGTTCATCAATCATCCAGTGCGGCTGGCCGGGGGTGATACGCACGCCGCCGACCCAGCGCTCCTGCGTGGCGTGGTCGGGCCAATACGCTTGGCCATGGAGCACGTCCTGGCCCAATGCGGTCAGCGCCAACAGGCGCTGCGGCCAGGGTTTTTGTGGGTCGGTCTCGGTCAGCAACGGGTGCTCTGTATCAATCAGCGGCCGCATCAACGCATGAAACATCATGTCCCCCAGGAACGGCAGCGGCTCGCGCTTGGCCATCAACTCGGCGAACACCCGGCCAAACGGCGTGGGTCCGGCTTCGGCGAGGTAGGTGAGGGCCAGGCGCTCGGTCAGTGATAGACCGTCGTGTGTTCCCGGCAATTCCTGCAGCTGGCGCAACAGCGCCGGGGCCAGCAAGGGCAGGGCGGTGTGCTTGCCGTGGGCCAACTCGGCCCATGCTATTGGCGAGCTGTCGCAATAGGCCGACCAGGCCTGTTTGGCCAAGTGCACTGCATCGTCTGCGATTGGCTTGCGCTGTGGCCAAAGCCAGGCGAGCACATCAGGCGCCAGTTGGCCGATGCCGATAAAGCGCTCGACGCCGGGGATGCGGTCCACCTCGATCAACTCCAGCTTGCGCGGCGCCCGCTCAAGGCCGGCCAGTGCGCGGATCAGGAACAGTTGGTCATACGCATCCGCCTCGCACCACAACACGCTGTGTTCGGCGCTGGCCAGGGTGTCGAGGTGGTTGTACTCATCGTCGACGCGGCGCGCTGCATCGGCGGGGTCGATGCTGAACGACTCGCTGATAAACGTACTGCGCATGGCACGGAATGCGTGGCTCGGCAGGTCACGCACCGGGCCCATGCACAGTGGGTCGCTGAGCATCTGGAACCGGCCCTTGAACCCCGCCACTTGCAGGCTATGAGCGATGTCATTGCCGCAGCGCCAGTGGGTGGTGCGGGCTTCATCGCTGGCGTCGAAACCAGGGTGACGGGCGGCGAAGTCGAGGGCGTCGATATGGGCCTTGAGCTTGGGCCAACTGCTGAAGCCGAGCTGTTTGGCGATCTGCCATTGAGCCTTGGACAAAGTCGCAGTCGGGTCCTGGGCTTTGAGGCGCGCCAACAGCTCCTTGGCGCGCTTGCGCTGCTGCTCAAGGTTGAGACGGCCATCGGTGTTGGAAGATAAGGGGCGTTGCGGCATACGATCTCCTTGCACAAACCTTTTCCGCTTTCAGGCTGGGAGTCGTAGAAGTGTGATATTCAGTCAAGGATCCTGGGCGCAGCCCTTTCCGCGGAAGGTGGCGTAGACAGCGCCAGGCACGGAATATAGGCAGCGAGGCAGTGGATTGCAAGCCGTTCAACCGAGTAAAGAGTGCATGACTGACACCCCTTTGATACAGACCCGCGCCCTGACGCGCATGGACGAGCGCCGCCAGGTGGCGTTGCTGCAGCCCACGGATTTCATCCTCAAGCGCGCCGACCGCGTGTCTATCACCGGTTCATCCGGTTCTGGAAAAAGCGTGTTCCTGCGTGCGCTGGCCTTGCTCGATACGCCGAGTTCCGGGCAAGTGCTGTGGAACAACCAGCCGATCGCCAACGCGCAGATCCCCCATTACCGCAGCCATATCAGCTATCTGTCCCAGCGCCCTGCGCTGCTTGAAGGCACGGTGGAGGACAACCTGCGTTTCCCGTTCAGCCTTAAGACCCTGCGCCAACGCCAGTTCGACCGGAATGCGGTGACGACCTTGCTGGGGCATGCCGGCAAGGCGGCGGATTTTTTGAGCAAGAACGCGTTGGACCTGTCGGGCGGTGAGTCCCAAGTGGTCTCGCTGATCCGCACCCTGCAACTCAATCCTGAAGTGCTGTTGCTCGACGAACCCACCGCCGCCCTCGACCCTGCGTCATCGCGCGATGTGGAAGCGTTGATCGATGCCTGGTTCGCCGGCGACAAGGCCCGTGCCTATATCTGGGTGTCCCACGATCTGGAACAGGCCCGGCGCATGAGCGACATCCACCTGCACATGAGTGCCGGTGTCCTCAGCGGAGCGGCCCAGCCATGAACTATCAAAACCTTACCGCGCTGGACATGGGCATCGCCGCGTCGCTGATCCTGATCAACGGCGCGTTGTCGTTGCTGCTGCGCCTGGGCCTTGGGCGCCAACTGTTGTGGGCGGCCGTGCGCACCGTGGTGCAATTGCTGGCCATCGGTTATCTGCTGGGCTGGGTGTTCGAGTTCGCCTATTGGTACGTGGTGCTGCCCTTGATGTGTGCGATGACCTTGATCGCGGGGTTGTCGGCGGCGGGGCGTGGGCGCAGGACTTACCGTGGGCAAAAGGTCGACAGCATCCTGTCGGTGTGGGGCAGTTCGTGGCTGGTGACGGCGGTGGGCCTGTTTGCGGTGATCCGCATTCACCCCTGGTACGAGCCGCAATACGCGATCCCGATCCTGGGCATGATCCTCGGCAACACCCTGACAGGCGTGTCCCTGGGCATCGAACGCATGACCCAGGAACTCACCTCGGGCCGCAACACCATCGAAATGATTCTGGCCCTCGGCGGCTCACGCTGGGAAGCCGCCCAGGAAGCCATCCGCCAAGCTGTGCGCGCCGGCATGATCCCGACGCTGAACCAGATGACCGTGGTCGGCATCGTCAGCCTGCCCGGCATGATGACCGGCCAGGTACTGGCGGGGGAAAGTCCGGTGGACGCGGTGCGGTATCAGATCGTGATCATGTTTTTGATCGCCGCGTCCTCGGCGTTGGGCACGGTAGGTGCCGTGTTGCTCACCTATCGACGGTTGTTTTCGGTGAGTCATCGGTTTTTGCGCGATCGGCTTGAAGAGCGTGCGTGATTGTTTCGACAGGTGAAATGCTGGATTGTAAATCCTGGTGATTCCAACAATCGGCGCCGCGATGGACCATGCCTGGCGTCAATACCCTCACTTTTGGAGCCGTTCATGTCCCCGTCCGCGATCAAACTCTATGGTTTCCCGCTGTCCGGCCACTCCCACCGGGCTGAGCTGATGCTCTCCCTGTTGGGCCTGCCTACGGAATTTATCCTGGTTGACCTCAAGCAAGGCGCGCACAAATCCGCCGAGTTCACTACGACGATCAACCGCTTCGGCCAGGTGCCGGCGATTGACGACAACGGCACCGTGCTCGCCGATTCCAATGCGATTCTGGTCTACCTCGCCACGAAATACGGCAACGGTCAATGGCTGCCGAGTGATCCGGTGGGGCAGGCGCGGGTCCAGCGTTGGCTGTCGGCAGCTGCCGGGCAACTGCATGCCGGGCCCGCGACAGCGCGGTTGGCCACGGTGTTTGGCGCTGATGTGGATGCGGCGGCGGCCATCAGCCGTGCCCATGCCTTGTTGGTATTGCTGGAACAGCAACTGAGCGAAACGCGCTTCCTGGCCGGCGAGCAACCGAGCATTGCCGATATTGCGTTCTATACCTACGTCGCCCACGCGCCGGAAGGTAATGTGTCGCTGGCCGACTACCCTGAAGTGCGTGGCTGGCTCGCGCGCATTGAGGCACTTGCGGGTTTTGTCGGCATGCCGCGTACGGCGGTGGGGTTGCAAGCGGCATGATATGAACCCCTGTGGCGAGCGAGCTTCTGTGGTGAGCGAGCTACTGTGGTGAGCGAGCTTGCTCGCGCTGGAGTGCGAAGCGCTCCCGGCTTTTCAGTTCCGCTGCGCAACCCAACAACGAGAGCAAGCCCCCGCCACAAAAAACTACAGGAGCCCCCGATGGACCGATTTCACGAAATGCAGGTGTTCCTGGCCGTGGCCGAGGAGGAGGGCTTCGCCGCCGCCGCTCGCCGCCTCAATACCTCGCCACCCAGCGTAACCCGTGCGATCGCGGCCATGGAGCAACGCATCGGCACCCAATTGCTGGCGCGCACCACGCGCAGCCTGCACCTGACCGAAGCCGGCCAGCGCTACCTGGAAGACTGTCGGCGCATCCTCGCCGAGCTGGACGAAGCCGAGGAAGCGGCGGCGGGCAGTTATTCCATTCCCTGCGGTCAGCTGACAGTGACCGCACCGGTGCTGTTTGGCGAGCTGTATGTGGCGCCGGCGCTGGGTGACTATCTCGACCGCTTTCCCCATGTGAACATCAATGCCTTATTGGTGGACCGCGTGGTGAACATGACGGACGAGGGCGTCGACGTGGCCGTGCGCATCGGCCATCTGCATGAGCCGGCGCAGCAGGCGATCCGGGTGGGCGAGGTGCGCCGTGTGGTGTGCGCGTCGCCCGGCTATCTCGACGAGTACGGTCGGCCCGAACACCCCGACCAATTGCGTGGGGCCAGGATCATTTCCTTATCCTCTGGCGGCCAATCGGTAAGCGAGTGGGCGTTTGTCCAGGGCGACCAGACGCTGACGGTGCCCATCGAACCGCGCCTGGTCGTCTCGGCGAACAACGCGGCGATCAGCCTGGCGCGCCTGGGTTGGGGCATGACTCGTGTGCTGTCGTACCAAGTCGCGGCGGCAGTGGCGGCCGGTGAATTGGAGATTGTGCTGGAGGCCTATGAACCGGCACCGCTGCCGATCCAGTTGGTGTTCCAGAACAGCGGCCGTGTCCCGGCCAAGGTCAGCACCTTTGTGGATTTTCTCAGCCAGCGCCTGGGCCAGGACGCGGCGCTCCAGCGGCGCGGCTGATGGAGCGTTATCGCGATATGCAGCTGTTCGCGGCCTTGGCCGGTCAACCGAGCCTGGCCTCGGCGGCGCGCCGTGCGTGTGTCTCCGGCCCGACCCTGGTGCGCGCAATCGCCCGCTTGGAAACGCGACTGCACGTGACGTTGCTGCAACGCAGCACCCAAGGCGTGAGCCTGACCGACGCCGGCAGCGCCTACCTGGCCGACTGCCAGCGCCTGCTGGCCAGTGTGGACGCCGCCGAAGCCTCGGCCAAGGGGGTGCACGTGCAGGCCCAGGGCACTCTGCGGGTGTTTTTGCCGTTATTGTTCAGCCGTTACCTGATGGCACCGGTATTGGCCGACTACCTGGAGCGTTACCCCAGCGTGCGCATAGTGGCGCGTTATCACGACTACGACCCCAACCTGCACGAAGATGGCCTGGACGTGGCGATCCTGGTGGGCGCGCTGCCCAGTTCTGCGCTGATTGCGCGGCCGCTCGGGCACGTGCGGCAAATCCTCTGCGCCAGCCCCGATTACCTCTCCGCCCACGGCGAACCCCGGCACCCGAGCGAGCTCAAGCAGCATCAGTTGATCGCCAGTGCCGATCAGGTGCGGTGGGAGTTTCCCGGCTATTTGCTCAAGGCCCGTGCGCGGTTGGGTTGCTCCACGGTGCAAGGCGCGATCAACGCAGCCGTGCAGGGTGCCGGTGTGGTGCGTTGCCAGAGCTATCCGCTGCACGAGCCGCTGCACAGCGGGCAATTGCGCCGGATCCTGCCGGCCTTTGAAGGGCCGCCGCTGCCGGTCAACGTGGTGTATCGCGAGGGCCGCAATGCGCCGATGCGCGTGCGCAGTTTTGTCGACCATTGTGTGGCGGCGTTGCGCGGTCATCCGGCATTTCAGCTGGCGTAACAGTGGATTGCCTGGCGTGGGTATTCTCTCGCCGCCGTGCAGCGCGCAGCATCGACACATCCCATTGGAGGTGCTCGCCATGAACCCTATCGAACAGTCCCCCTGGCATGCCGGTGAACGGCAGATGCAGGAAAGCGCCGGCGTGGCCGAACGCATGGCCGTGGTTGGCCCCAAAGTGATTCGCGATCATTTGCCGGAGCAGCATCGGGACTTTTATCCCTGGTTGCCGTACCTGCTGCTCGGCGTAGTGGATGAGCAGGGCCTTCCTTGGGCGACGCTGGTGGAAGGCGCGCCGGGGTTCGCCCACTCGCCCGACCCGCACAACTTGCAGATCGACAGCCTGCCGTCTGCCAGTGATCCCGCCCGCACGGCCTTGCGCCTCGGCGCTGCGGTGGGTGTGCTGGGCATCGACCTCAACACCCGCCGCCGCAACCGCATGAACGGCCGCATCGGCGCCCTGGATCACGCGGGGTTTTCGGTAGACGTGGTGCACACCTTCGGCAACTGCCCCAAGTACATCCAATTGCGGCCTGTGGAGGGCGTCGCACGCAAACCCGGTACCGTGGCCGAACGCACTGCCATCCTGGACCTTGACGCACAAACGATGATTCGCCAAGCCGACACCTTCTTCGTCGCCAGCTATGTGGACGCGGATGGCGAACGCTCGGTGGACGTGTCCCATCGCGGCGGCAACACCGGCTTTGTGCACGTCGATGGCAATGTCCTGACCATCCCGGACTTTGCCGGCAACCTGTTCTTCAACACCCTGGGCAATCTGGCAGCCAACCCGGTGGCAGGGCTGCTGTTCATCGACTTTGAGTCGGGTGATGTACTGCAGGTTGCCGGGCATACCACGCTGATACTCGATGGCCCCGAAGTGGCGGCGTTTGAAGGTGCGCAGCGGTTGTGGACGGTGACCGTGGAGCACGTGGTACGGCGGCCGGCAGCATTGGCGTTGCGTTGGGAATTTGCCGGATTTTCGCCATTCAGTCTGGCTGTGGGGAAAGAGTAGGCCGGGTGGTGCCGTAGGCCACTTCAGGGAACAGCTGGTTGGTCATTTCAATGATCTTGCTCTGCGCATAGCGAGCTTGCTCTATGTGGTGAGCGGGCTTGCCCCGCGCTGGGCTGCGCAGCAGCCCCAACACCATTCGCCACAAGGCTTCGGGTGCGCGGGTTTGTTGAGTAATGGGGCCGCTGCGCAGCCCGACGCAGGGCAAGCCTGCTCACTACAAGGAAGTTGCTCGCGTCTGGGAAGTCATAGTGAGCTTGCTCTATGTGGTGAGCGGGCTTGCCCCGCGCTGGGCTGCGCAGCGGCCCCAACATCATTCGCCACAAAGTCTCGGGTGCGCGGGATTGTTGAGTAATGGGGCCGCTGCGCAGCCCGGCGCAGGGCAAGCCTGCTCACTACAAGGATGTTGCTCATGGGCATTGCTCTAGCGCTGCGTCGTCAGCACTGCCCCATCCCCCCACGCCCCACCCAGCGCGGTATACAGGTTCACCTGCGCCACCAACTGTGCCAGCCGATCCACGATCAGTGCCTGTTGCGCGCTGAACAGCGAGCGCTGGGCGTCGAGGAAGGTCAGGTTGCTGTCCACGCCGCTGCGATAGCGGTGTTGGGCCAAATCGTAATACGCCTGGTTGGCGGCGACGAAATCCCGTTGTGCATTGAGCTGGTCGGTATAGGTCTGCCGGGCCGCCAGGCCGTCGGCGACTTCCTGGAAGGCGGTCTGGATGGATTTTTCGTACTGCGCCACCGTGATGTCCTTTTGCAGTTTGGCGTAGTCGAGGCTGGCGCGCAGGCTGCCGGCGTTGAAGATCGGCAGGTTGATTTGCGGCTGGAACGTCCAGCTGCCAGAGCCGCCCTTGAACAGCCCCGACAGTTCGGTGCTGGTGCTGCCGGCGTTGGCGGTAAGGCTCACCGACGGGAAGAACGCGGCGCGGGCGGCGCCGATATTGGCATTGGCGGCGCGCAGTTGGTACTCGGCCTGGAGGATGTCCGGGCGGCGTTGCAGCAGATCCGAGGGCAACCCGGCGGGCACGCTGGCCACCAGGTCATCCGCCAGTGGACGGGATGGCAACGCTTGATCCACCGGGCCACCCACCAACAGCGCCAGGTTGTTGAGGTCTTGCGCCACCTGGCGCTCATACCGGGCCACGCTGGCGCGGGTGCTTTCGACGCTGGTGCGCGCTTGCACCACGTCCAGGGCTGACGCTTTACCCGCGGTTTTACTCCGGCTGGTCAGGTGCAGGCTGTGGTCGTTGGCCGTCAGGGTTTGCCGGGCCAGGGCCAGCAGTTCCTGGTCGGCGCGCCAGGTCAGGTAGGCATTGGCGACGTTGGCCACCAGGCTCAATTGCGCGCTGCGCCGCGCCTCTTCGGTGCCCAGGTACGTGAGCATTGCCTGCTCGCTGAGGCTGCGCACGCGGCCGAAAAAATCCAGCTCATAGGCGCTGATGCCAAGGGTGGCGGAATAGGTGGAGGTGATCGCCGACTTACCGGTGCCATTCACCTCCCCAGGCACACGCTGGCGGGTGCCGGCACCGGTGGCGGACACCGCCGGGAACAGGTCGGCACGCTGGATACGGTACTGCGCCTGGAAGGCCTCGACGTTCAACGCGGCCACCCGCAGATCACGGTTGTTGACCAATGCTTCGCGGACCAGCTGTTGCAGCGCCGGGTCATGGAACAGTTGCTGCCAGTCCGAGGAGGGCGCCAGCGTGCCGGCCTGCGCCAGCGCATACACGCCGGCCTGCGGATACTGTTCAGGCGTCGGCGCCACGGGCCGCTGGTACTCAGGGATCAGCGAGCAGCCAGCGAGCACGAAGACCATGCCGGCGAGAGAGAGTGTTTTCATCAAGCGCCCACCATCCACTTCGCCAACCCATGTCGGCCACTCACACCCAGCTTGGCGGCGGCGCGCTTGAGGTAGGTCTCGATGGAGCTGTTTTTCACGCTGAGCTTTTCCGCCATCTGCGGCACGGTGCCGCCGGTCAACAGGCCGAGGCACACTTCCTGCTCACGGGCCGACAGGGTGATGTCTCCAAGGGACAGACGCTTGTAGAACTCGCGTTGCAATTGCGATTGCTCAAGCAGCGTATAGCTCGGCTCCGCCTGGGCCTGCGGCGCCTGGCGGAGCACGTTGGCGTGGCGTTCGATCAGTGGCAGCAGGGTGTCGGACAGGCACTTGAGAAACGACAATTGGGCCAAGGAAAACCCGCGCTCGCTCGGCGGCCGGTAGAACGAAATCACACAGCGCCGGTTGCCCTGGCGCGACACCAGGTTGCACTGGTGCGAGGTGCCGCGAGGGTGGGCACTGTTGGGTTTGGCGCTCATCTGGATCAGCAATGGGTCCTGCATGCTGAGCATTTGCTGCAGCAGCGGGTGGTCGTCCAACGGGCGTACGGCCAGAGGCGCAGGCAAGTCCTGCTTCTGGCCAGCGCTGCCAAGGAGCTTGATATCGAGCACGCGGTCGCGCAGCTCGTCGAGGGTCCATTCACTGAGGTCCACCAAGTGGATCGGTATCCATTTGCTGACCAGATGCAGCATATGGTCGGCAAACGCCTCATGGCCGCTGTGTGCAATCAATTCACCCATTTCAGCGTAGAAATTCGGGCTCTGTGTGTTACCCATGCTGCGCTTCAAACTCATAGCCATCTCATCCTTGATGTCGAAAACCGTCAACGAACTCCCTGGGCCTCTGGGGGGCGATCCGTTCCTCATGAACGAGAGTCGGCACTCGAGATTTTATTTAGCCAGGGGATTTGTCCTACGTATGTAGCGGAAACGAGGGACACAAGCTGCCATAAAAACCACGTCATTAATTCGACGTTTCTGAAAGCTGTTTCCTGCCAAGAAAAACGCAGCGCAAATCTGATAATTTCATAACTTTATGATTTGTATAGAAAATAGTTATTTTAAAGGGCCGTTGTAAAAAACCAGCAGCGACCAGATGTAGTCGATGTCCTACAACTCTTTAATCGTTTCAGCAGTGAACCTTCAGCCAACCCGGATCCATCCATTTGAATGTCCGGGTTTCGGGTGACAGACAGCCCCCGACCCCCATGCTCAAATCCGGCAATTTCGCCGTCATGGGGCTCCCTGCGCGGCCAGCGCCTGACACCCATGAGAAGGATCTTATGCAGCAATTTCCCAACCTGCCGGCCAGCTTCCCCCTCACCTCGGCCCAACAGGACATCTGGCTCGATCAACTGCGGATGGGCGACTCACCGCTCTACAACATCGGCGGTTATGTCGACTTCGAAGGTGCGGTAGCGCCTGAATTGATCCAGCGCGCCGTCGAGCAGTTGGTGGCCCGGCACGACGCGCTACGCACTCAACTGCACAGTGATGACCACGGCCTGCCTCGACAAACCTTCGCCCCTGCGTTGGTGACCGAAGTGGCACAGCACGATTTCTGCGCACTGCGCGACCCGCATGCAGCGAGCCAGGCCTTGATGCAGGCGCACATGGCACGGCCGTATCCGCGGGAGGGCGCGCCGCTGTTCCATTTTTTCCTGGTCAAGCTTGCCGACAACCACTACCGGCTCGGCACCCAGGCCCATCATGTGATCCTCGACGGCTGGGGTTTTGGACAGATGCTGCAATCGTTGGCGCACCTGTATACCGCTCTTGAACAGGGCTACCCGCCCGAGCCACCGGCGCCGTCCTATATCGACTTTATCGACGCCGACCAGCGCTACCGCGACTCAACACGCTTCGCCCGCGATCGCGCCTACTGGCTGGATAAATACCAGGTACTGCCGGAGCCTTTGTTCCCGTCGAAGTACGTCGCCAACACCCCCAGCAACACCCTGGCGCAACCCTTTCCCATCGCCCTGCTCAAGCGCATGGAACAGCTGGCCAGCCGTTACCAGGCCTCGGCGTTCCATGTGCTGCTGGCGGCGATGTATGTGTATTTCACCCGCACCGCCCAGCGCCCCGATTGGGTGGTGGGGCTGCCGATCCTGAACCGTTCCAACGCGCGTTTTCGCGCCACCGTGGGCTTGTTTGCCCAGGTCAGCGCAGTGCGTTTGCAGTTCGATGAACACCTGCCGTTCGGTGCCTTGGTGCGCGGCGTGCGCGACCAGCTCAAGCAGGATTTCCGTCACCAGCGTTTCCCGTTGAGCGAGATGAACCGCGAGCTGGGCCTGCACCGTGCCGATCGCGCCCAACTGTTCGACCTGTCGGTGTCCTTCGAGCAGGACGCCCATGAACTGCGCTACGGCGCCACCCAGGCCCGGGCGATCAAGGTGTCCAACCACCATGAAGCGCTGCCGATCGCCTTCCACCTGCGCAGCAACCGCCACCAGGACACCGCAAGTCTGCATTGCGTCTACAACGAAGCGTACTTCCAGCACGACGAGGTGTTCGCCCTGACCCAGCGCTTTACCTGGTTGCTGGAGCAGGGGCTGGATAACACCGAGTTGCCAGTCGGCGCGTTCTGCATGGTCACGCCCGCCGAACAGGCCCGACTGCGGCAGTGGAACGCCACTGAACAAGCGCACGCGCAGCCACACACCCTGCACGCCCGCATCGAAGCCCAGGCCGTGCGCACGCCGGACGCTGTGGCCGCGATTTACCAGGGCCACCCGTTGACCTACGCCCAACTCAATCAAAAAGCCAATGGCTTGGCCCATCAACTGATCGAGCTGGGTGTGCAACCCGATGACCGTGTGGCCGTCCTGGCGCGGCGCGGTCTGGACACGCTGGTGGGCCTGCTGGGGATTCTCAAAGCTGGCGCCTGCTACGTGCCGGTCGACCCGGCCCATCCCGCCGAACGCTTGAGCTATCTGCTGCAAGACAGCGCGCCGGTGGTGGTGCTGACCCAGCATGATTTGCTGCAGCGCTTGCCTGCCCAGGCGGCGCCGGTGATCGAGCTGGACCGACTCACGTGCCAGTTCGGTGCCAACCCGCACGTGGCGGTCAAGCCGTCGAACCTCGCCTATGTGATCTACACCTCGGGCTCCACCGGTTTGCCCAAAGGCGTGATGGTCGAACACCACAGCGTCTGCAACCTGGTGGACTGGCACTGCCAGGCCTTCAACCTGCACGCGGGCAGCCACACCGCCAGCGTTGCAGGCTTTGGTTTTGACGCGATGGCCTGGGAAGTCTGGCCGGCGTTGTGCGTGGGCGCCACCTTGCACCTGCCACCGGCCCATGACGGCGCGGAGGACATCGACGCGCTGCTCGGTTGGTGGCGTGCGCAGCCGCTGGATGTGTGCTTCCTGCCGACACCGGTGGCTGAATACGCCTTCAGCCAGCGGCTGGAGCACCCGACCTTGCGCACCTTGCTGATCGGCGGTGACCGTCTGCGCAGCTTCTCGCGTGCGCAGACTTTCGATGTGATCAACAACTACGGTCCCACCGAGGCCACCGTGGTTGCCACCTTCGGCCGCGTCGAGGCAGGCCAGCCGTTGCATATCGGTGCGCCCGTCGCCAACGCGGCGATCTATCTGCTGGATGAGCGGCAGCGCGCTGTTCCCATCGGCGTGGCGGGGGAGGTGTACGTCGGCGGTAAAGGCGTGGCGCGCGGCTACCTGAGTCGCCCGGAACTGAGCGCCGAACGTTTTCTCGACAACCCGTTTGCGCCGGGCCGGATGTACCGCACCGGCGACCTCGCGCGCTGGTTGCCTGACGGCAACCTTGAATACCTGGGCCGCAATGACGACCAGGTGAAAATCCGTGGCATGCGCATCGAGCTGGGGGAAATCGAATCGGCCCTGGCCACCCATGCGGATGTCCAGGAAGCCGTGGTGCAATCTCGCGACGGGCAATTGCTCGCCTGGTTTATCCCACGCCAGCCCGTGGACATCGAAACCCTGCGCGCCCACCTGCACGCCTCATTGCCGGACTACATGCTGCCGGCGGCCTACATGCCGCTGGAGGCGTGGCCCCTGACCGCCAACGGCAAACTCGACCGCAAGGTATTGCCGGCGCCGACCCAGGTGGCGTTCGTCACTCGCCGGTTCGAAGCGCCGCGAGCCGGTGTGGAAACCGTCCTCGCCCAACTCTGGGCCGAGCTGTTGCAGGTGCAGCAAGTGGGCCGTCACGACCATTTCTTTGAACTGGGCGGGCACTCGTTGCTTGCCGTGCAATTGGTGCAGCGCATGCGCCAGGCCGGGTTGCGCGCCGATGTGCAGGTGCTGTTCGGCCAGCCGACGTTGGCGGCGCTGGCGGCGGTGAGTGAAGGCAGCGACGTGGAGGTGCCGGCCAATCGCGTCCCCGCTGACTGTCGCCATATCACCCCGGAGTTGCTGGCGCTGGCCGAGCTCGATCAAGCCAGCATTGATCGTATCAATGCCGGTATTCCCGGCGGTGCGGCCAACGTCCAGGAAATCTACCCCCTGGCGCCGTTACAGGAAGGTTTGCTCTACCACCACCTCACCGACGAGCATGACCCGTACCAGCAACAGGCACAGTTCAGCTTTGCGCGGCGCGACCAACTGGACGCCTTTGCCCTGGCCCTGCAACAGGTAATCGACCGCCACGACATCCTGCGCACCAGCCTGGCCTGGGATGCCCTGGAGCAGCCGATGCAAGTGGTGTGGCGTGCGGCCCGCCTGCGTGTGGAACCTTGGCGTGACGGTGACAGCCCGTTGGACTTGCGCCAGGCACCGTTGATGGCGCTGGACTATGCCGAAGCGCCCACGGGTTGGGTGGCCCGGCTGCGCTTTCATCACCTGGTCAACGATGCGACGTCCACCACGATTCTGATGCAGGAAATCCGCGCCCACCTGCTCGGCCAACAGGCGCAATTGCCGGCGCCGGTGCCGTATCGCAATGTGGTGGCGCAGTCCCGTTCACCGGTGCGCCAGGCGGCCCATGAGGCGTTTTTTCGTGCGCAACTGGGCGATGTGGATGAGCCCACGTTTGCCTTCGGCGTGCAGGAGCGCCAGGCCAATCGGGCGGATACCGAAGAAGCGCAGCGTGCACTGAGTGACGACCTCAACCGGCGCTTGCGTGCCCAGGCCCGTGGTGTGGGCGTCAGCGCCGCCAGCCTGTTCCACTTGGCCTGGGCCCAGGTGCTCAGCCGCGTGGCGGGCCGTGATGACGGGGTGTTCGGCACCGTGTTGCTCGGCCGTTTGCAGGCGGGCGAGGGCGCCGATCGCGCCTTGGGTATGTTCATCAATACCTTGCCGTTACGCCTGCACCTGGCCGGGCAAAACGTCGCGGATGCGTTGCGTGACACCCATCACCAACTCAGCGCCTTGCTCGCCCACGAGCAAGCGTCGCTGGCCTTGGCCCAGCGTTGCAGCGGCGCGGCGCCGCTGTTCAACAGCCTGCTCAATTACCGTCATACCGATACCGAGCGCGACCTCGTGCTGGTGCCGGGCATTGCTCTGGTCAGTGCCGAAGACATTCTCAGCTACCCGCTGATGCTCAGCGTGGACGATACCGCCGGCGGTTTTAACCTCAAGGCCAAGGCCCCGCGCACGGTGGGCGCCGAACGTACCCTGGACTACCTGGAAACCACGCTGATCAACCTGGCCGAGGCACTGGAGCGCACGCCGCAAGCGCCTTTACGTGACGTGCAGGTGCTGCCCGCCCGCGAAGTGCAGACACTGCTGCTGGACTTCAACGCCACCGCCACCGACTACCCTGAAACCCTCACCGTCCAGGCGCTGTTCGAAGCCCACGCGCGGCACATTCCCCAC
Organism: Pseudomonas sp. SR18; assembly: GCF_023701505.1. Classification (NCBI taxonomy): domain Bacteria; kingdom Pseudomonadati; phylum Pseudomonadota; class Gammaproteobacteria; order Pseudomonadales; family Pseudomonadaceae; genus Pseudomonas; species Pseudomonas sp. SR18. The sequence goes on along the minus strand of NZ_JAMQAU010000001.1, from coordinate 293,435 downwards.
GCGGTGGCGGTGCAGGCCGGTGAGCTGCAACTGACTTATCGCGAACTCAACGAGCGCGCCAACCGCCTGGCCTTCCACCTGCGCGAGCGTGGCGTGCAGCCAGATTCGCGCGTGGCGCTGTGCGTCGAGCGTGGCCTGGACCTGGTGGTGGGGTTGCTCGCGATCCTCAAGGCTGGCGGCGCCTATGTGCCGCTGGACCCCGGCTACCCCCGCGAACGCCTGGCCTACATGCTTCAGGACAGTCAACCGGTGGCGCTGCTGGTGCACGCGGCCACCCGCGACTTGCCCGGTGAAGTCGCCATCCCGGTGATCGATTTTGACCACTGCGCCTGGAGCCACGCGCCGGACGGCAACCCCTCGGTGCCAGGGCTGAGCGTCGCGAACCTGGCCTACGTGATGTACACCTCCGGCTCCACCGGCACGCCCAAGGGCGTGATGATCGAACATCGTGGCCTGGGCAACCTGATGCACTGGGGCTCGCAGTTGTGCCCCAATGCCGAGGGCGGCGCGCTGTTGCAACGGGCGCCGTTCAGCTTTGACGGCTCGGTCTGGGAGTTGTTCTGGCCGCTGGCCAATGGCATGCGCCTGTTTCTGGCGCGGCCCGATGGTCATCGCGAGCCGGCTTACCTGGCGCAGGTGATTCGTGAGCAACAGATCACCGTGATCAAATTCGTACCGGCAATGTTGCAGCAGTTCCTTGAACTGGAAGAGTCCGCGCTGTGCACCAGCCTCACCGATGTGCTGTGCGGCGGCGGCGAACTCACCGAAGCCCTGGCCCGTGGCGTGCAGGCGCGTTTGCCCAAGGTGCGCCTGCATAACGTCTACGGCCCCACCGAAGCCACGGTGGACAGCAGCGCCTGGACCCTGGACCCCGGCGCACCGGTCCCGGCGCTGCAATTGCCCATCGGCCGGGCGATCAACAATACGCGCCTGTATGTGCTGGACGAACACGACGCGCCGGTGCCCATGGGCCTCAGCGGCCAGTTGCATATCGGCGGCGTCGGCGTGGCCCGTGGGTATCTGGGGTTGGAGCAGATGACGGCCGAACGCTTTATCGACAGCCCGTTTGTGCCGGGGGATCGGCTGTACCGCACCGGCGACCTCGTGCGTTACCAGCCGGACGGCAACCTGGAATTCCTTGGGCGTAACGACTTTCAGGTCAAGCTGCGCGGCGTGCGTCTGGAACTGGGCGAAATCGAATCGTGCCTGCTGGCGCATCCAGCGTTGCGTGAGGTGGCGGTGCTGATTCGCGATGAGCGACTGGTCGCTTACTTCACCCTGCGCGGACCGGCGCCGAGCCTGGAAGACTTGCGCGTTCATGTACTGCAGCAGTTACCGGAATACATGGTACCGGCGGCCTTCGTGGCGCTTGAAGAACTCCCCCTCAACCCCGCCGGCAAACTCGACCGCAAGGCGTTGCCAGAACCGGGTTTGGAAGCGGTGCTCAGCCGCGCCTATGAAGCGCCCCAGGGCGAAGTGGAAACCCTGATGGCCGGCATCTGGGCGCAGGTGCTCAAGCTGGAACGGGTAGGGCGCCACGACCACTTCTTCGAACTGGGCGGGCACTCGCTGCTGGCGGTGAACCTGGTCGCGCGCCTGCGCAAGGCCGGGCTGGAGGTGGATGCGCGCAGCCTGTTCAGTCAGCCGACGCTGGCGCAACTGGCCGCCAGGACCGTGGCGCAGGTGCAGCGGGTGGAGGTGGCGCAGACGGCGATTCCGCAGCTTGATCGGCGGCGGCGGATATGAAAGGCAATCAATGTGGGTTTGCAAACTCCCGCAATGATCGCCCGCTTCTAATCCACTCCTGATTTATTCGCTACGGGGTTGTAAATCATCCTTCGAGTACCTTTTTCGACGATAAAGCACGAGCGAGCCAGGCGTTAGGGACTGGTATGGACGACTGATAAGAATATATAGGCCGTTTGTCGGATATTTTTGTTGGTTCCCTCGGTACAGCTCTGAATCTTTAAACCCCCCTCGGGGGTAGGAAAGATTTTTAGTGCGAATCTGCGGTTCGTAAGTTGTTAATTCTATAAGTGTTCACATCTTCCCATCCTTGGTTGGTTGGAGGCCGACGTTGCTCGCAAGTATTTAACTTCTGAAATTAGTGAGGGAAACTTCCTAAATTCGGTAGTTAATTTTCCTACGAGGAATTTTTATCTTTTGGGCTTTTCTCCATGCGTGTACTAGATTGTTTTTGTCACTTTTCGGGAAGTGGCTGAGAACAACTTGTGTGAAAGGAGAGATGAAGTGATGGCAAAATTTTGAGGAGTCTACGTCGCATTGGTATATGTGTGATTGTCGATGCTGGTCTCCCGGATGGATAGAATGGTCCCGTTTCCCTGAGGTGTGTAATGAATCGCTACTCATTCGTTAAGCCTGTGTTGCTGGCGTCACTATTCGTTAAAGAACAATTAAAAGAGCCCGTTGCGCTGTTTTGGTCGGTGTTGTCTCCGGTGGTTACTTACTATTTAATAACTTATTCGAGAGGGGCGAATAACGACGCGCCCAATGACTATTTGTCCAGTGCCTCGTGGTTCTATTCCTTCGTCGCTTCAAGTGTTGCCTTGTTTGGATTGGCGTTTTATATCGTTGGTCGCAGGGAAAGTGGGTTTTTGAGGTCTTTTGTCTATACGGATGATAATAAAGTTATTTTTCTTTTTGGGCATTATTTAGCCTATTCTATAATATCGCTCGTATATTGTTGTGTTTTTTATTTGCTGACCCGCAGCTATAATGGTGCGGTCGAGGTAGAAGAGCTTCTTGGCATCCTTGGGCGGTTCTATATTTGTTTTTTATTGTTTTCGATACCGGCTCTCTTATTGACTCTTGTTCCCTTGGGTTTTCAAAATTCAAGCACTGTTTTTTCCATGGCGTCGCTTACAATGTTAGCGCTTGGAATCGTCAGCATTGGGACGTCCAGCCCTGTTCTCGAAAGAGTAAGCTTTATTAATCCTATGTGGTGGGCTAACCATATTATGTTGGTAGGTGTCGCTGAGTGCTGGTTCATAGCGTTGGTTATTGGTGTTTCGTTTTTTGTTACGCTTTGGATTGTGTTTCGGTTTTTAACTATTAACCCTGTATGGAGTCGTTATTGATGAAGCGGCTTGTTGTGAATTCGCTTGAGGTCAGGTGTGCGCGGAAAACTTTGTTTGAAGATGCCACGCTGACCGTTGAGGCTGGGTCAATATGCGGGTTGTTAGGTGCTAACGGGTCTGGTAAGACAACGTTCTTTGATGTGGTGTGTGGCTTGAAAAGAATCGAAGCGGGTGAAATCGTTCGGTCTTTTTCGAAGTTACTTTACTTGTCACAAGTGATTAGTACGCCACCTGTGTTTCGTATGTTTGATGTTTTCAGGATGACAATGCTTTTTTGCTCTGACAGTAAGCTTGATAAACAACATGCGCTGGAGAAAATTGAGAAGTGGAGTCCTGGGATAGCAGATCGGTATTGCGAAATATGGACAAAAAAATCATCTCTGTGCAGTTATGGGGAAAAACGCTGGTTTTTTACGTTGTCTCTTCTTAGCGCCAACGCTGATCTGGTTATCTTGGATGAGCCTACCGCGGGTGTTGATCCTGAGTTTCGTCATCATATTTGGAAGTGTCTGGAGGGCGCCGCCGAGGAAGGAGTCGCCGTACTGGTCTCGTCGCATAATGTCGATGAGATCGTTGCTCACTGCGATGATTTCTACATGGTCAGTCAGCGGCGGTTCAATCGTTTCACTGATGCCCAAGGTTTTATGCGGGCGTACGGCGCTAATAGTCTGGACGAGGCTTTTATTTATGCAGCGAGTCTACGTCTGTAGCAGGCAACTGCGGATACAGAATCAGCTGCAAATACCCCTTGGAATAACGCTTACCCCCAAGCGGCAACTGCCCGGCCTCGCGCATTTCGCTGGTGCTGTCGACCCGCATCAGCACGCCCACCGAGCCGTGCTGGCGCGCCTCGGCGAGCCAGGCCTGTACTTGATCCAGATCGACTTTACGTTGGCCTGCATCGGCGAACTGCAAGCCGTAGCGCAGTTCGCCTTCGGTGCCATACAGCGCCACGTCGGTGCGTTGCAGGCGCCAGGCCAGGGCGCTGGCGCTGCCCAGTTCGTTGCTCAGCAGGGCGTGGGTGTGTTGCAACGCGTCCAGGTGTTCCAGCACGAACTGGTCGGGCATTTCGTTATCGGCGATCTGCGCCGGCATGCTCGCTGGCAGCAGGATCACCAGCACGCCGATGCCCACGGCCGGCAGCGCCCATAGCGTGAGCGGGCGCACGGCTTGCAGCAGGTTGGTGAGGATCCACACCAGTAACACGATGAAGGCCAGGGACAGGCTGAACATCTCGGCGAGGCTGTTGCCGTACAGCGGCCGGGCGATTTGCAGGTAGAGCAGGCCGAGCATGGCCGCCATGCCGATCACCAGGTTGAGCAGACCATTGAGCCTGAGCGCGCGTGGGTGGCCGTTGCGCAGCAGGTCGCTCAAGGTGTGTCCCATCAGCAATGCCAGGGGCAACAGGCACGGCATGATGTAGGTCGGCAGCTTGCCGTTGCTCAGGCTGAAAAAGCCCAGGGGCAGCAGCAGCCACAAGGCCAGGAAACCGATAGCCGGCTGGCGTATTTGCTGCCACGCCTGGCGCAGGGTATTGGGAAGCAGCCCGGCCCAGGGCAGGCACGACACGGCGATGATCGGCAGGAAGAACCACCAGGGCCGCACGTGTTGCGCGTTGTCGGCGCTGAAGCGGCGAATGTGTTCATTCCAGAAAAAGAAGCGCCAGAAGTCCGGTTCCTGGCTATGGATTGCCAGGACCCAGGGTAGGCACACCAGCACCGCCACGCCCACCGCCAGCGGGCCATAACGCAGCAGCTCACCAAGGCGCCGTTGCCAGAGCATATAGGGCACGGCAATCAATACGGGCAGCGCCCACGCCAGGAAACCCTTGGTCATGAAGCCCATGGCACAGGCAAATCCCAACACCGCCCAGGCCGTCAGGCGTCCACGCAGGTTGCTGCTGTCGAGGGCAAACCACAGCGCAACCAGGCTCAGGTTGACCCAGAGGGTGAATTGCGGATCCAGATTGGAATATCCCGCTTGCCCCGCCACCAAGCCAAAACTCAGGTAAAGCAGGGCACAGGCGACGCTTTTACGCGGGTCGTTCCACAGGCGGCGAGCGATCAGGTAGGCCAGCATCACGCTCAAGCCGCTGGCCAGGGCTGAGGCGATGCGTACGCCGAACAGATTCTGGCCGAACACCGCTTGACCAAGGGCAATCAGCCAATACCCGGCGGCGGGTTTTTCGAAATAGCGCACGCCCATGAAGTGCGGCGCCACCCAGTTACCGGACTGCAGCATTTCCTGGCTGATCTGGGCGTAGCGGGTTTCATCCGGGGTCCACAGGCCGTGCAGGCCCAAGGGCAACAGATAGAACGCGGCGAAGGCAAGCAACAGCAGATACAGGGGATTTGAACGGGTCATGAAAACGTCGCTCCTTGACGTTTAAAGCCAGGGGTTTTGAGTAATGAGGTCATGGTGCAAACGGTCACAGCGGTCACTAAGTAACAGGAGAGAGTCATGGGGGGCTTAATTCAAAGGCGCAACTAAACATGCCAGAACAGGGCTGTCTTGTTGCTGAACACAGGCAATCACTTCAGAGATGGTTGAGCGCAGCCGGCCAGTCCGGATTGTTCATGAGGCCCAAGGTCTTGAATTTACCGTTCGGCAACACTTGCACGAACAGAGCGCTGCCGTACTCGGGAAATGCCGCACGGGGGAAGCCCTGGGATTTTTCGAAGTCGGCGATGCAGCCGCTGTGCGTCACAAATACCAGGTTGCGCCCCGGCTGCTTGTGGCTGAGCAATTCCTCACCCATGGCTGCGCCGCAGACGGCTTGCTGTCCGGAGGTCAGCTCGTTTTTACCGAACATGAAGCGCAAGGTCTGGGCGGTACGAATGGCCGGGCTGGCGAGCACGTCACTGCCGTCCATGCCCAACCATTTAAAGGCGCTGCCGAGTTTTTCCGCCTGTTGGCTGCCGTTGATTGTCAGGCCTTCGACCGGCCCCAGGCACGGGTTGGTCGAGCGGTCGCAGCGCTCTTCATGACGCACCAGCACGATCACGTCGCCGTCGCGCCACAGCGGCATGACCTGGGAGGTCAGCAGGCGGTTGCCCACGCCGAGATCCCGTGGCGAAGCCGGCCAGAGCAGGCTGCAAGCGAGCAGCGCAGTGATCACGGCAATGCCAAGCCACAGACGTTGCAGGCGCTTGAAAAAAGCCCGGGGCGAGCGCGGTTTGGTCAGGGTAATGTCTACCACTTCATTCACCTTGGACACTGTTGGCAATGTTGTATTAATTAGGCGCAACTTGTTGGCGAATAGCCGCAGTGAAGCAGGAGGCTGTCACAGGGCTGCTGTCTTTTCGCTGAACATGCGGCGGTTAAAAACTGTCAGGCGTGGCCACTGATCAAGTGGCCGACGCGTGACGCATAACCGGCAATTTAGAGGGCTGCGAGTGGGCAACCGGTGAAATCCATGTGAAAAATTTGCGTGGCCCAATGGCGCAGCCGTTATTCTCGATGGCCGCCCATCAATCGAGTGCTCCCATGTTGCAGGTGCAAGGTGTCTTCAAAAGCTACACGACCCCTCAAGGCCCATTGGCGGTGCTGGCCGGTGTGGATTTGCACCTGGCCCCACGCAGCAGCCTGGCGTTGATGGGCGAGTCGGGCAGCGGCAAGAGCACCTTGTTGCACCTGGTGGCGGGGCTTGATCGGTTGGATCGCGGCAGTATCCAGGTGGGTGAGCAGCGTCTCGACCAGATGAGCGAGCCGCAACTGGCCCACTGGCGGCGCACTGAAATCGGCCTGGTGTTCCAGCAGTTCAACCTCATCGGCAGTTTGCGCGTTGACGACAACCTGGCGTTCCAGGCCCGCCTGGCGGGGCGCTTTGATCCGCGCTGGCAGGCGCAGTTGGTCGAACGCCTGGGCCTGGGCGACTTGCTCAAGCGCTATCCGGAACAGCTCTCGGGCGGCCAGCAACAGCGGGTCGCGGTAGGTCGGGCCTTGGCGTCACGGCCGGGTTTGCTGCTGGCTGACGAACCCACCGGCAACCTCGACGAAGCCACCAGCGACGAGGTGCTGCAACTGCTGCTGGACCTGTTGCGTGACAGCCCCACCAGCCTGTTGATGGTCACGCACAGCCCACGCATTGCGGCGCGGCTGGACCAGCAGGTGGTGTTGCATCACGGCCGCGTCCTGCCGGCGGATGCGCGCTGACATGGCGGTGTTTTATTGGACACTGCGCGCGTTGCTCAGCCATTGGCGGCGCCATCCGGTGCAGTTCTTCAGCGTGCTTACCGGCTTGTGGCTGGCCACTGCACTCCTGACCGGCGTGCAGGCTCTCAATACTCAGGCGCGCGACAGTTATGCCCGCGCCAGCCAGTTGATCGGCGGCGAACCCCAGGCCAGCCTCAGTGCGCCGGACGCGGCCAGTTTTCCGCAAGCGCTGTTCGCCCAATTGCGCCGCGCCGGTTGGCCGGTGTCGCCGGTGGTGCAGGGGCGTTTGCAGCTCAAGGGGCATGAGGACATGCGCCTGCAATTGATGGGCATTGATCCGCTGTCGTTGCCCGGCAGCGGTGCGGTAGCGGGGCAGCGCTTGAGCCAGGCGCAGATGCTTGCCTTCTTTGAACCGCCGGGGCGGACCTGGATCGCGCCGCAAACCTTGCAGGCCCTGGGGCTGCTCGAAGGGCAGCAACCCCTGGCGCAGAACGGGCAACGCCTGCCGCCCCTGCAAGCGCAGCCGGATATGGCGCCCGGCCTGTTACTCACCGATATCGGCTTTGCTCAACCCCTGCTGGAAATGCCTGGGCAACTCTCGCGACTGCTGTTGGACAAGGCCTTCGCCGCCGGGCATCCCACGCCACCCGCCGGGCTGCAACTCAGGCAGGGCGAGGACAACAACCTGGCGCGCCTTACCGAAAGCTTTCACTTGAACCTGGATGCGCTGGGCTTCCTGTCCTTTGTGGTGGGGCTGTTTATCGTGCACGCGGCCATCGGCCTGGCCCTGGAGCAACGACGCGCACTGTTGCGCACCTTGCGTGCCTGCGGGGTCAGTGCGCGTTTGTTGATCCTCGGGCTTGGGGTGGAGTTGGGCGCGTTGTCGCTGCTGGGCGGTGTGCTGGGCGTTGCCAGCGGCTACCTGCTGGCCAGCCTGCTGCTGCCGGATGTGGCTGCCAGCCTGAGGGGGTTATATGGCGCTGAAGTACCGGGACAGTTAAGCCTGAGCCCGTGGTGGTGGTTGGCGGGGCTCGGCTTGAGCCTGTTGGGCGCCTTGCTTGCCGGCGCCAGCAGCGTGTGGCGGGCGGCGCGCCTGCCGTTGCTGGCGCTGGCCAACGCCCAGGCCTGGCACGAAGCCCATGGCCGTTGGTTACGGCGCCAGGGCTGGGTCGCAGCAACCGCATTGCTGATCGCGCTGTTGGCGCTTTGGCTGGGCGACAGCCTGGCGTCTGGTTTTATATTGATGGCGGCGTTACTGCTCGGCGCTGCCCTGGGCTTGCCGGTGCTGCTCAACGGGCTGCTCAAGGCCGTGCTGGGGCGCAGCCGTTCGGTACTGGGCCAATGGTTTCTCGCCGATTGTCGCCAACAATTGCCGGCCTTGAGCCTGGCGTTGATGGCGTTGCTGCTGGCCCTGGCCGCGAACATCGGCGCGGGCTCCATGACGTCAGGCTTTCGCCACACCTTCAATCATTGGCTGGAGCAACGCCTGACGGCCGAGCTGTACCTCAACCCACAAACCCCGGCCCAGGCGGATCAGCTCAGCACCTGGCTGGCGCACCAATCGCTGGTACAGAGGGTGTTGCCGACCTGGCAGGTCGCGGTGCAAGTGCAGGGTTGGCCGGCGGATGTGTTCGGGGTGGTCGATGATCCGACCTATCGTCAGCATTGGCCGTTGTTGGAGGCTGTCGCTGAGCCCTGGGACCAACTGCTGGGTGACGACACTTTGATGCTCAGCGAGCAGTTGGCGCGCAGGTTGTCAGTCAGGCTCGGGGATTCGATCAATATCCCCACGCCGCAAGGTGCATGGTCGCCCAAGGTGGTGGGGATCTACGCCGATTACGGTAATCCCAAGGGGCATATCCTGGTCAATTCCGCGCACCTGCTGGCGCACTGGCCGACCCTCTCGCCGGCGCGTTTCAACCTGCGCGTCGCGCCGCCCGATGTGGCGCCACTGGTGCGCGAAGTGCAGCGCGAATTTGCCCTGGACGACAGCCGTATCGTCGATCAACAGCAACTCAAGGGCTGGTCAAGCCAGGTGTTCGAACGCACCTTCGCCGCGACCGCCGCCCTCAACAGCCTGACCCTGGGCGTGGCCGGCGTGGCGCTGTTCATCAGCCTGCTGACCCAGAGCCAGAGCCGCCTCGGCCAACTCGCACCGCTGTGGGCGCTGGGCGTGACACGGCGACAATTGATGCTGCTGAACCTGGGCCAGACCTGGCTGCTGGCGGTGCTCACCCTGATGCTGGCGTTGCCGCTGGGGGTGCTGCTGGCGTGGTGCCTGGACGCGGTGATCAACGTACAGGCCTTTGGCTGGCGGCTACCATTGCAGGTGTTCCCGTGGCAGCTCGCACAATTACTCGGGCTGGCGATGCTGGCCACATTGTTAGCATCGGCCTGGCCGCTGTGGCAGTTGTACCGCAGCCGCCCGGCGGATTTGCTTCGGACCTTTGCCCATGAAGATTAAGGCGTTGATCTGCGCGTTATGGCTGCTGGCGGCCTGTGACAAAGTCCCCGCACCCCAGGAGAGCTTCGCAGGCCTGGGCAGCGATGCAGCGGACTTTGCCCAAGTGGTGCCCGGCAAGGCGTTCAGCTTTCCCGAGGACCACGGCCCCCATGACGGCTTTCGCATCGAGTGGTGGTACGTTACCGCCAACCTCAAGGATGCCGAGGGCAATGTGTTCGGCGTGCAATGGACGCTGTTTCGCAACGCGTTGAAAGCCGGGCCGACCCAGGCCGGCTGGCAGGATTCGACGGTGTGGCTCGGCCATGCCGCCGTCACCTCTGCCAACCGCCATTACGCCGCCGAACGTCTAGCCCGTGGCGGCGTTGGCCAGGCCGGTGCCCAGGCCGCGCCATTCACAGCGTGGATCGACGATTGGAACTTTGCCAGCCGTCCTGGCGCAGTCGGTGCATTGGCGGATATGCAACTCAAGGCCAGCGATGCGCACTTCGCCTACGACCTGCGCCTCACCGCCAGTCGGCCGCTGGTGTTGCAAGGCGACAACGGCTACAGCCGCAAATCCGACCAGGGCCAGGCGTCGTATTACTACAGTCAGCCGTTCTTCACTGCCGAGGGCAGTGTGCGCATTGACGGCAACACCTATCAAGTCACCGGCCCGGCCTGGCTCGACCGCGAATGGAGCAGCCAACCCCTGAGCGCCAACCAGACCGGTTGGGACTGGTTCTCCCTGCACCTGGATCGGGGCGCGCAACTGATGCTGTTTCGCGTACGCCAGAAGGACGGCGGCGGTTATCTCACCGGCACCTGGATCGACGCCCAGGGACGTACCGAGACGTTGCACAACGCCGATATCCAACTCGCCCCGCTGGAAAGCACGGCCATTGATGGGCGCAACATTCCTACGCGCTGGTCGCTGAAAATTCCTCGCAAACAGCTGGATATCACCACCGAAGCCGTCAACCCGAATGCCTGGATGAACCTGGGGATTCCGTATTGGGAAGGGCCGGTGCGGTTTGAGGGCGGGGTGGGGTATCTGGAGATGACGGGGTATTAAGGCGGATTCGAGGTCCCACATTGGATCTCCATGCTTCAGATAGAGCTCAGGCTGCCCGTCCTTCACTCCGGCGCCAACGCCAGTTGCAACGGCAAGCGCGCCATGCTCGTGCTCTTCAACGAGCCCAGGTACAACCAGTCGCCATACTCCCGCGCGGTGGTAATCGGTGAGTAGTTGCCTGCGCTGCCATCCTGCAAATTGGCGATGACCTTGCCGTTGGTATCCAACCCCAGCACAAAGGCTTTGCGCTCGATGGGCTTGGGCACGACCATCAGTGCACGCACCATCACTTTGCGCAGCAGCGGGTAGCCGGCAAAGCTGTCCAGCAATGGATTGCGCGGTGAATAGAGCGCCACCCAGAAGCGGTCCTGGCCGTTGAAACTCAGGTTGTCCGGCAGGCCTGGCAGGTTGTCGATAAACAGGTCGTGGCTGCCGGCGCGTTCGCCTTTGAGCCAGTAGCGGCTGATGCGATAGGCGCCGGTTTCATTCACCAGTACGTAGCGTTCGTCCGGGCCCAGGGCGACGCCGTTGGCAAATTGCAGTTGGTCGAGCAACACCTCGGTGCGGCCATTGCTGAAGTCGTAACGCAGCAGCCGACCATCACCGCCATGCTCGATCACGGCTTCGCCATCCTGGCCATACCCCCAGCGGCTCGATGCGTCGCTGAAATAGGCATAGCGGCCACTGGCGTCCACGATGACGTCATCGGTAAAACCGAAGGGCACGCCATCGGCGCCGGTGCTCAGGGAGGTGAGTTGGCGGTTGGCATCCAGTGCGAGCAGACCCTTCACGCCATCGGCAATGATCAAGCGCCCATCCGGGTGCAGCGCCAGCCCCAGCGGGCGTCCGCCCGTATTGGCGAGTACCTCAAGGTTGCGGCTGTCGGGGGAGGTGCGGATGATGCGCCCATCCTGCAGGCCGCTGATGAGAAAACCCTGGGCATCCAACAGCAACGCCTCCGGCCCGGCGATGTCCTGGGCGCCGATTTTCTGCACGCCCTTGAGGCGTTGGTTCTCGGCGAAAGGGCCTTCTTTCATCGATGGCGCTTTGGGCGGCGCCCAGTTCACCGGTTGTACCTTGGTCGGCATCAGCAGCAAAAAGGCGACCACCGCCAGCAGCAACACAAACAGCAGATGGCGCAGTTTTTTTGGACGGGTACTCATGACGATTCCTGATTGTCGTTGGGGCTCATAGCGTTTTTGGGTGGTGACTGAGCTTAGCCCGCCTTCAGGATCGCGCTAGTTCACTGCCCGTTTCACATCAGTGGATCCCAGCGTTGTGACCAGTCACCTTCGGCCTTGACCACATCGCGCAGTAACGCCAATGCCTGCTGCAACACCGCCGAATCCCGCGCCCTTGAATACACCAGGAAGGTCGGGAAGCTGAACTCCGGCGCCTTGGACACACGCTGCATCACACCGCTGTCCAAGTAGCTTTGCACTACCCGCGTGCGGAAATAGCCAGCGCCGCCATTTTCGAGGATGTACTGCAAGGCCAATGGCCCCAGGTTGAAGCTCACCGCAGCCCGGGCCTTGTCGGGCAGGGCGGCGTCGTGTTGCTGGCGAAAGCCCGGCCCCCAGTCGATGTAGACGTACGGCGCCGGCTTGCTGACCAATTGCACCAGGATCAGTTTTTCTTCCAGTACCTGTTCCACCTGCAACCCCGGCCAGTATTGCGGCTGGAACACCAGCGCCGCGTCGAGCACGCCCAGTTCCAGCTGGCGCAACAGGTAGTCGCCTTCACGCACTTCGGTGCGCAGCGCGTGGCCCGGAATGTGTTCGCGCAGCGCCTTGGCCCACCCGAGCATCAACGGGTTGCACAGGCTGACCTCACCGCCGATGTGCAGCACATTGCGATAGCCATCGGGCAACGGCAGGTCACGCCGCGCGGCTTCCCAGGTTTGCAGCAACTGGTTGGCATACACCACGAAGGCCTCGCCGTCGGCGGTCAGGCGTGCGCCGGCGCGGTTGCGGATAAACAGCGTACTGCCCAGTTGGCTTTCCAGGCTTTTGACCCGTGCGGTGATGGCGGTCTGGGTGACGTGAAGTTTCTCAGCGGCCGCCGCCAGGCTGCCGCAACGGGTGATTTCGAGAAAGGTGCGTGCCAGTTCGATGTCCATGAAGACCCCTGGGGATGAATGGGGGCATTGTAGAACTGATCACGCAGAAGCGGGGATTGGCAGGCGACTCCATCGGCGCGCTACTCCCAACCGTCTGGGTCAAGACAGCGAGTTGACCGTGGCGGCTGTCTGCCATACGCCAGGAAGTCGCCCACCCAGCGGTTGATGCAGCCGCCGGCGTCCGGTCTTGCGGGATCCTTGAGGCGCAGTTGTTCGACCTGGGATGCAGCTGTCGTGCTGTGTTCAGCGTTGAGCAGCACCATGCGTGCGACACGCTCTGGATACAGCGCACTGTAACGGCTGCCCAACCGCGTGCCATCGGCGTTACCCAGATAGAGCAGTTGTGCGTCCCCCAGTTGGGCACGTACGAACTCCATGTCCCGTGCGGCGTGTTCTACGCCGTTCTGTTGGCTGAGGTCACGAGGGCTGAGCTCGATGACGTCATAACGGTTGACCAGCTTGCGATACGCTTGTGTGGCATAGGATTCCCAGCGGGTGGCCAGGTGAATCACGAAGGTGCCCTGGTTGTTGGGCGCGGTATCGCCGGCCTGGGTGAACACCACTCCCTCGCGGCTCAACGGCTCGCGGGCGCCGACGCGGGTCAGGTGCAGGCGCAGGGTGCCTTGCCGAGGCGCGGCGTAGTTGCGCGGTACGGTCACGACGCCGCACTGGGTGCGTGACACCACGTTGGGGTCCAGCCGTTCGAGGGTGGGGAGGGGGCAGTCCAGCAGCCAATCGATGGCGGTGGGTTGGATCAGTGATGCGGTATGGCCAATGTTTACCATCAAGCACAGACAGCCACACGCGAGGTGTTTTGCAATCGTCATCAAGAGGTCCTGGGCAGCCGTGTGATAACGGCTTTTTTACCAAGGACCTTGGTTCGAGGAATGTAGGGGAAGAACGTGGGTTGCGTAGGAAACTGGAGTTTTGTTTATCGGATATCGGTTTTCCAACCGCCACCCAGTGCCTTGTACAACGCAATGCTGGCCTGCAGGCGCGCCAGGCGCAGTTGCACGTTCAGGTCCTGGGCAGCGTACAGCGTGCGTTGGGTTTCGAGCACCGTGAGCAAGTCCTCGGCGCCGGCCTGGTAGCGGCTTTCGGCGATCTGGAAGGCAGCCTGGGCCTGTTGCAATTCATCCGTTTGCCAATGACGCTGCTGGTCCAGCCGCGTGATGCTGCTGAGGGTTTTTTCCACATCGGCAAAACCGTTGATGATCGCACCGCGGTAGGCGTACAGCAGCTCATCCTGGCGTGCTCGGGCCTTGTCGCGCTCGGCGCTTAAACGGCCGTTGTTGAAGATCGGCCCCACCAGGCCGGCCGTCAGCGTGTAGTAGGGGCTGCGCAGGATGTCCACGGCCTTGTAGGCGTCGGAGCCCAGTGTGGCGCCGAGGGTCAGGGCTGGCAGCATGGCCGCTCGGGCCACGGTGACATTCGCCTGCGCGGCTGCCAGCTCGGCCTCGGCCTTGGCAATATCGGGTCGGCGGCTGAGCAACTGGCTGGGCATGCCGGCGTCGATGGTTGGCCACGTCATGGCCTGGAAGGGCTCTGCACCCAGGTCCAGGTTTTGCACCGGCTGGCCGAGAAGCGCCGCGAGGGTGATCTGGGCGTCTTCGGCCAGTTGCTGAATCAAGGGCAATTGGCGCCGCTGGCTGGCGACCAGGCTTTTCTGTTGGGCCAGTTCCAGCGCCGTGGCGGAGCCGGCGTCGTAGCGGGTCTGCACCAGGTCGAGCACGTTGCGGGCATTGGCCAGGTTCAGCTCGGCGATCTGCTGGCGCTGGCGCGCGGCCAGGGTTTGCGCGTAGCGGTCGGCCACGTTGCTGAGCAAGGTCAGTTCCACGGTGGCCTGGTCGAATTCGCTGGCCCGCAGCCCTTGCAGCGCGCTGTCGCGGGCGGCAGCACGTCCACCCCAGAAATCCACTTCGTAACTGGCCGCCAGGCTGGCGCCGAAATTGTCCACCGCGTCATCGCTCGGCGAAGCGTCCAGGTCCGGCCCGCCCTGGCCGTGCAGCAATTTCTGATGGCTGGTGGTGAGGTCGAACTTCACCTCGGGCAACAGCGGCGCCCCGGCGATCACCGCGCTGGCCTGGGCCTGGCGCACGCGGGCCATGGCGGCGGCCACGTCGACGCTGTCACGCCGGGCCTGCTCGACCAGCCGGTTCAACTGCGGGCTGCCGAATTGCGTCCACCAGCGCTGGTTGGTGGCCTGGGCCGCGTCGCGCTCGGCGAATTGCCAGGCGGCCGGTGGCGCAATGCCGCTGTCCACCGAGGGCGGATCGCCGGCGCAGGCATTGAGCAGCAGGCACAGGCTGAGCAGGGACAGCTGCGAGGGGATGGATCGTTTATTCACTGGTCAATGCCTTAACCGGATCGAGCCGGGCAGCTTTACGGGCCGGCATAAAGCCGAATACGACGCCGGTGACCAGCGCGCAACCAAATGCGCCCAGCACCGCCACCAGGGAAAATTGCACCGCCACCTTGGCCAGCACCAATACGCCGCCCACCAGCAGCGCCAGGGCAATGCCGCACAGACCGCCGACCACCGAAAGCATCACCGCCTCGGTCAGGAACTGGCGCAGGATGTCGCGTTGGCGTGCACCGGTGGCCATGCGGATGCCGATTTCACGGGTGCGCTCGCGCACGGTCATCAGCATGATGTTCATCACGCCGATGCCGCCCACCAGCAAGGAAATCGCCGCAATCGAGCCAAGCATCAGCGACAGGGTGTTCTGGGTCCGGGCCTCGGCCTGGATCATTGCGGCGTTGTTGGTCAACTCGTAGTCGTGTGTGCCGTTGTGCAGCTTCTGCATCAGTTGGTCGATGGCCACTTCGGCGTCGTGGACCCTGCCCGCGTCGGCGGCGGCGATCACCACGTATTCGGGGTCGTAGCTGCCAAACAAACGCACGCTGGCGGCGGTGTAGGGGATGGCGATGCGGTCGTCACTGTCCTTGTCGCCGGAGGCGGCGCCTTTTTCCGCCAGCACGCCGATCACCTGGAACGGTACGTTCTCGATCAAGATGTATTGCCCGATCGGATTGACCTGGCCCTTGAACAGCTTTTCGCGGATACGGTGGCCGATCACGGCGACCGTGGCCCCGCTGCGCTCGTCGGCGGTGGTGAAGTAACTGCCCTCGACCACCGGCCAGTTGAAAATGTCCGGAAAATTGGTGTCGTTGCCGCCCACATACGCCATGTAATCGACGTTGCCATAGCGCACACCCGCCTTGCTGCCATTGACCGGCATGATGCGCTTGACCTGCGGCAGCGCGGCCAGTGCCTGGACGTCATTGAGGGTGACCACGCCCAGTGGCGCGCGTGGGTTGGGCGACGCGCCGCTCAGATAGAGAATGTTGGAACCGAACGCGCCCATCTGCGCCATGACCTGGCGCTTGCTGCCTTCGCCGACGGCGAGCATCACCACCACGGATGCCACGCCGATGATGATCCCCAGCAAGGTCAGTGCGGTGCGGAAACGGTTTATCCACATCACGCGCCAGGCGGCTTGCACAGCGTCCAGCACTTCGGCTCTCCACGCGCCGTTATGCTCGGCGCCGTCGATCAGGCGTTGACGCAGGTCCACGGCTTGCAGGGCGCCGTTGGCGGCGGGCGGGGCGGTAGCATTGTCGTCGGCCGAGTCGCTGATGATCAGGCCATCACGGATCTCGATGATGCGGTTGGCCCGTGCTGCGACTTCGCGGTCGTGGGTGATCAGGATCACCACGTGGCCCTGGCTGGCCAGCTCGTCCAGCAGGGTCATCACCTCGGCGCCGCTATGGCTGTCGAGGGCGCCAGTGGGTTCGTCGGCGAGAATGATGTGGCCGCCGTTCATCAGCGCGCGGGCGATGGACACCCGCTGCTGCTGGCCGCCGGACAGTTGATGGGGACGGTTGCCGGTACGCTCGGCCAGGCCCAGGCGGGTCAGCAGCGCGTTGGCTCGCGCGTGGCGCTCGGCCGCGCTGATACCGGCGTAGATCGCCGGCATCTCGACGTTCTCCTGGGCCGAACCCGAGGGGATCAAGTGATAGCCCTGAAACACAAAACCAAAGGCTTCGCGGCGCAGCCAGGCCAGTTCGTCACTGTCCAGGTGAGCGACGTTTTCCCCGGCGAACAGGTAGTCCCCCACCGTGGGGCGATCGAGGCAGCCGAGGATGTTCATCAGCGTGGACTTGCCGGAGCCGGAAGCGCCGACGATGGCGACGAATTCCCCAGCATGGATCGACAGGTCGATGCCGCGCAACACGTCCACCTGCGGGCTGTCGCCACCGCCGTAGGACTTGCGGATGTTCTTGAGTTCGATCAGGGGCGTGGTCACCTCAACCCCCACTGCCAGCAGCCGGGCCGATCAACAGGTGGTCGCCTTCGCTCAGGCCGCCGAGCACCTGGACCCGCAGACGATCACTGATGCCCAGTTGCACCTCGCGTTCCTCGATGCGGCCGTTCTCCATCACCACGCGGGCGATCTGCTTATCGGCGTTGCTGGTGCCCAGCAGGGCGGCAACCGGCGCGGTGAGGGCGTCCTTGACCTGTCCTGCGACAAAAAACACCTGGGTGGTCATTTCGGCCATCAAGGCGTTGTCGCCGTTGTCCACATCCAGCAGTACGGTGTACAGCACCACGCGGCCGGTGCCGCTTTTGCTGGAGCTGTTGGGACTGCCGCTGCCCTGGGTTTCGTTCAAGGGTTTGGGCGGGATCGGCAGGATCTGCCGCACGGTGCTGGCCCAGCGGCGGTTGCCGCCGCTCAGTGTGGTGAAGTAGGCCGTCATGCCGGGTTTGACGTGGCCGATGTCGGCCTCCGAGACTTCGGCCCACACGGTCATCGGCGACAACTTGGCGATGCGCAGGATCAACGGCGTCTGCTGCTGGGCATTGAGGGTCTGGCCGACCCGTGCGTCGACGGCGACCACGGTGCCGGTCATCGGCGCGTAGATGCGTGTATAGCCCAGCTCCGCTTCGTCACTGCGCAGGCTGGCCTGGGCCTGGAGGATCTGCGCCTGGAACATATCGACACGGGCCTGGGTGGCGCTCAGTTCGGCCTTGGCGGTTTGCACATCTTCCTCGCGGGTGGCGTTGCCCGCGACCAGGCGCTGCTGGCGCTGGTACTTCTGGCGCGCCAGTTCGTGCAGGGCCTTCTGTTCCTGCAACTGCGCCTTGAGGTTTTCGATGGCGTAGCGGCTGGCATCGAGCTTGGCTTTTTGCGTCGAGGGATCGATCTCTACCAGCAATTGGCCTTCCTGCACCTGATCGCCGGCTTCAACGTGGATCTTGCGGATTTGCCCGGACGCCTGGGCGCCCACGTCCACGTAACGACGCGGCTGCAAGGTGCCCAGGGCCGTCACGCTGTTTTCGATATTGCCGCGGGTCACGGTGACGGTGGTCAGGGTGTCACGGCCGGGCGGCAGGACCTGCCAGGCGGCGACGGCGATGACGGGAATCAGGCACGCCACAACTAGCAGGGCGCGTCGGGCAGGTCGAGGGCGTTTCATGCTTAGGTTCCAGCCAGGAAAGTTCGGAGCGCAGTTGCGCAGAGCTGACAGTTAAACGAGAGAAACACGTGGGGATTTAGGCTGTTACACACCGTGAAACACGTCTGCCGGGTAAAAAAAACGACCGATGGCGCAAGACTTGTTTAAAAGTAGATGAGAATTACTATAAATTGCACGCACCCAAACTGCCATTACGCAGTGGGTTGTCATTTTTCAGGTACTCAAGGAACGGATATCGCCCTTCTGCGGCGGTCGGGAGTCATGTTGGAAAACTACTATCGCGAGCTGGTGTGTTTCCTCAACGCCAAGCTGGGCAACCGTCAGGTGGCCGAAGATGTGGTGCATGACGCTTACGTTCGGGTACTGGAACGATCTAGCGCCGTCCCCATCGACCAGCCCCGCGCGTTTTTGTACCGCACCGCGCTGAACCTGGTGATCGACGGCCATCGGCGCAATGTGCTGCGCCAGTACGAACCGCTGGAAATACTCGACAGCGAAGAACGCTTTTCCCCCGGTTCCCCCCACGCCAGCCACGACCAGGACCAGCGCCTGGAGCTGCTTGAGCGTGCCCTGGCCGAGTTGCCGAAAGCCTGTCGCGACAGCTTCCTGCTGCGCAAGCTCGACGGCATGACCCACCTGCAGATTGCCGAGCGCCTCGGTATTTCCCGCGCCCTTGTGGAAAAACATATCGTCAACGCCATGAAGCACTGCCGGGTGCGGATGCGCGAGTGGGAAGCACACTGATCGCTGATCAGTTAAATTTTATTTCACTGTCCTCGTTTCCTATCAACACATGACCTGTTGTACAGGTCTTGAAGGTATTCCTGCCCCATCGCCAAGGGGCTTATCCAGAGGACACTGGAATGACACAGGCAATTGCTTCGCCCGCGGTTCACGACCTTATCGGTATCGGTTTTGGCCCATCGAACCTGGCGCTGGCCATCGCCCTGCAGGAACGAGAGAAAACCCAGGGCAAACTGGACGCGCTGTTTCTCGACAAGCAGGCCGACTACCGCTGGCACGGCAATACCCTGGTAACCCAGAGCGAACTGCAGATTTCGTTCCTCAAGGACCTGGTGACCCTGCGCAACCCCACCAGCCCTTACTCGTTCGTCAATTACCTGAAGGCCCACGACCGCCTGGTCGACTTCATCAACCTGGGCACCTTTTACCCGTGCCGCATGGAGTACAACGACTACCTGCGCTGGGTCGCGGCGCAGTTCCAGGGCCAGGGCCGTTATGGCGAGGAAGTGCTCGCGATCGAACCGATCCTGCATCAGCAGCAGGTTGAAGCACTGCGCGTGATTTCCCGCGACGCCCACGGCGAGCAGCATGTGCGCACCACGCGCTCGGTCGTGGTCAGCGCCGGTGGTACGCCACGGGTGCCGGAGGCGTTCAAGGGGCTCAGGGACGACCATCGCGTATTCCATCACTCCCAGTACCTGGCACGCATGGCGCAACAACCCTGTGTGGACAGCAAGGCGATGCGCATCGCGATCATCGGCGGTGGCCAGAGCGCGGCCGAAGCCTTTATCGACCTCAATGACAGCTACCCGTCGGTGCAGGTCGACATGATCCTGCGCGGTTCGGCGCTCAAGCCCGCCGATGACAGCCCGTTCGTCAACGAGGTGTTCTCGCCGGCCTTTACCGACCTGGTGTTCCAACAAGTGGGGGCCGAGCGCGAGCGTCTTGTCGCCGAGTACCAGAACACCAATTACTCGGTGGTGGACCTGGACCTGATCGAGCGTATCTACGGAATTCTCTACCGCCAGAAAGTCTCCGGCATCGCGCGTCACGCCTTCCGCACCATGACCGTGGTGGAAAAAGCGCTGGCCGGTCCGCTGGGTATCGAATTGACCCTGCGCAACTCTGCCACCGGTGACATCACCGTCAATCATTACGACGCCGTGGTGCTGGCCACCGGCTACGAGCGCCAGATGCACCGCGAACTGCTGGCACCTCTGGAAGCGTATATGGGCGATTTCGAAGTGGCCCGCGACTACCGCATCGTCACCGACGAGCGCTGCAAGGCTGGTATCTATATCCAGGGCTTCAGCCAGGCCAGCCATGGTTTGAGCGACACCTTGCTGTCGATTCTGCCGATTCGTGCCGATGAAATTGCCGCATCGTTGTACGAAAACGACCGTAGCCGAGGCAAGGGGCGTTCGGTGAAGGACCTGCTGCTGGCCACTGCCAGCTGACAGGCTGCACTTGTGACCCGGAGGGTCGCCTGATACTGTACAAAAAACCAGTATCGGTAGCCCTTCATGCAGTTGATCGAAAAACTCAGCATCCTCGCCGACGCCGCCAAGTACGACGCTTCGTGCGCCAGCAGTGGCGCGCCCAAGCGCAGTTCGGAGGGCAAGGCTGGGCTGGGCTCCACTGATGGCATGGGCATCTGCCACAGCTATACGCCCGACGGCCGCTGCGTGTCGCTGCTCAAGGTGCTGCTCACCAACTTCTGTCTATACGACTGCCAATACTGCGTCAATCGCCGCTCCAGCGACGTGCCCCGCGCGCGTTTCAGCCCGGAGGAGGTGGTCACCCTGACCCTGGACTTCTACAAGCGCAATTGCGTCAGCGGGCTGTTCCTCAGCTCCGGCATCATCCGTTCGTCCGACTACACCATGGAGCAACTGGTGCGGGTGGCGAAACTGCTGCGTGAAGAGCATGACTTTCGCGGCTATATCCACCTCAAGACCATCCCCGACGCCGACCCGGCGCTTATCGCCGAGGCCGGGCGCTATGCCGACCGGCTGAGCGTGAACATCGAACTGCCCACCGAGGCCAGCCTGAACACCCTGGCGCCGGAAAAACAGATCGTCACGATCAAGCAGGCCATGCAGACCATCTACACCGGCGAGCAGACGGTGCTCAACGAACCCCGCGCCCCACGTTTCGCCCCGGCCGGGCAGAGCACGCAGATGATCGTCGGCGCCGACGACACCGATGACAGCACCATCCTTCACGGCGCCGAGGCGCTGTATGGCAACTTCAAGCTGCGCCGTGTGTATTACTCGGCGTTCAGCCCCATCCCCAACAGCCCGAAAAGCGTGCCCCTCGCCGCGCCGCCCTTGATGCGCGAGCACCGTTTGTACCAGGCGGATTTCCTGCTGCGCAGCTACGGCTTCAGTGCCAATGAATTATTTGAAGGCCCCGGCCATCTGGCGCTGGATATCGACCCCAAGCTGGCCTGGGCCCTGGAGCATCGCGAGGTGTTTCCCCTCGACCTCAATCGCGCCGAACCGACCCTGATCGCACGCATCCCCGGCATCGGCCTGCGCACCACGCAACGCCTGGTGGACCTGCGCCGTGAACGCAAGATCCGCTTCGAAGACCTGGCGCGCATGCGCTGTGTGCTGGCCAAGGCCAAGCCGTTTTTCATCACCAGCGACTACCACCCGCAGCAAGCCGACAGCACCAGCGTGCTGCTGCGCGAACAACTGCGTGACCGCCCGCAACCGCAACAGATGGGGTTGTGGGGATGATCAGCCTGGAATGCGACAACCTGTTCAGCACCTGGCGCGAGCAAGCCCGCTGGCTGCTCAGCCATCAGGTCGACCCCAGCCAGGTGAGCTGGGGCGAGGCCGAAGTGGCGGACCTGTTCGCCACTGACGAAGCGATCCCTGAAGGTCTCGGCCCTTACCAGGCGCGCATTCCCAAGGCGCTGATCGAGCTGCTGGAGTCGGCGGCCTGCTATCACGGAGACCAGCGCTGGAGCCTGCTGTATGAAGTGCTATGGCGCGTCAGCCATGGCGACCGCACGGCGATGCTGGCGGGGGACAAGCTGGGCAGCGAATTGCAGCGGCGTATCAAGCAGGTCAGCCGTGAAGCCCACCACCTGCATGCGTTTGTGCGGTTCATTGCGTTGCCTGCAGAGGCGGGCCCTGAGTTGCCGGAATATGTGGCCTGGCATGAGCCGGCCCACGACATTTTGAAATCGGCCAGCCAGCACTTTGTCGGGCGTATGGGGCGACATCGGTGGATGATCGCCACCCCGCTGGATGGGGTGTATTACGACGGTGAACAGCTGATTCATCAGCGCGAGTGCCCCGAGGCATGGCAGCAGTTGGCGCAGAATGTCGAAGACCCGCACAGCGCTATGTGGCTGACCTACTACAGCCACATTTTCAATCCGGCGCGGTTGAACCCCAAGGTGATGGAAGGGCACTTGCCGAGTCGGTTCTGGAAGAACTTGCCCGAGGGCAAGTTGATACCGGGGTTGATCAGCGAGGCGCGTACGGGCAAACAGAAGGATGGGCAGGCGAAGTTGGTTGGCACTAAGCCGGGAAAACGGATTTCGAGCAGGCACGGTTGAAAGTGGGGAATGGGTATCTACACAATTTCCAGTGGATGCTGAATCTATGGCCAATGGGCTGTTGTGGTGAGCGCGCTGAACACAGAGTTATGTATCAGCCTTCAAGAGTTGTGTAGATACCCATGGCCATCGGGGGCAAGCCCCCTCCCACATGGGACCTCGGGTATTTGGGGGAGTGGGGTCAGGTCAGTTCGGTCGCGGTGTTTTTAACCACTGCCAACTCCGGGTGCGCCACCAACTTATCGATGTGCAACTCATCATTGTTCAACCAGGTCTCCGTCAGCACCCGGTAATGCTCCATGTCCCGGCAACGCATGCGCAGGCTGTAGTCAAACGGCCCGCTGATCAATTGGCATTCGAACACCTGGGGACAGGCCTTGACGCAGGCTTCGAAGGCCTTTTGCGCCGAGCGCCCGCTTTGGTTGGACAAGGCCACGAGCACCAGCAACGACAGCCCTGGCGAGACCATCTGCACATCGATGATCGCCCCATACCCACGGATCACCCCACGGCGCTCCAGCTTGCGCACTCGCTCCAGGCAGGGTCTGGGGGTGAGGTGCACCAGTGACGAGAGCTTTTCGTAGGTGATGCGCCCCTGATGGCGCAGCACTTCGATGATTGCTTCATCGATGCGGTCCAGCGCGGGGGAGGTATGGGGTCCGTTGGCCTTGGTATCCATGGGTTTCACTTCAAACGATTGGAAAGAAATTGCTGCAAGCGCTCGCTCTTGGGGTGATCGAGGATCTCGGCGCCGCCGTGTTCCTCGACCCGGCCCTGGTGCAGGAACAGCACTTGGCTGGACACCTGGCGGGCAAAGCCCATCTCGTGGGTGACCATCAGCATGGTACGACCTTCCTCGGCCAACGTCTGTATGACTTTGAGGACTTCTCCTACAAGCTCAGGGTCGAGTGCGGACGTTGGCTCATCGAACAGAATGATTTCCGGCTCCATCGCCAACGCCCGCGCAATCGCCACGCGCTGTTGCTGGCCACCGGACAGGAACGCCGGGTATTGATCCGCGACGCGGCCGGGCAGACCGACCTTGTCCAGGTACATCCGTGCGCGCTTTTCTGCTTCAGCCGCACTGACGCCCAACACCCGGCGGGGCGCCATGGTGATGTTTTCCAGCACGGTCATGTGGCTCCACAGGTTGAAGTGCTGGAACACCATGGCCAGGCGCGTGCGCAGGTTTTGCAATTGCGCTTGATGCGGCGCACGGGTGCCGGCGCGGCCTTGCTGCATTTCGATGCTGATGCCGTCCAGGGTGATCACCCCGGCGTCGGGCTGTTCCAGAAAGTTGATGCAACGCAGCATCGTACTTTTGCCGGAACCACTGGCGCCAATCAGGCTGATTACATCGCCTTGGCGGGCGTTGAGCGAAACCCCTTTGAGCACTTCGTGCTCGCCGTAGCGTTTATGAATGCCTTCAACTTGCAGCTTGATCGCAGCGGTTGCGGTGTTGGCAGTGGGTTCGTCAACAGGATAAGTGGCCAGGGCCTGCGCGGACTGATTCATGGGTTAGCCTCGGGTAAGAACAAGAAAACGCATCCAGCGACGTTCGGCCAGTCGAAACAGGCCCACCAGTGCAAAGGACAGCAACATGTACAGCAGCGCGGCGATGCCGAAGGCCTGGAACGTCAGGAACGTCTCGGCATTGGCGTCGCGGGCCACTTTGAGGATATCGGCGACGGTGGCGGTGAACGCCAGCGACGTGGCGTGCAGCATCAGGATCATTTCATTGCTGTAGGCCGGCAACGCACGGCGCAACGCGGCAGGCACCACCACAAACAGGTTCAAGCGCCAGCCGTGCAGGCCATAGGCGCGGGCGGCTTCGATCTCGCCGTGGGGGATATTGCGGATGGCTCCGGCGAAAATTTCCACGGTGTAGGCGCAGGTGTTCAGCACAAAGGCCAGCAAAGTGCAGTTCAGCGCGTTGCGGAAAAACTGATTGAGCAGTGCGTTGTCCTGTACCACGTCCAGGCTGTACAGCCCGGTGTAGCAAATCAGCAGTTGGATATACAGCGGCGTGCCGCGAAACAGGTAGGTGTAGACCTCCACCGGCCAGCGCAGCCAGAAGTGCTCCGAGACCCTAGCCAACGCCAGGGGAATCGACAGAACGAAACCCACCACCACCGAAATGATGAACAGCCAAAGCGTCATGGCCACGCCGGACAAGCCCGCGCCATCACTGAACAAGTAGGCCAGGCCGTATTGCTGGAACAGTTCGATCATCGCGCCATCCCCTTGATGCCGAGGTTGTAGCGCCGTTCGAGGCGCTTGAAGATGCGGTTGGAGAGGGTGGTGATCACCAGGTAGACCAGGCCGGCGAGGATCAGGAAGTACAGCGGCTCGTTGGTGGTCTTGCCAGCGTTTTGCGCGGCCTTGACCAGGTCCGACAGGCCGATGATCGACACCAGCGCCGTGGACTTGAGCAGCACCAGCCAGTTATTGCCCAGGCCCGGCAGGGCGAAGCGCATCAACTGCGGGAAGAGCACCAGGTGAAACCGCTGCCAGCGGCTCAGGCCATAGGCAGTAGCGGCTTCCAGTTGGCCGACCGGCACACTGAGGATCGCGCCACGGAAGTTTTCGGTGAAATACGCGCCGTAGATAAACCCAAGGGTAATCACCCCGGCGGTAAACGGGTCGATTTCAAAATAGGCCCAGCCAAAGCTTTCGGTCAGGTCGTTGAGCCACAGTTGCAGGCTGTAGAAAATCAGCAGGATCAGCACCAGGTCCGGCACGCTGCGGATCAGCGTGGTGTACAGCGTGGCCGGCACCCGCAGCCAGTTGGCGCGGGACAGCTTGGCGCCGGCGGCAAGCAGGCCGAGGGTGAGGCTCAGGGCCAGCGCGAGGAACGCCAGTTTGAGCGTCATCCAGGCACCCTGGGCCAGCATGGGGCCGTAGCCTTGCAGGTTGAGGAGGTCGTTCATGGGGAGAAATCTCTAAAGGCGCAGATATTCCCCTGCGGGCCCGGCTTGTGGGGGAGGGCGCAAGCCCCCTCCCACATAAGTCCTCTACCACAGGGGCTCGGCGTTGGCTCACTCGTGGTAGATGTCTTGATCGCCGAAGTATTTTTTCTGGATCTGCGCGTAGGTGCCATCGGCCTGGACGGCGGCGATGCCCTTGTTGATCAGCGCGCGCAATTCCTGGTCGTTCTTGCGCAGGCCCATGGCAATGTCCAGCGGCAAGGTCGGGTCCTTGAAGGCCGGGCCGGTCTTGAAGTCGGCGCCTTCGGGCTTGGACAGGAAGTTGAGCTGGGCTTCGAGTTTGTCGGTCAGGGTGGCATCGAGGCGACCGTTTTGCAGGTCGGCGTAGTTCTGTTCCTGGGACTGGTAGGCCTTGACCTGTGCCCCGAGCTTGGCCAGGTGCGCACGGGCATAGGCTTCCTGCAACGAGCCTTGCAACACGCCGACCTGCTTGCCTTTCAACGATTCGGGCGTGTCGCCGAAGTCGGCGCTTTTACGGGTGATCACCGACGTGGGGCTGAGGAACAGGCGGTCGCTGAAATCGATGACTTTCTCACGGGCCGGGGTCACGGCCATGGAAGACATGATGGCGTCGAACTTGCGTGCGCGCAGGGCCGGGATCATGCCGTCGAATTCGTTGTGCACCCACGTGCATTTCACGTCGAGCTTGGCGCAGATGGCGTTGCCCAATTCGATATCAAAACCTTGCAGGCTGCCGTCAGCGGCCACGGATTCGAAGGGTGGGTATTCGGGGAACACGCCGAAGCGGATTTCTTTCCAATCCTGGGCGTGGGCGGCGGTGGCGCACAGTGGCAACAGCAACGCAGCGAACAGTGATCGCAATGGAGTCATGGTGTAGTCCCTATATTTTGTAATTGATGTCAGGGCAGTAAAAAAGAGGTGCAGCTGCATTCATTCGGTGACTCTCTGGTCGGGCTCAGAATGCTTCATGGTGGTGCGTTTTTTGTGTCGTTTACCCGGTGCGCAAAGCGCAAATTGCGCTGTAAAAAAGCGCAATGCAGCGGAATCGGCTGTCGGACCCGCTGAATCGGCTTTTCAACGCTGTAAATAGGGCCTGCCCTAGGCGCAAAGCGGCAGGCCAGAGCGGTCTCAGGCGCGCTTTTTATGCTGTGCGCGTGGCTGTTGGGCCAGGCGCGCAAACAGGTCTTTCGGGTCGGCGAGGTCCGGCACCAATTCCAACTCGCTGCCTACATCCAGCGCCTTGGCCACGTCCAGCACATAGCGCAGGGCCGAGTAGTCTTCGATGGCAAAGCCCACCGAGTCGAACAGCGTGATCTGGCGCGCGTTCTCGCGGCCCGGTTGCTGGCCGTTGATCACCTGCCAGAGTTCGGTCACCGGCGAATCTTCCGGCATGTGCTGGATCTCACCTTCGATACGGCTTTGCGGCTCGTACTCGACGATCACCCGGGCGCGCTCGACGATACGGCGGTCCAGTTCGGTCTTGCCTGGGCAGTCGCCGCCCACGGCATTGAGGTGCATGCCCGGCTCGATCATCTCGTCCGTGAGGATCGTCGCGTAGGCCTTGTCGGCGGTCACGGTGGTGACGATGTCCGCACCTTTGACCGCTTCGGCCACGCTGCCGGCCAGAATCACCTTGATCGCCGGGAAGGCCTTGAGGTTGGCTGCCAGCTTGGCAGTGGCCTTGGCGTCGATATCGAACAGACGTATTTCGTTGATGCCGAGCATGGCGTGAAAGGCCAGGGCCTGGAATTCACTTTGCGAGCCGTTACCGATCAGCGCCATGCTGCGGCTGTTGTCGCGCGCCAGGTAGCGTGCGACCAGCGCCGAGGTGGCGGCAGTGCGGATGGCGGTGGTCAGGGTCATTTCTGCCAGCAGCACCGGCTTGCCGGTGTCCACATCGCCCAACGCTCCGAACGCCATGACGGTGAGCATCCCCGCCAGGGTGTTCTTCGGGTGGCCGTTGACGTATTTGAAGGCGTACAGCGACGCGTCGGACACCGGCATCAGCTCGATCACACCGTCCGGCGAGTGGTTGGCCAGGCGTGCGCATTTTTCGAAATCCTGCCAGCGCAGGTAGTCGGCGCGGATGTATTCGGCCATCTCGGTGATGCAGGTTTGCAGGCCTTTTTGCGAGACCAGGTAGCTGAGGTCGTTGACGTCGATATAGCGGGTCATGGCAAGACTCCTTATTGAAATGAGGGGCGGGCAGGCAGGTGCACTTCCGCCAGCATGCAGCGGGCGCTGCCGCCGCCGATGCGTTCGATGTTGTCGATGTTCACCACCACCGGTCGGGTATGGCGTTCCACATGCTGGCGCTGGGCCGGTTGCAACGCGCCCCAGGCACTGGCGGACATCACCAGCAGCGGCTGGCCATCGCGGTCGTGGACTTCGAGCATGTTGCCGGCGAAGGCTTCCAGCTGGTCAAAATCAAGGGCAAGGATGTCCTTGCCGGTGTCGTGCAGGGAGCGCTCCAGGGTCAGGCGTTCGCCTTCGTCGGGCAGGGCTTGCAGGCACACCACCGAGAGGTCGCGGCCTACGCTCATCATCACGTTGCTGTGGTAGATCGGCGCGTGGTGGCGGTCCACCGCATGGAATACGCAGAGCTGGTAGTCGAGGCGCGCGGCGAATTCGCGCAGTGCATCGTGGTGGGTACGCCCGGAATGGCAGGCATAACTGATGCGATGCTGGCGGTCGAGCACCATGCTGCCGGTGCCTTCAAGGAAGATGTTGTGTTGTTCGAGGTGGCTGAGGTCGATGGTGTTCTTGACCGCAAAACGTTGTTCCAGTACTTGCAGCACGCCCTTGTTGCGCTCCAATCGACGGTTCTGGCCTTCCATCGGGTACAGCACCAGACTGCCGTCGGCATGGCTGCTCCACCAGTTGTTGGGAAAGATCGAGTCGGGGGTATGGGGCGCCGGGGTGTCCTGCACCACCAGTACTTCCACGCCGTGCTGGCGCAGGGTATCGACATAGCCGTCGAACTCTTCCAGCGCTTTCTGCTGTGCGCTGAGTGGGTCCAGGGGCTGGCGTTGGAAGCGGTTGTTGATCGCGGTGTCCGGGTTGAAGGCAAAGCGCGCCGGGCGAATCATCAGGACGGTGTTGGTGGTTTGCATGGGTGCACGAATCCATGGGGTTGGGCAGTGGGGCTATTTTGTGCGCTGTGGCAGAGGAATCCCGGCTGAAACCAAGGAGCGCCTCAGCCGGGAAAGCTGAAAAGTGGGGTATGGCAGCCGAACCGGCTGTAGGGGTGAAATGCGCTTGAAGTGTGGGAGGGGGCTTGCCCCCGATGGCGGTGGCTCAGCCAGAAAATCCATATCTGAAGGATTGCTTTCGGGGGCAAGTCGAATCGTCGCACCGCCCCTCCCACATTGGTATTGTGGTGTCTGTTCCAGCGTCGTCAGCCAGGAGGAATCATGTCCACCGTCGTTCGTCTCGCCCAAGTCACCGATGCCGAAGGCATCAGCCAAGTCATCCTGGCGGCCCTGCGCAGCAGCAATGCGCAGGATTACCCCGCGGATGTGATTGCCCGTGTGGCGAGCAACTTCACGCCGGACGCAGTGCTGGCGTTGCTCAAGCGCCGTATCGTGCTGGTGGCGATCCAGGATCAGAGCGTGGTCGCCACGGCGGCGCTTGACGCCAATGTGGTGCGGTCAGTGTTCGTCAACCCGAGCTTGCAGGGGCAGGGCATCGGCCGGTTGCTGATGATGGAAATCGAGCTGCGCGCCCGTGAAACCGGGGTGACGGTGTTGAGTGTGCCGTCTTCGCTGACCGCCGAGCCGTTCTACACCAAGCTGGGGTTTCACACAGTGCGCGACGTTTACCATGGCAACGAGCGCACGCTGGTGATGGAAAAGACGCTGTCATCACGCTATCCCATCGGGCCGTATCGCGACCGCTCGCACCGTGCGCAAGTGATTGAGTTATGGCAGGAGGCGTTTGGCTATGACACCGCGCATAACCTGCCGAGCCTGGCGATCGATAAAAAGCTGGCCGTCAATGACGGGTTGTTCTTTGTGGCGACGGATAAAAAAGCGGTGATCGGGACCATCCTTGCCGGTTACGACGGCCATCGCGGCTGGCTGTATTCGGTTGCGGTGCACGCGGACTATCGGCGTCATGGCCTGGGCGCGTCGCTGGTGCGGCATGCGGAGCAGGCGTTGACGGTGCTGGGCTGCATGAAGATCAACCTGCAGATCACCAGTGGCAACGAGGCGGTGGCGGGGTTTTACGAGGCGCTGGGGTATGGGGTGGAGCCGAGGATCAGCATGGGCAAGAAGATTGCTGAGAATATCCCTCAATCTTGAAAATACTGGAGATCAAAATGTGGGAGGGGGCTTGCCCCTCCCACACTTTTTTGCGGTGTTGCTGGGTCAGACCTTGACGATCCAACCGGCTGGCGCTTCAACGTCGCCGGTCTGCACGCCGGTCAGCTCTTTGTAGAGCTTCTGGGTGATCGGGCCGACTTCGGTTTCGCTGTGGAACACATGCAGGTTGCCGTTGTACTGGATGCCGCCGATCGGCGAGATCACCGCCGCAGTACCGCAGGCGCCGGCTTCCTTGAAGTCGGCCAGTTTGTCGATGAACACTTCGCCTTCAACCACTTCCAGGCCCAGGCGGGTCTGGGCCAGTTCGATCAGCGACAGGCGGGTGATGCCTGGCAGCACCGAAGGCGACTTCGGCGTGATGAACTTGTTGTCGTGGGTGATCCCGAAAAAGTTGGCCGAGCCGACTTCTTCGATCTTCGAGTGGGTCATCGGGTCCAGGTAGATCGCGTCGGCGAAGCCGGATTTTTTCGCTTCCGAGCCCGGCATCAGGCTGGCTGCGTAGTTGCCGCCGACTTTCGCAGCACCGGTGCCCTGTGGGGCGGCGCGGTCGAACGTGGAGATCTGGAAGTTGTGTGGCACCAGGCCGCCCTTGAAGTAGGCGCCGACCGGGATGCAGAACACCGAGAAGATGAACTCCGGCGCGGTCCGCACGCCGATGTTGTCACCGGTGCCGATCACGAACGGGCGCAGGTACAGCGCGCCGCCGCTGCCGTACGGCGGGATGAACCGCTCGTTGGCCTTGACCACTTGTTTGCAGGCATCGATGAACACGTCGGTCGGCACATGCGGCATCAGCAGACGGGCGCAACTGCGCTGCATGCGTGCGGCGTTCTGGTCCGGGCGGAACAGGTTGATCGAGCCGTCCTTGCAGCGGTAGGCCTTGAGGCCTTCAAAGCACTGCTGGCCATAGTGCAGGGCGGTGGAGCCCTCGCTGATGTGCAG
This sequence comes from Pseudomonas sp. SR18, assembly GCF_023701505.1. Taxonomy (NCBI): domain Bacteria; kingdom Pseudomonadati; phylum Pseudomonadota; class Gammaproteobacteria; order Pseudomonadales; family Pseudomonadaceae; genus Pseudomonas; species Pseudomonas sp. SR18. The sequence goes on along the minus strand of NZ_JAMQAU010000001.1, from coordinate 262,534 downwards.
CACGTTGTCGTCGGTCAGGGTGCCGGCTTGCCACTCGCCATCCTTGAAGGTCTGGAGGTAGCGTTTGTCGGTCTTGATGTAGTCAAAACCCAGCTTGTCCCAATTGATGCTTTCGTTACCCATGACACCCTCTATCTTTGGTCAAGTCGGTTTTTTTCTGAATGGGCGCAACAATACTTCATTCTGGGCCGGTGTGGGAGCGGGCGGTTGGACCATTCAACATCTCTATTGGCTGATCCACCGCTATCGGGGGCAAGTCGAATCGTCGCACCGCCCCTCCCACATTTGAAATGCATTCCAAATGTGGGAGGGGGCTTGCCCCCGATGGCCTCGCCACGGTTTTACAGATGCAGCGCGTGACCCAAAGCCCTCAATGCAGCTTCCTGCACCGCTTCGCCCAAGGTCGGATGGGCATGGATGGTGCCCGCCACATCCTCCAGGCGTGAACCCATTTCCAGGCTCAGGCCAAACGCGGTGGACAGTTCCGATACACCGACGCCCACGGCTTGCCAGCCGACGATCAGATGATTGTCACGCCGCGCCACCACCCGCACGAAGCCGGTTTTCGACTCCAGGGTCATGGCCCGGCCATTGGCCGCAAACGGGAAACTCGACACGATGCAGTCCAGGCCCGCCGCCTTGGCGTCGTCCGGGGTCTTGCCGACCACCACCAGTTCCGGGTCGGTAAAGCACACCGCCGGGATCGCTGCCGGGTTGAATTCGCGGGGTTGACCGCTGATCAGTTCGGCAACCATTTCGCCCTGGGCCATGGCGCGGTGGGCCAGCATCGGCTCGCCGCTCAGGTCGCCGATGGCGTACACATTGCGCATGCTGGTCTGGCAACGGCTGTCGATCTGGATCGCCGCGCCGTTCATCGCCAGGTTCAGCGCTTCAAGGTTCCAGCCCTGGGTGTTGGGTTTGCGCCCCACCGCTACCAGGACCTGATCGGTCTCCAGGGTCAATGTATCGCCGTTCGGGTCACGCACCTGCAGGCAGTTGTCGGCGAACCCGGTGACGCTGTGCTTGAGGTACAGCTTGACCCCCAGTTGCTTGAGGGATTCGCTGACCGGCTGCGTCAGTTCGGCGTCGTAGGCCGGCAGGATGCGATCCTGGGCCTCGACCACACTGACCTCGGCGCCCAGCTTGCGATAGGCAATCCCCAGCTCCAGGCCGATGTACCCGCCGCCCACCACAATCAGGCGCTTGGGCACACGGGTTGGCGCCAGGGCTTCGGTGGACGAAATGATCGGCCCGCCGATCGGCAGCATCGGCAAGTTGACGCTGGTCGAACCGGTGGCCAGCAGCAGGTGTTCGCAGTGGATGCGCTGGTCGCCGACGTCGACGGTCTTGCCGTCCACCACCTTGGCCCAGCCGTGGATCACCTGCACTTTGTGTTTTTTCAGCAGTGCCGCGACGCCGGTGGTCAGGCGGTCGACGATGCCGTCTTTCCATTCCACGCTTTTGCGGATGTTGAGGGTCGGTACGTCCACATCGATGCCCAGGGGCGAGCCCTGGCTGTGATGCACGGTTTGCTGGAACTGCTCGGCCACGTGGATCAAGGCCTTGGACGGAATGCAGCCGATATTCAGGCAGGTGCCGCCCAGCGCCTGGCCTTCCACCAGGATGGTCGGGATACCCAACTGGCCGGCGCGAATCGCCGCCACATACCCGCCAGGCCCGCCGCCAATGATCAGCAAAGTGGTATTCAAGGTCATGACTTACTCCAGGAACAGGCTGGCGGGTTGTTCGAGCAGGCCGCGAATGGCCTGGATGAATTGCGCCGCGTCCATGCCGTCGACCACGCGGTGATCGAACGAGCTGGAGAGGTTCATCATCTTGCGCACCACGATCTGGCCCTTGATCACCATGGGCCGTTCGACGATGCGGTTGACCCCAACGATGGCCACTTCCGGCAAATTCAGCACCGGCGTGCTGACGATGCCGCCGAGGGCACCCAGGCTGGTCAAGGTGATGGTCGAACCCGACAGCTCATCGCGACTGGCCTTGCCATTGCGTGCGGCCGTGGCCAGGCGCGCGATTTCCTCCGCGTTGCCCCACAGGCTGCGGGCTTCGGCGTGACGCACCACTGGTACCATCAAGCCCACGTCGCTTTGGGTGGCGACGCCCACATGCACCGCACCAAGGCGGGTGATGATCTGGGCTTCGTCGTCATAACGCGCATTGATCTGCGGGAAATCGCGCAACGCCACGACCATGGCCCGCACGATAAACGGCAGCAGGGTCAGCTTGCCGCGTGTGGCGCCGTGTTTCTCATTGAGGTGCACACGCAACTCGTCCAGTGCGGTGACGTCGATCTCTTCCACGTAGCTGAAATGCGCGGCGCGGCGGGTGGCGTCCTGCATGCGCTGGGCGATCTTGCGGCGCATGCCGATCACCGGGATCTGCTCTTCGGTAGTGCGTTCGGCGTAGGGGTTGGCGGCTGTCGAGGACGGTATCGCGCCTTGCTGAAGGTAAGCGTCGAGGTCCTCATGCAAGACCCGGCCAGCGGGCCCGGAACCTTGCACCAGACGCAACTGGATACCGGCATCCAACGCATGCTTGCGCACGGCAGGGGAGGCCAGCGGGCGTTCATGGGTTTCGCGGGCCACCGGCGCCGCTGCGGGTTGGGTCGCGGGTTTGGCCTCAACCACCGGCGCGGGCCGGGCTTCGACCACAGGCGCAGCCTTCACCGGCTCAGCCGCGACCGGCGCGTCCTTGGCGTTACCGGCGCCTTCGACTTCGATGCTGATCAGAATACTGCCCACGGCCATGACTTCACCCGGCTCGCCGCCGAGGGAAAGCACTTTGCCGTGCACCGGCGAGGGAATGTCCACCATCGCCTTGTCGGTCATGACATCCGCCAGCACCTGGTCTTCGACGACCATGTCGCCGACCTTCACATGCCATACCGACAACTCAACTTCTGCGATGCCTTCGCCAATGTCCGGCATCTTGATAACGTGCGTGCCCATTCAGACCTCCATGACCCGTTTCAACGCCGCGCCCACTCGGGTCGGCCCTGGGAAATACGCCCATTCCTGCGCGTGCGGGTAGGGAGTGTCCCAACCGGTGACGCGTTCAATCGGCGCTTCCAGGTGGTGGAAGCAATGCTCTTGCACCAGCGCTACCAACTCGGCGCCAAAACCGCAGGTGCGAGTGGCTTCGTGCACCACCACGCAACGGCCGGTTTTTTTCACCGACTTGACGATGGTTTCCAGGTCCAGCGGCCACAGGCTGCGCAGGTCGATGACTTCGGCGTCGATGCCGGTTTCTTCAGCGGCAACCTGCGACACATACACCGTGGTGCCATAGGTCAGCACGGTAACGGCCGAGCCCGGACGCACGATGGCGGCCACGTCCAGCGGCACGGTGTAGTAACCGTCGGGAACCTGTGCTTGCGGGTGCTTCGACCACGGCGTGACAGGACGGTCGTGATGGCCATCGAACGGGCCGTTGTACAGGCGCTTGGGCTCCAGGAAGATCACCGGGTCATCGTTCTCGATGGAGGCAATCAGCAAGCCTTTGGCGTCGTAGGGGTTGGACGGCATCACCGTGCGCAGGCCGCAAACTTGCGTGAACACCGCTTCGATACTCTGGCTGTGGGTCTGGCCGCCGTAGATGCCACCCCCGCAGGGCATACGCATGGTCAGGGGGGCGGTGAACTGGCCCGCCGAGCGATACCGCAGGCGCGCGGCTTCGGAGATGATCTGGTCGGTGGCGGGGTACACATAGTCGGCAAACTGGATTTCAGCGACCGGGCGCAGACCATAGGCACCCATGCCCACGGCCACGCCGATAATGCCGCTTTCCGAGATCGGCGCGTCGAATACCCGCGAGCTGCCGTACTTGCCCTGCAACCCTTCGGTGCAACGGAACACGCCGCCGAAGTAACCGACGTCCTGGCCGAACACCACCACGTTGTCGTCACGCTCAAGCATCACATCCATGGCCGAGCGCAGGGCCTGGATCATGGTCATGGTGGTCGTGGTCATGGCGGTTTCCAATTCGATGCTGTTGTTGTGATCGTTCATGTCAGATCCCCAACTCTTGACGCTGGCGCTTCAAGTGCTCCGGCATCTCTTTATAGACGTCTTCGAACATGGTCGCGGCGCTCGGAATCTGGCCGCCGGCAAGGGTGCCGTACTGTTCGGCTTCTTTCTGCGCCTTGACCACTTCGGCCTCAAGCTCGGCACTGACCGCCGCGTGCTCTTCTTCGGACCACTGGCCAATCTTGATCAGGTGCTGCTTGAGACGGGCAATCGGATCGCCCAACGGAAAGTGGCTCCAATCGTCGGCAGGGCGGTATTTGGACGGATCATCCGAGGTGGAGTGCGGACCGGCGCGGTAAGTGACCCACTCGATCAGGCTCGGCCCCAGGTTGCGCCGCGCACGTTCGGCGGCCCAGGCCGAGGCGGCGTACACCGCGATAAAGTCGTTGCCGTCCACGCGCAGGGAGGCGATGCCGCAGCCTACGCCGCGTCCGGCGAAGGTGGTGGCTTCACCGCCGGCAATGGCCTGGAAGGTGGAGATGGCCCATTGGTTGTTTACGACGTTAAGGATGACCGGCGCACGGTACACGTGGGCGAAGGTGAGGGCGGTATGGAAGTCCGATTCAGCGGTGGCGCCATCGCCGATCCAGGCGGACGCGATCTTGGTATCGCCCTTGATCGCCGAGGCCATGCCCCAGCCCACACCCTGTACGAACTGGGTGGCAAGGTTGCCGGAAATGGTGAAGAAGCCCGCATCCTTGACCGAATACATGATCGGCAACTGGCGGCCCTTGAGCGGATCGCGCTCGTTGGACAGCAACTGGCAGATCAGGTCCACCAGTGGCACTTCGCGGGCCATCAGGATGCTTTGCTGGCGGTAGGTAGGGAAGCACATGTCGTCGATGTTCAAGGCCAGGGCCTGGGCACTGCCGATGGCTTCTTCGCCAAGGCTCTGCATGTAGAACGACATTTTTTTCTGACGCTGGGCGACCACCATGCGGTTGTCGAAGATGCGCGTCTTGAGCATGGCGCGCATACCTTTGCGCATGATTTCCACACTGACGCCTTCGGCCCATGGCCCCAGGGCCTGGCCCTGGTCGTCGAGCACGCGGATCAGGCCCTTGGCCAGGTCGGCGGTGTCGGCGGGTTCTGCGTCGATGGCGGGTTTGCGCACCAGGCCTGCGTCGGTCAGGCGCAGGTAGGTGAAGTCGGTCTTGCAGCCTGGTCGGCCCGAGGGTTCAGGGACGTGCAGGCGCAGTGGTTCATACTGCTGGGTCATGGCTTCTACGCTCGATCTTGTGAATTTCTTGTAGTGGGCGCGCTAGCTGACAGTCAGTCTTCGGGTAGAAGAAATCTTGTCCTACAACAATCATAGGCGGGGCGTAGAAGAATATTTATCTGTGTTTCGTTGCGCTCAGGATCATTTGCGGATAAAAAAACTGCATAAACATAATAAACAGGTGATTTTGTCTCATGCGCAAACTGGACCGTACCGACATCGGCATTCTCAATGCCCTGCAGGAGAATGCCCGCATCACCAACGCCGACCTGGCCCGCTCGGTCAACCTGTCGCCCACGCCGTGTTTCAACCGGGTCAAAGCGATGGAAGAGTTGGGGTTGATTCGTGAGCAGGTCACGCTGCTCGACGCCGACCTGCTGGGGCTGCACGTCAATGTGTTTATCCACGTCAGTCTGGAAAAGCAGAATGAACTGGCGTTGCAGCAGTTCGAAGGCGCGATCTCGGACCGCCCCGAAGTGATGGAGTGCTACCTGATGGCCGGCGACCCGGACTATCTGATCCGGGTGCTGGTGCCGACGATTCAGTCGCTGGAGCGCTTCATGATGGATTTTTTGACCAAAGTGCCGGGGGTGGCGAATATCCGGTCGAGTTTTGCGTTGAAGCAGGTGCGCTACAAAACCGCGCTTCCCTTGCCCGCCAATGGCATCAGCCTCGGTTGAAAATGTGGGAGGGGGCTTGCCCCCGATTGCAGTGTGTCAGTCGGCTCCTCCGTTACTGATTCACCGCTATCGGGGGCAAGCCCCCTCCCACATGTTTAACCGTATTTCATAGCTGGTTGAGTGGGATCTTCAGGTAGGTCACACCGTTCGCTTCGGCCGGCGGCATATTCCCCGCCCGTACATTCACCTGGATCGCCGGCAGCAGTAACGTCGGCATGCCCAACCCGGCATCGCGCTGGGTGCGCATTGCCACAAACGCCGCCTCATCCACCCCGTCATGCACATGGATATTTCCCGCGCGCTGCTCGGCCACGGTGGTCAGGCACTTGGCCTCGCGTCCTTCAGGCGGGTAGTCATGGCATACGTACAGCTGGGTGTGCGGCGGGAAGGCCAGCAACTTGCGCATCGACGCATACAACTGCCGCGCATCGCCGCCGGGGAAGTCGCAGCGGGCGGTGCCCACATCGGGCATGAACAGCGTGTCGCCTACCAGGATCAATTGATCCTCGATCAGGTAAGCCATATCCGCCGGGGTGTGGCCGGGCACGTGCAGGGCCTGGGCCTTCACGCCGCCAATATGGAAAACCTCATCCGGCGCAAACAGGTGATCGAACTGCGAGCCGTCGACGCGAAATTCCGGTTCCAGGTTGAACAGATTCTTGAACACGTCCTGCACCTTGCTGATCGACTGGCCGATGGCGATCTTGCCGCCCAGCGTGCGGCGCAGATACGGCGCAGCCGACAGGTGGTCGGCGTGGGCGTGGGTTTCCAGCAGCCACTGCACTTGCAGGCGGTGTTCGCCGACGAAGGCGATGACTTTGTCGGCCTGGCGTGTGTCCGTGCGCCCGGAGGCCGGGTCGTAGTTGAGCACCGAGTCGACGATGGCACAGGGGCCGCCGTCCGCTGCATAGACGACGTAGGTGTAGGTCGACGACGCCTCGTCCAGAAAGGATTGAATCAACGCTGACATGGCGACGGTCCTTGAGGGTGGATTGCGGCTTACATTCAAGATGTTTTCCACATAGGCTTGCGAGCTTAAGGGAAAAAAACGGTCAGAGGCAAAGCTTCGACCCATCATTGGGCGTGACGCCATACGGCAACGACCCTTGTGTGCATTGACAAAAAAAGGCAACAGACCATGACCGAACAACACTGGGGCCCAACCATCAGTGGCGATATCGTTGTCATCGGCGGCGGCTCGGCAGGCATTGGCCTGCTGGCCAGCCTGCTCAAGCGCGACCCCGACCTGAACATCACCCTTATCGAACCCAGCGACCACCATTGCTACCAGCCGGCCTGGACCCTGGTGGGCGGAGGCGCCTATGACCTGGAGAAGACCCGTCGCCCGCTGGCCGACGTGCTGCCCAATGGCGTCACCTGGATACAGGCCGCGGTCAGCAAAGTCATGCCGGACGAACAGACGGTGGTGCTCGACAGCGGCCAGCGTGTGAGTTGGCAGAATCTCATCGTCTGTCCCGGCCTGCGCCTGGCCTGGGAGAGCATCGAGGGCCTGCAGGACACCCTCGGCCAGCACGGTGTCACGTCCAACTACAGCTACGAACACGCCGCCTATACCTGGCAGTTGGTGCAGCAACTCAAGGGCGGCAAGGCGATCTTCACCCAGCCGGCCATGCCGATCAAATGCGCCGGCGCGCCGCAGAAGGCCATGTACTTGTCGTGCGATCACTGGCTCAGGCAGGGCCATCTCAAGCACATCGAGGTGGAATTCAACCTGGCCGGCGCGGCGTTGTTCGGGGTGGCAACTTTTGTACCGCCGTTGATGAAATACGTAGAGAAATACAACGCCCGCCTGGCGTTCAATTCCAACCTGGTGAAGGTCGATGGCCCGGCGCGCATGGCCTGGTTTGCCGTGAAGGACACTGAGGGCAATACGACGGTTGAAGAGAAATCCTTCGACCTGCTGCACGTCGTGCCGCCGCAAGTCGCGCCGGACTTCATCCGCCAAAGCCCGCTGGCCGATGCCGCCGGCTGGTGTGAAGTGCACCCCAACACTCTGCAACACCTGCACTACCCGCACATCTTCGGCCTGGGCGATGTATGCGGTACCCCCAACGCCAAGACCGCCGCTGCCGTGCGCAAGCAGATCGTGGTGGTTGCCGAAAACCTGCTGGCCCTGCGCAAACAGGCGCCGATGCCGCTCAAGTACGATGGCTACGGCTCGTGCCCGCTGACGGTGGAGAAGGGCAAGGTGGTGCTCGCCGAGTTCGGCTACGGCGGCACGTTGCTGCCGACCTTCGGCCTCGACCCGACCAAGGCGCGTCGGTCGATGTGGTTCCTCAAGGCCACGCTGCTGCCGTGGTTCTACTGGAACGGCATGCTCAAGGGCCGTGAATGGCTGACCCGTCTGAGCAAGGTGGACTGAATGCTGCTGGCCAGTGTGTTGGGTGTGTTGATGGGCCTGGTCATGGGCCTGACCGGCGCGGGTGGTGGCATCCTCGGGGTGCCGGCGCTGGTGCTGGGCTTGGGCCTGACCATGACTCAGGCCGCGCCGGTGTCGTTGCTCGCCGTTGGCGCGGCGGCGGCCGTCGGTGCGATTGATGGTTTGCGCCACGGCCTGGTGCGTTACCGCGCTGCGTTGCTGATCGCCTTGCTGGGTGCGCTGTTTTCGCCGCTGGGTGTGTTTCTCGCTCACCAACTCTCTGAGCCGGTGCTGATGGCGCTGTTCAGTGGGTTGATGGTGCTGGTGGCCTGGCGCATGTTGCAGCGCGAAAAGGTCGATGCCGGGCCGAGTGACCATGGCGCCGCTTCTTGGGGACAGAAGAACTGCATGCTCAATCAGCAGACCGGGCGCCTGGCCTGGACCGCCAAATGCAGCGCCACCCTGGCCGCGCTGGGTGCCGTGACCGGTGCGGTGTCCGGTTTGCTCGGCGTGGGCGGCGGCTTTCTGATCGTGCCGGCGTTCAAGCAACTCACCGACGTGCAGATGCGCGGCATCGTCGCCACGTCGCTGATGGTCATCAGCCTGATCTCGCTGATTGGCGTGGCCGGCGCGTTGCATGCCGGGGTGCGCATCGAGCCGGTGGGCTGGGTGTTTATCAGTGCCAGCATCGTCGGCATGCTGGTCGGCCGGCGCCTGTGTGCCGTGATACCGGCGCGCACGTTGCAGGTGGGGTTTGCCAGCCTGTGTGTGGTGGTTGCAGCGGGAATGCTTTTCAACGCTTTACGCTGAACTTGAAATGCAATCCCACATTCAGATCTCCACATAGCAGATAGGTTTACCCTGCTTTTGATCTGCTTTTGATCTGGCTCTTACATCCTTGACCACCACCACCGAAGCCCCCAACCACCCCCCCCCAAGATGGCAAGATGAACCCCACTCAGGTTTACTACTCTGAGTACTGGTTTCACCCACCGACCCCGTCGGCCCATCTAGGTCATTGAATGGACAAATACACCCCCCACACCTGGGAACCCCACGAGCGCCCGAGCCTGCCCGGTTCGCCGTCGACGCCGTGGCACCCCACGCACAAGCGCTGGCTGTATGCGCTGGTCGGTGTGCTGGTCGCCATCACCGGTGGCCTGGGTAACGCCCTGGTCATCGCCAACCTGCAATACCTGCAAGGCGCGCTCGGTGCGACCACGGCGGAAATGGCCTGGCTGCCCGCCGCCTATGTGATGACCAACGTATGCATGAACCTGCTGCTGGTGAAGTTCCGCCAGCAGTTCGGCCTGCGGGTGTTCACCGAAGTGTTCCTGGTGTTGTACGCGCTGGTGACCTTTGGCCATTTGTTCGTCAATGACCTCAGCTCGGCCATCGCGGTACGCGCAGCCCACGGGATGGTGGGCGCGGCGCTGAGTTCGTTGGGTTTGTACTACATGATCCAGGCGTTCCCGGCCAAGTGGCGGCTCAAAGCCTTGGTGCTGGGCCTGGGTACGGCGCAGTTGGCGTTGCCGCTGGCGCGGTTGTTCTCCGAAGACTTGCTGCAAATCGCCGAATGGCGCGGCTTGTACCTGTTTGAATTGGGCATGGCGCTGATCTGCCTGGGCTGTGTATTCCTGCTCAAGTTGCCGCCCGGCGACCGTTTCAAAACTTTCGAAAAACTCGACTTCCTGACCTTTGGCATCCTCGCCACCGGCGTGGCCTTGCTCTGTGCGGTGCTGTCGCTGGGGCGTATCGACTGGTGGCTGGAAGCGCCGTGGATCGGCGTCGCCTCGGCCTGTTCCCTGGTGTTGATCATGGCCGGGCTGGCCATCGAGCATAACCGCGCCAACCCGATGCTGATGACCCGCTGGCTGGGCAGCGGCACCATGATCCGGCTGGCCTTGGCGGTGATCCTGATTCGCATGGTGCTGTCCGAGCAATCTACCGGCGCGGTGGGCTTTATGCAGATGCTCAATATGAGTTACCAGCAGATGCACACCCTGTATGTGGTGATGCTGGCCGGCGCGATCAGCGGGCTGGTGGTCAGCGCGTTGACCATCAACCCGGCGCACCTGCTGATGCCGCTGGTGATTTCCCTGGCGCTGATGGCCGTGGGCTCGGTGATGGACAGTTTCTCCAGCAACCTGACCCGGCCCCAGAACCTGTATGTCAGCCAGTTCCTGCTGGGCTTTGGCGGCACGTTTTTCCTGGGGCCGACCATGGTGCTGGGCACCAAGAACGTACTGACCAACCCACGCAACCTGGTGAGTTTTTCGGTGATGTTCGGTATTTGCCAGAACCTCGGCGGCCTGATTGGCGCGGCGCTGCTGGGCACGTTCCAGATCGTGCGCGAGAAGTTCCACTCCAGCATGATTGTCGAACACCTGACCTTGCTTGACCCGCGTGTGGCCGCGCGGGTGCAGAGCGGTGGTTCGGCCTACGGCGGCATTGTCGCCGACCCGGAACTGCGCAACCTCATGGGCATTCGCAGCCTGGCCACGGCGGCGACGCGCGAAGCGAATGTCATGGCCTACAACGATGTCTTCATGCTGATCGCGATCATCGCGATCCTGACCATGCTCTGGATCTTTATCCGCAGTCTGTGGCTGATGAGTACCACTCAAGCAGCCCCTCCCGTTCAACCCAGCGGCGCACCTTCATGACCGAACCATCAACGACCACCACCACCGCCATCGCCTCCACCCCGGAAGGCAGCACGCCGCCCGGCGCCGTACCCACCGAGCTGCGGCCACTGCGGGTGCGCATCCTGTCGTCCCTGGGGTTTGCCGCGATTGCCATCGTCGGCGTGTTGATCGTGCTCTACGCCTGGCAATTGCCGCCGTTCAGCAGCGCGGTGGAAACCACTGAAAACGCCCTGGTACGCGGTCAGGTGACGATCATCGGCCCGCAACTCAGCGGCTATGTGTTCGAAGTGCCGGTGCAGGACTTCCAGTACGTCAAGGCTGGCGACCTGTTGGTGCGCCTGGATGATCGTATCTACAAACAGCGCCTGGACCAGGCCCTGGCGCAACTGGCGGTGCAGAAAGCCGCGCTGGCCAATGTGGTGCAGCAGCGCAACAGTGCCGAAGCGACCATCAAGTTGCGCCAGGCTGCGCTGGTGGATAGCCAGGCCCAGGCGCGTAAAAGCACGGCGGATCTGCGACGCAACGAGGAGCTGATCAGCGACGGTTCGGTGTCCCGGCGCGAGCTGGACGTGACCCGTGCGGCCAATGCACAGACGGTTGCCGCCGTCGCCCAAGCCCAGGCCAGCCTGGAAATCGCGCGCCAGGATTTGCAGACGGTGATCGTCAATCGCGGTTCTTTGGAGGCGGCGGTGGCGAGTGCCGATGCGGCGGTCGAGCTGGCGCGCATCGACCTCTCCAACACGCGCATTACGGCGCCCCGCGACGGCCAGTTGGGCCAGATTGGCGTACGTCTGGGGGCCTACGTCAACTCCGGCGCGCAACTGATGGCCCTGGTGCCGAAACAGCTGTGGGTAATCGCCAATATGAAAGAAACCCAGATGGACAACGTGCAGGTCGGCCAACCGGTGACCTTCACCGTGGATGCGCTGAACCACCGCAGGTTTCACGGCACGGTGCAGCATATTTCCCCGGCGACGGGGTCGGAGTTCAGCCTGTTGCAGGCGGACAACGCGACGGGCAACTTTGTGAAGATTGCCCAGCGGGTGCCGGTGAGGATTACCGTGGACCCGGATCAGGCCGAGAGTGAGCGGCTGCGGCCTGGGTTGTCGGTTGTCGTGAGTATCGATACGGCTGGGCGTCTGAAAAACTCTCCACCCTGACATCACTGACACAACACCAATCAAAACTGTGGGAGGGGGCTGTCAGGCCGCCATCGGGGGCAAGCCCCCTCCCACATTTTGAATGTATTTCAGGGTGAAATTGAGTTGGGTGGACTGGCCTTGTTCCAGCAGTTTCAGGCCCGGTCGCCCCGGCAGGTGATGAGCATTCACCGGGTGACTCACCGGTTCAATGCAAAAGAACCCCAACCCCGGCGGGCAATACAGCAGGAAGTAATCGGCGCCGGTGGCCTGGCATTCCAGCGTATAGCCCAGCTCTGGCTGTTCAATTCGGCAGTGCCCGTCCCACTGGCAAAAGCCGTTGTCCACGAGGCTTTCAGGCAACTCGCTCAATACCCGAAAATCCCACTCGGGCGGCACCGCCGCCAAGCCTGTCGGCAACTTTGTGCCGTCACTCAACCACACCTGCGCCGCCGAAGCCTGCAACCGTGTGTCAGGCAGGCGCGGGAAGTAGGGATGCAGCCCAAGCCCATGCCACGCCGCTTTTTCGGCCAGATGGGTCACGCGCAATGCGATGCTCAGTTCGCCGTTGCTCAACCGGATCCGCTGCTCGGCGCGGTAGGCGAACGGCGTTTCATACCGCAGCTCCAACACCACTTCCTGCGCCCTTTGACTGACGACGTGCCACGGCTGCTGCCAGGCCGAGCCGTGAATCGGAAAGGGATCTTTGGGGCTGTTGGGCGCCAGGGCCAGCCAGCCGTCGGGGGTCTCGAACCCCCCATTGGCAATGCGGTTGGACCAAGGCACCAACGGGTAACACCCCAGCTTTCCAGGCAGCTCGCTGCGCGGGTCGTTAGGCCGCAACAACGGTTGCCCGCTGGCGCGCACGGTCCAGTTGACGAGGCTGCCGCCCACGGCCGGGTCAAGGCTGAGGTGGGTCAGGTCATCTTCAAGCTCAATCATTACAGCACCACGCTCGGCAGCCACAGCGACAACGCCGGGATGTAAGTGACGGCGATCAGCACCAGGAACAGCACCGCATAAAATGGCAGCAGCGCCTTCACGGTTTTCTCGATCGTGGTCTTGCCCACTGCCGCGCCGACAAACAGCACCGCGCCCACCGGCGGGGTGATCAGGCCGATGCCCAGGTTCACCAGCATGATCATGCCGAAGTGCACAGGGTCGACGCCGATATTGAGCACCACCGGCAACAGGATCGGCGTGAGGATCAGGATCAGTGGCGCCATGTCCATCACCGTGCCGAGCAACAGCAGCATGGCGTTGATGCACATCAGGATCACATAGCGGTTGTCCGACAGGGTCAGGAACAGCGTGGTGATTTTCGCCGGGATCTGCATCAGGGTCATGATGTAGCCGAAGCTGGCGGCGAAGGCGATCAGGATCATCACGATGGAAATCGTGCGCACCGTGCGGTGCATCAGCTTGGGCAGTTCATTCCACTTGTAGTCGCGGTAGATGAACATGGTCACGAAGAATGCCCACAACACCGCAATCGCGGCGGACTCGGTGGCCGTGAAGATGCCCGACAGGATGCCGCCGAGGATGATCACCATGGCCATCATGCCCCAGAGCGCTTCGCCGGCGATCTTCAGCGCTTGCTTCAACGGGATGACTTCGCCTTTGGGGTAGTTGCGTTTCTTCGCGAAAATCAGGCACAGCACCATCAGGCACGCGCTCATCAGCAGCCCCGGCACCACGCCGGCCATGAACAGCGAGGCGATGGACACGGTGCCGCCTGCCGCCAGGGAGTAGAGCACCGAGTTGTGGCTGGGCGGGGTGAGCAAGGCCTGCACCGAGCCGCTGACGGTCACCGCCGTGGCAAATTCCCGTGGGTAGCCACGGCGTTCCATTTCCGGAATCAGCACCGAGCCCACCGAGGCGGTGTCCGCCACCGACGAACCGGAGATCGCGCCGAAAAATGTTGAGGCCATGATGTTGACCAAGGACAGGCCGCCGCGCACAAAGCCCACCAGCACCCCGGCAAACGCCACCAGCCGGCGCGACATGCCGCCCTCCGCCATGATCGCCCCCGCCAGCACGAAGAACGGAATGGCCATCAGCGAAAATTTGTTCACGCCGCCGGCCACCTGAATCATCAGGGCCTGGAACGGGATGTCGATCCACCACGCGCCGATCAGCGCCGACAAGCCCAGGGCGTAGGCCACCGGCATACCGATCAGGATCAAGGCGATAAAGCTGCCCAGCAGAATCAATGCGTCCATATCAGGCAGCCCCTTCGCTTTCTTCAACCAGGTCAAAACGCACCACGCGCCGGTTGCTCTGGTCACCGAGCAGGAGTTTTTCCAGCACAAAAACCAGAGTCAGCACGCCACCGATGGGGATCGGCATATAGGTGATGCCCACGCGCAGGGTGGGGATGGCGCTCATGAACTGGTTCCAGGTGGACAGGCACAGCTTGGTGCCCCAAATGGTCATGAACAGGCAGATGGTCGCCATCAGCAGTTGCGAAAAAATGCCGACTATTCGGCGTTGGGTGGGCGGCAGGCGGTCAGTGACCATCGCCACCGACATGTGCGCACCGGCACGGTAACTGGCGGCCGCACCGATAAAAGTGAACACCAGCATCAACAGGATGGCGGTGGGCTCCGGCCAGCTTGAGCCGGTGCCAAGGATGTAGCGGGCGAAGATGCCCCAAGGGATGATCAGTGCGACCCCGAGGACCGCGAGGCCGGCGACCCAGATGCAGGTCATGTAGATGCGGTCGTTGATGCGCAGCAGCAGATTCTTCATGGCGTTCACCGTAACCGGGCGCGTCGATGCCGACCGCGCCAGGCCTTGTCAGGGAGGAGGGCGTTACTGAACGGCGTCGATACGCTTGATGATGTCGGCGTACGGCGCGCCGTACTTGGCACGTACCTCTGCGGTGGCGTCATAGAAGGGCTTTTTGTCGACGGTGATGAACTCGACACCGGCCTTCTTGAGTTTTTCCTCACTGCTGGCGGACTTGGCGTCCCACAGCACGCGCTCATCGGCCTGGGCGGCCTTGGCGGCTTTTTTCACCATGTCCTGCTGGGCGGGGGTGAGTTTGTTCCAGGTGATTTTCGACATCACGATGGGCTCGGGCAGGATCAGGTGTTCGGTGAGGGTGTAGTACTTGGCGTTCTGGAAGTGGTTGTGCTCAAGCATGGTCGGCGGGTTGTTCTCCGCGCCGTCGATGACCCCGGTCTGCAAGGCGCTGAAGATCTCGCCGGTGTCCATGGCGATGCCATTGGCGCCCATCGCGTTGAAGGCTTCGATGAAGATCGGGTTGCCCTGCACGCGGATTTTCATGCCCTTGAGGTCTTCGATCTTGCGCACCGGTTTCTTGGTGTAGAGGTTGCGCGTGCCGCCGTCCATCCAGGCCAGGGCCACCAGGCCGAACTCGGAGTCGGTGATTTTCGCGAGGATCTCATCGCCGATCTCGCCGTCGATGACCTTGCGCATATGCGCCTGGTCACGGAACACGAACGGCAGGTTGAACACGTTCACGTCCGGCACCACCGGCCCGACGATGCCGAGGCTGACGCGGGTCATCTGCACGGCGCCGACCTGGGCCTGTTCGACCACTTCTTTCTCGGAGCCCAGCACGCCGCCGGGGAAATATTTGAAGGTCAGTTCGCCGTTGCTTTCCTTGGTCAGGGCCTTGCCCATGTTCTCTTCGGCGACCACGGTGGGGTAGCCGGCGGGGTGGATGTCGGCGAATTTGATTTCCAGCGCGTGGGCGGCGCTGCTGAGGGTGAACACTGCGGCGGCGAGCAAGGTGCGTTTGAAGTCCATGGGGGTCACTCCTGTCTTGTTATTTTATTGTTGTATTCAAGGCACAGCGATGCAGCTAGAGGGTGAAGCTGGGCTCCGGCAAACCGGTGACGTTGGGGTTGAGGGCGAACACACCGCCGGCCATCGACTGTTCACTTTGATCATCACGGATCGAGGTGACGAACAACGTGTCCAGGCGACTGCCGCCGAAGGCGCACATGGTGGGTTTTTTCACCGGAACGCTCAGGGAGCGATCCAGGCGACCGTCCGGGGTGAAGCGGTGGATCAAGCCGGCGTCATTCGCGCAGATCCAGTAGCAGCCATCTGCGTCCACCGCTGCGCCGTCCGGGCGGCCGAGGTGGTTGTGCATGTCCACAAACACGCGGCGATTGGACGGCGTGCCGGTGTCGATGTCGTAGTCGAAGGCCCAGATCTGTTGCACCAGCGGGTGCGAGTCCGAGGCGTACATCGTGCGGCCGTCGGGGCTGAAGGCCAGGCCGTTGAGGGTGATAAACCCATCCAATTGAGCATGAGGCGCTGAGCCTGACGCGTAGCGGTAGAGGATGCCCTCGGCCGCATTCAGGCCCATGTTCAACACCATGCTGCCGGCCCAGAAGCGGCCCTGGCGGTCACAGCGGCCGTCGTTGAGGCGCATGTCCGGGCGCGGGTGTTCGACACTGGCCAGAGACGTGGTGTCGAGGCTGCCGTCATTGTGTGCGGTAAGTTGGAAAAAGCCGGTTTCCATGCCCGCGACCCAATTGCCCGCCGTGGTGCGGGCGATACAGGCGAGCATCTGCGGGGCTTTCCACGCCGCGACATGGCCGCTGCTGGCGCTCCAGCGCTGCAGGCCGCCGTTGGGAATGTCCACCCAGTACAGCGCGTTTTCTTCAGGCACCCACACCGGGCATTCGCCCACGGCATTGCGGGCGTCGACGATCAATTCAGCAGTCATGACAACTCATTCCCTTGGGTTGATGTGAACTCAGTCACCGAACGGCCCGGCCGCGCAGAACGCGCCGCCCTGATAGACCTTGGCCGGGTCATCGGCAGCCACGGGCGGCTGGGCTTCGACCTGGGCGCGGAACACTTCGGACGTGTCCTTGGGTGCAAACCCCAGGTGCGCGGCGTGGCGGTTGTCCCACCAGGTGCCCTGGTTATCCGACATGCCGTAGACCACGGTGTGGCCGACGTTCGGCGTGTACAGCGCGCGTTCGAGCAGTTGGGTGAGGTCGTCGAAACTCAGCCAGGTGTGCATCATCCGGCGGTTCTGCGGCTCCGGGAACGACGAGCCGATGCGGATGCTCACGGTCTCGATGCCATAGCGGTCGAAGTAGAAACTGGCCATGTCTTCGCCGTAGGACTTGGACAGGCCGTAGTAGCTGTCCGGGCGGCGTGGCGAGTGGGCGTCGATGGTTTCGGTCTGTTTGTAGAAGCCGATCACGTGGTTGGAGCTGGCAAAGATCACACGTTTGACGCCATGGCGACGGGCGGCTTCGTAGATATGAAAGGTGCCACTGATGTTGGCACCGAGGATCTCTTCAAAAGGACGCTCTACCGAGACACCGCCGAAGTGCAGGATGGCGTCGACGCCTTCCACCAAGTGATGCACGGCTTGTTTGTCGGCGAGGTCGCAGGGCTGGACTTCTTCCGAAGCATCGGCAGCCGGGGCCATGGCCGCGATATCGGACAGGCGCAGGACATGGGCGTAGGGGCGCAGGCGCTCGCGCAGGACTTTGCCAAGGCCGCCGGCGGCACCGGTGAGGAGCAGGCGGTTGAAAGGAGCGTGGGTGGTCGTGGTCATGGGGATTCCAGATTTTTTGTTGTAGGTTGTCGTATGACTATGCCGAAGTATTGTTAGGGAGTCCCCAGGTTGTCAACGTTCTTGCGGACAGAGCGCGGAGTAAAATGTGGGAGAGGGCTTGCCCTCGATGAGGGCATGCCAGTGAGTGCATCTGTTAGTGACCCACCGCCATCAGGAGCAAACCCCCTCCCACCGGGGATTTCCTGGGGCTGGGAGGCTGAGTTCTACAACAGCGAGATTGGATAGCTGATAAAGATCCGGTTCTCATCAAACTCGTTGGTGCTGAAATCCCGACGCATGGTCGAGTTGCGCCACTTCACGTTGAGGTTCTTCAGCGCGCCGCTCTGCACGGTGTAGGCCAGCTCCGACTCGCGTCCCCACTCTTTGCCGTCGGTGATCGCGCCGGTGTGTACGTTGCTGCCGCTGATATAGCGGTTCATCAGGGTCAGCCCCGGCACGCCGAGCGCCACGAAGTTGAAGTCATGGCGCACCTGCCAGGATTTCTCCTTGGCGTTGTCATAGCTGGCGTTGTAACTGTCGTTGGCCAGGGTGCCGCCGCTGGTGCCGTTGACGCGCATCCACACGCTGTCGCCGGTGAGTTTTTGCAGGCCCACATAGAAGGTGTTGCCGCCGTATTTGGCCGAGAGCAGGGCGAAGGTGGTCTTGTTGTCGAGGTCGCCGGCCAGGGCGCTGCCGTCTTCCTTGCCGCTGAAAAAGCCGAGGTTGGCGCCCAGAGTCCAGTCGCCTACCGGCTGGCTGTGCGTGAGGTTGACGTAGCGTTGCTGGTAGATATCGCTCAGTTCGGCGTACCACAGGCCGACCTGGGTGCGCTTGTCATTGAAGCTGTATTCGCCGCCGCCGAAGTTGAAGCGGTCGGAGGTGAACGCCGCTTTGCCGTTCATGAACATGTCTTCCATGCTTGCGTCGTTGCGCGGGCTGTTGCCACGGAACTGGCCGCCGTAAAGGGTCAGGCCGGCGATCTCGTTGGAGGTCACCTGGCCGCCGCGAAAGGTCTGGGGCAGGGAGCGCCCGTCGTCGGAACGCAGGATCGGCAGCACCGGCATCCATTCGCCGACCTTCAACTCGGTCTTCGACAGCCGGGTTTTCAACGCCACACCCAGACGCCCGAAATTATCCGCAGGGCGACCGTCATCATGGATCGGCAACAACTGCGTGCCACCGGTGCCTTTACCGCCGTCGAGCTTCTGGGAATACAGGCCCAACACATCAAGACCGAAGCCCACGGTGCCTTGGGTAAAGCCCGACTTGGCATCGAGAATGAAACTCTGCGTCCACTCTTCGGCCTTGCCCTGAGCGTTCGCCGGGTTGGTGAAGTTACGGTTGAAATAGGCGTTGCGCAGGTTGAGCGTGGCCTTGGCGTCGTCGACAAACCCTTCGGCCTGGACAGTGAGGGGGAGGGTGAAGGCCAGGCTGCCGAGTCCGATAAGACCGAGACGCGCAGACGAATTGCGGGCGAATTGACTCACAGTGATGCTCCCTTTCTGTTTGTTGTTTTTATTATTTGTTATACGTCGTCGTACAACATTGGAGCGGATATTTGCGGGGATTTCCCGAGGTGTCAAGGGGAAGTTATACGATGACAACGAGGGTGCCGACCTAAAGCGGGCAGAGTCAATGTCGTTTCAGCCAGCCAGCAGCATCGGCGGCAAGGTGCCCAGGAGTGAAACGGCGGCCACTGCGCAAACACCCAGCAGCCATTCCAGCATCACGCTGGCCCTCAAGCTGCCCAGCCGTTGTTCGCAGCTATCAAGGCGTAAGCGGTTCAGCAACGCCAGCGCCAACATCCCCAGCACCAGCATCACCTTGATCAACAGAATCAGGGCAAAACCACTGAACAACGGCGTGGGCCACAACTGCCCGGTCAGGACGCGCACATTGATCAGGCCGGTCACCAGCAAGCCCGCGACCAGGCCGTAACCCACGCCACTGAAACGACGCAGGACGGGCGCCAACTCAAAACGCTGTGATTGCCTGAGGATCAAGACCAGCAGCAACAGCCCGCCCAGCCACGCGCCCACACACATCAGATGGACCACCTGGTTGAGGATCAACAACTGCCCGCTCAGCCCATCGAGCATGGCGCCATGGCCGACCGGTGCCAGGGTTATCAGCAACAGCGTGATCAGCGGCAGGCGAGGGGCCCTCCACGGGGTCATCAGGCTGATGATCAGTAAGCCGTTCACGATCAGATGCCAGGTCCACACCTGGCCAAAAAAGGTCTTGCCCAGCACCAACTGCACCGTCGACGGTTCCAGCGCCGCCGACCATGAGCCCGCCATGCTGACAGTAATCAACAGTAACCAGATCGCCCCCGACGCGAGGGCCGTCCATGCCAGCCCACGGGTGATGCGCAGCAATTGCCGGTCCAGCGCCGGCTGCGGTTCAGCGCCGAGGAGCCAGGGCCTGAACGCGCAGGCCCCGAACATCAGCAACACGACGATGAAATGCACAAAGCGGCACAGCACCAGCAGGGTCGCCATGGATTACTGGCCAACCTTGAAGCTGTATTCGCCGTTGCTCTTGTGGGTGTCCACCGACACGGCATTCCACACCACTTTGTAGTTGCCGGCCGCGAGTGGTGCGGCCGGGGTGACCACCAGGACTTTCTTGTCGGTGCCTTCGGTGTCCAGGCCTTTGATCGCGATTTCGGTGCCGTCCTTGCTCAGGGACACCTTGGTGAAGGTCGCCTCGATGCCTTCGCTGAAGGTCAGGCGCAGATCGGCGGGGGCTGTCACCGTGCTGTCTGCCGCCGGCGTGGAGCTTTTGAGGTGAGCATGGGCGAACGCCGCCGAGGCGCCCAGCAGGGATGCGAGCAGGGCGACGATGGTGAGGGTTTTCTTGATCAACATTGTTCAATACCAATCAATGGGTAGGAGTGGGCAGTGTACGAAGTTTCGGCTTGGCCTGTCGCCCCGATCTAGAGCGGGTGGTAGTCTTTGGCGTATGTCTTTGTCAGGGAGCCCTTATGGGCAATCACAAGATCGGAATTCGTAGGGCCAACGTCGAAAAAATCCTGCTGGCGGCGGAGAAAGTCTTCGCCGAGAAAGGCTACGGCAGCACCGCCATGGCCGACATCGCCGAAGAAGCGCAACTGCCGCGCTCGAACCTGCATTACTACTTCACCACCAAAAGCGAGCTGTACAGCGCCGTGCTGTTCGACCTGCTGGACGTGTGGAAACAGGATGCCCTGAGCTTCGAAACCTTCGATGACCCACGGGTGGTGCTCAGCAGCTACATCCGCGCCAAGATGCAGCGCTCACGCACACGGCCGTATGGCTCCAAGGTCTGGGCCAACGAAATCATCCACGGCGCGCCGACACTCGGTGAGGCGCTGGACGAAAGCCTGTACGACTGGGCCAAGATGAAGGAAGCGAAAATTCGTCAATGGGTGGAAGACAAACGCATCCTGCCGGTAGAGCCGTCGAGCCTGCTGTACATGATCTGGGCTTCGACCCAGCACTATGCCGACTTTGACCATCAGGTGAAGATTCTGAATGATCACCAGCCGTTGTCGGACCTGCAGTTTGAGAAAGCGATCCAGACCGTGACGGGTGTGATTTTGCGCGGGATTGGGTTGGAGCCTTGAGTCTTGTGGTGAGGCTGATGGCCCTATCGGGGCATAGGTATCTACACAACTTTCCGTGGATGCTGAATCTATGGCAAACGGGCTGTTGTGGTGAGCGGGCTTGTCCCGCGCTGGGCTGCGCAGCAGCCCAGCGCGGTACAAGCCCGCTCACCACAGAGTTATGTATAAGCCTTTGAGAGTTGTGTAGATACCTATGCCTATCGGGGGCAAGCCCCCTCCCACATGTGACCGCATTTAGCCAATTGTGTGGGAGGGGGCTTGCCCCCGATAGCGATCTAAAGGACTACACAGCCTCCCTGTAGGGATTCCTCGGATCCTGGGTCCAATTCAAAAACGGCTTGCCCGTGTCGATGGGCACCATCTCAATGCAGTCCGCCACCGGGCAGGTGATCTGGCACAGGTTGCAGCCCACGCACTCATCATCGATCACCTCGTATGCATGCGTACCATCCGCCTGCTTCAAGCTGGCGATGGCCTGGTGCGACGTATCCTCACAGGCAATATGGCAACGCCCGCACCCAATACACGCGGCCTGGTCGATCTTGGCGATCACCTGGTAGTTGATGTCCAGGTACTTCCAGTCCGTGGTATTGCCCACAGCCCGCCCGGAAAAGTCCTGCAAGCTGGTGTAGCCCTGGCTGTCCATCCACCGCGACAGCCCGTCCTTCATCTCTTCAACGATACGAAACCCGTGCAGCATCGCCGCCGTACACACTTGCACCGCGCCGCAACCGAGGGCGACGAATTCTGCCGCGTCGCGCCAGTTACCAATGCCGCCAATGCCGCAGATCGGCAGGCCTTGCGTCTGCGGGTCGCGGGCGATTTCCGCAACCATGTTCAGGGCAATCGGCTTGACCGCCGAGCCGCAGTAGCCGCCGTGGGTACTTTGCGTACCGACGACGGGCAGGGCGACCATGCGCTCCAGGTCCACGCTGGTGATGGAATTGATGGTGTTGATCAGCGACACCGCATCCGCCCCACCGCGATACGCCGCCCGCGCCGCCACCCGGATGTCGGTGATGTTTGGCGTGAGCTTGACGATCACCGGCAGTGAGCAGTAGGTCTTGCACCAGCGTGTCACCTGTTCCACATATTCCGGCACCTGGCCTACTGCTGCGCCCATGCCGCGCTCGGGCATGCCGTGGGGGCAACCGAAGTTCAGTTCGATACCGTCACAGCCAGTGGCTTCCACCAGCGGCAGGATGTTTTTCCAGGACTCTTCGACACACGGCACCATCAGCGACACGATCAACGCGCGGTCGGGCCAGTCCTTTTTCACCTGGGTGATTTCCCGCAGGTTGATCTCCAGGGAGCGGTCGGTGATCAGCTCGATATTGTTGATGCCCAGCACTTCACGGTTGGCGCCGTAATGCGCCGAGTAACGTGACGACACGTTGACCGCCGCCGGGTCTTCACCCAGGGTTTTCCACACCACGCCGCCCCAGCCTGCCTCGAAGGCGCGGACCACGTTGTAGGCCTTGTCGGTGGGCGGCGCGGAGGCCAGCCAGAACGGGTTGGGGGCTTTGATACCGGCGAAGACAATCGAGAGATCGGCCATTACGCGGCCTCCACAGTCAGCATGAGTTGGGCGTGCATGGCTTCGGCGGCCAGCTTGCCGTGTTGCACCGCTTGTACGGTGAGGTCCTGGCCGAGGCTCACGCAATCACCTCCCGCATACACGCCGGGAATGCTGGTGCGCAGCTGTTCGTCGACAAAGATTCGCTCGCCCACGCGATGCAGTTGCTGGGCCAGTGGATCGTGTAACGCTGCGCCGTCAAACCCTTGCCCGATGGCCTTGAAGATCGCATCGGCAGCCAGTTCGAAGCTCTCGCCGGTGGGGTGCAGGCGGCCGTTTTCCATGTGTGTGCGCTGGAAGCGCATACCGCGTACGTGGCCCTCGTCATCGAGCAGCACTTCTTCAGGCTGGGCCCAGGTCAACAGGCGCACCTGATTGGCTTTGGCGATGTCCTGTTCATGGTGCGTGGCGCCCATGTCCGCCAGGCCGCGACGGTAGACGAGGTTGACATCGCGGGCGCCGAGGCGGGCCATTTGCACGGCCATGTCGATCGCAGTATTGCCAGCGCCGAGCACGATGCAGCGGTCGGCCAGTGGCAGTTGGGTCAGGTCATCGGCCTGGCGCAGTTCGCGGATGTAGTCGGTGGCGGCGAGCAGGCCGGGGGCGTCTTCGTGGGGCAGCCCCAACTGTTTGCTGGCGGCGAGACCCAGGCCGAGGAATACCGAGTCGAATTGCTGGTGCAGTTCGCTCAAGGTGAGGTTATCGCCCAGGCGCTGGCCGTGGCGCATCTCGATGCCGCCGATCTGCAGGAGGAAATCCAGTTCCTTCTGGGCAAAGTCATCCACCAGTTTGTATTTGGCGATCCCGTATTCATTCAGGCCGCCGGCTTTTTCGCGGGCTTCGAAAATCACCACGTCATGGCCATGCAAAGCGGCGCGATGGGCGCAGGCCAGGCCGGCCGGGCCGGCGCCCACCACGGCGATGCGCTTGCCGGTTGTCGCGGCGCGCTGGAAGGGGTGTTCGCTGAAGTGCGCATTGTCGATGGCGTAGCGTTGCAGCAGACCGATCAGCACGGGCGCGCATTCTTCGCTGTTGTTGCGCACGCAGGCTTGCTGGCACAGGATTTCCGTCGGGCAGACCCGTGCGCAGCTGCCGCCGAGGATGTTGGCCGAGAGGATTTTCTGCGCCGCGCCTTGGACGTTTTCGGTGTGGATGTTGCGGATGAACGACGGAATATCGATGTCGCTGGGGCACGCGTTCACGCAGGGCGCGTCGTAGCAGTACAGGCAGCGCGAGGCTTCCAGTTGGGCCTGGCGGGCGTTCAGGGGCGGCGCCAGGTCGGTGAAGTGGCTGGCGAGGGTTGCGCCATCCTCATGGGGATGGGGGAGGTGGGTCAGGGCCTGGATCACGGTGGTGGCCTCACGGTTATTGAGGTGCTGCCTCTGATGGGCATTGTTTTTTTGTTGCCTGTGCTGGCCTCATCGGGGGCAAGCCCCCTCCCACATTTGACCGCGTTTTTCCAATTGGAATGAGATCAGTGTGGGAGGGGGCTTGCCCCCGATGACGGTCTCAGCGCTTCACAGCAACCGGCCTGGCATGCTCAGCCCGCTTGCTCAACTGCTCGAACACCGACGGATACGCCGGCCGTTCCACATAGCGCCCGGCACCGCGCTCGGCGCGCAGGTCGCCATCGGCCCAGACCAGTTTGCCCTGGCTGATGGTATGGCTCGGCACGCCGCGCACGGTCTTGCCTTCGAAGATGTTGAAGTCGACGTTCTGGTGGTGGGTCTTGGCGGAAATGGTCCGCGTGCCCTCGGGATCCCACAGCACCAGATCGGCATCGGCACCCACACGGATGGCGCCTTTGCGCGGGTACAGGTTGAAGATCTTCGCGGTGTTGGTGGAGGTCAGCGCAACGAATTCCTGCATCGACAGGCGCCCGGTATTGACGCCTTCGTGCCATAGCAGCGCCATGCGGTCTTCGATACCGGCGGTGCCGTTGGGAATCTTGCTGAAATCGTCCCGGCCAGCGGCTTTTTGCTCGGCGCAGAAGCAGCAGTGGTCGGTGGCGGTGGTGTGCAGGTTGCCGGATTGCAGGCCATGCCACAGCGCTTCCTGATGCCCGCGTGGGCGGAACGGCGGGCTCATCACATAGCCGGCGGCGGTTTGCCAGTCGGGGTGCTGGTAGACACTGTCGTCCAGCAACAGGTGGCCGGCCAGCACTTCGCCGTACACCGCCTGGCCTTTGCCACGGGCGTAGGTGATTTCATCCAGCGCTTCCTGGGTGGAGACGTGTACCAGATACAGTGGCGTGCCAATGGTCTCGGCGATGCGGATCGCACGGCTGGCCGCTTCGCCTTCCACCTGGGAGGGGCGCGACAGTGGGTGTGCTTCCGGCCCGGTTATGCCCTGGGCCATCAGCTTGCGCTGCAGGTGGTACACCAACTCGCCGTTTTCCGCATGCACGGTGGGCACTGCGCCCAGCTCAAGGCAGCGTTCGAAGCTGGCGACCAGGGTATCGTCGGCCGCCATAATCGCGTTCTTGTACGCCATGAAATGCTTGAAGCTGTTGATGCCGTGATGGCTGACCAGCTCGGCCATTTCCTCACGCACCTGTTCGCTCCACCAGGTGATCGCCACGTGAAAACCGTAGTCGGACGCCGATTTTTCGGCCCAGCCGCGCCACTGGTGAAACGCTTCCATCAAGGACTGCTGCGGGTTGGGAATCACAAAATCAATGATGGACGTGGTGCCGCCGGCCAGACCCGCTGCCGTGCCACTGAAGAAGTCTTCACTGGCCACGGTGCCCATGAAGGGCAATTGCATGTGGGTATGGGGGTCGATGCCGCCGGGCATCAAGTATTGGCCGCTGCCATCAAGTATCTCGGTGCCGGCGGGAATCTCCAGATCCGTGCCAACGGCGCGAATCAGACCGCCTGCGCACAACACATCGGCGCGGTAACTTTCATCATGGGTAATAACGGTGGCGCCACGGATCAACAGCGACATGTCGAGTTCCTCAAAGGCTTGACCGGCTTGTGCCAGTTCTAAGTGTTGTAATGCTGTCGCCGAGCGGTGGTTAATTCCTGTCATCGGTGACAGGAATAGAAACTAGCCCGAGTTTTTCGATAGGGCAAGAATATTTTTTATAAGCTTATTCATTTTATATGTAATTGATTTATAAGGATAAAAAATCAATATCACCAAAATGTCGCGGGCTCTCACCATTTTGACGCACTTGACAGGTTCTCAATATGAGCAACATTTCTTATTGCAAATCAGACGCTTGAGATATGCCCCTTGACGGGCCAGGGAAATAAAAATAATTGTGTTGCACCAGATTGAGTCCGACAGTTCGGGCAACTTCCACGTTATCCAGCCTGAGTCGCGTGGCAAGTACCCTAGGTTCAATCGGAAAGCTGATTAACATCAGCGAGTTATATAAGCGGTAAGGGTATGGCGGCGGTTTTCGGCACGGTTATTGAGTGCAGGAACGGCTGGCCGGGCCCGTGATGTCATGTTGTTTACGAGGTACTCCGGCCACCTGCATCAACCCTGCAGGTGAGCAACAATAATTCGAAAAAACCGTGGAGCGGCCATGCAACAGAACAGATCGCAAGTTATTGAGCGCAACGGCCTGTACGAACTCGACGCCGGCCCCGACGTCCTCGACAGCCCTCGCTACAACCACGACATGGCACCCACCAAGGTGCACGAACGCACTTGGAACAAGTGGCACATCACCGCGCTGTGGGTCGGCATGTCGATCTGCGTGCCCACGTATACATTGGGCGGCGTGCTGACTGCTTACTTTGGATTATCAGTGGGCGAGGCGCTGGTCGCGATTCTGCTGGCCAATATCGTGGTGCTGATCCCGCTGACCCTTAACGCCTTCCCCGGCACCAAGTACGGCATTCCGTTCCCGGTGTTGTTGCGCTCGTCCTTTGGCATCCTCGGCTCCAACGTGCCGTGCTTGATTCGAGCGCTGGTGGCCTGTGGTTGGTTTGGTATCCAGACGATGTTTGGCGGGCTGGCGATTCACCTGTTCCTGGGCTCGATTTTCGAGGGGTGGAAGTCCCTCGGCGGTACCGGTGAAGTGATTGGCTTCATGATCTTCTGGTGCCTGAACTTGTGGGTGGTGTTGCGCGGCGCCGAGTCCATCAAGCGCCTGGAGACCTTGTCGGCACCGCTGCTGGTGGCGGTGGGGGTTGGCCTGCTGGTCTGGGCCATGCCGAATGTGTCGATCAGCGAATTGATGGCGATCCCGCCCAAGCGCCCGGAAGGGGCGAGCCTCACCGGTTATTTCATGGCGGGCCTTACCGCGATGGTCGGCTTCTGGGCCACCTTGTCGCTGAACATTCCCGATTTCAGCCGCTACGCCAAAAGCCAGAAGGACCAGATCCTCGGGCAGATTTTCGGCCTGCCGCTGACCATGTTCCTGTTCGCCGCCCTCGGCGTGATCATGACCGCCGCGTCGGTGAAACTGGTGGGCGTCAGCGTGTCCGACCCGGTGACCCTGATCGGGCATATCCAGAGCCCGGTCTGGGTCGCTATCGCCATGGCGCTGATCATCATCGCGACCTTGTCCACCAACACGGCGGCGAACATCGTCTCGCCGACCAATGACTTCCAGAACATCGCGCCCAAGCTGATAAACCGCACCACGGCGGTGATCCTCACCGGGTTCGTGGGGCTCCTGCTGATGGCCCATGAACTCCTGAAAAAGCTTGGGCTGATCGTCTCCGATGTGAGCCTGGAAACGGTCTATTCGAACTGGTTGCTGGGCTATTCCAGCCTGCTTGGCCCCATCGCCGGGATCATGGTGGTGGACTACTTCATCACCCGCAAACAGCAGCTTGACCTGGCGGGGCTGTACCGCGACGACGTGTACCCGGCATGGAACTGGAGCGGTTTTGTCGCCTTTGGCGTGCCGGTGGTGCTGACCTTGCTGTCGTTGGGCAGTGACGCGTTCAGCTGGTTCTACAGCTATGGCTGGTTTACCGGTTCGGCGTTGGGCGGGGTGTTGTATTACGGCCTCAATGCCCGGCGTGGAGCCAACCCGGTCGTTGTCAATTCATAAGAAATACAAGCCTGAGGAGATCCCCATGAACGCTGCCCTCGACGTTCTGCAATCGACCCACCTGCATATCAACCGCGACCGCTTGTGGCAGTCGCTGATGGACCTGGCCAAGCTCGGCGCCACCCCCAAGGGCGGCGTGTGTCGCCTGGCCCTTACCGACCTCGATCGCAAGGCCCGCGATCTGTTTGTGCAATGGTGCGTAGACGCCGGTTGCACGGTGACCGTCGACGGCATTGGCAATATCTTCGCGCGCCGCCCTGGCCGTAATCCCGACCTGCCGCCGGTGATGACCGGCAGCCATATCGACACCCAGCCCACGGGCGGCAAATTCGACGGTTGCTTTGGCGTGTTGGCCGGCGTGGAAGTGCTGCGCACCCTCAATGACCTGAAAGTGGAAACCGAAGCACCGCTGGAAGTGGTGGTGTGGACCAACGAGGAAGGCTCGCGCTTCCCGCCGTGCATGATGGGCTCCGGCGTGTTTGCCGAGAAATTTACCCTCGCCGAAACCCTGGCCAAGGTCGATGCACAGGGCGTCAGCGTGGGTGATGCGCTGAATGCGATTGGCTATGCGGGCACCCGGCCCGAAAGTGGGCACAAGGTCGGTGCGTATTTCGAGGCGCATATCGAACAAGGGCCGATTCTGGAGGATGAGAAGAAAACCATCGGCGTGGTCCTTGGCGCCCTCGGGCAAAAATGGTTTGACCTGAAACTGCGCGGCGTTGAGGCGCATGCCGGGCCGACGCCGATGCACCTGCGCAAGGATGCGCTGGTGGGCGCAGCAGCGGTGGTGGCGGCGGTGAATGCGGCGGCGCTGGGGCATCAGCCCCATGCGTGCGGGACGGTGGGTTGCCTGCAAGCGTACCCGGGATCGCGCAACGTGATTCCTGGCGAAGTGCGCATGACCCTGGACTTCCGTCACCTGGAACCGGCGCGGTTGGATTCGATGATTGCCGAGGTGCGCAAGGTGATTGATGACACCTGCGCCAAGCATGGCCTGAGCTTTGAAATGGAGCCCACCGCAGATTTCCCACCGCTGTATTTCGACAAAGGCTGCGTTGACGCCGTGCGCGATGCGGCGAACGGGCTGGGTTTGTCGAACATGGACATCGTCAGCGGGGCAGGGCACGACGCGATCTTCGTCGCAGAACTGGGCCCGGCGGGGATGATTTTTGTGCCGTGCGAGGGGGGTATCAGCCATAACGAAATCGAGAATGCCGCACCGGATGATTTGGCGGCGGGGTGTGCGGTGTTGTTGCGTGCGATGGTGGCCGCTTCTGCTGCAATCGCCAGCGGCAAGCTAGCGGCCTGAAATGCGGGAAAAAATGTGGGAGCGTGCGGGGCGACAAAGTAAGCCTAGATTGTAGGAAAAAAATGGCTCTGGTGATCACGTGCAAGGCGCGTCCTACTCTGTTGTACGAAGTTTCTGTTGCTGCGTTGTGTGCTCTACAGCTTGCTCTTCCAGTGTTAGTTTCCGCCGGGAAAATTTACTGCAAAGGAAGCATGTAATGCCAAATCCAATGCCGCCACCCGGTGTATCGCTCAATGAAAATATGGCCACGGCCTTTCATAAAAAGAATGTGCTGAAGGCTGGGTCAGCATTTATGTACTCTTGGTTTTATACTCAAGTACGAAATCGTGGCCCTTGGGATTACAAACAGATTTCCAGAGAATATGAAGCGTTTGGGAACTTTCATTATGGCGCTGTTGGGATAGCTGCCGGTTTCAGCGAAGAAGTGCTTTTGCGAGCCGCGGGCCTTGCCCAGAATAGGGCAGGCTCGGGCAAGCCTGAGTTTGGTAAATGGTGGGCAGACGCTCCATTCGGTGACGATCCAATCGACCAATATTGGATCAAGGAAGGAATCAGGTATGCCCGGTTCAGGAACTACTAAAAGATCGCTGTATTCAGTTGTTACGACAATCCTGCTGCTGCTTTGCCTGGTTTACATCGGCGGCAGCTGGCTGCTTTCGGCGGGCCGACCGCAACTGACTGAAGTGGTGCTCAGAGCGCCTCTGAACGCTGATGCATCGATCTACGGCGTCAAGGATGACCGTGGTGGCGCAACGGTTCCGTTCAGTTATCGATACTACGTTTACCGAACTTTAGCCAGCGACCGTGAAGTGTTGTCCGCGCTCAAAGAGGCGACTCCGTTTCTAATTACTCGTGACGCATCGGCCAAGGTTGTCACTCAGGGCAGCGAGATTATTGTCTCGGTCACGGGGGAGGTATCTGACTACCACAGCAGTACCTTGTATCGACATGCCGATGGCCGTGACTTCACTCCCGTCAGCGTTTTCCTCAATAGTCGGCCATAAACTTGATAATCTTGGCGGTCAGTCCGAAAGGGCTTGCTAGCGATAGGGCGACTCGATCTGGAACCTATACCCAGATCGCATCCCACAATGGATAGTCGCCAATCTTCTCTACCAATCCCGCCCGCAATGGATTGGCTACCACATACCGGGCCATCTTCACCAAATCATCTTCCTTGCGCAGTGCTCGGTCGTGAAAGCTGCCTTGCCAAAGCCGGCCCTTGCGGCCGCTTGCGCCGTTGACGGACCGCGTGCTTTTGGATTTCACCTGCCGCATCAGATCCGCCAGCGAGCCTTTGCGTAGTTCGATGAGCCAATGAAAGTGGTCCGGCATGATCACCCATGCAAGGGACTTCGCCAGCCCTTGGTACTGCGCGAGGCGGAACTGCCAGACCACCAGGCGACCGAGGTGGAAGTCGTTGAATATCGGGATGCGTTCGTGGGTGTTGGTGGTGATGAGGTAGATGCGGTCTGGTTCGCTGAAGCGACCGATGCGCAGGCGGTGTGAAGCGGGTAGGTCAGGCATTCCTTGGCCTCTCTTTTGGGGTGTTTCAAGAGGCTAGGTTGGAGGACAAGGGATTGGTCGGCAGGCTTTTGGCAGGATGTGTCTGGAAGGCCGCCATCGGGGGCAAGCCCCCTCCCACATTGGATCTGCGGCATTCATACATTGTGTGTCTGGAACAGGGCCTGTGTGGGAGGGGGCTTGCCCCCGATTGCGGTATGAAGACCCACCGCCGTCGGGGCCAGCTCTCCCTCACTTTTGCCATCCGCCGCCGAGTGCTGTCAAAAGTCCCACACTCGCCTGCAACTGCCGCGTCTGCACCGCCTGTAACGTCCTCTGCGCCTGCAATGCCGCTGTCTGCGCCGTCACCACATCCAGGTAACTCACCGCGCCGGCCTGATAGCTGTTCATTGCCAGCGCCTGGGTGTGCTGCGCCGCATCCGCTGCCGCTTGCTCATCCTGGGCCTCCTGCTGCAAATCCCGCAGTTGCGCCAGGTTGTCTTCCACCTCGCGTATGGCCTTCAACACCTGGCTGCGGTATTGCGCCGACGCCTCTTCAAACTCGGCTTTGGCCTGGCGTTCATTGGCGCTCAAGCGTCCGCCGTCGAAGATCGGCACATTCATCAGCGGCCCCAACGCCCAATAGCGATTGCCAGCGGACAGCAGGTTGCCAGCGCCTTGAGTCTGCCCGCCAATCAAGCCGGTCAAACTGAAGTCCGGGTACCAGGCGGCCTTGGCCACGCCGATGTTGGCGTTGGCGGCAAATACTCGACGCTCTGCCGCTGCAATATCCGGGCGCCGTTGCAACAACTGGCTCGGCAGTTGTGATGGAATCTGCGGTAGAGCGATCAACTGCCGGCTGGGCGGCAGTGAAAAATCACTCGCCGGCACGCCCACCAGTTCTGCGATGGCATGCTCGGTAAGGTTACGTTGCCCCTCCACTTCATCCCGCTGCGCCTTGGCCTCGGCCAGTTGGTTCTGCGCACGGGTCAGGTCCAGTTCCGACGCGATCTGGCCTGCGTAACGACTGCGCGTCAGTTGCAGCGCTTGGCTGTAATCCTCCAGCGAGTTATTGAGAATCCGGTCCTGTGCATCCAGCCCATTGAGCTGCACATACAGGGTCGCCAGTTGATGTTGCAGGCTCAACTGCGCCACGGCCAGGTCATCGCCGGACGCTTGCACCTGGGCATCGCCCGCCGCGACCTGATTGCGGATTTTGCCCCACAGGTCCAGGTCGTAGCTCAGGGAAAACCCAGCGGTGTTGCTGTTGTACACCGAAGGCTGCGTCGTGCCTCGCAGCGGTCGCGAGTCCGATTGGCGTTGGCGCAGCGGCTGCGCACTGGCGGTGATCTGCGGGAACAGTCCGGCGTGCAGTTGGCTGGCATAGGCCTGGGCTGCATCGAAGTGCGCCAAGGCCGCCGCGAGGTCCGGGTTGGCCGTGAGCAGTTGCTGTTGCAGGTTATCCAGTTGCGCGTCGTGGTAAAGCGCCCACCCTTGTGGCACCCGTTGATCGGCCGGTTGCGCGCTGTGCCATGGGCCATCGCGGGTCTGCTCGCGATACCCTGCGGGCAGGTCGATTGACGGCACTTTGTAGGTGGGCGCCATCGAGCAACCTTGCAACGCCAATAGCACCAGTGCCGCCAGCGGTTTAAGCCTTGGGCGCATGGGCACCTCCAGCCGCTTCGGCCAATTGCACGGCGTCGCCTTCGCGCAGGGCATCTGGCGGATTGTCGACCACGCGGTCGGCAGGTTTCAGGCCCTGGTCGATCACCAGGCGTTCGCCCAGGTCGAGGCCAATGTGGATGGTTTGCAGGTGCACATGGTTCTGTCCATCCAGTAGCGCGACTTGGGTGCCTTGGGCGCGGAAGATCAGCGCGCTGGCCGGGATACTGACGCCATGGGTGTCGGCCGGAATCGGCAGCGTGGCTTCGGCGTAATCACCGGGCAGCAGCTGGTCGTCGGGGTTGTCCACCACGAACTGCGCGAGCAGGGTGCCGGAGCGGCGATCGATGGCGGTGGAGTCGCCAATCAGCCGCGCCTTGAAGTGCTCGCCAGGGTGTTCGGGCACGGTGAGCCGGGCTTCCAGGCCGGGGTGGATCACTGCCGCGTAGTTTTGCGGCACGGGGACGTAAAGGCGCAACTGGTGCGTATCGGCGATGTTGAATAACTCCGGATCACTGTCGCTGTCGGCCTTGATCAACTGGCCGATATCGGTGTTGCGCGCAGTGATGGTGCCGGCGAACGGCGCGCGAATGGTCTTGTAGCTTTCCAGCGCTGACAGGCGTGCGTAGTCGGCAGCAGCGGCTTGGACATTGGCGTTGGCGGCCGCGGCGTTGGAGGTTTTTTCATCGGCTTCCTGGCGCGACACGGAGTGGCTCGCCAGCAGGTTTTGCCAGCGCGTCGCGGTGGTCGCCGCGAGGCGTGCGTTGGCCTGTTCCTGCACCAGGCGTGCGTGGGTTTGCGCCAGCTGTTGATCGAGGTCCGGGCTGTCGATTTCGCCGAGAATTTGTCCGGCTTTGACTTGGCTGCCGATGTCCGCCTTCCAGTCCTTGAGGTAACCGCTGACCCGCGCATGAATCGGCGCTTTGCTCCACGCCTCCAGGTGCGCAGGCAGGCGCAAGGTGTCACCGGCCACGTTCTGTTGGGGTTGGAATACCATCACTTGGGGAATGGCGGCGGTCTCGGTCCAGGCCGTCACCGATTGCTCGTGTAGCGTGCGGGCATGCAGGCCGTTGGCGACCAACAGGGCGGCCAGGGTCAGGCCGCTGACACCCATGAGCATCAGGCGCTTGCGCGAGGGTTTGTGATCAGGCGACATGTGGGGTTTCTCCTGCAACTGCGCGAGTAGGGTGACGCCCGTGGACAAGGCTGAAGACCACAGGAACAAACAACAGGGTGGCGACTGTGGCGAAGATCAAGCCACCGATCACCGCTCGACCCAGCGGCGCGTTTTGCTCCTCGGACAGCGCCAGGGGCAACATGCCGATGATCATCGCCAGGGCCGTCATGCACACCGGGCGAAAGCGTGTGTAGCCGGCTTCCAGTGCGGCTTTCAACGCATCGCCATGTTCGGCCAGGCGCTCACGGCAGAAACTCACCACCAGGATCGAGTTGGCGGTGGCCACGCCCATGCACAGGATCGCGCCGGTCAAGGCGGGCACCGACAGCGAGGTGCCACTGAGGAACAGCATCCACACAATCCCCGCCAATGCTGCCGGCAACGCGGTGATGATCACGAACGGGTCGGCCCAGGATTGGAAATTGACCACGATCAGCAGATAGATCAGCACCACCGCACCGAGCAGGCCGAAGCTCAGGCCGCTGAAGGCTTCATGCAGCGCGTCGATTTGCCCATGCAGGCTGATCGACGCGCCCTTGGGGCGCAGGGCCGCGGTGTCATCCAGCACCTTTTGCACGTCGCGGGCCACGCCACCGAGGTCGCGGCCTTGCACGTTGGCGTACAGGTCCAGGGTCGGCTCGATGTTGTAGTGGGTCACCACCGCCGAGCTTTGCACGCGAGAAATGGTAGCCACGCCGCCAAGGATTTGTGATTGGCCGTCGGCGCCGGTCACTGGCAAGGCTTCCAGCGACGGCAGGCTGTCGAGGCGATATTGCGGGGTGGCGGCGACGATGGAGTACGACACGCCGTTGGCCGGGTTGAGCCAGAAGGTCGGCGCGGTTTGCGAGCTGCCGGCCAGCGACGCGACCATGCTGTTGGTCACGTCGCGCTCGGTAATGCCCAGGCCGTTGGCGCGCAGGCGGTCGACATTCACTTGCAGCGACGGGTAGCCGGTGGATTGCTGGATACGCAGGTCGGCAATGCCCGGCACATGTTGCAGGCGGCGCTCAAGCTCTATGGCATACGCACGGTTTTCGGCATCGTTGCGCCCGGAGATTTTCACGTCCAGCGGGGCGGGTGCGCCGAAGTTGAGGATCTGGCTGCTGATGTCGGCGGGCAGGAAGGCGAAGTGGCTGCCGGGGAAGCTTTGCGGCAGCGCTTCACGCAGTTTTTTCACGTAGTCGGCGGTGGGCGCGTGGTGCTTTTTCAGGCTGACCTGGATGTCGCCATCCTGGGGGCCGATGGTGCCGCTGTTGCTGTAGGCCATGTCGATGCCGCTGAGCGGGATGCCGATATTGTCGACGATGGTGTCCAGTTCTGCGGCCGGGATCACTTCGCGGATCCGCGCTTCTATGCGGTCGAAGGTGGCGGCACTTTCCTCGATACGCGTGCCCAGCGGCAGGCGCACGTGAAGGGCGAGGGCGCCGGCGTCGGTGGCCGGGAAGAAGTCCTGGCCCAGGCTTGGCAGCAGCAGGAACGACGCCAGCACGCAGGCCAGGAAGCCGATGATAAAGCGCTTGCGATGACCCAGTGCCAGGGTCAACAGGCCGTGGTAAGTGTCGCGGGTATTCGAGAAATGGCGCTCGAAACCCTGCTGCAAATTCAGCACTGCTTGCAGCGCGCGATGGCGTGGTTGGGTGTGCTGCTCGCCCTCATGGTGATTGATGAAGTCGTCTTCCGGATGATGCCCGGCACCTTGCTCCGGCGTGTGTGGCTTGAGCAGGAACATCGCCAGCGTCGGCACCAAGGTGCGCGAGAGGACAAAGGAACTGGCCATGGCAAAAATCACCGCCAGGGCCATCGGCCGGAACAGGTAACCGGCGATGCCCTGAAGCATGAACATCGGCACGAACACGATGCAGATGCACAGCAGCGACACAAACGCCGGGCCGACAATTTGCGCGGCGCCGTCGAGGATCGCGGTCTTCACCGCCTTGCCTTGTTCCAGGTGCCAGTTGATGTTCTCGATGGTCACCGTGGCGTCATCCACCAGAATCCCCACCGCCAGCGCGAGACCGCCGAGGGTCATGACGTTGAGGGTTTGCCCGCTGACAGCCAGCAGCGCGATTGCCGAGAGCACTGCCAGGGGAATCGAGGCGGCAATGATCAGGGTCGAGCGCCAGCTGCCGAGGAACAGCAGGATCATTGCACTGGTCAGCAGTGCGGCGATGATGCCTTCCTGGGCCACGCTGCCCACCGATTGTTTGACGAATACCGAGGCGTCGCCCAACAGGGACGTCTTGAGCGACGGCGGCAGCGTCTCATTGATGCGCGGCAGCATTCCACGGATACCGTCGATGATCGACAGGGTGGAGATGCTGCCGTTCTTCAGCGCCGGCATCAGCACGGCGCGATGGCCGTCGACACGCACGATGTTGGTCTGCGGGGGCGAACCGTCGCGCACGTGGGCGACCTGGCCGATGGTGATCAACGCGCCGTCGACGGTCTTGATCGGCAGGTCGTTGAGTTCATCGATGGCCTTGGGGCTGTTGTTGAGCAGGATCGTGTATTCGTTGGGGCCGAGCTTGGCGGTGCCCACCGGGATGATCTGGTTCTGCAGGGCCAGGGCATTGCCCACGTCCTGCGCCGACAGGCCTTTAGCCGCCAGCGCCTGCGGGTCAAGGTCGAGGGTAATCTGCCGCTGCTTGCCACCCATCGGCGTGGGCATCGCCAGGCCGGGCAGGGCGCTTAACGGCAGGCGAATGTTGTTCTGCACCAGGTCGCGGATCCTGGCTTCCGACAGGCTCGGGCTGGAAAAGGCCATTTGCAGGATCGGCACCGTGGATGCGCTGTAGTTGAGGATCAGCGGCGGCGTGATACCCGGCGGCATCTGCTTGAGTACGGTTTGTGACACGGCGGTCACTTGGGCATTGGCGGTGCGAATATCGACGCCGGGTTGGAAGAATATTTTCACGATGCCCATGCCGGGCAGGGATTGCGATTCGATATGTTCGATGTCGTTGACGGTGGTGCTCAGGGAGCGTTCGTAGGTGTAGATCACCCGGCCGGCCATGGCGTCCGGCGACAGGCCGTTGTACTGCCAGACCACGGCGACCACAGGGATACCGATATCGGGGAACACGTCCGTGGGGGTACGCAGGGCCGCCATCGGCCCGATGATGCAGATGAATATGGCCAACACGATAAACGTGTAGGGCTTGTGCAGTGCGGTCTTTACCAGCCCGAGCATGCGTGAACCT
Source organism: Pseudomonas sp. SR18 (assembly GCF_023701505.1). NCBI lineage: Bacteria > Pseudomonadati > Pseudomonadota > Gammaproteobacteria > Pseudomonadales > Pseudomonadaceae > Pseudomonas > Pseudomonas sp. SR18. The sequence goes on along the minus strand of NZ_JAMQAU010000001.1, from coordinate 225,808 downwards.
CCGAGGGAGCAGGATTGCAAACCCCGGCAGTCTTGCCCGACCCACCTAACACGCACCTTTCAGCCAGGTGAAGGAACATTTAGGTACGGGCTGAAGATCGTTTCATATGGATTCATTTGTTCTACACAGGGCTGCTGGCCAAGCTTGTCACCCATCGGACACATCGTCTTTTTTGGAGCCCTGCCATGTCACTTAAACCACTGTTGTTGATCCCTGCTCTAGGTGCCGTATTGCTGTTGTCGGCGTGCGCCGGCCCGATCCCCAAGGCGGACCCGAGCGAGGCCTGGATTGGTCTGAGGGAGGAGGCGCCGAATGATTTGCTGGCCGAGCGCGTGGACGGCAAGCGCGTGGATGACGGGCGCTATTTTGAAGTGACGCCGGGTGATCATCGTCTGGACGTGACGCTTTACGAAGAGGAGCCGGGCGACGACAACCAGCGGGACTGCCAGGGCCGGGTCGAGTACCAGGGCTTCAAGGCGGGTGAACACTACACGCTGGTGGAGTCGAGCCTGGGCACGACCGTGCGCGCATCCTTGAAGGATGACCACGGCAAGGAAGTCGCGGCGACTCAGGACTTCAATTGCATGCCTGGCTAGGCGTGGTGTATCGCAGCCTTCAGCGGCTTGGCCGGTTTGACGTGGGGATGATGGTGCCGACGGGTAATGCGTAACACCCCCCACAACATGGCGCCGGCTACCGCCAGCCAACCGCAGATCAACATCACAATCGTTGTTGCAAGGCTCATTCAGACCTCCTTTTACCCCGCAGGGGGCACACACAGTCTTCTCAATGGACAGTCTAGCTACCCGGCGGTTGCCTGCTATTGACCAATGGTCGTGTTCGTCCAACTTGTTTGCTCTATCCCAGGCGCCAGACCCCGGTTTTGGGCTATACCCGCGTGGCGTGGCGCCCTATGATCAGGACCCTCACCGGCAGTTGATCAAGAGAGTACAAAATTGCGGTTACGGTCGAACGTTAAATCATCCCTGTTGCTGGCCTGCGCCATGGGCCTTGCGGCCTGTTCCGGGCATCCGTCGAAACTGCCGGGCTTGCCGGAGCGCGTCGAACTCAATGGTGTGCCGACCTTTCGCAGCGAGGCTTATCAGAGCGGACCTACGGCGTTAGCCAGCATGCTGTCGCAACAAGGCATTGTCATGACACCGGGCTTGCTGGATAAACCACTGCGGTTACCGGGCGGCGAAGCGGACCTGGAGCGCAACATGCAGGTGCTGGCCCGTGAGTACGGGCTGATGGTGTATCCGCTGGATGCCAGGCTGACGGCCGTACTGGCGCAGGTGGCGGCGGGTTATCCGGTGATGGCGCGCGTCGGCGGAGGGCTTTGGTCGGATGCGCACTATGTGGTCGTGGTGGGCTTCAATCAGCAGAAAAGCACGGTGCTGCTGCGCTCGGGCATGGACCGGCGCTTGTTGATGAGCTTCAGCGACTTTGAATCGAAGTGGGCAAGCGCGGGGCACTGGGCGATCCTCACCCAGCGTCCGAGCCAGTTGCCGGCGAATGTGGATACCCAGCGCTGGCGCGACGCGGCGAATGCCACGGCCCAGGCCGGGCAGGAACGGGCGGCGGCGCAGGCGCTTAAAGTGTTGTCAGAAAGAAAGTAAAAAAAACGGCGCTCGATGCGCCGTTTTTTTATGCGCGGGTTATCGACGCACTTCTGCGGCGTTCGGGCGGTTCTTCAGATTCTTGTCGGCCTTGTAGCGCAACGCCACGTCCGGCACCGAGCCGCCTTTGCCGGTCTCGACCCAGCTGCGAATACGGCTGGCATCGGCGAAGTGGGTGAATTTGCCGAACGCATCCAGAATCACCAGCGACACCGGGCGATTGCCCATGCTGGTCACCAGCACCAGGCAATGGCCAGCCTGGTTGGTGAAGCCGGTCTTGGTCAGCTTGATGTCCCAGTTGGCGCGGTTGATCAGGTGGTCAGTGTTGGAGAAACCCAAGGTGTAGTTGGGCTTGCGGAACGCAACGGTCTTTTCCTTGGTGGTGCTCAACTGGCTGAGCAGCGGGTAGTGGCGTGCGGCAGCCAGCAGCTTGCTGAGGTCGCGGGCGGTGGACACGTTGTGGATCGACAGGCCAGTGGGCTCAACATAGTGAGTGCTGGTCATGCCCAGCGCCTTGGCCTTGGCGTTCATCGCCGCGATAAACGCCGGGTAGCCGCCCGGATAATGGTGGGCCAGGCTGGCGGCGGCGCGGTTTTCCGAGGACATCAGGGCGATCAGCAGCATTTCCTTGCGGGGCATTTCGCTGCCGATTTTCACGCGGGAGAACACGCCTTTCATTTCTGGCGTGTCCTTGATGTTGATGTCGATGTACTCGTCCATGTTCTGCTTGGCTTCAAGCACGATCAGGCCGGTCATCAACTTGCTTACCGACGCAATCGGCACCACTACATCGGGGTTGCTGGCATAGATGACTTTATTGGTTTGCAGGTCGACCAGCATGGCGCTGCCGGACGCGATCTGCAGTTTGGACGGATCGCGCGGTGCCTGGGTGGATTCGGCGGCGTGCGCAAAGGTGCCTGTGAAAGCAAAAAATAGGCTGACGATAGAAAGACGAATTTTCACGCGGATGAACTCGCTAAAAAGTAGGAAATACCGTTGAGTAACGGTTTTTTTGATAAAAGCCGTTACATTTTAGGAGTATGGACGATGGACTGTCGAATGTTCTTCTAAAACCAGACGAAAGTGCTTAAAAACTAAGAAAAAACAGGTTTTTTTCGGGCAATAAAAAGCCCTGCGATAAGGCAGAGCTTTTTCAGTACGCCTGGTTATTAACCGTGCAGGGTTTCTGCGGCGTACAGGGTATTTTCCAGCAGGCAGGCACGGGTCATCGGGCCAACGCCGCCGGGCACCGGGGTGATCCAGCCGGCGCGGGGCAGGGCAGTTTCATACACCACGTCGCCTACCAGCTTGCCGTCTTCCTGGCGGTTGATGCCCACGTCGATAACAATGGCGCCTTCCTTGATCCACTCACCCTTGACCAGGCCCGGCTTGCCGGCGGCCACGACGACCAGGTCAGCGCGACCAACGTGGCCGGCCAGATCCTTGGTGAAGCGGTGGGTCACGGTCACGGTGCAGCCGGCCAGCAGCAATTCCATGGCCATTGGGCGGCCGACGATGTTGGAGGCACCCACGACCACGGCGTCCAGGCCATAGAGGTCGACACCGGTGCTTTCCAGCAGGGTCATGATGCCCTTTGGTGTGCACGGGCGCAGCAGCGGGATGCGCTGGGCCAGGCGGCCGACGTTATAAGGGTGGAAACCGTCGACGTCTTTGTCCGGGCGGATGCGCTCCAGCAACTTGGACGCGTCCAGGTGCTCGGGCAGTGGCAGTTGCAGGAGGATGCCGTCGATCGCCGGGTTGTCGTTGAGGCCATCGATCAGGTCGGTGAGCGCCTCTTGGGTGGTGGCGGCAGGCAGGTCGTAGGCCTTGGATATAAAGCCGACCTCTTCGCAGTCTTTACGCTTGTGCGAGACATAAACCTGAGAGGCAGGATCGCTGCCGACCAGGATCACCGCGAGGCCCGGTGTGCGCAGGCCTTGCTGGCTGCGCTCGGTGACTCGTTTGGCGATCTGCTGGCGCAGGCTGGCGGCGATTGATTTGCCGTCGATAAGTTGTGCAGTCATTACGCGTGATTAACCATCGAGAGGGGGAGGAAAAGTGCGCGCATTCTCGCACGCCACGGCGCGAGGGCAAAGGCGCTTGGTCTGCAAATTGGCCTAACCCCTTAAATAAAATGAATTTTTTTCAAAAAAGATTTGACGGGTTTCCAGGCCCTCTATACTATTCGTCGCACTTGTCGGGCACAGCCTAGCACTGGTTAAGAAGGTCGAGCAGAATTGTTGTACTGCGAGGCTGGAAGCACTTAGTTTGTAATCCTCCAAGAGTACAGATTAATAAGGCGCCCGTAGCTCAGCTGGATAGAGCATCCGCCTTCTAAGCGGATGGTCGCAGGTTCGAGTCCTGCCGGGTGCGCCATTAGGCAGCTTTGGCACAAGTAGCGTTATATGGTGGGCGTAGCTCAGTTGGTAGAGCACGGGATTGTGACTCCCGTTGTCGAGGGTTCGATCCCCTTCGTCCACCCCATATTTTGAAAAGGCGCCAGATTAATCGTCTGGCGCCTTTGCTTTAAGAGCTTCAAGCGCGGATGTGGTGGAATTGGTAGACACACTGGATTTAGGTTCCAGCGCCGCGAGGCGTAAGAGTTCGAGTCTCTTCATCCGCACCAATTAAAGCTTTGCCAGGCCGTCAGGCGAGGTAGGGTTCAACAAAGAAGATGTTCGAGTTCTTTGTTAATGCAATATGGTGGGCGTAGCTCAGTTGGTAGAGCACGGGATTGTGACTCCCGTTGTCGAGGGTTCGATCCCCTTCGTCCACCCCATATTTGAAAAAGCGCCAGATTAATCATCTGGCGCTTTTTTTTGCGTCCGAAAAAGCAGGGGCTCGTTTCTGCGGGCATTTGCGGGCATTGAGCCACGTGAGGATTCGCGGATTCCGGGTGTCAAGAAAAAAACAAGCATTCTCAATGCCTTGGCGTTAGAATCGTTGCCGGTTTTGAACGTGTAGAACTGATGCTCGGCTATATAGAGGTCAGCACCGCTATTAAATAGCGATAACGGCGCAGTACCTGAAAAAGGGCTGTGCCGTTTTTGTTTGAGCGTTTCGAGTTTCCAGGGCAGGGCGCTTCGTCGTATTTGTGTTTCGCGATGCTGCGGCCGGCCTGTCGGTCTTGCTTGCAAGGTCGGCGGTCAGGGTTTGTTTGCGCACCCTTCTATATATAGAAGGGCTGGCGCAGAGCCCTGGCTTGATGAGCTGTATTTGCTAATGGGCGCAGGTGCATGCGTGCACTTGAACCTACAAATGGCCTGCTGTTTTTTTACCCGTTTCCAGTAGGGTGACTTCTTGAGTTTGACCCTCTAGAATGCATGCCCTTGATTCTGGGGTCGGAAACGGCCGGCTAACGTCTGTGCAACGAGGAATATTCATGCAAGTTTCTGTTGAAAATACTACTGCTATTGAGCGCCGCCTGAGCATCACCGTGCCGGCAGAGCGTATCGAAACTGCGGTCAACAAGCGTCTGCAGCAGACTGCCCAAAAGGCCAAAATCGCTGGTTTCCGTCCGGGCAAAGTGCCAATGAGCGAAATCAAGCGCCGTTTTGGTGCCGATGCGCGTCAGGAAGCGGTAGGTGACGTGATCCAGGCTTCCTTCTACGAAGCCGTTGTTGAGCACAAGCTGAACCCGGCTGGTTCGCCTTCGATCGAGCCTAAGTCCCTGGAAGCTGGCAAGGACCTGGAATACGTTGCCGTATTCGAAGTGTTCCCAGAGTTCGAAGTGGCCGGTTTTGACGGTATCGAAATCGAGCGCCTGAGCGCCGAAGTTGCTGATTCCGACCTGGACAACATGCTGGAAATCCTGCGCAAGCAGAACACCCGTTTCGAAGTGGCCGATCGTGCCGCCCAGAACGAAGACCAACTGAACATCGATTTTGTTGGCAAGGTTGACGGCGAAGTATTCGCTGGCGGCTCCGCCAAGGGCACTCAGCTGGTGCTGGGTTCCAACCGCATGATTCCTGGTTTCGAGGACGGCCTGGTTGGCGCCAAAGCCGGCGAAGAGCGTGTTCTGAGCCTGGCTTTCCCTGCTGACTACCAGAACCTGGACCTGGCTGGCAAAGCTGTCGAGTTCACCGTGACCGTCAACAGCGTTTCCGAGCCTAAGCTGCCTGAGCTGAACGAAGAGTTCTTTGCTCAGTTCGGTATCAAGGAAGCCACTCTCGAAGGTTTCCGCACCGAAGTTCGCAAGAACATGGAGCGCGAGCTGCGTCAGGCGATCAAGTCCAAGGTCAAGAACCAGGTCATGGACGGTCTGCTGGCCGCCAACCCGATCGAAGTGCCTAAGGCTCTGCTGTCCAACGAAGTGGATCGCCTGCGCGTTCAAGCGGTTCAGCAGTTTGGTGGCAACATCAAGCCTGACCAACTGCCGGCCGAGCTGTTCGAAGAACAAGCCAAGCGTCGCGTTGTGCTGGGTCTGGTCGTGGCCGAAGTGGTCAAGCAGTTCGACCTCAAGCCTGACGAAGACCGCGTTCGCGAAATGATCCAGGAAATGGCTTCGGCCTACCAGGAGCCTGAGCAGGTTGTGGCTTGGTACTACAAGAACGACCAGCAACTGAACGAAGTACGTTCGGTTGTGCTGGAAGAACAAGTTGTGGATACTGTTCTGCAGAAGGCTAAGGTGACCGATAAAGCGGTCTCTTACGAAGAAGCAGTCAAGCCGGCGGAAGCAGCACAAGCCGACTGATTGTCCAACTCGTTGGAAATTCAACCATAAGCCAGCCTCGCGCTGGCTTATGCGTTTTCAAGACATGACTATTTGGGAGTAACTGCAGAGCATGTTCCGTAATTCCTATATTCAGCAGAACTCTGATATCCAGGCCGCAGGCGGCCTGGTCCCGATGGTTGTCGAGCAGTCCGCTCGTGGCGAACGCGCCTACGACATCTACTCGCGCCTGCTCAAGGAGCGAGTGATCTTTCTGGTGGGCCCGGTAGAGGACTACATGGCCAACCTGATCTGTGCGCAGCTGCTGTTCCTTGAAGCGGAAAACCCGGACAAGGACATCCATCTCTACATCAACTCGCCGGGCGGTTCGGTAACAGCAGGCATGTCGATCTACGACACCATGCAGTTCATCAAGCCGAATGTCTCGACGACCTGCATTGGCCAGGCCTGCAGCATGGGCGCGTTCCTGCTGACGGCGGGTGCCGAGGGCAAGCGTTACTGCCTGCCGAACTCGCGTGTGATGATTCACCAGCCACTGGGCGGCTTCCAGGGCCAGGCGTCGGATATCGAAATCCATGCCAAGGAAATCCTCTTCATCCGCGAGCGTCTCAACACGCTGATGGCCAAGCACAGCGGGCATACCCTCGAAGAAATCGAGCGCGACACCAACCGCGACAACTTCATGAGCGCCGAAGCCGCACGTGCATACGGGTTGATCGACGCAGTGATCGAAAAGCGCCCCGCTTAATATAAGCCGCTCAAAATAGGGCTGGTCGGCGTGTCCGATCATCGGCGGGCTTGAAAAAGCCCGCATAAGCCTTCATCTTGTGTTGCAAGCCTATCGGATTTGGATCGAACGAATGACTGACACCCGCAACGGCGAGGACAACGGCAAGCTGCTCTATTGCTCCTTCTGTGGCAAAAGCCAGCATGAAGTACGCAAGTTGATTGCCGGCCCCTCGGTCTTTATCTGCGACGAGTGCGTCGACCTGTGCAATGACATCATCCGTGAGGAGGTGCAGGAAGCCCAGGCCGAAAGCAGCGCGCATAAATTGCCTTCGCCTAAAGAAATCAGCGGCATCCTTGATCAATACGTGATTGGTCAAGAGCGTGCAAAGAAGGTTCTGGCCGTAGCGGTGTACAACCACTACAAGCGTCTGAACCAGCGTGACAAGAAAGGCGACGAAGTCGAACTCGGCAAGAGCAACATCTTGCTGATCGGTCCTACAGGCTCGGGTAAAACCCTGCTTGCAGAAACCCTCGCTCGTTTGTTGAATGTTCCGTTCACCATCGCCGACGCCACCACCCTCACCGAGGCTGGCTACGTGGGTGAGGACGTTGAGAACATCATTCAGAAACTGCTGCAGAAGTGCGACTACGACGTAGAGAAAGCCCAGATGGGTATTGTCTACATAGACGAAATCGACAAGATCTCGCGCAAGTCTGACAACCCGTCGATCACTCGGGATGTTTCCGGTGAAGGCGTGCAGCAGGCCCTGTTGAAACTGATCGAAGGCACGGTAGCTTCCGTACCGCCACAAGGCGGCCGCAAGCACCCGCAGCAGGAATTCCTTCAGGTAGATACGCGCAACATCCTGTTTATCTGTGGCGGTGCATTCTCCGGGCTGGAAAAAGTTATCCAGCAACGTTCTACCCGGGGCGGTATCGGTTTCAGTGCAGAAGTGCGCAGCAAGGAAGAAGGCAAGAAGGTGGGCGAGTCCCTGCGTGAAGTCGAGCCTGACGATCTGGTCAAGTTCGGTCTGATCCCCGAATTCGTTGGCCGTTTGCCGGTCTTGGCCACGTTGGACGAGTTGGATGAGGCTGCTCTGATTCAGATCCTCACCGAGCCGAAAAACGCCCTGACCAAGCAATATGCCAAGCTGTTTGAGATGGAAGGTGTGGACCTTGAGTTCCGTACTGACGCACTCAAGTCGGTAGCCAAGCGAGCGCTGGAGCGCAAGACCGGTGCACGTGGTCTGCGTTCTATCCTTGAAGGCGTGTTGCTCGACACCATGTATGAAATCCCCTCGCAGTCCGAGGTGAGTAAAGTGGTGATCGACGAAAGCGTTATAGAAGGTAAGTCCAAGCCACTGTATATCTACGAAAACAGTGAGCCGACTGCCAAGGCTGCGCCAGACGCGTAAGCGTTTCGCAGTTTCGGTACAAACAAGGGGCCCCTAGGGCCCCTTTGTTTTTTGCGCGAGTTTTTATCCTGACGCGTTTACTGCGTTTAACTGCTGGCAATAAGCTTGTTTTTTTTGCATGCAGCCCCCATCTTGGTTTCAAGCTTATTTTTGAACTGTCATAGAGGCGAAATCATGAAGACAACCATTGAATTGCCTCTCCTGCCGTTGCGTGATGTCGTCGTCTATCCGCACATGGTTATCCCGCTGTTCGTGGGGCGCGAGAAGTCTATCGAAGCCCTTGAGGCAGCGATGACGGGCGACAAGCAGATCCTGCTGTTGGCCCAGAGAAATCCTGCTGATGATGATCCAGGCGAAGACGCCCTGTATCGCGTCGGTACCATTGCCACCGTTCTGCAACTGCTGAAACTGCCTGATGGCACCGTCAAGGTGCTGGTGGAAGGCGAGCAACGTGGGGCGGTAGAGCGTTTCATGGAGGTGGATGGTCACCTGCGCGCCGAAGTGGCGCTGATCGACGAAGTCGAAGCCCCTGAGCGCGAATCCGAGGTTTTTGTACGCAGCCTGCTCTCGCAGTTCGAGCAGTATGTGCAGCTGGGCAAGAAAGTCCCGGCTGAAGTCCTGTCTTCCCTCAACAGCATTGATGAGCCAAGCCGCCTGGTCGACACCATGGCCGCGCACATGGCGCTGAAGATTGAGCAGAAGCAAGACATCCTCGAAATCATCGACCTGTCGGCCCGTGTTGAACACGTGCTGGCGTTGCTGGATGCGGAGATCGACCTGTTGCAGGTTGAAAAGCGCATCCGTGGTCGTGTGAAGAAGCAAATGGAGCGCAGCCAGCGCGAGTACTACCTGAATGAGCAGATGAAGGCCATTCAGAAAGAGCTCGGCGACAGCGAGGATGGCCACAACGAAATCGAAGAGCTGAAAAAGCGCATCGATGCCGCCGGCCTGCCGAAAGACGCCCTGACCAAGGCCAATGCCGAGCTGAACAAGCTCAAGCAGATGTCGCCGATGTCCGCTGAAGCCACTGTGGTGCGTTCGTACATTGACTGGTTGGTGCAGGTGCCGTGGAAGGCTCAGACCAAGGTGCGTCTGGACCTGACCCGTGCCGAAGAAATTCTCGACGCCGATCACTACGGCCTCGAAGAAGTCAAAGAACGGATCCTCGAATACCTCGCCGTGCAAAAGCGTGTGAAGAAAATTCGTGGTCCGGTGTTGTGCCTGGTTGGTCCTCCTGGGGTCGGTAAAACCTCCCTGGCCGAGTCGATTGCCAGTGCCACCAACCGCAAATTCGTACGCATGGCCCTCGGCGGTGTGCGTGACGAGGCGGAAATCCGTGGTCATCGCCGGACTTACATCGGTTCGATGCCAGGAAGATTGATTCAAAAGATGACAAAAGTGGGAGTGCGCAATCCGCTGTTCCTGCTCGATGAAATCGACAAAATGGGCAGCGACATGCGTGGCGATCCGGCATCGGCGTTGCTGGAAGTGCTCGACCCTGAACAAAACCACAACTTCAACGACCATTACCTGGAAGTCGACTACGACTTGTCCGACGTAATGTTCCTCTGCACCTCCAATTCCATGAACATTCCACCGGCCTTGCTGGACCGGATGGAGGTAATTCGTCTGCCGGGCTACACCGAAGACGAGAAGATCAATATCGCGGTCAAATACCTCGCGCCCAAGCAGATATCGGCTAATGGCCTGAAGAAGGGCGAGATCGAATTTGACATCGAAGCGATCCGCGACATCGTGCGTTACTACACCCGCGAGGCCGGTGTACGGGGCCTTGAGCGCCAGATCGCGAAGATTTGCCGCAAGGCGGTCAAAGAGCACGCGCTGGAAAAACGCTTTTCGGTGAAGGTCGTGGCCGATTCCCTGGAGCACTTCCTGGGCGTGAAGAAATTCCGCTACGGCCTGGCCGAGCAGCAGGATCAGGTAGGGCAGGTGACTGGCCTGGCGTGGACCCAGGTGGGCGGCGAGTTGCTGACCATCGAAGCCGCGGTGATTCCGGGTAAAGGCCAATTGATCAAGACCGGTTCCCTGGGTGACGTGATGGTCGAATCCATCACCGCCGCGCAGACCGTGGTGCGCAGCCGCGCCAGGAGCCTGGGGATTCCCCTGGACTTCCACGAGAAGCACGACACCCACATCCACATGCCGGAAGGGGCGACGCCTAAAGACGGCCCTAGCGCTGGCGTAGGCATGTGCACGGCGCTGGTGTCGGCATTGACCGGCATTCCGGTGCGTGCCGATGTGGCCATGACTGGGGAAATCACCTTGCGTGGTCAGGTATTGGCGATCGGTGGTCTGAAAGAGAAATTGCTTGCCGCACATCGGGGTGGTATCAAGACCGTGATCATTCCTGAAGAGAATGTTCGCGACTTGAAGGAAATTCCTGACAACATCAAGCAGGATCTTCAGATTAAACCGGTTAAATGGATTGACGAGGTCCTGCAAATTGCGCTGCAATACGCGCCGGAGCCCTTGCCGGATGTGGCCCCGGAGATAGTTGCCAAGGACGAAAAACGAGAGTCTGATTCCAAGGAAAGAATTAGCACGCATTAATGTGAATAAGCCTGGTGGCTTCCTTGACAGCTTTTTAGAGCCCTTGTTATAAAGCGGCTCTTAAGTGTCTGTAGGCCATTCAGCACTGATTTTTGCTGTTTACCAAAAAACTTAGAATCATACTCAATAGATATATAAGGGGACTTAGAGTGAACAAGTCGGAACTGATTGATGCTATCGCTGCATCCGCTGATATCCCGAAAGCTGCTGCTGGCCGTGCGCTGGATGCAGTAATCGAATCCGTCACTGGCGCTCTGAAGGCCGGCGACTCCGTGGTACTGGTAGGCTTCGGTACTTTCTCTGTGACTGACCGCCCAGCTCGCACTGGCCGCAACCCACAGACTGGCAAAGCACTGGAAATCGCTGCTGCCAAGAAACCAGGTTTCAAAGCCGGTAAAGCCCTGAAAGAAGCCGTCAACTAAGCTTCGATCAAGCCTTTGCTACCCGGGTCGGACGCAGGTCTGACCTGGCAGCGGAGCGGCAGCTGACCCACCTATCCATTGGGTCGCCACGCCGGGGGTGCAGGTTCAACCCCCCGTCCGCTCCGCCAGTTACGAGAAGGCGCATCCTCGGATGCGCCTTTCTTCTATCCGGACTCTACCCACGCTCCACGGTTGCCAATTTTTGAAGTTCAACCGTTTCTGGGGGACGCATGCTGCAAAATATCAGGGACAATTCACAAGGCTGGATTGCCAAGACCATTATCGGGATCATCGTCGCATTGATGGCGTTCACCGGTATCGAGGCCATTTTCCAGGCTTCGGGTAATAACAAGCAGGACGTGGCCAAGGTCAACGGTGAAGAAATCACCCAGACCGAGCTGAGCCAGGCCGTCGACCTGCAACGTCGCCAGCTGATGCAACAGTTGGGCAAGGATTTCGATGCTTCGCTGCTGGACGAAAAACTGCTGCGCGAAGCGGCCCTCAAAGGCCTGATCGATCGCAAGCTGCTGCTGCAAGGCGCCGCCGATTCCAAATTCGGTTTCTCTGAAGCTGCATTGGACCAAGTGATCCTGCAAACGCCGGAATTCCAGGTCGACGGCAAGTTCAGCGCCGAACGCTTTGACCAGGTGATCCGTCAGTTGGGCTACAGCCGTCTGCAGTTCCGTCAGATGATGACCCAGGAAATGCTGATCGGCCAGGTTCGCGCAGGCATTGCCGGCAGCGGTTTCGTCACCGATGCCGAAGTGCTCGCATTCGCCCGTCTGGAAAAACAGACCCGCGATTTCGCCACCGTCAACATCAAGGCCAACCCTGCGGCGGTGAAACTCACCGACGACGAGGTCAAGGCTTACTACGACCAGCACGCCAAAGAGTTCATGACCCCGGACCAGGTGGTCATCGACTATCTGGAATTGAAGAAGTCTTCCTTCTTCGACCAGGTCAACGTCAAGGACGATGAGCTGCAGGCTGCCTACGAGAAGGAAACCGCCAACCTCGCTGAACAGCGTCGTGCCGCGCACATCCTGATTGAAGTCAATGACAAGGTCACCGAGGCGCAAGCCAAGGCCAAGATCGAAGACATCCAGGCGCGCCTGGCCAAGGGTGAGAAGTTCGAAGCCCTGGCCAAGGAGTTCTCCCAGGACCCAGGTTCGGCCAACAATGGCGGTGACCTCGGCTTTGCGGGCCCCGGCGTTTATGACCCGGACTTCGAAACCGCGCTGTACGGCTTGAAGCAAGACCAGGTGTCGGCGCCAGTGCGCACTACCTTCGGTTTGCATCTGATCAAGTTGCTGGGCGTTGAGGCGCCTGAAGTGCCATCGTTCGCCAGCCTGAAAGACAAGCTGACCCGCGAGCTCAAGGCACAGCAGGTTGAACAGCGTTTTGTCGAAGCGACCAAGCAATTGGAAGATGCGGCATTCGAAGCGTCGGACCTGGCTCAACCTGCCTCCGACCTGAAGCTGACCGTGCACACCTCCGCGCCGTTTGGCCGTGAAGGTGGCGAAGGTGTTGCGGCCAACCGTGCCGTGGTCACCGCAGCGTTCAGCCCGGAAGTGCTGGATGAAGGTGCCAACAGCACCGCCATTGAGCTGGACCCGGAAACCATCATCGTGCTGCGTGCCAAAGAGCACCGCAAACCGGCGCAACTGCCGCTGGAAAGCGTTGCCGCGGCAATCCGCACCCAGATGGCCAAGGAGCGCGCCAGCGCGGCTGCCAAGACTCACGCTGACGAGCTGATCGCCAGCCTGCGTGATGGCAAGACGCCGCTGAACCAACCGGTTGACGGCCAGGCGTGGAAAGTCACTGAAGCGGCTAGCCGCAGTGCGGAAGCGATCGATCCTGCCGCGCTGCAAGCCCTGTTCCGCATGCCTAAGCCTGCGGCCAAGGACAAGCCGACCTTCACCACCGTGACCCTGGCTGACGGTAGCCTGGCGATCGTGCGCTTGAACGGTGTGAATGAAGCTGCAGCCCCATCGGACGAAGAAAAGGCGCAATACCGCCAATACCTCGCTTCCCGTGTCGGCCAGCAAGACTTCGCGGCGTACCGCAAGCAGTTGGAAACCCAGGCTGACATCAAGAAGTTCTGATGGCGGTTTGAATAAAAAACCCCCGGCCTGAAAAGACCGGGGGTTTTTTTATGTCCACTGTTTTATCGGTGCTTGGCCACGGCCAGGAGCATCAATCCCACCACCGCCCACGGGAACGCACTGACGCCCCAGCGCTGCAGCAGGAGGCCGCCTATCAGGCCGCCGCCAGCAATTCCCAGGTTCCACACGGTCACCAGCATCGACTGCGCGGCATCCGCCGATTCCCCTGCTGATTTGGCCAGCGCTGTTTGCAGCAAAGCCGGCAGACCGCCGAACGCCAGGCCCCATAACGCGACAGCGATGTAGACCGCCACCGGCACGTCGATCCAGAACACCAGCGCCAAGCCGATCAGGCCAAACAATGCGCAACTGATCAGCAGCAGTGTGCGCAGCCACCGGTCAATCAATACCCCGGTCAGCCAGATGCTCAGCAGCGCGGCGAGGCCAAACACCAGCAGCACCCGGTCGATGTCGGTGGCAAGTGCGGCGGGCACCAGCAATGGAGCGATGTAGGTATAGAGAATGTTGTGGGCCAAGACGTAGGTAAAGGTCACCCACAACACAGGACGGATGCCGGGCAATGCAAGTACTTGGCGTAATCCCAGGCGCTTGCCCGTCGGTTGACCCGCGAAGTCGGGCAGTTGCCAGCGAGCCCATATCAGCAGCACCAGCGTGAGGCCGGTCATGATCGCAAAGCTCAGTCGCCAGCCAACGGCCGCACCGAGCCAGGTTCCCGCTGGCACGCCCAGGGACAAGGCCAGTGGTGCGCCGAGCATTGCCACGGCGATTGCCCGGCCTTGCAAATGTGGCGCGACCATTCGGCTGGCGTAACCCGCCAATAGCGCCCAAAGCAGCCCGGCAAACACCCCGGCAAAAAAACGCGCCACCAGCGTCAGCCCATAGTGGCTGGAGAAGGCCGTTACGCTGTTGACCAAGGCAAAGCCGCCGATGGCGATCAGCAGCAGCGGGCGTCTGCGCCAACCTCGGGTCAGCAGCGTGAGTGGGATGGCTGCCAATAACGATCCAAGGGCGTAGAGGGTGACCAGTTGGCCAACCAGTGCTGGCGACACGCCGAGGCCTTCGCCCATCTGCGGTAGCAGCCCGGCGGGCATGGCTTCGGTGAGGATGGTGATGAATCCCGCCGAGGCCAGGGCCAGCAGGCCGCCCAAAGGCAGGGATTCGTGTCGGGCTGTGGCGGCGGCATCAGCCAGTGAAGCGTTAGAGCTCATAGCGCTGTTTCCATGCGAAAGGGCAAGCCAGCAGAGTAGGGGGCTGTGACCGATGGAAAAACAGGCTAAGGTTCCGAACTTATCGGACGTGGATGTCCGTAATCAGCTGAGGCAGGATCATGGACAGTTTGGGCAGCCTGTCGGTATTTGTGCAGGTGGCGGAGACCCGCAGCTTTACCGTCGCCGGACGGGTATTGGGTGTGTCGTCTTCGGCCGTGGGCAAAAGCATTGCGCGGATGGAAGAGCGTCTGGGTGTGCGGCTGTTTCATCGCAGTACACGCAGCATTACCCTGACGGGAGAGGGCGCGCTGTTCCTTGAGCGTTCACGGCGGATTCTGGCCGAAGTCGAAGCGGCGGAGCGCGAGTTGACCGAAGCCAGTGCGACGCCTCGGGGCAAGTTGCGCATCAGCGTGCCACAAGTGCGCGGCCTGCTGATGCCGGTGCTCAGTGACTTCATGCGTGCGTACCCGGATATCGAGCTGGATGTGGATTTTTCCGACCGCATGGTGGACGTGATCGAGGAAGGGTTCGATGCGGTAATTCGTACCGGCAAGCCGGAAGATTCGCGCTTGATGGCCCGTCATCTGGGGCATTACCAACTGGTGCTGGTGGGCACGCCGGCGTACTTCGTGCAGCACGGCACGCCGCAACAACCCCAGCATTTAAATGGACACGCCTGCCTGCGTCACAAGTTCTGCGCCACCGGCAAGCTGGAACCCTGGCCGTTGCGCCTGGAACCCGGTGCTGGCGAACTGACGTTGCGCACTTCGCTGGCCAGCACCACTATTGAGTCGCTCAACCATGTGGTCCACGAAGGGCTGGGGATTGCTTGCCTGCCCGACTACATGGTCAACCAGGCGGTGCGCGAGGGACGACTGCAACGGGTGCTGGATGATTATCTGGAGCACCGTGGCAGTTTCTGGATGTTGTGGCCATCAAGTCGCCATGCTTCGACCAAGTTGCGCGTGTTTATAGATCATATGTGCACAGGGCTTTTTCCTACAGTCGCCATGCTGTAGCCCTGTGACGTTTTACCGACAGGAATGTGCGCGCCAAGGCCTCGTTCTGTTGCACAATACCGCCCGGACTGTTTTCTTCAGGATTATCGATGTCGACATCATTTCACTTGCGTAGCCTCGGGCTGGCGCTGGTGTTGGCGGGCGCCGCGGGCTGCTCGTCACCCAAACCCGCTATTTATGAACATGAGAGTTTCGACGACTCCGGCACGTTTTCCAGGGATTACCCGGTCAGTGATGCCGCGGCGTGCGAAGCGGCGCGGCGTGCCTTGCTGAGCCAGGGCTACATCATCACCAGCAGCGATCCCAAGGTCGTCGTCGGTAACAAAAGCTTCCAGCAGACCGGCGAAACCCATCTGCAGATCAGCTTCAACGTGGTGTGTGCCGATGATGGCAAAGGCACCAACCATTCGACGATGTTCGCCAACGCCCTGCAGGACCGTTACGCGCTGAAGAAGGTCAACAACTCCGCGAGCCTGGGTGTGGGCGTACTGGGATCGGTGTCGATGCCGATCGGCTCCACCGATGACTCGATGGTCAAGGTGGCCAGTGAGACGGTGTCCGCGCCGAAGTTCTACGAGCGTTACTTCGCGCTGGTGGACGTGTTCCTGCCCCAGGAAGTGAAGAAGGCCGAGCATATTCCCGAGCAGCCCAAGGCTGACCTAGGTGTGCCGGAGCCCAAGGCGGCACCGCTGGTCGAGAAGGCCGAGGCGCCAAAGGAAGAGCCTGCTGCGTCGGAACCGGTGGCACCACCGGCAGAGCCTGCGCCCATTGCGCCGCAGGAAGAGCCGGCACCGACGCCAACGCCAGCACCGACCCATCCGGACCTGCCGGCACCGACCGAAGCCATTCCGCCCCTGCCGACGCCTGCGCAGTAGATCAGACTGCTACGGGGTCGGCCTTGTCGACGTTGATCCCGTAGCGCTTGATCGCCTCACTGACTTTATCGCGACCGATCACGTTGTCATCGGCCAGTGCCTTCAAGGCTGCCAGCGCGACGAAATACCGGTCCACCTCAAAAAACTCCCGTAGTGTTTCCCGGGTGTCCGATTGCCCGAAACCATCGGTGCCCAACGCGATAAAGCGCCGTCCCGGCACGAACGGACGAATCTGATCGGCGAACAGTTTCATGTAGTCCGTCGCCACCACCACTGGCCCCGTTTGCCCGGCCAGGCATTGCTCTGCATAACTTACGCGCGGCTCACTTTCCGGGTGCAGCAGGTTCCAGCGTTCGGCCGCATGCCCGTCACGGCGCAACTCGGTGAGGCTGGTCACACTCCACACATCGCTGTGCACGCCGAAGTCGTTGGCCAGCAGTTCAGCGGCGGCGATCACTTCTCGCAGGATCGAACCACTGCCCATCAGTTGTACCTGTGCCTGAGGGCTGGCGCTGAGCAGGTACATGCCCTTGAGAATGCCGTGTTCCACGCCCTCGGGCATCGCCGGGTGCGGGTAGTTTTCGTTGAGCAGGGTGATGTAGTAGTAAATGTCTTCCTGCTCGACGTACATGCGCCGCATGCCCTCGCGAATAATTACCGCCAGTTCGTAGGCAAAGGTCGGGTCATAGGAGATGCAGCACGGAATCACCGACGAGAGGATATGGCTATGTCCGTCGTCATGCTGCAAGCCTTCGCCCATCAGCGTGGTGCGCCCGGCGGTGGCGCCCAGCAGGAAACCGCGCGCCCGTGCATCGCCTGCCGCCCAGGCCAGGTCGCCGACGCGCTGGAAACCGAACATCGAATAGAAGATATAGAACGGCACGGTCATCAGGCCGTGGTTGCTGTAGGACGTACTGGCCGCGATCCACGAGGAAATCGCGCCGGACTCATTCAGACCTTCCTGCATGATCTGTCCGTCCTTGCTCTCCTTGTAATAGCTCAACTGGCCGGAGTCCTGCGGGGTGTAGAGCTGGCCGACGGCGGAGTGGATGCCGATCTGACGGAACAGGCTTTCCATGCCGAAGGTGCGCGACTCGTCGGGCACGATAGGCACGATCAGCTTGCCCAGGTGCGGGTCCTTGAGCAGGGTGCCGAGGATGCGCACGAAGGCCATGGTGGTGGAAATCGCGCGCTCACCAGTGTCCTTGAGTTGAGTGGCGAAGGCGCTCAGCTCGGGGATCTGCAACGATTCGACCGCAGTGTGGCGCGCGGGCACATACCCACCCAAGGCCTGACGCCGTGCGGCGAAGTAGCGGGCTTCTTCGCTGTCTGCTGGGGGCTTGAGATACGGGATATCAGCGAGTTGCTCGTCCGGCACTTCCAGGCCGAAGCGGTCGCGGAAGGCTTTGACGGCATCGGCGCCCATCTTCTTCAACTGATGGTTGATGTTCTGGCCTTCGCCGGCTTCGCCCATGCCAAAGCCCTTTACCGTTTTTGCCAGGATCACCGTGGGTTGGCCACTGTGACGCACGGCGGCGGCATAGGCGTTGTAGACCTTGTCCGGGTCATGGCCGCCCCGTGAGAGTTTCCAGATATCGTCATCGGACAGGTCCACAACCAGTGCCAGCAACTCCGGGTATTTGCCGAAAAAGTGTTCGCGTACGTAGGCGCCGTTCTGGGATTTGTAGTTCTGATAGTCACCGTCCACGCATTCCATCATGCGTTGGCGCAACAGACCGCTTGTGTCCTTTTCCAGCAATGCATCCCAGCCGCCGCCCCAGATCACTTTGATCACATTCCAGCCGGCGGCGCGGTACAGGCTTTCGAACTCCTGGATTACCTTGGCATTGCCGCGTACCGGGCCATCCAGGCGTTGCAGGTTGCAGTTGACCACGAAGATCAGATTGTCGAGCTTCTCGCGTCCGGCCAGGGAGATAGCGGCCAGGGATTCCGGTTGGTCCATCTCGCCATCACCGAGAAATGCCCACACCTTGCGGCCCTGGTGTTGCTTGAGGTCACGAAACTCCAGGTAGCGCATAAAGCGCGCCTGATAGGCCGCCGTGATTGGCCCGAGCCCCATGGACACAGTGGGAAATTGCCAGAAGTCCGGCATCAGGCGTGGGTGGGGGTAGGACGAAATACCCTCACCACCGGCTTCGCGGCGGAAGTTGTCCAGCTGTGCTTCGCTGATGCGGCCTTCGAGGTAGGCGCGGCCGTAGATGCCCGGCGACGAGTGTCCCTGAATGTACACCAGGTCGCCGTCGAAGCTGTCGGTGCGGCCACGGAAGAAGTGGTCGAAACCGACGTCATACAGCACAGCGGCTGACGCGTAAGTAGCAATATGCCCGCCCACCCCGGAGTGTTTGCCTGCGCGCAGCACCATGGCCATGGCGTTCCAACGGATAAACGCATTGGTGCGGCGTTCGATGGCCAGGTTGCCGGGGTAGGGCAACTGGCGATCCACCGCGATGGTATTGACGTAAGGCGTGGTCACCCGCCCGTAGAAGTCGCCATGCCGCGCTACGTCGAAGTCCAGCAACTGATCGATCAGGTAATGGGCACGCGGGCGGCCTTCGGCGGACAGCACCGACTCGATGGACTCCAGCCACTCGCGGGTTTCCTGTGGATCTGCGTCGCGTCCGACTGCGTTATTCGGGGTCATGTGAGGCTCCAGGATAGGCGGATTTCAAGTGGCGGGCTCCTTGTGGGAGCGTCGCCAAAAGTTGTTGCAATTGCAACTACATGGGCGAATTTAGCGCGGGATGAGCTACTATTGCAACCTTCTTGAAATCCACCGGATGGTGTTGCATGTCGTCGAAAGAGCCTGATGTATGGTTCCGTTTTGTCAGGGCCCACAGGACGGTCATCCGTGAAATCGAGCGCCGGCTGGCCGCAGCGGACCTGCCGCCGTATGCCTGGTATGACGCCTTGTGGGGCCTGGAAAGCGGCCTCGATGGCACCCGCCGCATGCACGAACTGGCCGATGTGCTGGCTATTGAGCGCTATAACCTCACGCGCCTGGTAGACCGCCTGGAAAAGGACGGTCTGGTGGTGCGTTCGCGCTCCGACGGCGATGGCCGCGCGGCATTTGCGTCGATCACCGATGCCGGCCGAGCGTTGCGCAAAAAAATGTGGAAGATCTACGAAAGTACGGTGGACGAATTGTTCCTGTCGCAGATCGAACCGGAGCAGCGCCAGGGGTTTGCAGATGCATTGGAGCGCGCCGCCGGAATGGCGATGGAGGCGGGTGTTCAAACCCGTGGCCGAGGTAAGTCCGAAACGTAATGCAGATCCAGTGTGGGAGGGGCTTGCCCCCGATGGCAATCGCGCCTCAACACCTCAGTGCTAAATCCGAATAACGCTGCTACGTTTAATCCTGGAGTGCAGGAACGTCATGACGTCGACATTTTTTCGTCATGACGGCACTTTAGGCTGGCTGTGCAGGTCATTTACTGGCAGCCGCTTTTAATTCAAGACAAGGAGCCCACTATGGACGATTACCAGGAAGAACTGCTTGAGTACCACGCGATTGAGCTGGACCCGCTGGAACCTGCAGACGACGCAACAGAGCTGTAAGACCGACGTCAGGCGGAATGCCGCTGACTGCGGCGAAATTCCCCTGGGGTCTGGTTGTTCCATCGCCTGAAGGCCCGCTGGAACGCTTGGGCTGAGGCAAAACCGAGCAAGTAGGCGATCTCGCCGAACGCCAGTTCCGTATCGCGAATGTAGGTCATGGCCAGGTCGCGGCGGGTATCGTTGAGAATCGCCCGGAACTGAGTGCCTTCTTCGGCCAGTTTTCGGCGCAGTGTCCAGGTTGGCAGCTTCAAGCGTGCCGCCACTTCTTCCAGGTCGGGTTCCCGACCGCCATTGAGCATCGGCCCGAGCAACCGCGTAATGCGCTCGCGCAGGCTGCGGGTGCGGGTCAACTGCTCCAATTCCCTTTCACACAGTTGCAGTAGCAGTTGCCAGGTACTCGGGCAATGCTGGGGGTTGCGCAGGCCCAGGGTCGATTGACTCAGGCGCACCTGGTTGGCTTCGGCGCCGAAGTGCACCGGGCTCGCGCCCAATTGGCTGTACTGCTCGCTGTAGTCGGGGGCGTCAAACTCGATCTCGATGCGTTGCGCCTGCAGCGGTTGTTGAGCCAGGCTGGCGAGCTGATGCAGCCAGCTGGAAATGATCGAGTCCACCACAAAGCGGTTGTAGGCGTTGTAGGGGCTGATGGAATAAAAACGCAGCCAGGCGCCTTCGGCATCCTCGTGAAAACTCGATTGCCCGCGATAGTTGGCGCCATACAGTGGCTCAAAGCGTGTGAGTGTGCGGGCGGCTTCGCGGACGTTGGGCGCCTGGGCGGCGGTGACGCCGGCGAGGCCCGCCTGGCTCATGCGGCTGAGTTGACCCATGCGCAAACCCAATCCGGGGTTGCCGGTCAGTTGGATGGCCGCATGGCCCAGGCGCATATAACGTGGGATCGACAAGCGCGCGCCGGCTTCGGCGAGGCGCGCCGGGTCGAGGCCGTATTGCAGCAATAGCGGCTGCGGATCCAGGCCGTGGCTATGGATCGCATCGGCCAGGGTATGTACGAAGCCTACCGACAGATCCCCCAGGCGCACCGGCTTCACCGCGTTACAGCCAGATATTCAGCAAGCGCGCGCCACGGGCGTCGCCGTCGGCGCTGATCTGCCCGTTGTGGCTGAGGAAGCTTTGCCCGGCAGTGCCCAGGTCCCAGAACTGCCCGCGCAGGAACACGCTTATGCCGGCGCTGGCCTGGCTGATCGGTTGCTGGCTGATCAAGGTCAGGCGGCGCCACGCTTCGCCTTCGCTGAGTTCCTCGGGCTTGAGGCTGATTTCCTGCGGCGTGGAGACACTTTTAAAACCACGCCATGGCCGCTCCCAGGTGTCGCGGCCGAGCACAAAGGCTGGCACCGCGATCAGCTGCGCGCCTTGTTCGTTAAGCTTGCGGTAGTTGTCCGGGTACCAGCTGTCACTGCCCACCAGCACGCCGAGGCGCCCGGCCGGGGTGTCGACCACGCTGATGACATTTTCATCACCGGGCTCGATAAAGCCGCGCTCGTCGTAGATCGGGTAGAGCTGGCGTTGCAGATCGCCGACCGGCAAGCCATCCGCTGCAAACACCACGCTGGCGTTGTACAGCGCACCATGGCCGACCTGGAGTTGCCCCTGGCTCACACTCGGGTTGGGCAGGGCGATGGAGCCGGCCACCACCGTGACCCCGAACTCCTTGGCCAGGCCGCCGAACAGCACCTGGTAGTCACGCGCCATGGCCGGGGCTTTCATGCGCAGGTAGGCGTCGTTGGTGCGGTCATCGCCGGTGGCGCTGATCCAGGCTCGCAGGAACTGCAGCGGATTGCTGATCGACAGCCAATGCATCGCGTCCTTCACATGCAGCGCCTGGTACACCTCGTTTTTCTCGTCAGTGAGCATCAGCCAAGTGCCGATGTGTTCAGGTAACACCACGATGGTCTTGTCGTTGATCAGGCCTTGGTCACGGGCGTTTTGCAGGTAGGCCGCGAGCTTCAGGTGCAGGCGTTCCAGGCTCTGGTAGTCGGCGGGGAACAGCTCCGGCTGGATGCCCAGCAGGTTGCCACGATCGGCAGGCTGGCCTTCGTTGACGGCGACGGTGCTGCGCAGGTCCGACAGGTAATGCGCCACGGGGCGCTCCTGGGTCCAGACCAGATAGGCGGCGATGGCGGCAACCAGGGCCAGGGTAACGGTAAAAGCTAGAAGTTTACGCATGGGGGAACAGACAACAGACCGGGTGCAGGGTTCGCTGACTAGGGTAGGGCCCCTGCAGAGGCTTGCCAAGGGGCGCTGTGCATTTGGATCAATAAGTTGTGAGTTTCGGTCATTGAGCGGTAGGGGATGGCCTCTTAGTCTGTGGGACATAAATCGATGGCAGGCCATTCGAGCCTTCCACGTCCCGTGATGATCCGTTGTGGAGCTGTACCATGACCGCTGCTGCCTACCCGCACCTGCTGGCCCCGTTGGACCTGGGTTTTACCACGCTGCGCAACCGTACCCTGATGGGCTCGATGCACACCGGCCTGGAAGAAAAACCCGGTGGTTTCGAACGCATGGCCGCTTATTTTGCCGAGCGCGCCCGTGGCGGCGTGGGCCTGATGGTCACCGGCGGGATTGGCCCGAATGATGAAGGCGGCGTGTACGCTGGTGCGGCCAAGCTGACCACCGACGAAGAAGCACAAAAGCACAAGATCGTCACCCACGCGGTGCACGAGGCGGGCGGCAAGATCTGCATGCAGATCCTCCACGCCGGGCGTTATGCCTACAGCCCCAAGCAGGTCGCGCCCAGCGCGATCCAGGCGCCGATCAACCCGTTCAAACCCAAGGAGTTGGACGAAGAGGGCATCGAAAAGCAGATTCAGGATTTTGTCACCTGCTCGCTGCTGGCTCAGGTCGCCGAGTACGACGGCGTGGAAATCATGGGCTCCGAAGGTTATTTCATTAACCAGTTCCTCGCCGCCCACACCAACCACCGCACCGACCGTTGGGGTGGCAGCTACGAAAACCGCATGCGCCTCGCCGTGGAAATCGTGCGCCGTGTTCGCGAAGCGGTCGGCCCGGAGTTCATCATCATATTCCGTTTGTCGATGCTCGACCTGGTGGAAGGCGGCAGCACCTGGGAAGAAATCGTGCAGTTGGCCAAGGCCATCGAGCAGGCCGGTGCGACCCTTATCAATACCGGGATCGGCTGGCATGAAGCGCGTATCCCGACCATCGCCACCAAAGTGCCACGCGGCGCGTTCAGCAAAGTCACGGCCAAGTTGCGCGGTGCGGTGCAGATCCCGTTGATCACCACCAACCGCATCAACACCCCGGAAATCGCCGAGCAGATCCTCGCCGAAGGCGATGCGGACATGGTCTCGATGGCACGGCCGTTCCTTGCCGACCCGGAGTTCGTCAACAAAGCCGCCGCCGGCCGCGCCGATGAAATCAACACCTGCATCGGCTGCAACCAGGCCTGCCTGGACCACACCTTCGGCGGCAAGCTGACCACCTGCCTGGTCAACCCCCGCGCGTGCTATGAGACCGAGCTCAATTACCTGCCGGTCAAGCAGATCAAGAAGATTGCGGTGGTCGGCGCCGGCCCGGCGGGTCTGGCTGCGGCCACGGTGGCGGCTGAGCGCGGTCACCAGGTGACGCTGTTCGATTCTGCCAGCGAGATCGGCGGCCAGTTCAACATCGCCAAGCGTGTGCCGGGCAAGGAAGAGTTCTTCGAAACCCTGCGCTACTTCAAGCGCAAGCTGCAGACTACCCACGTTGAGCTGTGCCTCAACACCCGTGTGGATGTGGCGCAACTGGCGGCTGGCGGCTACGACGAGATCATCCTCGCCACCGGCATCGCACCGCGTACCCCGGCGATTCCCGGCGTGGACAATGCCAAGGTGCTGAGCTACCTGGACGTGATCCTCGAACGCAAGCCAGTAGGTAAGCGCGTCGCGGTGATCGGCGCAGGCGGTATTGGTTTTGACGTATCCGAATTCCTCGTCCACCAGGGCGTGTCCACCAGCCTGGATCGCGAAGCGTTCTGGAAGGAGTGGGGCATCGACACTCAACTGCAAGCCCGTGGCGGCGTGGCCGGGATCAAACCCGAGCGCCATGCGCCGGCACGTGAAGTCTTCCTGCTGCAACGCAAGGCCTCCAAGGTCGGCGACGGCCTGGGCAAAACCACCGGTTGGATTCACCGCACCGGCTTGAAGAACAAGCAGGTGCAGATGCTCAACAGTGTCGAGTACCTGAAGATCGACGATGACGGTCTGCATATCCGCATCGGCGCCGAAGGTGAGCCAAAGCTGTTGGCGGTGGACAACATCGTCATCTGCGCCGGCCAGGACCCGTTGCGCGAATTGCACGACGGCCTCGTCGCTGCCGGCCAGAACGTGCACCTGATCGGCGGTGCTGACGTGGCGGCCGAGCTGGACGCCAAGCGTGCCATCAACCAGGGCTCGCGCCTCGCCGCCGAGCTGTAAAACCCCCGAGCGGGGCGGTGTTAGACTACCGCCCCGTTTTTCATACAGTTCCCGTCCGATGGGCCCCTTCGATTGGCTTCCCTATGCACCCCTTGAACCTTTGGCGCTGGATTGGCTGAACGGCGTCGAGTTGGCCGTGCTGCGCCTGGACCGCATCGACCCGCTGATCAGCGGCAACAAGTGGTTCAAGCTCACCGAACACCTGGCCCAGGCGCAAAGGGCCGGGGCCAGCGGCGTTATCAGCCTCGGCGGCGCCTATTCCAACCATCTGCACGCACTGGCGGCGGCGGGCAAGCGTTTTGGCTTTGCCACCGTCGGCCTGCTGCGCGGCCATCCGCAAGACACGCCTACCGTCCAGGATTTGCAGGCGTTCGGTATGCAGCTGCATTGGCTCGGTTACGGTGGTTATCGCGCGCGCAATGAGCCGGGTTTCTGGTTGCCTTGGCGTGAGCAATATCCCCATCTCTATCCTGTTCCGGAGGGCGGCGGCGGTTTGGCCGGCGCAATGGGCTGCGGGGTGCTGGTTGAGCAGGCCCGTGCGCAATTGAGCAAGCTGGGCTGGGCCGATTACGACGGGTGGTGGCTGGCAGCGGGCACCGGCACCACGCTGGCGGGTCTGGTGCTGGCAGAGGCGGGCGCCCATCCGGTGTACGGCGCACTGGCCGTGCCGGATGGTCATGGTGTGGCGCAAAACGTGAGTGCCCTGGTGGCGGGCGGCTATCACTTGCTGGGCGCCAGCCGGGGCGGGTTCGCTAAGGTCGACCCGTTGTTGCTCGACTTTATCGAGGCCACGCAACAAGCCTGCGGCGTGCCGCTGGAGCCGCTTTACACCGGCAAGGCACTACTGGCCTTGAAACAGCAGATCGAGGCCGGCCACATCGCGCCCGGCACTCGCCTGATCTTCGTGCACACCGGCGGCCTGCAAGGCCGGCGAGGGTTTACAGACTAGCGCGCTTACCCGGCATCATCCGCAGCGCCGTGTTATCGCGCATCACATAATGATGAAAGATCCCCGCCACGGCATGCAGCCCGATCAGCCAGTAGCCGATCTTGCCGAACAGCACGTGCCAGCTTTCAATCTCTTTGGCCAGGGCCTTGTTCTCGCCAATCAGCGGCGGCAATTCCATGCCATAGAACATCACCGAATGCCCCTCGGCGCTGACAATCAGCCAGCCCGCAATCGGCATGCCGATCATCAGGGCGTACAGCGCGGCGTGCATCAGGGTGGCCAGCAGGCGTTGCCATTGCGGCGGTGCCGGTAGGATCTTCGGCGCTACCCCCAGGCTGCGCGCAAACAGGCGCAGCCACACCAGCACAAACACCGTGAGACCGAACATAAAGTGCATCTCGACGATCAGCGTGCGGGCGCCGCTGCCTTTGGGGAACTGGCCGCGTAACTCTATGCAGGCGTAGACCACCGCCAGCAGCACCACCATCAACCAGTGCAGCGCAATCGACATAGTGCTGTAGCGCGTATCGGAATTTTTCCACGGCATCGCTGGGTTCCTCGTTCATCAGGGCAAGCCTCCGTTCTTTGGCGACGGAGTCCTTTTACTCTATGCCTGTTTTGAACGATTTGCCCTACGCGAATGCCGTTGTGTTGACCTCTATCAGTGGCTTTGCGGCATTTCACCGCGTGCCAGGCGCTGGTTGATATCGGCGATCACTGCCGGCAGGTCGGTGATGGTGTCGATCAGGTAATGCGGGCGCGAGCCTTCGAACATCGCTTCGATGCGCGTGCGTTCGCTGGCCAGGGTGGTGGCATCCAGGGCTTGGAACTGTTCATGGGTCAGGCCCAGGGCGTTGCCGGAGCAGGTCAGCGCGACGGTCCACATCCCGGCGCGACGCCCTTCAAGGATGCCGGGCACGGTGTCGTCGACCTTCACGCACGCTGCTACATCGTCAATCCCCAGTGCAATCACGTTGGCCAGGGCCTGGGCTGGCCAAGGGCGGCCGTTGGGCACTTCGTCGGTGGCGACGACATGGTCGGCGACGTAGCCATTGGTGGCAGCCAGGGCGACGACCTTGTCCATTACCTGCTTGGGATAGCCGGAGCAGGAGCCGATCCTGATGCCTTGCTTGCGCAGTTGCGCAAGGGTGTCGAGGGCGCCAGGAATCAGCACCGAGTGTTCGGCGATCTTCTCGATCTGCAACGGCATGAAGCGTTGGTAGATGGCGGTGACGTCGTCGTCAGTGGGCGTACGGCCGAACGCCTTGCGGTAACGCTCGGCAACTTGCGGCTGGTCGCAGAGGGTGCGGATGTGGTCCCACTTGCCCATGCCCATCGGGCCGCGGGCCTCTTCGATAGAGACTTGCACGTCGAACTCGGCAAAGGCCTCGACAAAAATCTGGGTTGGCGCGAAGGAGCCGAAGTCGACCACGGTGCCGGCCCAATCGAGGATGACGGCCTGGAGGGTGTTGGGGTTTTGATAGTTCATGCGGGCGCTCCAATGGATGTAAGGGTGATGCCCATGGCCTGCAAAGCCTCAGCGATTGCACTGACGGCGGCGCCCATGTCGGCGGCGTCGACGTGACCGATGCAGCCGACGCGGAAGGTCTCCACCTGGGTCAATTTGCCGGGGTACAAGATGAAGCCCTTGGCCTTGACCCGTTCGTAGAAGTCCTTGAACTGGTAGTGCGGGTCTTGCGGGGCGTGGAAGGTGACGATGATCGGCGCCTGGATGGCGGCCGGCAGGAAGCTGCGCAGACCGAGCTTGGCCATGCCGTCCAGCAGCGCCTGGCAGTTGTCGGTGTAGCGTTGGTTTCGAGCAGGCAGGCCGCCTTCTTCCTGATATTGCAGCAGCGCCTCGTGCAGGGCGGCGACCACGTGGGTCGGCGGGGTGAAGCGCCATTGGCCGGTCTTGACCCTGTAGCTGTGCTGGTCGAACAGGTCCATCGCCAGGGAATGGCAGTTGCCTTGGGCGGCGGCCAGTGCCTGCTTCTCGGCGAAGACAAAACCCATGCCGGGCACGCCTTCCAGGCATTTGCCCGAGGCGGCGATCAAGGCTTCGAACGGCACGTCGCGAGCATCAATGGGCAATGCGCCGAAGGAGCTCATGGCGTCGATGATCAGGCGTTTGCCGTGGTTTTTGACGACCTGGGCGATCTCCGGTAACGGATTGAGAATGCCCGTGCTGGTTTCGCAGTGGATCAAGGCGACGTGGGTGATGCCCTTGTCGGCTTGGAGCAAACGGTCCACATCGGCGGCAGTGGTGGGTTCATTTTCAGCGGTTTCAAAGGTGCTGAAATCGCGGCCCAGCACTTCGCAGATCTTCGCCAGGCGCTTGCCGTAGGCGCCGTTGATCAGCACCAGTACCTTGCCGTTGCGTGGAACCAGGGTGCCGATGGCCGCTTCGACGGCAAAGGTGCCGCTGCCTTGCAAAGGCACGCAGTGATGGCTGTCCGCGCCGTTGAGGATTGCCAGCAGTCGCGTGCAGACGCTGGCGGTGAGTTGGTTGAAACGGTCATCCCATGAACCCCAGTCCACCAGCATTGCCTGACGGGTGCGGCTGGATGTGGTCAGGGGGCCAGGGGTCAGCAGGATCGGCGCGGCAGTGTTCATCGCAAGTTCTCGCAAGGCATCGGGGGGTGAAGCTACGGGGCCTAAATTGCAGTTTGGCTTGTTATCAATCAAATTGTTTGTTGTTATGCGAGCTATCAGTGAGGCCGATAACCATGAACCTGTTTCAATTACGCGCATTCGATGCGGTAGCCCGCGAAGGCAGCTTTACCCGAGCTGCGGCGCGGCTGTTTATCAGCCAGCCGGCGGTGACCGGGCATATCAAGGCGCTGGAGGAGTACTACCAGATTCCCCTGTTGCGCCGTACGGCACGGCGGGTGGAATTGACCGAGGAGGGCGCACGCCTGGCGGCGATCACCCGGGCGATCTTCGGCCTGGTGGACGAAGCGCAGGCGCTGTTGGAGGCCAATCGGCAATTGCTCACCGGCCGCCTGGAAGTGGCGGCGGACGGTCCGCACCTGGTCATGCCGATGATCGCCAGCCTGCGTGCGCGCTACCCCGGCATCACGGTCAACCTGCGCCTGGGCAATGCCCAGGAAACCCTCGCGGCCTTGCTGTCCGAGCATGCGGATGTGGCGGTGCTGACTGAAGTGGAACCGCGCAATGGCCTGCATTTGCAACCTTTGAGCGAGTCACGCATTTGCGCGCTGGTGCCGGCCGGGCATCCGTGGGCGACGCAGGCCGAGGGCATTGCGCTCAAGCAACTGCACGAAGTGATCATGGTGCTGCGCGAGCCCAACTCCATCACCCGTCGTACCTTCGACGATGCGTGCCTGGCTGCCGAGGTTCAGCCCAAGGTGTTGCTGGAACTGGACAGCCGCGAGGCGGTAACCGAGGCCGTCGCCGCCGAGTTGGGTGTGGGCGTGGTGTCGTCGATGGAGGTCAGCCAGGACCCGCGGGTGCGCGCGGTGCCGATCCAGGGCGACGGGCTGCTGAATCGGCACATGCTCGGCTGCATGGAGCGACGCCGGTCGTTGCGTTTGATTCAGGCGTTTTTCGAGTTGGCGCCCTGAGGGTTTTTTGGTGGAACGATGCGTTCTCGCGCTATAAACTCTGCCCCCAAAGCGCCGGCCAGTAGACGTCTCGGCGCTATGGATATCAGAGAGTGAGTCATGGGCGCACAGTGGAAAGTCAAACATAAAGAAGCGGCATCCAATGCCAAGGGCAAGATCTTCGGCAAGCTGGTGAAAGAAATCACCATCGCCGCCCGCAACGGCGCCGACACCGCAACCAACGCTCACTTGCGTCTGGTGGTGGAGCAGGCCAAGAAGGCCTCGATGCCCAAGGAAACCCTGGATCGCGCGATCAAGAAGGGCGCCGGTCTGCTCGGTGAAACCGTGCAATACCACCGCGTGACCTACGAAGGGTTTGCCCCGCACCAGGTGCCGTTGATCGTCGAGTGCGTGACCGACAACATCAACCGCACCGTGGCGGAAATCCGCGTGGCGTTCCGCAAGGGCCAACTGGGCGCTTCGGGCTCGGTCGCCTGGGACTTCAACCATGTCGGCCTGATCGAAGCTTCCCCGGATACCCCGGACGCCGATCCGGAAATGGCCGCGATTGAAGCCGGTGCCCAGGACTTTGAAGACGGCGAAGAAGAGGGCACCACCCTGTTCATCACCGAAACCACCGACCTGGACGCGGTACAGAAAGCCTTGCCGGAGCAGGGTTTCACCGTGCTGTCGGCCAAGCTGGGCTACATCGCGAAAAACCCGGTGAGCGGGTTGAGCGACGAGCAGATGGCTGAGGTCGAGGCGTTCCTGGAAGGCCTGGACAACCATGATGACGTGCAGGATATGTTCGTCGGCCTGGCTGGCTGATTGGACTTATCGCTGGACAACTGTGGGAGGGGGCTTGCCCCCGATGGCCATAGGTATATGCACAACTCTCAAAGGCCTATACATAACATAACTCTGTGGTGAGCGGGCTTGTCCCGCGCTGGGCTGCGCAGCAGCCCCAATAAGGTCACCGCAGAGTGCCAGAATCAATCGAGGTGAAGGTTTTGGGGCCGCTTCGCAGCCCAGCGCGGGACAAGCCCGCTCACCACAAAACAGCCTGTTTGCCACAGGTTGATTTTTGCCCTTTTACTTCTTGACTGACTGTCATCAGGGCAAGCCCCCCCACAATGTTCAGGGGTGCTGGCTGGCTGTCAGCAAGGCCTCGATTTCTTCGAAGTTCGGTCGCGCCAACACATCCGGCTGACAGCATATTCTTTGCAGTTCCAACAGTTCACCGCTTGCCCCACCCTCAACCCGCTCCAACAACTCCCCCAGCAACACCCCGAACGCCCGCACTTCAATTCGCTGCAACGCCCGTGTCTCCAAGGTATCGGCCGTGGGATGGAACGACGCCGCGCCAAAATCCCCGAGCAGACAATCCCCTGCGTCATTCCACAGAATATTGTGGCCGTACAAGTCGCCATGGGTGATGCCGTGCCGGTGTAAATGTGCCGCCACCGAGGCGATGCCCCGTGCCATGCGCAAGGCCACATCGGCACTGAAACGAGCGGTTGGTGCGTAGATGTCGCGAGTGCACGACGCCAGGCTCGGCAGGGCGGCGAGGTTGCGGTAGCTGGGCTCGATCAGGTCCATCACCAGGGCGGCCTGGTCGTCCGGGTGGTCGACCACGCGGCCCTCGATCTTGATCAGGTTGGGGTGCAGGCCGGCGGCAATGCAGGCCTGCATTTCGTGCAGCGGCGAGCCGTCGCTGGTGATGGTGCCTTTGTAGAGTTTGACGGCAATCGGCTTGGCTTGTGCTTTCCACAGGGCCTTGCGGATCACCCCCGAGGCGCCTTCGCCCAGCACTTCGCCCAATTCCAGGTCTGTCCACGCAATAGCCGGTGTTGCGACGTCTGCCGTCACCTCCACGGCCATTTCCACGGGGTTACCGGCATAGGCCAGCCAGGTCAGGCTTGGCAGGGCTAACAACCATTGCGGCAGGTGGGTCAAGCAGTTGGACGCGATGCGAAGCAATTCGAGGTTGTGACAATTGGCCAGGCTTTCCGGCAGGGCCGCGAGCTGGTTGCCGGCCAGCATCAGTTTTTGCAGCAGTGGACGCTCGCCCAATGCGTCAGGCAATTGGCTGATGCGGTTGTCGGTGAGGATCAGCCAGCGCAGCAACGGCGGTAAAGCGGTGGCAGGCACGTGGCTGATCTGGTTGGCCTTGAAGCCGATCATGCTCAACTTTGCGCATTGGCCCAGGCATTCCGGCAGTTCGGTAAAGGCGTTGTCGGAGCAGAACAGCACACGTAGGTGTGGCAGGCGGTGGAGGTCGTCGGGTAGGCAGCTCAGGGCGTTACCGCTGAGGTTGAGAACTTCCAGGGAGTCGGCCAGCCCGAAGATTTCTTCAGGGAATTCGGTGAGCCCGCAGGACAGGTCCAGGCGCGTAATGCCGGCCAACTGGCCGGCCTTGAGTTGGGCGAGGGTATTCATAAACGGCGCGGTCACTCGGTAAAGGGGCGTGAATGGCGCTCATGATACCGGGTCGTGGATGGGTTGCGGGCTGGCTTGTTGCAGTTGGTTCAGGCGGCTGGCGGTGCGCGCCAGGTCGATGGCCTGGCCGCTCATCGCCTGCTGCAGCGTGTGTTCGCCGATCAGGATCAGGTGCTTGTCCTTGTCGTAGAGCACGTCCACCAAGTTGATAAACCGTTGCTGCACGGCGATCGGGCACTCGGCCAGGTGCGGCAGGCCGTCGATGATCCAGTGATCGAAATCCTCGCACAGCAGCAGGTAGTCCATCACGGCGGTCAGTTGTTCACAGAGGTCGCTGAAGGTGAAGGTGATGGTGCGGGCGTCATGCTGGCGGCAGATGAGTTGTCGGTTGCCCACTGTCAGGTGCTGCGCCGGGCCATCGGTGGCAGGCAGGCCGAGCGCAATTCGCTGGGCCGATGTGCCCGGCCACACGTACCGACCGGTGGTAAAACGCTGCACGGTATGGGCCTGGGGCAGGCTGCGAAAATCCTGGGGCGAGCTGACTTCCAGCACTTCCATGCGCGTGGCGATCAAGTCGATCACCGGCTTGAACCGTTCGTGGTACAGCGGGTTGGGCAACAGCTCTTCGGGCGCATAGTTGGAGGTGACCAGCACCAGCACGCCCCTTTGGAACAGCGCCTTGAACAGCCGCGTGATGAGCATCGCATCGCCGATATCGTGCACATGGAACTCGTCGAAACACAGCACTCGACAGCCATTGAGCAGTTCATCCAGGGTCACGCCTAGCGCATCGTCGGCTTGCTGGTGGGTGAACATGCCTCGGTGCAACCGGGCGAAGAACTCATGAAAGTGCACGCGCTGCTTCTCGGCTATGGGCAGCGCCTGGAAGAAACCGTCCAGCAGCCAGCTTTTGCCGCGACCTACCGGACCGTGCAGGTACAGGCTGCGGGTGGGTTGGCCGGCGAGCAGGAGCCCGGTTGCGCGGGCCATGGCGGCGATTGCCTGGGCCTGGCCGGCGCTGAGGGTGTAGCCCTGTTGCCGGGCTTTGGTGTCAAAGAACGTCTGGATGGGCGAGTCGTCGTGGCCATCGGTGGGTTTACCGAGCAAACGACGGATCAAGGCAAGCACGGCCAATGGAAGTCACTCTGTGTGTCGAAGTCGCTTACTTTAGGGCGCTCGCCGCGATTTGACCAATGCACAAGGGCGCGGCCAGCCATCTCGAAAAGGCATGGAATGCAGGAAATCCTGTCCAGACTGGCAGATTCTTCCTCAGTGACTACCCTTCTACACAGCAGTCACCCCTGTATAAGGATTTGGGGCAGTGAAGGGACGAGCAGTATTGACAGTGATGGGCGCAATGCTCTGCAGCACGGTTTACGCAGCGCAACTGCAAGTGATGGTGCGCATCGACGTGCAGCGCGGCTGCCAGTTGGTGGGCATCACCCGCAGCGCTGGCATCGAGCAACTGGGCGTATTGGACTTCGGCAGCGGCCCGCGTCTGGATGACCCGGCCGGGCCCTTGAGTGCGGCGCTGATCAGCCAGCGCCAGCCGCGCCTGGAATGCAACCCCGACACCCCGTACCAGATGCGCGTCGATGGCGGCCTGAACGGCGGCACCGGCGAAGTGCGTTACCTGAGCACGGGCATCCCCTCCGGCAGGCCCATTCCTTATCGCATTTATGCCGACGCCGCGCGGCGCATCCCCTTGCCGGTGAATGTGCCGCTGAGCGGCCGTGTGCCGGACTCCGGTTCCGTCGACCTGCCGCTGTATGGCCGGATCGAACCGCTAAAAGACATCCCGGCGGTCGGTCGTTACACCGACCTGCTCAAGGTCACGGTCACATGGTGAGCCGGGGCTGGACCCTGGTGGCCATGGGTGGCTTGTTGCTGCTGGCCGAAGATGCCCGCGCGGCGGTGGCCAGCGGGTTTATCCAGGCGCGCATGGTGATCACCGCCAGTTGCGAAGTGAGCAAGGGTAACGAAATCGCCCCGGTCAGCCCCACGGGCGGCACGGCCATGCTGGACTTCGGCAGCCAGGGGCCGACGTGGAGCAGTCCCTTGGCGGCGGGTGTTTCGGACGGCAGTAATGCGCCGCTGACCGTCTCGTGCAACCCGACGGTCGCCAGTTTCACCGTGACCATCGACGGCGGCACCAATGCCGTCGGCACCACCCGGCGCCTGAGCAACGGCCGCCAGACCATCCCTTATCAACTGATGGCCGACCCGCTGGGGCGTATCCCTTACACCATCGGCCAGCAACGCAGTTTTGTAGCCACCAACGGCACGCAAATGACCATCCCGGTGTGGGGCGCCGTGGTGGCCAATACCACGGCCCTCCCGGCAGGAACCTATACCGACACTTTGACGGTGACATTGGACTGGTAAATCAAAAGGATGACGATCATGCATGCACGTGTATCTCGACTCGGCGTTTGCGCACTGGGTCTGGCGATGGCCTCCAGCCTGAATGCGGCCACCACGGTGACCGGCCAGATCACCTCCAGCCTGACACTGATTGCCAGTTGCCAGGTCAACGGTTCCGGAGCGGCCACCGGCCTGAACTTCGGTAGCCTGAACTTCGGTACCACCAACAGCCTTTTCACCAATGCCGACGCCCAATTGCTCGGCGGC
The DNA here is from genome assembly GCF_023701505.1 of Pseudomonas sp. SR18. Classification (NCBI taxonomy): domain Bacteria; kingdom Pseudomonadati; phylum Pseudomonadota; class Gammaproteobacteria; order Pseudomonadales; family Pseudomonadaceae; genus Pseudomonas; species Pseudomonas sp. SR18. The sequence continues at coordinate 191,564 of NZ_JAMQAU010000001.1, read as the reverse complement.
ACCGGCACCGGGGGCGCGCTGTCGATCCTGTGTTCCAGCGGCACCACGCCAGCGGTGAAGGTGCGTGCCGGTGCGAATGATGGTGCGTCTGACGGGGGCACCCGTGCGCTGGCCGACGGCGCGGGCAACTTCGTGCCGTACGACTTCTACACCGACAGCGGCCACTCGGCGCTGCTGGCGATTGACGGCGTGATCACCCTCGCCACCAGCACCGGCGTGGCGCAAACCGTGAACCTCTATGGGCGGGCGGTGGGCAAGGCCGGGCTGCCGGCGGGCACGTACTCGGACACCGTGGCTGTTGAACTGACGTTCTGATGCGCTGGCTTTGCGCCTTGCTGGCCTGTGGGCTGGCGGTGCCGCTGCCGTTGTCGGCGGTGACCAGCCAGAGCTTTCAGGTGAGCGCGACGATTACGCCGGGCTGTTTGATCGTTGGCGGCAGCGCCAATTACGGCGCACTGAATTACGGCAGTTACTCGGCCCTGGCCACCAGCACCGTGACTGCCGCGCTGACCGGCGGTGTGACCCTGCAATGCACGCCGGGGGTGGCGTTGAGCATGAGCGTCGACGGCGGCCTGCATAACAGCAGCGGGCGCAACTTGCAGCTCAACAGCGGCAGTGCGCGGGTGGCGTACCAGCTGTTTCGGGACGCGGCGTTCAGCCAGAGCCTGGGGGTCAGTCAAAGCGTCAGCGTGACGTACAGCGATGCAAACACCATCAGCCTGCCGATCTATGGGCGGGTGGTATTACCGGGCAATCAGCCTGGGGGGACGTACAGCGACACGTTGCAGGTGCAACTGACGTGGTAGGGCTTATCGGTATAAGGAGTGGTTTTATGCGTTCACCTTCCCGGCGGCTGTGGGCCGCGGGCATGGCCCTGGGGGCGTTGTGCACGGCGGGGTTGGCGCAGGCCGCCAGCTCGGTGCTGATCTGGCCCATCGACCCGGTGCTGGAAGCGGATCAACAGGCCAGCGCGCTGTGGCTGGAGAACCGCGGCACGGAAACCGCGAGCCTGCAGATTCGCGTATTTGCCTGGAGCCAGAGCGGCTTCGACGAGCAGTACCAGAACCAGCGCGATGTGATCGGCAGCCCGCCGGTGGCCAGGATCGAGCCGGGGCAGAAGCAACTGGTGCGCCTGACCCGCACGCGTGAAGTGCCGCCGGGCCAGGAGTTGGCCTATCGCATCATCATTGATGAAATCCCCTCGCCGTTGCAGGTGCCTACGCCGCCGGAAGGCAAGAATACGGCGGCGGCGATCCGCTTCCAGATGCGCTACTCGGTACCGTTGTTCGCCTACGGCGCGGGGCTGTGGAGCAAAGAGGACGCCACGCGTCAGCGCGATCCGGCAGGCGCGGGCAAGCCGGACCTGAGTTGGCACAAGGTCACGGTGGCGGGGCGCAACTACATCGAGGTGCGAAACCAGGGCGCCGTGCATGCGCGGCTGACCGATGCGTCGTTCAAACAGAGCGGGCAGCCCCGGCCGCTGGTGGAGGGTTTATTGGGGTATGTGCTGCCCGGCGCGACCATGCGCTGGCCGGTTCCGGATGCGGTGTCGGCTGATCAGCCGTTGCAGGTTCGCGTCAACGGTGCAGCGCAGTTGGAGAGCCTTGCGCCGAAGCGTTGAGGGTGGTGTAGCGGGGCTCGGAAGCTCCGGGTGTTAAGCGGATGGAGATGTCCATTGAAGGACACAACGCCATGGTGAGTCGTGGTCGGGCTCGTCATCTATGGCTGTCGGTGGTGGTCAGCGGGCTGTGGGGCGCGGCAGTGGCGGGCGACCTGCCGCCGCCGCCGAGCAGTATGGAGGCTGTCGCCGATGCACAGCTGTTTCTGGAGTTGGTGGTCAACCAGATGGACACCGGCCGCGTCATTGCCGTCGACCAGCGCGCCGGGCAGCTATATGTGCCGGCGGGGGCGCTGCAGGACGTGGGCATGAAGCTGCCCGGTGAACTCAGCGGCAGCGTGGCGCTGGACGCAATCCCCGGCCTGCACAGCGATTACGACAGCAACGGCCAGCGCCTGCTGATCGACGTACCGCCGTCGTGGCTGCAGGAGCAGTTCATCGGCAACCGCAACACCTATCCGCGCACCCAGGCCATGAGCAGCTTTGGCGCCTTGCTCAACTACGATCTGTATTTCAACGACACCGATGAAGGCGGCAGCTACCTCGCGGCCTGGAACGAAGTGCGGCTGTTCGACAACTGGGGCACGTTGTCCAACACCGGGCAGGTCCGCCAGACCCTGGCCGACGGTATCAACGACAGTACCCTCAACAATGGTTACCGGCGTTACGACACCACCTGGCGCTTCTCTGATGATGAACGGATGCTCACCTATGAAGCGGGCGATGTAATCAGCGGTTCGCTGCCCTGGAGCAGCTCGGTGCGCTTGGGCGGGGTGCAGTTTTCGCGCGACTTTGCGGTGCGCCCCGACCTGGTCACTTATCCCTTGCCGCAATTTGCCGGTGAGGCGGCGGTGCCGTCGTCGGTGGATTTGTTCATCAACGGCTACAAATCCGAAAGCGCGCTGCTGCAACCTGGCCCTTACACCCTGACCAACGTCCCGTTTATCAACGGTGCGGGTGAAGCGGTGGTGGTGACCACCGATGCCTTGGGTCGTCAGGTGTCGACCACGGTGCCGTTCTACGTCACCAGCACGTTGCTGCAACAAGGCTTGACGGATTTTTCGGTGGCGGCCGGGACGTTGCGCCGCGACTACACCGTGCGGGATTTTTCCTATGGGCCAGGAGTGACCAGCGCGACGTTGCGTTACGGCTATTCCGACAACCTGACCCTGGAAAGCCACGCCGAAGCGTCCAGTGACCTGACCCTCGGCGGGCTGGGTGGCAACGTGCGACTGGGCCACTTCGGCGTGCTCAACACGGCCCTCAGCCAGAGCCAGTTCGAAGGCCGCAACGGCCAGCAACTGAGCCTGGGTTATCAGTACAACAGCAGCCATTACAGCCTGTCCTACCAACGGGTCGAACGGCGCGCCGACTACGCCGACCTGACGCTGGTCGACACGCCCTACGCGAGTTTGAGCAAGCGCAGTGAACAGGTGACCTTGAGCCTTAATCTTGAGCGTTTCGGCAGCCTGGGCCTGGGCTATTTCGACGTGCAGGCCGCAGACGACTCGCGCACGCGGTTGCTCAACCTGAGCTGGAGCAAACCGTTGTGGCGCAACACCAGCTTCTACCTGTCGGCCAACCGCGAGATCGGCGACAGCAACTGGGCCATGCAGGCGCAACTGGTCATCCCGTTCGACCTCAACGGCAGCCTCGCGCTGAGCACCGAGCGTGGTAAGGACGGCACTGGCCGCCAGCGGATCAACTACAGCAGCGCCGTGCCCAGCCAAGGTGGGTTCGGCTATAACCTGGGCTATGCCCAGGGCGACGCACCCAGCTATCGACAGGCTGACTTGACCTGGCGCTTGCAGTCGGTGCAACTGCAGGCCGGCGTGTATGGCAGCAGCGATGCCGAGACGCGCTGGGCGGATGCCAGCGGTTCGTTGGTGTGGATGGGCGGCGACACCTTTGCCGCCAACCGCATCAATGATGCGTTTGTGGTGGTGAGTACGCAGGGCTTTGCCGGGATTCCGGTGCGTTACGAGAACCAACTGGTGGGCGAGACCGACCGCAACGGGCATTTGCTGGTGCCCTGGAGCAGTGCGTATTACCGGGGCAAGTATGAAATCGACCCACTGAACCTGCCGCTCAATGTGCAGAGCCCCAACGTGGAACAACGGGTCTCGGTGCGCCGTGGCGCGGGTTATCTGCTGGAATTCCCGCTGCGCCGCGTGCTGGCGGCGAGCGTCACGCTGGTGGACAGCCAGCACCAGGAATTGCCCCTGGGCAGCCTGGTGGTGCATGAGCAAAGCGGCCAGCAGGCGGTGGTGGGCTGGGATGGTTTGGTGTACCTGGAAAACCTGTCGGCCCATAACACCTTGCAGGTGACGCTGGGGCCAGGACGTACCTGCCAGGCGACCTTCGATGTGGACGAGCAACAACAAGGCGTGCCGCTGATCGGGCCGTTGGTGTGCCAGTGAGGGGCAAGGCATGCCTGCTGCTCGGGCTGCTGCTGTCAGGCCCGGCGATGGCGGCGTGCTCGGTGGTCACCAGCGCGCCGGCCAGTTTCGGCTCGATCAGTTCGATGACCGTGCGCACGGCCGCGCAAACCAGTTCGACCACCAACGCCGGGTTGCGCTGCACATCGGCGCTGATTTCGCTGCTGGTGCCGTCGGACCACTTCTACGCCACCATCACCTCGACCCAGAGCGGCATGGTCGGGCCGACCGGTGACGTGATCGGCTACACACTCTACGGCAACAACAGCAGCAGCTATCCGATCACCCGAGGCACACAGTTCGATTTTGGTGGCGCCGGGGGGATTGCCCAGGTGTTGGGGTTGATCGCGGGGCCCGGGGCGAAAACCGTGCCGCTGTACCTGAGCAGCATCACTGGCAGCAACGTGGCGGCGGGCCTGTATACCGAGACGTTGAACATTGCCTGGAACTGGAATTATTGCTCGGGCATCGGCCTTGGCGGGATCTGCCTGGGGCGTGATATCGGCAATGCCGTCGCGACCCTGACAGTCAGCATGACCGTCACCAACGACTGCCAGATCACCGCGCCCAATATCAGCTTTGGCAGCGCCCCGGTGGTCAGTGGGTTCACGGCCGTAACGGGGCAGACTGTCAACATCGCCTGCACCAAAGGCAGCGCCTACACCGTGGGCCTGAGCGATGGCCAGAACCCGCTGAGTGTGGGCGGGCGGCGGCGCATGATCTCGGGCAGCAACTACCTGGCCTACGACATTTTCAAAAGCGCCGGCACCACGCGTTGGGGCAGTGTCGGCGCGGCGCGGCGGGCCAGCTCCACGGCCGAGGTCAACCCCGGTAATGGCTTGGGCACTGGCAGCCAGGTATTCAACTACAACGCCAGAATCTACACCGACCAGACCACGCCCCCCGCCGGCACCTACCTCGACAACGTGGTGTTGGACGTCGGTTTCTAGAACGGCTGCATGGACGGCGGCGGCTGATCCGTGGGGCTGACCACCGCATAGTTGTAGCCGCCGCCAGACCAGTATTGCGCCTGCAACCCATCCGCCGAGCGCTGGCCACGGGGCAGGAAACCGTTGTTCGGGCCCGGTGGGCGAATGTAGAAACTGATGCGCCGACCGTGCGGGTCTTCGTACAGCACCATGGCGGCGGCGCCTTGCTCGGTGGTGAGCAACCGGCCGCTGACCGGCTTGAAACCTGACTGGCTCAAGTCCGGCAGGCGATGGGCCTGGTTGAAGTAGCGGTCGAGCCAGGCCTGCATGGTGCCACTGTCCTGGCCGTTGTAGTCGGCGGGCATGATGCCTTCCTGGGCAAACAGACGGAACGCTTGCATCGCGTCGGCCATCGGCAACATCGACGTTTGCGTGGCTTCGCGGGCGTGCCAGCCGCCGAGGCCGCCAAGGCTCACGGCAATCAGCAACACCGCCGCCGTGGCGAAGTGACGGCGCGATTGCTGCTTGATGCGCTGGCGGATCAGCGCCGGGTCCAGCGCCGGGTTGGCCGGCTGTTGCAAGGCGCCGCTGAGTGACGCGCGCAGCAATTGCGCGTCGTGCTGCCAGGCCTGTACCTGGGCCGCGACCTCGGGGTGAGCGGCCAGATAGGTGTCGAGTACACGGCGATCGCTCTCCAGGAGTTGGTGATCGACGTAGGCATGCAGGTCGCGTTCGCTGGGGGGCAGGCTGATCATTTGAGTATCCGCAGGGAAGGGCTGGCAATTTCGCCATCGCTGAGTTGGCGCAAGGCTTGGCGTGCGCGGGACAAGCGCGACATCACGGTGCCCATGGGCACGTCGAGGATGTCGGCGACTTCCTTGTAGCTCAAGCCTTCTACCGACACCCATAACAGCAGGGCGCGCTGTTCGGTGTTGAGCTGATCGAAGGCTTGCAGGGTCGACTGGGCGATCACCGTACGCTCCACCGATGGCTGTGCATCGTCGCGGCCGGTAAAAAATTCCAGCATGCGTGCATAGCGGCGGGTGCGGCGGTGGGCGTCGAGGAACTGCCGGTAGAGGATCGAGAACAGCCACGCGCGCAGGTCGCCCTCGATGCGCTTGTCGGCCCAACGGTTGATTGCCCGCTCCAGGGTGGCCTGCACCAGGTCGTCGGCGCTGCTGGCGTTACGGGTCAGGGACACGGCAAAGCGCCGCAGCCTGGGGATGAGTTCACGTAACGGTTCGTCGAGTTCATGCATGGGTATCTGGCTGGTCACTACGCTGGGACTAGAGAGACGTCCGGCGGTAAGGGTTATTCCAGGCGGCGAAAAATAAATCCACGGCCTGGGAATAGAGCCGGTTGGCATTCGTCTCAATGCTCCGACCTTATGTTTCAACCCCCTAAGGCCTCTGGCCCTGGAGTCTGTTCATGGTAGATCACTCATCACCGCCTCGTCCCGCGCTGAGTACGGCGAGCCTGATTGCGCGCCTCGCCGGCATTGGTGCCGTGGTCGCGGTCGTTGCCGGGGCCTTTGCCTACGTCAACGGCACGCTCGACCCACAGCGGCTGCGGCCGAAAACCTTGGTCAATGCCTTGGAAACCAATAACGGCGTACACCCTGGTTTTCGCCGTAACCATGCCAAGGGCGTATGCGTGGCCGGTTATTTCGAGAGCACTCCCGAGGCGCGTGCGTACTCCAGTGCCCAAGTATTCAGCGAGGCCAAGACGCCGCTGGTCGGGCGGTTTGCCTTGCCGAGTGGCAATCCTTATGCGCCGGACAGCAGTGTGCCGATCCGCAGCTTCGCTGTGCAATTCAGCCAGGCCAATGGCCAGCAATGGCGCACCGGCATGAACAGCATGCCGGTGTTCCCGGTGGGCACGCCCGAGGCGTTCTACCAGATGCTCAAGGCCGGCGCGCCCGACCCGGCCACCGGCAAGCCGAACCCGGCGAACATGCCGGCATTTTTTGCCTCTCATCCCGAAACGGCGGCGTTTTTGGCGTGGGTCAAGACCGCGAAACCATCGGCCAGCTATGCCACCGAAACCTACAACGGCATCAACGCGTTTTACCTGGTGAGCGCTGATGGCACGCGCCAGGCTGTGCGCTGGGGCGTAGTGCCGCAGAGCCAGGACGCGGCGGGGGATGCAGCGCCGGCCGCTGCTGACTTTCTTGAGAAAGACCTGGTGCAGCGCCTGGCGTCAGGGCCGTTGCGTTGGCAGTTGAACATGACCCTGGCCAACCCCGGCGACCCGCTCGACGACGCGAGCAAGACCTGGACCGGCGAGCACAAGGTGTTGAACGCCGGCACCCTGGTGCTGCAAAGCAGCCAACCACAGGCCGACGGTGACTGCCGCGACATCAACTTCGACCCGTTGATTCTGCCCAGTGGCATCGAAGCCTCCAATGACCCACTGCTGGCCGCCCGTTCGGCGGCGTATGCCAGTTCATACCTGCGCCGTGCCGGTGAAGTCAGCCCGTTGCACAGTGCCCCTCAGGAGTCGAAACCATGAATGCCCAGCCTCGGTTTTTTGCGCCCTTGGCACGCCTGCTGCACTGGTTGATGGCGCTGCTGGTCATCGCCATGTTGTTTATCGGCGCAGGCCTGGCGGCGTCGGTGTCAGAGCGCCATGAGTGGTTGATCCACCTGCACAAGCCGCTGGGGATTGCGATCCTGGCGTTGGTGATTGTGCGTCTGGCGGTGCGCTTTTCCACCCGTCAGCCGCCATTGCCGTCTGACTTGCCGCTGTGGCAAGTGCTGGCGGCCAAGGCATCGCATCTGGTGTTGTACGCATTGATGCTGGTGTTGCCGCTGCTCGGCTGGGCGATGATCTCGGCGGCGGGCGACCCGGTGATGCTCAGCAGTTCGGTGCAACTGCCGGCGCTGGTCGGGGCCAATGCGCCGTTGTTTGCGCTGCTGCGCAAGGCCCATGGGTTCCTGGCCTACCTGCTGTTTTTGACGGTGCTGGTACACCTGGCGGCGGCGTTGTTCCACGGGCTGATTCGACGGGATGGCGTGTTGCAGAGCATGACCGGCACCAAGGACTGATGCCGGCTGGGCAGGATGGTCAGCGCAGGGCCGTGACCATATCGGCCACCGTACTCAGCACATCCTTGCCCAGTTGCCTGGAGCGCTCACCCGACCAACCGGTTTTCGGGTTGGGGCTGTCGTCGTTGTCCTTGAAGGGCATTTCCAGGGTCAGGGACAGGCAGTCGTACTTCTCGCCGACGGCATTACAGGCCAGGGTCATATTGGCTTCGCCCGGCAAGTCTCGGGTGTAGCCGTGGACGGTCTGGAAGTCGCGGGTCAGTCCACTCAAGTGCTTGCGGAAGCGATTTTCCAGCGCTTTGATGCGCGGCGTATAGCCGGGGTTGCCTTCGCAGGCGGCGGTGAACACGTAGGGGATTTCTTCGTCGCCGTGGATATCGAGGAACAGGTCGACACCGTAGCGTTCCATCTGTTGCTGCACAAACAGCACTTCCGGGCTTCTGTCTTGGCTGGCGCTTTGCCAGGCACGGTTGAGGTCCTGGCCCATGGCGTTGGTGCGCAAGTGCCCGTGGAAGGCGCCGTCGGGGTTCATATTCGGCACCAGGTACAGGTCGGCAGCGGCCAGGAGTTTTTTCATCTCGGCATCGCCGTCCTGTTGCAGGCGCTCGACGATGCCTTCCATAAACCATTCGGCCATGTGTTCGCCGGGGTGCTGCTGGGCGATGATCCAGACGTTGCGACGGCCTTCGCCACCTTTGCCGCGCCGCAGCAGCTGAATATCGCGGCCTTCGACGCTTTTACCGGTGGCCAGCAGTTGAGTGCCTGCGTCTTTCAGCGCCTGATCGATCAGCCAATCATGGCGTGCGCGGCTGTAGGGTTCGAAGTAGGCAAGCCAGGCGTGTTTCTCGCGGGTTTCGAGGCTGATGTGCAGGATCTCGCCGTCAAAGCGCGTGGGGACTCGGAACCAGTTGATGTGGTCATAGGACGCGACAGCGTTGTAACCGCTCCATGCATGCTTATACGAGGAGCCTCCCGCGTTGCTCAGGCGAAACGTGTGGGTGTGGCCCACGTGCATGCCTTCGGCCTTGAAGTGGAACCATTGGAAATGATGGCTCTGCGTGTCGGGTTTGATTGCCAGCAGTAACTGATAGGCATCGCTGGCGTCGAGCACCTGGATATTGCCACTGTCGAAGTCGGTGCTGATCTTGATGGAGGTCAAGGCCACGGTCATAGTCTGGCTGCCTGAATATGAGTGTTGTGGCAGCTATATTACACAGGAGTCCGGTAAAGCCTGGATGCAAAATTGTTGCAGGGAGGAGGGGGGCGTCGTCCATGACGCAGCCGCAGGTTAGAATCTATGAGATTGATTCTCAAGCGCTATTTCGCAGAGATGTGAACCAGAGCGCCCGACTGACTTTCTTTCGGCGATGGTCTTTTGCTACCATGCGCGCCATCAAGCAACACACAGTCTTCATTAGCCTGAAGCCATGCCAGGGAAACTGGCAAAAAAAAGACCCGGCCAAAGAGCCGGGTCAAAAACCGTGATTAGCCTGATGAGGAGATATTCCAAGAGTCCGACCTAAGGTCCCTTGGTCTATCGACTGATCTCGCGATCAGCTGGGTCCAATAATAATCATTATCATTTGCAAGTCAAATGTTTTTATCCATGAGATAGAAATATTTTTCTTACGCGCCTGTTATCCGTTCGCCCGGGCTTCTGGCCTTTGCAACGATCGCTCCACCATCGCCTTCGCCATATCAATCAAATACACCACTGAAAACGCCAGTTCGCGCTGATTGCCCTGGTGGTTGCTCGCCGATTCATAGGCGGTGGCAGCAGCGCTGCGCAACAGGTCTGAGGCGTGCACCAGGGCTTCTTCGTGGCTGATGCCTGGCTTGATGTCGAAAAAACGCTCTTGCGGGGCTGGTGCCGACATATTTTCTTTCAAGTAAAAGTCCAGCGCACGCTGTGCTGCACCGCTGCTGCGCAGGTTGTACACGTCATCATTTTCAGGTGTTTCGGGCAGTAGATACGGGCTCGTCGTCATAAGGGGCGATACTCTGTGTGGGGGGCGAAAACCTTATGCCTGATGATAGTACTTATCGTATTCATGTCGTTTTATGGATTACTACAAACTGTTTATTGCCCTGGAAAATACCTGCCGTATTGTCTGGCGCCATGGATAATTGGATCGCGTTGGTCAAGGCCAACATGAAAGACCGCAAGGTCACACAGAGTGAGCTGGCTGAACGCTTGGGCATGTCCCAGGGCGGTGTGGGCCATTGGCTCAGCAAGCGCCGGGTGCCGAGCCTGGCGGATATGAATCGGGTCCTGGAAGAACTCGGGCTGGGCGACTTGGAAGTGGTGCAGGAGGTGCGTGAAAAAACCGACGACGCGCTGATCCCGGCTAAACAGTACAACCCGTATTTTCGTTACCCGGTCGGCGAGTGGAGGGGCCTGTGCGAAGTCCGCGAAGAGCGCCCCGCTTATGGCGCCGTGCGCTTCGAATTGACCGACTACCACGCCCACGGCAACGCCTTCTGGCTCCCTGTGACGGGGGACGCCATGACAGCGCTCAGTGGCCTGAGCATCGCCGCCGGCATGCTGATCCTGGTGGACCCAGCCATCGCTGCCGAACCCGGCAAACTGGTGGTTGCCCAATGGGCCGACAGCCCACAGGCAACTTTTCGCCAGTTGATGGAAGAAAGCGGCGAACGCTATCTGGTGCCGCTCAACCCGACCTATCCGAAACGGCTGTTCACCGACGATTGCCACATCCTGGGTGTGGTCGTACAGGCCACGGCGAAGTTCTAATCGGCGGTGTCGAGTTCCACCAGCACGCAACCTTCGGCAACCATTTCGCCTTCCAGGCAGAACAGCGCCTTGACCACTCCCGCCTGGGGGGCGCGGATGCTGTGTTCCATTTTCATCGCTTCGAGCACCACCAGTTGTGTGCCGGACTCAACCGCCTGGCCAACGTCTACCAGCACCCGCACGATGCTGCCGTTCATCGGCGCCGTGAGGCCGCCCTGGTGAGACGGGTTCGCCTCCACAGCGGCAATCGGGTCGAACAGGCTCACGCCATGCATCTCGCCATCCCAACGCAAGAACACGCTGCCCTCGCGGCGTACTGCCAGGTGCGAGCGACGCACGCCTTGATATTCGATCAGCAGGTGTTCCCCACGCAGTCGCGGAGCCTCTTCACCCAATGTCACCCGGCGATCCTGCTCGTTGCAGCGTAAATGCAGCGAAATTTTGGCGGGCAGGCCTGCACGAAATCCACGGCTGTCAGCCCAAGGCCCTTCACCCGCCGGCAAGCTCTGAATGAAGGCCGCACCCGCCGCCTGCCAGAATTCGTCGCTCAACTCACCAGGCACCGGCAGCAATTGCTCCTGATAACGCGGAATAAACCCGGTATCCAGCTCGGCTGCGGCAAATGCCGGATGGCCAATGATGCGCCGCAGGAAACCCAGGTTAGTCTTCAGGCCACCCACGGCAAATTCATCAAGCATGCTCAGCAAGCGCAGACGTGCCTGCTCGCGGTCCTCGCCCCAGGCAATCAGCTTGCCGAGCATTGGGTCATAGAATGGCGACACACGGTCCCCTTGCTCGACGCCGCTGTCCACCCGGCGTCCCGGGCCTGACGCAGATTCGCGGTAGAGCGCCAGGTGCCCGGTGGCAGGCAGAAAATCATTGGCCGGGTCTTCGGCATACAAGCGCACTTCAATTGCATGGCCGATCAGCGGCACCTGTTCCTGAGTGATCGGCAGCGCTTCGCCCTGAGCTACACGAATCTGCCAGGCCACCAGGTCCAGGCCGGTAATGGCCTCGGTTACCGGGTGTTCCACCTGCAGCCGCGTGTTCATCTCCATAAAGAAGAACTCGCCGCGCGCATCCAGCAAAAACTCCACGGTACCGGCGCCCACGTAGCCAATGGCCTGTGCCGCACGCACGGCAGCTTCGCCCATGGCCCTGCGCTGTTCAGCGCTCAGCCCCGGCGCTGGCGCTTCCTCGACGACTTTTTGGTGCCGACGCTGGATCGAGCAATCTCGCTCATTGAGGTACAGGCAATGCCCTTGCTGATCGGCAAATACCTGGATCTCCACATGGCGCGGCTTGAGCAGGTATTTCTCCACCAGCATCTGGCCATTGCCAAACGACGACAGCGCTTCACGCTGGGCCGACGCCAGGGCTTCGGCGAGTTGGTCAACGTGCTCAACCACCTTCATGCCCTTGCCACCACCGCCCGCCGTGGCTTTGAGCAGCACCGGGTAGCCAATACGTTCACAGGCGGCGCGGAAGGTCTCCAGGTCCTGGGCTTCGCCGTGATAACCCGGCACCAATGGCACACCCGCGGTTTCCATCAGTGCCTTGGCGGCGGATTTGCTGCCCATGGCGTCGATGGCCGAGGCGGGCGGGCCGAGGAAGATCAGGCCGGCGGCTTCGATCGCTCGGGCGAAACCGGCGTTTTCCGACAAAAAGCCATAACCCGGATGAATCGCCTGGGCGCCGCTGGCGAGGGCGGCGGCGATGATCTTGTCGGTTTGCAGGTAACTTTCCGTGGCCTTGCTGCCGCCCAGGTCGACGCGGATATCCGCCTCGCGACTGTGCCGTGCATCGCGGTCGATGGCGCTGTGCACGGCCACCGTGGTCAGGCCCATGGCTTTGGCGGTGCGCATCACCCGGCAGGCGATTTCGCCCCGGTTGGCCACCAGCAGCGTCGTTAGAGTGCTCATGAGCGCGGCTCCTGGGATTGCCAGTTCGGTGATCTTTTTTGCAGGAACGCCCTCAACCCTTCCTGGCCCTCGGCGCTGACGCGAATCCGTGCGATGGCATTTTCGCAGTAGCGGCGCAGCGCCGGGGTGAGGGCGCCGTTGCCCACTTCACGCAGCAGGTCTTTGCTGGCGCGCATCGCCGCCGGGCTGTTTTGCAACAGGTTGGCGATCCAATGCTCCACCTGGGTATCCAGCTCACCGGCAGGGTAGCTTTCCGCCAGCAGACCGATCTCCCGCGCACGTTGGCCAGCAAAGCGCTCGGCCGTCAGGGCATAGCGCCGCGCCGCACGTTCGCCAATGGCCTGCACTACAAACGGGCTGATCACCGCCGGTGCCAGGCCAATGCGCACTTCCGACAGGCAGAACTGCGCATCGTCGGCGCCTATCGCCATGTCGCAGCAACTGATCAAGCCCAGCGCCCCCCCGTAGGCCGCGCCTTGCACCACCGCCAGGGTCGGGATTTTCAGCTTGGCCAGGTTGTACATCAGCTCGGCGAGTTCGCGGGCGTCGTCCAGGTTGGTGTGGTAATCCAGCTCGGCCGACTGCTGCATCCAGGCCAGATCCGCACCGGCGCTGAAGTGCTTGCCGCGTCCGCGCAGCACCAGAAAGCGCAGGGCTGGGTCGCTTTGCACGTGGTCGAGGGCAATGATCAGTTCGCGGATCATTTCGGCGTTGAACGCATTGTTCTTGGCTTCACGACTGAGCCAGAGCGTGGCAAAACCACGGCTGTCGGTGATCAGTTCGAGGGTATTGAAATCGCTCATGGGGTACAGCTCCAATTACATGCGGAACACGCCGAAGCGGCTCGGCTCGATAGGGGCGTTCAAGGAGGCGGACAGCGCAAGGGCCAGTACCTCGCGGGTCTGCTGCGGGTCGATGACCCCGTCGTCCCACAGGCGGGCGCTGGAGTAGTAGGGATGGCCCTGGGTTTCGTATTGATCGAGGATCGGCTGCTTGATCGCGGCCTCTTCCTCAGCGCTGAACGCATTGCCCGCACGCTCGGCCTGCTCGCGCTTGACCTGCACCAGCACGCCCGCAGCCTGTTCGGCGCCCATCACGCCGATGCGCGCATTCGGCCACATCCACAAAAAGCGCGGGTCGTAAGCGCGGCCGCACATGCCGTAGTTACCGGCACCGAAGCTGCCACCGATGATCACGGTGAACTTCGGCACCTTGGCACAGGCCACGGCAGTGACCAGCTTGGCGCCGTGCTTGGCGATACCGCCGGCTTCGTATTTCTGGCCAACCATAAACCCGGTGATGTTCTGCAAAAACAACAGTGGAATCCCGCGCTGGCAAGCCAGCTCGATAAAGTGCGCGCCTTTTTGCGCGGCTTCGGCGAACAAAATCCCGTTGTTCGCCAGAATGGCAATCGGGTAGCCGTGCAAGTGCGCAAAACCGCAGACCAGCGTGGTGCCGAACAGCGCCTTGAATTCATCGAACACCGAACCGTCCACCAGCCGCGCAATCACTTCGCGCACATCGAACGGCTGCTTGGCATCGGCCGGGATCACGCCGTACAGCTCATCGGCGCTGTACAACGGGGCTACCGGTGCGCGCTGCACCAACTGGCCCTGTTTGCGCCAATTGAGGTTGGCCACACTGCGGCGGGCCAGGGCCAGGGCGTGTTCGTCGCTGTCGGCGTAGTGGTCGGCCACGCCGGAGATTTTGCAGTGCACATCGGCACCGCCCAGGTCTTCGGCGCTGACCACTTCACCCGTGGCCGCCTTCACCAGCGGCGGGCCGGCGAGGAAGATGGTGGCCTGCTGACGCACCATGATCGCCTCATCGGCCATGGCCGGTACGTAGGCGCCACCGGCGGTGCACGAGCCCATCACCACGGCGATCTGCGGGATGCCTTGGGCACTCATGTTGGCCTGGTTGAAGAAGATCCGCCCGAAGTGCTCGCGGTCGGGAAACACTTCGTCCTGACGCGGCAGGTTGGCGCCGCCCGAGTCCACCAGGTAGATGCACGGCAGGCGATTCTGCTCGGCGATGGTCTGGGCGCGCAGGTGTTTCTTTACCGTCAGCGGATAATAGGAACCGCCTTTCACCGTGGCATCGTTGGCGACGATCATGCATTCGACACCTTCCACGCGGCCGATCCCGGCAATCACCCCGGCCGCCGGCACGTCTTCGCCATACACCTGATGAGCGGCCAATTGGCTGAGTTCAAGGAACGGCGAACCTGGATCGAGCAGGCGATTGATGCGCTCGCGGGGCAGCAATTTGCCGCGTGAGGTGTGCCGCTCCTGTGCCTTGGCGCCGCCACCTTGTTGCACATGGGCGAGCAGGGTGTGCAGGGCGTCGACCTGTTGGCGCATCGCTGCGCTGTTGGCGGCAAATTCCGCCGAGCGGGGGTTGAGTAGGGTATGCAGGGTGGCCATGGGCGCGCTCCTTCAGCGGGTTTCGTTGAAGAGTTCGCGACCGATCAGCATCCGTCGAATCTCACTGGTGCCGGCGCCGATTTCGTACAGCTTGGCGTCACGCAGCAGACGCCCGGCAGGGAATTCATTGATGTAGCCATTGCCGCCGAGAATCTGGATCGCGTCCAGGGCCATTTGCGTGGCGCGTTCGGCGCTGTAGAGGATCACCCCGGCGGCGTCCTTGCGCGTGGTCTCGCCACGCTCGCAGGCCTGGGCCACCGCGTAGAGGTAGGCGCGGCTGGCGTTGAGTTGGGTGTACATGTCGGCGACCTTGCCCTGGATCAGCTGGAATTCGCCGATGCTCTGGCCGAACTGCTTGCGGTCGTGGATGTAGGGCACGATCAGGTCCATGCAGGCCTGCATGATCCCGGTAGGGCCGCCGGACAGCACCACACGCTCGTAGTCGAGGCCGCTCATCAGTACTTTTACGCCGCCGTTGAGCACGCCGAGGATATTTTCTTCGGGCACTTCGACGTCATCGAAAAACAGCTCGCAGGTGTTAGAGCCGCGCATGCCCAGCTTGTCGAACTTGCTGCTGCGGCTGAAGCCTTTCCAGTCCCGCTCGACGATAAACGCGGTGATGCCGTGGGGACCTTTTTCCAGGTCGGTCTTGGCATAGATCACGTAGGTGCTGGCGTCGGGACCGTTGGTGATCCAGGTCTTGCTGCCGTTGAGCACGTAGTGGTCGCCGTGTTTGTCGGCACGCAGTTTCATCGAGACTACATCGGAGCCGGCGTTCGGCTCGCTCATGGCCAGGGCGCCGACATGTTCGCCGCTGATCAGTTGCGGCAGGTACTTGAGTTTCTGTGCGTGATTGCCGTTGCGGTTGATCTGGTTCACACACAGGTTGGAGTGGGCGCCGTAGGACAACGCCACTGACGCCGAGCCACGGCTGATCTCTTCCATGGTCACCACGTGGGCCAGGTAACCCAGGCCAGCACCGCCGTATTCTTCCGCGACGGTGATGCCCAGCAGGCCCATGTCACCGAACTTGCGCCACAGGTCGGCGGGGAACAGGTTGTCACTGTCGATCTGAGCCGCGCGGGGCGCGATCTCCTTGGCCACGAAGGACTGCACCTGGTCGCGCAGCATGTCGATGGTTTCACCGAGGGCGAAGTTCAGGGACGGGTAACTCATGGACAGGCACCTTAATGTGAGCTTTGTTGTTGTGTAGATGGCGCGCCAGGGAAGGGCGCTCACCTTTACGTTAACGTAAGCTCGCGTTGCGGTGCTGTCAATCGTCGTTTACGTATACGTCAACCTAAAAAACAACAGGGGTGAGTCAGCCAGATAAGAAACTGCAGAAAGCACAAAGGGAACCCGAAGGTTCCCTTTAATTTGTCGTTACGTGCTCTTTTTTTATTATTGAGGGGCGGTCTATTGTTGTTTTTGGCAACCGTTACCCTTTACCGCTGTTTTTTTGCGACCCCCATTCAGGGTCAAGAGCAAACGTATTTTTTTGAGCGCTGATCTGCTTCTTCGCACGCGATCCAACCAGTGGGTAGCTACCTGAGGTAGTTTTATTTTTCTCTAACCGGTTGCGGGTTTCGGCACGCCGTACCCTGCAAAGCACATCTTCTCCAAAAAAATCTGTTAGCTGCGTCTCTGCCGTGTTGTTTTTGTTATGTCAGAGTCGTTTCGTCTTATTTTTATTAGGTTTGGCGCTTTTTATTCTTGTTATGCCATAGAGATAGCAGGAGCCGTGCCAACTTTAAAAATCCCTTTAAAATCAATGTTTTGATTTTTTCGTGGGAAATGTCTGGCGGTAAACACTACAAAATATGTTCCCGTGTTACTCGATGTGTAGGCGTGCGGTAACACATTGTCACGGCTACGCTACTCAACCGGCTAACCGCGCCTTGGCCACCCGTGAACCGGTTGGGCGACCTACTACTTTGCTGATTTGCAGCCCCGCACGAATCAAGGCCTCCAGGTCGATACCGGTGTCGATCCCCAGCCCGTCGAGCAGGTACACCACATCCTCGGTGGCGACGTTACCGCTGGCGCCCTTGGCGTAAGGGCACCCGCCGAGGCCCGCGATAGAGCTGTCGAACACGCTGATCCCTTCCAGCAGGCTGGCGTAGAGGTTCGCAACTGCCTGGCCGTAGGTGTCGTGGAAGTGGCCCGCCAACCTGTCCCTTGGCACCTTGGCACCTACCACCTCGAACAACCGTCGCGTGGCGCCTGCAGTGCCGGTGCCGATGGTGTCGCCCAAGGACACTTCATAGCAGCCCATCTCGTACAACTCTTGCGCCACTGCGGCCACCTGTTCCGGGGCAACCGTGCCTTCGTACGGGCAGCCCAGCACGCAGGACACATAACCACGCACACTCATGCCATGCTGCCTGGCCGCGGTCATGATTGGGGCAAACCGCTCCAGGCTTTCACTGATGGAGCAATTGATGTTGCGCTGGGAAAACGCCTCGGACGCCGCCGCAAACACCGCGACTTCCTTCACGCCAGCCGCCAGCGCATCTTCAAAACCCCGCAGGTTGGGGGTCAGCGCGCCGTACGTTACACCGGGTTTGCGCTGGATCTGCGCGAAAACCTCGGCAGAGCCGGCCATCTGCGGCACCCACTTGGGCGACACAAAACTGCCGACCTCGATATAACTCAAGCCGGCGGCGCTGAGCGCGTCGACCAGTTGCACCTTGTCGGCCACGCTGATGGGCTGGGCTTCGTTCTGCAAACCGTCGCGTGGGCCGACTTCGACCAGGCGCACGTGTGAAGGGAGAGACATGGCAGTTACCTCCTGATCAATGGCCAACCTGGCTCATGGTGTCTGCCAGGGCCTGTGTGCAGCGCTCTTCGGCGGTGTCCAGTTCGAGTTTCATCTGTTCGATATCCAGCAACTGTTGCTCAAGCTGCTCACGGCGCTCGGCGATTTTGGACAGCATGCTGTTGAGCTGGATGTGATTGCCGCTGGTGGGGTCGTAGAGTTCGATCAGTTCGCGGCATTCGGCCAGGGAAAAACCGATGCGTTTGCCACGCAGGATCAGCTTGAGGCTGACCTTGTCCCGCGCCGAGTAAATGCGCTCCTGGCCCCGGCGTTCCGGGGCCAGCAGGCCTTGTTCTTCGTAGAACCGAATGGCGCGGGTGGTGATGTCCAGCTCGCGGGCGAGGTCGGAGATGCTGTAGGTGGTGCTCATGGCGGCGCTCAATAAAGTCTTGGCGCTAAGCTACTGTCAGGTTGACGTAAGCGTCAAGCAAATCGCCACCCATCCTCAAGCTTGCTTGCCATCCAACTTCTTCTCATGAGCCGTCACCTGTTGGCACAACTCGATCATCTGCTCACGCATCCAGCGGTTGGCGGGATCCTGATCGGTGCTTTCGTGCCAATACAGGTGGGTTTCCACCGGCGGTACGTCATTGACTGGCAGGTTGACCCAGTGCAACTCATGGCGCCTGGCGAAGCGCTCGGGCACGGTCATCACCATGTCGGTCTGTTGCAGCACTTGGGAGGCCATCAGGTAATGCTGGGAGCGCAGCGCGATCTTGCGTTGCACGCCCATCTTGCCCAAGGCCAGGTCGACATGGCCCAGGCCGTTGCGTCGGCTGGAGATGTGGATATGGGTCAGCCCCAGGTAATCATCGAGGGTCAGCTTGTCCTTGCCCGCCATCGGATGGCCCTTGCGCATGGCGCATACGTAGCGATCTTCCATCAGCTTGACGTGGCGCACTTGCGGGTCTGTGTTGAGCGGCGCGTCCACGGCAAAGTCCAGGCGCCCGGCGGCCAGTTCCTTGGTGGTCTCGCGGCGTTTGGACAAGAAACTCTCGATGACGACGGTGGGCGCAAGGCGCCGCAGGCGCTGGAACAGCAGCGGCAGAATCACCGCCTCGGTGAGGTCGGTCATGCTGATGCGGTAAGTCTTGGCGGCCTGCTGCGGGTTGAAAATCCGGCTTTCCTGCACCGACACCCGCAGCAATGACAGCGCATTGCGCACCGGGCCAATAATGTTCTGGGCCATCGGCGTGGGTACCATGCCTTGGGCGGTGCGCACAAACAGCGGGTCGTTGAAGGTCTCGCGCAGTCGGGCCAGGGCGTTGGACACGGCCGGCTGGGTAATGCCCACGATCTGCCCGGCGCGGGTCAGGTTGGCTTCGGTGTAGATCGCGTCGAAGACAATAAAGAGGTTGAGGTCGACCTTGCTCAGATTCATTTCGTTGCGCTCTTATTGTTAGGTGTTCATACGCCGATCATATATCGGTGATGAATGTTAATACACGCCGAGAATAGGCTAGGTAAATTATCAACGCTGTTCTAGCATCGATTGCATGACCTAAACAACCTCTCAAAGAAGGGAGCTGCTCATGGATTTCGCCTATTCGCCCAAGGTTCAGGAACTGCGTGAACGCGTCACCGCGTTTATGGATGCTTACGTTTACCCGGCTGAGCCGGTGTTCGAACGCCAGGTCAGCGAAGGTGACCGCTGGCAGCCCACCGCCATCATGGAAGAGCTGAAAGCCAAGGCTAAGGCCGAAGGCCTGTGGAACCTGTTCCTGCCCGAATCCGAACTGGGCGCCGGCCTGACCAACCTCGAATACGCGCCGCTCGCCGAAATCATGGGCCGCTCGCTGCTGGGCCCGGAGCCGTTCAATTGCTCGGCGCCGGACACCGGCAATATGGAAGTGCTGGTGCGCTACGCCAACGAAGAGCAGAAGCAACGCTGGCTTGAACCGCTGCTGCGCGGCGAGATCCGCTCGGCCTTCGCCATGACCGAACCGGATGTCGCCTCCTCGGACGCCACCAACATGGCCGCCCGCGCCGAACGCCAGGGCGACGAGTGGGTGATCAACGGCAAGAAGTGGTGGACCTCCGGCGCCTGCGACCCGCGCTGCAAGATCCTGATCTTCATGGGCCTGAGCAACCCCGACGCGCCGCGTCACCAGCAGCACTCGATGATCCTGGTACCGGTGGACACCCCCGGCGTGAAAATCGTGCGTCCGCTGCCGGTGTTCGGCTACGACGACGCGCCACACGGCCATGCCGAAGTGCTGTTCGACAACGTACGTGTGCCGTATGAAAACGTATTGCTGGGTGAAGGGCGCGGCTTTGAAATCGCCCAGGGTCGCCTTGGCCCAGGCCGCATCCACCACTGCATGCGCTCCATCGGCATGGCCGAGCGTGCGCTGGAATTGATGTGCAAACGCGCGGTCAGTCGTACCGCGTTCGGCAAGCCGCTGGCCCGTTTGGGCGGCAATATCGACAAGATCGCCGACTCACGCATGGAGATCGACATGGCGCGCCTGCTGACCCTGAAAGCGGCGTACATGATGGACACTGCGGGCAACAAAGTGGCGAAAAGCGAGATCGCCCAAATCAAGGTAGTGGCGCCAAACGTGGCGTTGAAGGTGATCGACCGCGCGATCCAGATCCATGGTGGTGCTGGGGTGTCCAATGACTTCCCACTGGCGTACATGTATGCCATGCAACGCACCCTGCGCCTGGCCGACGGCCCGGATGAAGTACACCGCGCGGCGATCGGCAAGTTTGAGATCGGCAAGTATGTGCCTCGGGAAATGATGCGCAGCGGACAGTAATACCGCGTCGCCTGCAATCGGGGGCAAGCCCCCTCCCACAGGTGACCGCGTATCTCCAATAGAAATGCGGTCAAATGTGGGAGGGGGCTTGCCCCCGATGAGGCCGGATCAGGCCCTGAAGATTCAGCAGCCCTCAGTACACCCACACCTCCACCCGCCGATTCTTGATCCGCCCCTCATCCGCCGTATTCGCCGCCACCGGCATCTGCGCGCCAAACCCACGGATATCGCGCAACACCACGCCGTTCCTGACCAACTCTCGTCGCACCGCCATCGCCCGCAGTTTCGACAGTAGCGCCGCCCGCTGCGGGTCATTCTTGGCGTCGCCAAACCCCACCAGTGTCACCTGCTTGTCCAGCTTTTCGTGGCCCTTGAGATACGCCACCACCCGCTGCACATCCTGGCGCGCCTTGTTATCCAGGCTGGCGCTGCCTTCTTCGAAACGAAAATTGACCGTCAAACGCTGGGCATCCCGGGCGATGGCTTGATAGTCATCGGGCATGGTCGGGCGCGGTTCCACGGCCATGGCCTGTACCTGCTGCGCGATAAACCCGCTGGCGGCCACAATCGCCTGGCCTTTGCTGCTCTGGGCGAAGTCCACCAACGCCTTGGCCCACGGGTGATGGCCCGAGGGCGGCAGGTAAAAGAACAAGCGGCGCGACAGCGGGTAGTCCTCAGTGGCGATCAGGCTGTTGAGCGGCAACATCGGTTGCGAGTCGCCATCCACAATTGCCACCGCCTTGGACTGACGCACGTAGGGCAGGCCAATAAAGCCAATGCCTTGGGGATCCTGGCTCACCGCGTCGGACAACTGCTCGCTGGACTCGAAACGCTGGGCCGAAGAGGCGAGGGGCTTGCCGCGCAGGCGTAGGACCAATTCCTTGAACGTGTCGTAGGTGCCGGACTGGTCATCGCGGGCGTAGATGTGAATCGCGCCGCCGATGCCACCCAGCGCCTCCCAGGTGCTGATTTCACCGTTGAAAATCTGCGCCAGTTGTGTGGTGTTCAACGTGTTCAGCGGGTTTTGCGGGTTGAGGATGATGGCGAGGCCGTCGATGGCGATCACCTGTTCGGCTTCGGCGCTCTTCAGGTCGCCGAGAGGCTCAAGGTCCACCAGTTCGCTGTCCTTGATGGGGCGGGAGGAAGCGGCCAGGTCGGCGCTGGTTTTCTTCAACGCGACAAAACCGGTGCTGGAGCCGTGGGCCGCGACGTCGATGGTCACGGTCTTGCCCTGGCGCGTCTTGCCGATCACACGTTGTTCGTTGGCGCCTTCGCCGGGTTCGATGTGCACGCCCTGCAACCCTTGATATTCCATCAAACCCTTGGCCAGCGCCGGTGCCAGCGCCGCGCCAATGGTGTTGGAACCCTGGATGCGCAAGGCCGGCCCTTGGTCGGGCACGGGGAGGGGAGCAGCCACAGCAGGGAGGGAAAGCACGCAACACAACAGGAACAGAACGCGCAGCGTCATGCCGGCACCTTCTCAAGCCAAAGGGAGTGCCGCGAGATTAAGACAGGCAGGTTGCATAAATATGACTGACGCGCCGCGGAGCAAAATGTGGGGGGGGTTGCCCCCGATGGCGGTGTGCCAGACAGCTTATCTGTCACTGATACACCGCTATCGGGAGCAAGCCCCCTCCCACATTTGGATTTTTATTCGCCTTAGGATCTGCTCAGTTCCAACCAGATCGGCGCATGGTCCGACGGCTTTTCCAGCCCGCGCAGATCGTAGTCCACGCCCGCATCCTTGACGCGTGGCAGCAAGCCGTTGGAGGCCATGATCACGTCAATGCGCAGGCCGCGCTTGGGCTCATCTTCAAAGCCACGGCTGCGGTAGTCGAACCAGCTGAAGCGGTCGGTCACGTCCGGGTTGAGGTGACGGAAGCTGTCCACCAGGCCCCAGTTTTTCAGGCGGGCCATCCACTCGCGTTCTTCGGGCAGGAAGCTGCACTTGCCGGTTTTCAGCCAGCGTTTGGCGTTGTCGGCGCCGATGCCGATGTCGCAGTCTTGCGGGGAGATATTCACGTCGCCCATCACCACCAGTGCCTGGTCGTTGCTGAACTGGCTTTCCAGCAGCTGTTGCAGGTCTTCGTAGAAGCGTTGCTTGGCGGGGAACTTGGTCGGGTGGTCGCGGCTTTCGCCCTGTGGGAAATAGCCGTTCATGATGGTCACCGGGTTGCCATTTTCATCGGCGAAGGTGCCCCAGATAAAACGGCGCTGGGCGTCTTCCTCGTCGCTGGCAAAACCTTTGTGAAGGCTCAACGCCGGCTGACGCGAGAGCAGGGCCACACCGTAGTGACCTTTCTGCCCGTGGTAATACACGTGATAGCCAAGAGCCTGTACTTCGGCCAGGGGAAACTGGTCATCGTGGACTTTGGTTTCCTGCAGGCCGATCACATCGGGTTGGTGTTTTTCAATCAGCGCCGCCAGCTGATGGGGGCGGGCGCGCAGCCCGTTGATATTGAAGGAGACGATTTTCATGGTCGGCAGTCCAGTCTTGGCAAAAGGGCGATGCTAGCCGACAAGTCGGACGGGGGCCAGCGTGGCGGTAGGGCAGATGCACTGCTAATGTCTGGGAACGACTGGTGCTGCGTAGGTTCGTACCCATAAGAACGCCATCTATTGAATGGCGCCCAGGGAGATTGACTGTATGACTGACACTGCCATTGGCGAAATTCGCCTCCTCAACAGCGGCTATTCGCGCGAAGCCCGCTCCCTGCTGTACCAGGCCTATCGGCATGAGCCGACGTTTGCCTACATCTTCGAAGCTGAACGCCCAGGGTATGAGCAGCGTGTGCGCGCCACTGTACGTGAGCTGGTCAAGCAGCATTTTTTCCAGAAGCTTCCGGCGATTGGTTTGTTTGTGAATGATCGGCTGATCGGCATCTCCCTGATTGCACCGCCGCAACGGCGCCTGGGCATCACCGAGAGCTGGGCCTGGCAACTGCGCATGTGGCTGAGCACCGGCGTGCGCGGTACGCGGCGTTACCTGGATTACCATCACGCGGTGCTGGCGTGCCTGCCGAGCGAGTCGGTGCATGTGCTGCCGCTGTTGGGTATTCACCCGCAATTCCAGGGCAAACACTACGGCGAACAGTTACTGGAAGCGGTGCACAACTGGTGCGCCGAAGACCCGCATTCGTCCGGTGTGGTGCTGGATACAGGCAACTCGCGCTACCTGGATTTCTATAGACGCCAGGGCTACGAGGAAATCGGCGAGGTCGCTGTAGGCCCGATCCTGGAGCATGTGTTTTTTCACCCCAATCCTCAGGCGTTACATGCTGCAACGGCTTAGGCAAGAATTTTTCAGAATTATCCGGGTTATAAGATGCTCCCCAGCTCGTGTAGCATCCGCGCCTATGAAGTTTCCAGGAAGATTTACCCGTGGTTTGATCCTGCTGCTCACCAGTTGCAGCGCCTTGGCGCAAAGCGAATTGGATGTGCGGGTCAAACCCTCAAACGACGCGTTGAAAGCCAACATCGAAGGCTACATCGGCGGGGTGGGCGATCGTGACGAAGAGGCCTTGCTGCGGTTCAGCCGTGGCGCCGAGGAGCAGGCGCGCAAAGCGGCGCAGGCCTTAGGCTTCTATCAGCCACAGATCGACAGCGAAGTGAAGGGCGGCAAGAACCCGCGCCTGATCCTCAGCATCGACCCCGGCGAACCGGTGCATTTGCGCAACGTGACCATTCGGGTCGACGGCGAGGCGGCGAACCTCAAGTCGTTTCGCGTGCCTGCCAGCGACGACCTCATCTCCGGCGCCGTGCTCAATCACGGCCACTACGAAGACGCCAAGCGTCTGATCCAGAACCAGGCCTCGCGCTACGGCTTCTTCAGTGGGCGCTTTATCAGCCAGAAACTCGCGGTGGACCCCCAAGCCGGCGTCGCCGATATCGAACTCATCTATGACAGCGGCCCGCGCTACAGCATGGGCAAGGTCAGCTTTGCCGGCGACACGCCGTTTGATGACGAACTGCTGCAACGCATGGTGCCGTTTAAAAGCGGTGACCCCTACGATTCCGAACTGATCGCCGAACTCAACCAGAACCTGCAAGCCAGCGGCTTTTTCGAAGGCGTGCGCGTGGACGCCAGCCCCACCGCCTCAACCAATGACATGATCCCGGTGGCCGTCAATCTGGACACCCGAAAACCGCGCACCATGGGCCTGGGCCTGGGCTACTCCACTGACGTCGGCCCGCGCGGCAAGGCCAACTGGACCCGTCACTGGGTCAACCCTCAGGGCCATAGTTATGGTTGGGAGGCCGAACTGTCGGCCCCGCGCCAGAACGTCGGCCTGTGGTACGACATTCCGCTGGACCCACCGCTCACCGACAAACTGCGCTTCGCCGGTGGCTACCAGAATGAAGAACTGGCCAACACCGACACCCTGAGTAAATTGCTCACCGTCGGCCCGGAATGGCACAGCAAGTTGCCCAGCGGCTGGACCCGGGTGATATCCCTCAAATACCAGCGCGAAGAATATCGCCTGGGCGACGACTCCGGTCTCAGTAACCTGCTGATGCCGGGCATCAGTTATTCCTACCTGCGCAGCGACAACCGCATCGACCCCCACAATGGCTATCGCCTGCAATTCGACACCAAGGTCGCCAAAGAAGGCCTGGGCTCCGACACCAACTTGCTCTACGGCACGGCCATGGTCAAAGGCCTGACCACCCTGTGGGACAACCACCGTTTCCTGGCGCGGGCGCAAGTGGGCGGCAGTGCCACCAATGGCTACAAGTCGGTGCCGCCTTCGCTGCGCTTCTTTGCCGGTGGCGATCAGAGCGTGCGTGGTTACGAGTACCAGACCCTGTCGCCGGAGAATGACCAGGGTGATCGCATCGGTGGCCGCTACATGGTGGCGTTGAGCGCCGAGTATCAATATTCCATCGCCGAAAAATGGCGGATCGCGACCTTCATCGACCAGGGCAACTCGTTCAACTCCCTGGAACTGCCGAGCCTGAAAACCGGCGTCGGCGTCGGCATCCGCTGGGTATCGCCGGTCGGTCCGATCCGCCTCGACCTGGCCCATGCCCTGGAAGATCCGGGCGGCGTTCGTTTGCACTTTTCCATGGGGCCTGAGCTGTGATGCGTGGTTTGAAAATAGCGGGGCTGGCCGTGGTGGCAGTCCTTGCCGTGCTGTTGCTGGCACTCTGGGCGGTATTGGGCAGCCAAGCGGGCAGCCGCTGGGCCTTGGGCCTGGTGCCGGGTTTGAGCGTGGAGAATTTCCAGGGTCGCCTGGGCGGCCAATGGAGCGCCGATCATCTGCTCTGGCAGCAAGACAGCAGCCGCGTGGAACTCAAGGCAGCCACGTTTGATTGGTCCCCCGCCTGCCTGCTGCGCATGACCTTATGCATTGACCAGTTGGATGTGGATCAAATCAGCCTGCAATTTCCACCCAGCACCGAAGACAGCAGCGGCCCGGTTGCACTGCCTGATCTGACGTTGCCGGTTGCCCTGCAGTTGGGCGACGTTCGCATCGGCAGCCTGGTGTTCAACGGCAGCGAAGAACTCAAAGGCCTGCAACTGGCGGCGCACTGGACCGCCGCAGGCATGCAGATCGACTCCGTGCACCTGCAACGCGACGACCTGGTGCTGGACCTGTCCGGCCTGCTGCAACCCACCGGTGACTGGCCGTTGACCGCCAGCGGTAACCTCAGCCTGCCTTATGCGCCCGGCGGCGCGCCCTGGAGCGTTGCCCTCAAGGTCGAAGGCGACCTGCTCAAGACCCTCAAGCTCGACGCCGATAGCAGCGGCTACCTGCCGGCCAAGCTCAAGGGCGAGTTGCAACCCCTGGCGGAAAACCTTCCGGCCCGGTTGCACATCACCGCTGACGGCTTCAAACCCAGCGCCGATTTGCCCGACACCTTGCAACTCAATCAACTGGACCTCACCGCCAACGGTGATCTGAAAAGCGGCTACCAACTGCAGGGCAATGCCGTGCTGCCGGCGGAAAAAGGCCCGGTGGACTTGCTGCTGCAAGGCAGGGTCGACGCCAAGGGCGCGCAGATCGCCGGCCTGGACCTGAATGCCGGTGACAAGCAAAGCCTCAAGCTCAGTGCCAACCTGGACTGGCAACAAGGCTTCAGCGCCGACGCCAGGCTCGACTGGCTCGACTTTCCCTGGCATCGCCTCTACCCCGTGATCGACGAACCCCAGGTGACGGTGCGTACGTTCAACGGCGAGATTTCCTATAAAGACGGCAATTATCTGGGCAACCTCAAGGCCGACCTCGACGGTCCGGCGGGCAAGTTCAACGTGGTCACGCCGTTCAGTGGCGACCTCAAGCAAGTCTTCCTGCCCGAGCTGAAACTGACCGCCGGCCAAGGCAAGGCCGAAGGCCACCTCAACCTGCAGTTTGCCGATGGCATTGCCTGGGATACTGCGCTGGACCTGTCGGCGCTCAATCCGGCGTACTGGGTCGCTGAACTGCCGGGCACGTTGGCCGGGCCGCTGCGCAGCAAGGGCGAGTTCAAGAACGAGCAACTCAAGCTCACTGCCGACCTTGACCTCAAGGGCCGTCTGCGTGGCCAAACCGCCGTGCTGGCGGCCAAGGCCGAAGGTGCAGGGGAACAATGGACCCTGGCCAACCTGGATATCCGCCTGGGTGACAATCGCATCAACGGCAGCGGCAGCCTGCAACAACGCCTGGCCGGGCAGATCGACATCAAGCTGGCGCGCCTGGCCCAGCTGTGGCCGCAATTGCGCGGGCAGATCAATGGCCGTCTTGACGTGGCCGGTAGCCTGACCGCGCCCCAGGGCAAGCTGGACCTCAAGGGCCAGCAATTGGCGTTTGCCGACAACCGCCTGCAAAACCTCAGCCTCGCGGCCACCCTCGATAACGCCCAACGCGCCAGCATCGACCTCAAGGGCAGCGGCCTTCAAAGCGGCGACACCCAGGTCGGTACCCTGACCGCCAGTGCCCAAGGTGATATCAAGCAGCAAAAAGTCCAGATGGACCTGACCGGTCCCTTGCTCAAGCTGGCCCTGGCCCTGGACGGTAATCTCGACAAAGGCAACTGGCGCGGGCGTCTGGCCAGCGGTGATGTCCAGGCGGGTGGCCAGGACTGGAAGCTGCAAGCCCCGGCGAAAATCGACTACCTGGCCGACGGCAGGCTGACCTTCGCCGCGCACTGTTGGGTCTCCGGTGCTGCCAGCCTGTGTGGTGAAGACCAGCGCCTGATGCCCGAGCCCAAGCTGCGTTACCACCTCAAGCAATTCCCCCTCGACAGCCTCGCGGCGTTTTTGCCCAAGGACTTCGCCTGGCAGGGCAAGCTCAATGCCGATGTGCAACTCGACCTGCCCAACAGCGGCCCCAAAGGCGTGGTGTCGGTGGATGCCAGCGGCGGCACCTTGCGCGTCAAGGACAAGGACCAGTGGCTGGATTTCCCTTACGACACCC
Source organism: Pseudomonas sp. SR18 (assembly GCF_023701505.1). Lineage (NCBI taxonomy): Bacteria > Pseudomonadati > Pseudomonadota > Gammaproteobacteria > Pseudomonadales > Pseudomonadaceae > Pseudomonas > Pseudomonas sp. SR18. Next base: position 163,452 of record NZ_JAMQAU010000001.1, on the reverse strand, counting down.
TCAAGCTGGAAACCACGCTCAATCCCAAGCGCATCGACACCCAGCTGAACTTCCGTGGCGGCAAGCTCGGTGAATTGCTGTTGCAGGCGCAGATCAACCCGCTGCCGAAGAACAAGCCGATCACCGGCAATTTCAGCCTCACCGGGCTGGACCTCGCGGTGGCGCGGCCGTTTGTGCCGATGGTGGAAACCCTCAACGGCAAGCTCAACGGCAACGGACGCATCTCCGGTGGCCTGCTGGCACCGCAGATCAACGGCAATGTGAACCTGATCGGCGGTGAAGTCTCCGGTCCGGAACTGCCCATCAGCCTCGAAGGCCTGAATGTGCAGGCGCTGATCGCCGGTGAAAGCGTGCAGCTCAACGGCGGCTGGCGCAGTGGCAAGGCCGGGCAGGGCAGCCTCAAGGGGCAGATAGACTGGGGTCAGGCCCTGGCCGTGGACCTCAGCCTGCAAGGCTCGCAATTGCCGCTCACGGTCGAGCCCTACGCCGCCCTGGAAGTGGCGCCGGACCTGAAGATCACCCTGAAGGACGACAAGCTGGCGATCGCCGGCAAGGTGCAGATCCCGCGTGGTGACATCACCGTGCGCGAACTGCCGCCGTCGACGGTCAAGGTCTCGGACGACACCGTCATCGTCGGCAGCCAGACCGAGGAGGGCAAACCGGCGATGGCCATGGCCATGGATATCGACGTGGCAGTGGGCGAAGACCAGCTCAACTTCTCGGGTTTCGGCCTCACCGCCAAGGTGCAGGGCCATGTGCATATCGGCGACAACCTGGACACCCGTGGCGAGCTGTGGCTCAACGATGGCCGCTACCGCGCCTACGGCCAGAGGCTCGATGTACGCCGGGCGCGGTTGCTGTTCGCCGGCCCGCTGGACCAGCCGTACCTGGACATCGAAGCGATCCGCAAGACCGACGATGTGGTGGCCGGTATCCGTCTCAGTGGCAGCGCGGAACAACCCACCACGCAAATCTTCTCGGAACCGGCCATGAGCCAGGAACAGGCGCTGTCCTACCTGGTGCTGGGGCGCCCGCTGAGTACCACCGGTGAAGACAACAACATGCTTGCCCAAGCGGCGCTGGGCCTGGGTTTGATGGGCAGTGCGGGGGTGACCTCGGACATCGCCACCAAGTTGGGCATCCGGGACTTCGACCTCGATACCCAGGGCAGCGGCAATAACACCGCCGTGGTAGCCAGCGGCAAGATCACCGAGAAACTCAGCCTGCGTTATGGCGTAGGGGTGTTCGAACCCGCCAGTACCATTGCCTTGCGCTACCTGTTGAGCAAGAAGGTCTACCTGGAGGTGGCCAGTGGTGTGGCCAGCTCGCTGGATATCTTCTACAAACGCGATTTCTGAGCCGTACTCGGTAAAAAATGTGGGAGGGGGGGTTGCCCCACTCCCACATTGGACTGCATTTCTACCCGCCTTCCTGAACAAATACCAAGCAAGCTAATTATTCCATTTGACATTCGCTGCCTAAGCAGTAACATCTCGTCACACATTCACTGCCTAGGCAGTAATAAGGTGACTTCCAATGCCTCACTTCACCCCGGACAACTTCCATAACTGCCACCTCGGCCTGTTGCTCGGCCGCGCCGCGATCCTCAAGGACCGCATCATCGACACCCATATGGAACCCCACGGCATCACCGCCGCGCAGTTCAAGGTGTTGATCATCATGGCCCAGTTCGGTGTCGACACCCCGGCGGAGCTGTGCCGCCACCTGTCGCTGGACAGCGGCTCGATGACCCGCATGCTCGACCGGCTGGAGCAAAAAGACCTGCTCAGCCGCAAGCGCTCGGACCTCGACCGCCGCCAAGTGCAGTTGGTGCTCACGCAGGACGGCCAGCGCCTGGCGGACATGCTGCCGCACATCGGCGCCCAGGCGCTGAACCAACTGGCGGGCGCACTGGAGCCGGGCGAGTTGGAAACCCTGGAAAAGATCCTCAAGAAAATTCTGATAGCGGCGGGTGATCCCATCACTATCCTGCGGGTAGGTAATAAATGAATACACGTGCCTTATGCCTGGTGCTCGTGGCCATGAGCATGGCTGGTTGCGCCAACTACAGCGGCCTTGATACCCAGGGCCAGCGCCTCGACGCCAACACGCTGCAGACCGGTCAATCCCTGAACGGCGTGTCCTTGTCGAACGCGGCCTGGCCGCGCGCCGATTGGTGGAAAAGCCTCGGCGACCCACAGCTCGACGGCCTGATCCGTGAAGCCCTGCAAAACAGCCCTGACATGCAAGTCGCCAGCGCCCGCGCCCACCAGGCCGAAGCGGCCGCCTACGCCGCGAACGCCGCGCGCATGCCGACTCTGGACGCCAGCGCCGGTGTGACCCGTTCGCGCCTGGCCAGGGATCAAGACCCGCTGGGGCAGGGCGATGCCTATTCCACCGTGCGCAACATCGGCGCCAGCTTTAATTACACCTTCGACCTCTGGGGCGGCCAGCGCGCCGCCTGGGAAGCCGCGTTGGGCCAGGCCCGCGCCGCGCAAGTCGACCAGCAGGCCGCGCGCCTGACCCTGGCCGCCGATGTAGCCAAGGCCTACAGCGATTTGGGCCAGGCGCATATCGTGCGTGACCTGGCAACCGACGACCTCAAGCGTACCCAGCAAATGCTCGACCTGAGCAAGCGCCGCCTGGACTCGGGCATCGACAGCCACTATCAGTACCAGCAGACCGAAAGCCTGGAAGCCAGCGCCCAGTCGCAACTGATCGACGCGGAAAAACAACTGCAGAGCGCCAAGATCGCCCTGGCGGTATTGCTCGGCAAAGGTCCGGATCGCGGCAATGAACTGGCGCGCCCCACGGTGTTGAAGCCGGCCGCCGTCGCCGTGCCGTCGGTGCTGCCTGCCGAACTGCTGGGCCGCCGCCCGGACCTGATCGCCGCACGTTGGCGAGTCGAGGCCGCGAGCAAGGACATCGCCGCCAGCAAGACGCGCTTCTACCCCAACCTCAACCTGAGCGCGAGCGCCGGGGCCGAGTCATTACTGGGGGATGCGATGTTTGGCTCACCAAGCCGCTTCTTCAATATCGCCCCCACGATCTCGTTGCCGATCTTCGATGGCGGCCGCCTGCGCGCCGACCTCGATGCCCGCGATGCCGACTACGACTTGGCCGTGGCGCAGTACAACAAAACCCTGGTGCAAGCCCTGGGCGATATTGGCAACACCCTGTCGCAACTGCGCGAAACCAGCCGGCAGATCCAGGCCCAGCAACACGCCACGGACATTGCCCAGCAGTCCTACGACACCGTGGTCCAGCGTTACGGCTCCGGGATCGGTAACTACCTGGACGTGCTCAGCATCGAGCAGCAGTTGCTGCAGGCCCAGCGTCAGCTGGCGACCCTGAATGCCGGGCAAATCGCTTTGTCGATCCAATTGATGCAGGCCCTGGGCGGCGGCTACAGCGCCGACAACGTGGCATCGACCACCCCAGCCACTCGCACGGAATAATTTGAGGTATTTGTCATGGCCACTGCCGACAGCAACACCGCAACAGACACAAACGACAGCAACCCGCGCAAACGCAAAGTCATGTTGGTCGGCCTTGCGCTGATCGTCATCCTCAGCGTCATCGGCGTATGGGCCTGGCACGAATTCTACGGGCGCTTCAACGAGAGCACCGACGACGCCTATGTGAACGGCAACGTGGTGGAAATCACCCCGCTGGTCACCGGCACTGTGGTGAGCATCGGCGCCGACGATGGCGACCTGGTCCACGAAGGCCAGGTGCTGGTCAACTTCGACCCGAATGACGCCGCGGTCGGCCTGCAAAGTGCCCAGGCCAACCTGGCGCGTACCGTGCGCCAGGTGCGTGGCTTGTACAGCAACGTCGATGGCATGAAAGCCCAGGTCAATGCGCAGAAAGCCGACGTGCAGACCGCCCAGGACAACTACAACCGGCGTAAAACCCTGGCCCAGGGCGGGGCGATTTCCCTTGAGGAACTGTCCCACGCCCGTGACAGCCTGACCGCCGCCAAGAACGCCCTGACCAACCTTGAGCAGCAACTCAAAACCACCAACGCCTTGGTGGATGACACGGTGATCTCGTCCCATCCGGACGTGCAATCCGCCGCCGCGCAACTGCGCCAGGCCTACCTGACCAATGCGCGCAGCACCCTGATCGCGCCGGTCACCGGCTATGTGGCCAAGCGCTCCGTGCAACTGGGCCAGCGTGTGCAGCCGGGTACTGCGTTAATGGCAGTGATCCCGCTGAACGAACTGTGGATCGACGCCAACTTCAAGGAAACCCAACTGCGCGACATGCGCATTGGCCAGCCGGTGGACATCGAGTCGGATATCTACGGCAGCGACGTGAAATACAGCGGCACCATCGACAGCCTTGGCGCCGGCACCGGCAGCGCGTTCGCCCTGTTGCCGGCGCAGAACGCCACCGGCAACTGGATCAAGATCGTGCAGCGGGTTCCGGTGCGCATCCATATCAATGCCGAAGAGTTGGCCAAGCACCCACTGCGTGTGGGCTTGAGCACCGTGGTGAATGTGGACCTGCACGACCAGAGCGGCCCGGTGCTGGCGCAACAGCCGCCGCAAAAGGCCTCGTTTACCACCAACGTGTACGACCGCCAATTGGCCGAAGCCGATGCCATGATCACCCAATTGATCCATGACAACAGCCTCGCCGCGCCCAAGGCTGTGCAACGCTGATGAGCAATAACGCCTCCTTCACGCCGCCCAGCCTGTTGATGGCCACTATTGGCCTGTCGCTGGCGACCTTTATGCAGGTGCTCGACACCACCATCGCCAACGTGGCGTTGCCGACCATTTCCGGCAACCTGGGCGTGAGTTCGGAGCAGGGCACCTGGGTGATCACCTCGTTTGCGGTGAGCAACGCCATCGCCTTGCCGCTCACCGGTTGGTTGAGCCGTCGGTTTGGCGAGGTGAAGCTGTTTCTGTGGGCAACCATCCTGTTTGTGCTGGCTTCGTTCCTGTGCGGGATTTCCACGTCGATGCCCGAGCTGATCGGCTTTCGGGTGCTGCAAGGCCTGGTGGCCGGGCCGTTGTATCCGATGACCCAGACCCTGTTGATTGCGGTCTACCCCCCGGCGAGGCGCGGCATGGCCCTGGCGTTATTGGCGATGGTCACGGTGGTCGCACCGATTGCCGGGCCGATCCTGGGCGGCTGGATCACCGACAGCTACAGCTGGCCGTGGATCTTCTTTATCAACGTTCCCATCGGCATCTTTGCGGTGATGGTGGTGCGTGCGCAGTTGAAGAAACGCCCTGTGGTCACCAGTCATCAACCGATGGATTACGTCGGGTTGTTGAGCTTGATCGTGGGGGTCGGCGCCTTGCAGATCATCCTCGACAAGGGCAATGACCTGGATTGGTTCGAGTCCAACTTCATCATCATCGGTGCGGCGATTTCGGTGATTGCCCTGGCGGTGTTCATCATCTGGGAAATGACCGACAAGCACCCGGTGGTCAACCTGCGGCTGTTTGCCTACCGCAACTTTCGCATCGGCACCATCGTGTTGATCCTCGGTTATGCGGGCTTCTTCGGCATCAACCTGATCCTGCCGCAATGGCTGCAAACCCAGATGGGCTACACCGCCACCTGGGCGGGCCTGGCGGTGGCGCCGATCGGGATCCTGCCGGTGCTGATGTCGCCGTTCGTTGGCAAGTACGCGCACAAGTTCGACCTGCGCCTGCTGGCGGGCCTGGCGTTCCTGGCGATTGGCTTGAGCTGCTTCATGCGCGCCGGCTTCACCAATGAAGTGGACTTCACCCACATCGCCCTGGTGCAGTTGTTCATGGGCATTGGTGTGGCGCTGTTCTTCATGCCGACCTTGAGCATTTTGATGTCCGACCTGCCACCGCACCAGATCGCCGACGGCGCGGGCCTGGCGACCTTCTTGCGCACGTTGGGCGGCAGCTTTGCGGCGTCGCTGACCACTTGGATCTGGATCCGCCGGGCGGACCAGCACCATGCGTACATGAGCGAGAACATGACCACCTATGATGCGGCCACGCGCAATGCGCTGGATGCGTTGGGTGGGGCAGGGCACAAGGCCTATGCGCAGTTGGACCAGATTCTCACCAGCCAGGCGTACATGATGTCCACCGTGGATTACTTCACGTTGCTGGGGTGGATGTTCATGGCGCTGATGTTGCTGGTGTGGCTGGCGAAGCCGCCGTTTACGGCGAAGGCGGGGCCGGCTGCTTCGGGTCACTGATCCACAAAGGCTGGAATGCAATCAACTGTGGGAGGGGGCTTGCCCCCGATGGCTGTGGATCAGTCAGCATATTTTTGGCTGACCCACCGCTATCGGGGGCAAGCCCCCTCCCACATTTTGATCTCTGTTCACATTGGATCAGGCGCCAGGTAGTGCCAGCTGCGGATTGACGAAGTCAAACGCCGCCAACGCAAACCCTTGCTCATCCACCTGCAACGCCCAGCCCTGCTTGTCCCAATCCCCCAGCACAATGCGCTTGGCCGCCTGTTCGCCAATCTGCAGCTTGTGGATCGCCGGGCGGTGGGTGTGGCCGTGGACCAGGGTACGTACGCCGAACTGCTGCATTACTTGCGGCACTTCCTCGGGGGTGACATCGACAATGTCGTTGGCCTTCATGCGTGTTTGCGCACGGCTTTCACTGCGCAGCTTGCGCGCCAGCTTGTGGCGGGTACGCAGGGGCAAGTGGCGCAGGATAAACAGCACAATCGGGTTACGCAGGATGCGCCGCAGCTTCATATAGCCAAGGTCGCGGGTACAGAGGCTGTCGCCGTGCATCAACAGCACGGGCTCGCCGTAGAGCTGCACGACACTCGGGTCCTTGAGCAAGGTAGCGCCTGCCGCTTTACAGAACGCCTTGCCGATCAGGAAATCGCGGTTGCCATGCATGATGAAAATCGGGGTGCCGCTGTCGCTCAGCTCGCGTAGAGCCTCGCAGATGGAACGCTGGAAGGGGGTCATGCCATCGTCGCCAATCCAGGCTTCGAAGAAGTCCCCCAGAATGTACAACGCCTGGGCGCCACGGGCGCGGCCGTGGAGCAGATCCAGAAACGCCCGGGTGATGTCCGGGCGTTCCTCTTCCAGATGCAAGTCTGAAATCAGCAATATCACGCTTCGATGATCTCGGCTTTCTCGACGATCACGTCTTCGGCTGGAACGTCTTGGTGACCGGCCTTGGAGGTGGTCGATACGCCTTTGATCTTGTCGACAACGTCGGTGCCTGCGGTGACTTTACCGAACACGGCGTAGCCCCAACCCTGCACGTTCTTGCCGCTGTGGTTCAGGAAGGCGTTGTCGGCCACGTTGATGAAGAACTGCGCGGAGGCCGAATGCGGCTCCATGGTACGGGCCATGGCGACGGTGTACTTGTCGTTGGAAAGGCCGTTGTCCGCTTCGTTCTGGATGCTTGGGCGCTTGTCTTTCTTTTCTTTCATGCCAGGCTCGAAACCGCCGCCCTGGACCATGAAGTTGCCGATGACACGGTGGAAAACGGTGTTGTCGTAGTGGCCGGCCTTCACGTATTCGATGAAGTTGGCGACGGTGATCGGCGCTTTTTCGGCGTTCAGCTCGATGACGATCTCGCCGTGGTTGGTGGTCAGTTTGACTTGAGTCATGTTCACTACTCTTTCAGGAAATTCGTGGGTTTGAGCGCCGGGGCGCCTTACCGGTTTGGCGAAACTGCGGCCAAGGCGCGCAGTTTAGCGTGCCCGGCGGGAATTTCGAGGTGGTTTTTTACCGCCTGTGCAATAAATCCAGCAGTTTTTGAGCGCACTCTGTCAGCAGCTTGACAGCATCAGCTATGATACGGCCTTTGTTTTATCTGGCCCCAACCGGCCACGAACCTGTCTGTTCAAGGATCCTATGAGCAAGCCCACTGTCGACCCTACCTCGAATTCCAAGGCTGGACCTGCCGTCCCGGTCAATTTCCTGCGCCCGATCATCCAGGCGGACCTGGATTCGGGCAAGCACACGCAGATCGTCACCCGTTTCCCGCCAGAGCCCAACGGCTACCTGCACATCGGTCACGCCAAGTCGATCTGTGTGAACTTCGGCCTGGCCCAGGAGTTCGGTGGCGTCACGCACCTGCGTTTCGACGACACCAACCCGGCCAAGGAAGACCAGGAATACATCGACGCCATCGAAAGCGACATCAAGTGGCTGGGCTTCGAATGGTCCGGTGAAGTGCGCTACGCCTCCAAGTATTTCGACCAGTTGTTCGACTGGGCCGTCGAGCTGATCAAGGCCGGCAAGGCCTACGTCGACGACCTGAGCCCGGAGCAGGCCAAGGAATACCGTGGCACCCTGACCGAGCCGGGCAAGAACAGTCCGTTCCGCGACCGTTCGGTGGAAGAGAACCTCGACTGGTTCAGCCGCATGCGCGCCGGTGAGTTCGCCGACGGCGCCCGCGTGCTGCGCGCCAAGATCGACATGGCCTCGCCGAACATGAACCTGCGCGACCCGATCATGTACCGCATCCGCCATGCCCACCACCACCAGACCGGTGACAAGTGGTGCATCTACCCGAACTACGACTTCACCCACGGCCAGTCGGATGCCATCGAAGGCATCACCCACTCCATCTGCACCCTGGAGTTCGAAAGCCATCGTCCGCTGTACGAGTGGTTCCTCGACAGCCTGCCGGTACCGGCGCACCCGCGTCAGTACGAATTCAGCCGCCTGAACCTGAACTACACCATCACCAGCAAGCGCAAGCTCAAGCAACTGGTCGATGAGAAGCACGTGTTTGGTTGGGATGACCCGCGCATGTCGACCCTGTCGGGCTTCCGCCGTCGCGGTTACACCCCGGCGTCGATCCGCAATTTCTGCGACATGGTCGGCACCAACCGTTCCGACGGCGTGGTCGACTTCGGCATGCTCGAATTCAGCATCCGCCAGGATCTGGACGCGAACGCCCCGCGCGCCATGTGCGTACTGCGTCCGTTGAAAGTCGTGATCACCAACTACCCGGAAGGCCAGGTCGAGAACCTCGAACTGCCGCGTCATCCGCAAAAAGAAGAACTTGGCGTGCGCAAGCTGCCGTTCGCCCGTGAAATCTACATTGACCGCGATGACTTCATGGAAGAGCCGCCAAAAGGCTACAAGCGCCTGGAGCCGAATGGCGAAGTGCGCCTGCGCGGCAGCTATGTGATCCGTGCCGACGAAGCGATCAAGGACGCCGACGGCAACATCGTCGAGCTGCGCTGCTCCTACGATCCGGACACCCTGGGCAAGAACCCTGAAGGCCGCAAGGTCAAGGGCGTGGTTCACTGGGTGCCGGCCGCGGCCAGCATCGAGTGCGAAGTGCGCCTGTACGATCGTCTGTTCCGCTCGGCCAACCCCGAGAAGGCCGAAGACAGCGCGAGTTTCCTCGACAACATCAACCCTGACTCCCTGCAAGTACTCACTGGTTGTCGTGCCGAGCCATCGCTTGGCGACGCACAGCCGGAAGACCGTTTCCAGTTCGAGCGCGAAGGTTACTTCTGCGCGGATATCAAGGACTCGAAACCAGGTCATCCGGTATTCAACCGTACCGTGACCTTGCGTGATTCGTGGGGCCAGTGATTCTGTTTAAGGAACTGTCGTGCTAACGATCTACAACACACTCAGCAAGACCAAAGAAGTCTTCAAGCCGCTCGATGGCAACAAGGTGCGCATGTACGTGTGCGGCATGACCGTGTACGACTACTGCCACATCGGCCATGGCCGCAGCATGGTTGCCTTCGACCTGGTGACCCGCTGGTTGCGTTTCAGCGGCTATGACTTGACGTATGTGCGCAACATCACCGACATCGACGACAAGATCATCAACCGCGCCAACGAAAACGGCGAGTCGTTCGACGCGCTGACCGAGCGCATGATCGCCGCGATGCACGAGGATGAGGCGCGCCTCAACATCCTCAAGCCGGACATGGAGCCACGTGCCACGGACCACATCCCTGGCATGCACGCGATGATCCAGACCCTGATCGACAAGGGTTACGCCTACGCCCCAGGCAACGGCGACGTGTACTACCGCGTCGCCAAATTCATGGGCTACGGCAAGCTGTCGCGTAAGAAGATCGAAGACCTGCGCATCGGCGCGCGCATCGAAGTCGACGAAGCCAAGCAGGACCCCCTCGACTTCGTGCTGTGGAAAGCCACCAAGCCCGGCGAGCCGAGCTGGGAATCGCCATGGGGCGCCGGGCGTCCGGGCTGGCACATCGAATGCTCGGTGATGTCCACCTGCTGCCTGGGCGACACCTTCGACATTCATGGCGGCGGCAGCGACCTTGAGTTCCCGCACCACGAAAACGAAATCGCCCAAAGCGAAGCCGCGACCGGCAAGACCTACGCCAACGCCTGGATGCACTGCGGCATGATCCGCATCAATGGCGAGAAGATGTCCAAGTCCTTGAACAACTTCTTCACCATCCGCGACGTGCTGGAAAAGTACCATCCGGAAGTGGTGCGTTACCTGCTGGTGTCCAGCCACTACCGCAGCGCTATCAACTACTCGGAAGACAACCTCAAGGACGCCAAGGGCGCTCTGGAGCGGTTCTACCACGCGCTGAAAGGTCTGCCAGTGGTTGCGCCTGCCGGTGGCGAAGCGTTCGTGGCACGCTTCACTGAAGTCATGAACGACGACTTCGGCACCCCCGAAGCCTGCGCCGTGTTGTTCGAAATGGTGCGCGAGATCAACCGCCTGCGCGAGAGTGATCTCGACGCAGCGGCGGGCCTGGCGGCACGCTTGAAAGAGCTGGCCAGCGTGCTGGGCGTGTTGCAGATGGAAGCCGATGACTTCCTGCAAGCCGGCGCCGAAGGGCGTGTGGATGCGGCGCAAGTGGAGGCGCTGATCCAGGCGCGTCTGGCTGCTCGTGCGGGTAAAGACTGGGCAGAATCCGACCGCATCCGTGACCAACTGACCGCGATGGGTGTGGTGTTGGAAGATGGGAAGGGTGGGACTACTTGGCGGTTGGCTGATCAGGCTTGATCGTTGATTGCTGAATGAAAAACGCCCCGACTGGTTCGGGGCGTTTTTTTGTCTGTACTCAGGCATGTGACTTTGAACAACGGTCCTACTCACCAACAATCAAATTCCCTCCAACAAACGGCACTGGTTTTTCGGAAGTATTCAGATAGTGGTTAATTGCTTGATCAGCAGCAGTGTGAAACGCGGTTAAATCAGACGGCGGGTTGGAACTGTCTTTAATCATGACAAAGCGCCTAGAGTATTGGAGTCACCAGCCATCACTGCAAAACGATATTTGGGAGGCAACTGTATGCAGAGGTCGCAGGCTGGGACTCTAGGCGCTCGGCATACCCGAAGGGTGGCGAGCCACCAGCCCCGGGGCGCTTACTGAAAACTGGCGTCGATTCTTTCGACCCTTAATTTTATGAATTCTTCGTTTAGCTCAGGGTGATCATAATGTATGCCTTCGTCTTTGAGTAATGTGAAAGTAAGAAAATTATCATCGTGTAGAATTCCATAAAGGAAATAGGCGTAACCACAGTCAATCTTCTCGGTTAAAAGAACGCGTGGTTCAATCTTCGCAATCTCATAGTTTTCAGGAATATTTAATGTCAATTCTACATTATAGGTCCTGCCTACTTCTATGTCGTATGGGCAGTAACTGATAAGGCAATTTACAAGTGTCCCTTCAATAAGCAGTGTAACGTCTTCCTCTACGTGCTCATTGAGCGAAACTACTTGGGCTTTTTTATAGTTATTTGCTGTAAGGTCTGATGATTTTTTCAGTGGGGTCGCCATTTATCATCCTCCAGAAATCTTTCCCGCTTTTGGTATGTAACGTAGTAATGTGGCCATCTGTATTTGTTCCAGCGAATGCGAATTTGGCTTGACCACTTCTATTTGTTCCTATCAATAAGACATATCCAGTCGTTGGTGTGTTTTTGTACGAATAGTGTACGGGTATTCCGTTGCTCACTACGTGCCGTGCGGCGAGTAGATACTCCTTACTGCTCTCGGCGCCGAATTGAGAACCATGCTTCTCATAATGTTCGTCTAATTTTTGCTTGCTGGCAAACTCCGCGGGCCCTGTCGTAGATGGCCTGTGGGGTTCGCCTGTATTTACTTTAGCTTTGTCTACCGGGTCTTCAACTACCCATTGCGGTTTGCACCCAGCGTCTCCTGGGCAATTGCTCAACCCTAATGGATCAACCCACCCCGTAGGGTTAGGCACGTACTGGTACGCGTTGATCCCCCCCGCCAACTTCACCGGGTCCGGCGTCAGATAGCGCCCGATATCCGGATTGTAGTAGCGATGGCGGTTGTAGTGCAGCCCGCTCTCCTGATCAAAGTACTGACCCTGGAAGCGCAGCGGGTTGTCGATTTTACCTTTGTCGAGACGGCTGATCTGGCCGTAGGCGCGGTAGTGCGCGGACCAGACGATTTCGCCGTCTGGGTCGGTGAGTTCCTGTGGTGTGCCGAGGTGGTCGAGTTGGTAGTGGTAGGGCTGGGTTTCGGTTGGGCCGAAGCCTTCCAGTAGTGCCAACGGGCGGAAGCTGTCGGGTTCGTAAAGGTAGCTGCGGTGGCGGTCCGCATGGTGTTCGGCAATCAGCTTGTCGCCTTGCCAGAAAAATTCTGTGGTGATGTCCTCCACGGTTTTGCTGATGCGCCGTCCAAACGGATCGTAGCGGTAGCTGGCGGTTTGCCCGTTGGGTTGTGTGACGGCAATCAGGCGGTGCTGGCAGTCGTAGCTGTACTGGGTGACCAGTTGGTGACCTTTGCCTCTGCGTTCACCGATCAGGTTGCCGAACGCGTCGTAGTCGTAATGCCGGTCGCCCTGGATCATCAGGCGGTTGCCGGCGACGATGTCGGGGCCGGGGCGGTCTTGCATGAGCAGGTTGCCCGCCGGGTTGTGGCCGAAGCGTTCGTGCAGGTCTTGGGAGTGGTCGGCGCGGGTCAGGCGGTTGAGCGGGTCGTAGTGGTAGTGGTGTTCGCCTTTGCGGGTGTCGTTGAGGCGGGTGAGGTTGCCGGATCTGTCGTAGTCGTAATGGCGTTGGTAGAAGTGGTCGTGTTGTTGAGTGATCGCGTGGGAGTGCAGGCGCTGCTGGTCGTCATAGTGGTAGTGGCTGAGCAGTTGGCCTTGTTGGCGCTGGTGTTCTTGACCGGCCTTGAACAGGTGTGAGGTCAGCAGCGCGCCGTTTAGCTCGACGGTGGCGAGATGACCGCCCTTGGCATGATTAAAAACCAGCCGGTTGTTGTCCGGCAGGCGCAGGTGTTGAAGCTGGCCGCAGGCGTCGTAGCCGTAGCGCAAGGTGCCCCAGCCTTGGTGTTCGGCGGTGAGGCGGTTCTGGACGTCGTACTCGTAGGCCAGCGCCCAATGGCCGTCGTCGACGCTGAGGAGATTGCCTTGGCGGTCGTAGGCGTAATCGATCTTGTTGCCGTCGGGCAGGATTTTTCGTACGAGACGGCCGGCGTAGTCGCGCTCGTAACAAGTCACTAGCCGAGTGCCGTCATCGCCGTATTCAGTTTTTTCTTTCAGGTTGCCGTTGAGGTCATACGCGTAGGCGGTGCGTTGGCCGTCAAACCCAACTTCCTGCTGGATCAGGCCGTTGGCGTGGTAAGCCAGCCGATAGGTTTCGCCAACTTCGTTTTCAATCTCGGTCAGCAGCAACCGCACGTTGTCGTAGCGGTACTGGACCTGGGTGCCATCAGCATTGATGCGACGGCTGATCAGGTGCAGGCCGTCCGCATATTCGTAGCGGGTAACGTGGCCCCGTTCATCGCGTTCGGCGGTGATTTTTCCGTAGGGGTTGTAGCTATATTCCCGCGTTGCGCCGCCGGGCAGTACGAGGCGAGTCAGCCGACCGGCTGCATCCCACTGGTATTGGGTCAGCGCGCCTTGTTCATCCTCCCGGGCAATCTGCCGGCCCAGGTCGTCGTAGCGATAGCGCTTGATTCCGCCGTTGGGTAGTTGTTCCTCAATGAGCTGGCCGCGTTCATTCCAGACCAGGCGATGACAGCTGTGGTCCGGATACCAAACTCCCGTCAGCTGCCCGTATTTGTTGTAGCTGTAGTCTGTGGAAGTACCGTCAGGGTCGGTCTTGCGAATGACATCGCCTTGGTCATTGCGCTCATATTTCCAAACCGCCTCACCACGTCTTACAACCCGTACGAAGCCATTGTCATGCTCGTAGGACGTTGGTTCGTCGTCCCCCGGAAACAACGCAACCAGGCGTCCGGCCTCGTCGTACTGATACGCCGTCACCGCGCCCAGCGGGTCCTGCTCGACCGTCAGCCGACCCTTGTCGTCGTAGGATCTGAAATGCTCGGCACCGTCCGGATCAATGCGCTGCACCAGCCGTGCGCGGTCATCGTGGACATACACTTCCTGGCTGCCATCGGCGTTGTGCACCACAACGCTGCCGTCATCCCCCCACACATACCGCGTATCCATCTGCGAAAAACTGGCCCAATGCCGGACACATCGCGCCGCCTTGCCAGACCGTTCCCACGCCCAAAAGAAGCTCGCCCCACCGGCCAACCCACGTTCAAGAATCACGTGCTGATCGTCGTAGCGATAAACCTCGCTTTCACCGACGGCATTGGTCGCTGAGACCAGTCGGCCCATGTCGTCGTAGACGTAGGAAACAACGCTGTGCTCTGTGATCCAGACGTAAGGCTCATGTCCCTTGGCCCGCTGAACCTGGTAGTCCACCGCCACAATGCGGCCCGACTCATAGCGTAAAAACAGCGCGAAACCGACACCGTTATCCAGCCGTTCAATGCGCCCTAAATGGTCCCGACTAATCCGCAGCCGGTTGTCATACGCATCACTGATTGAAACCAGCACCCCATCGCGAAAGTGATAAAACCGCGACGCCTGTACCAGCACCAACTCATCCGGCACCGAGCCCAAGTAGATCGACGCTTCGGCCAGGCTATTGGTGATTGCAGGTCGAGCAACTGTCGGCAGTGGAAACTCAGTCGAGCGGTTCTCATGATCCGTCCACACCACCGAATTGCCTGACACAACAAGCCGATGCGCCAGCGAATGACTCCAGCCAAACCCCAGCCCGACATCCATTTCCACCGCACTGGTGCGATACAACCGTGTCCACTCAAACGGCAAAATTCCGTCCAACGTGCCATCGGTGAGGGTTAGTAATTCTTCGCCGGTGACCATCGACACCGGGCAGCCGTTGGTCACGGTCTTATCCGAAGCCGCAGCAGCATCCCCCTTCGGATTCGTCGCCACGGCAGGCACATCGTCGACATGCTCCTGCCTGACCAACACCGTTCGCCGTGTCTTGCCGCGAACCGCCGGCACCGCGTTCGAAACCAGATTCTCCCCAGCCTTCAACGACGCAACCGGCACCGCCTTGATCGGCGTTGCCGCACTGCCCAGCAACAAAGGCTTGAGCGCCTCCGAGTGCGCGTCCAACTTCGGCCCCACGAGGTGATCGGCCAGCAACTCCAACAACGCCCGCGCCCGTTTGGATTTGATAGTGCTCAGCGTCTGTGCGCCCATGCGTAGCGCCATACCCGTCCCAGCCGTCGCCCACATCAGCAGCAGGTTGATCAGCACTTCACCGGTGACCTCGCCCAGCAATTCATACATCTCTGGCGGTGGCAGCAGGCGTATCCAGCTGACGATCGCCGAGACATAAATGAACAACAGCGGCTCATCGCTAAGCACCAACAAACTCTTGGCAATCGCTTCGCTGCCCAGCTTCAGTAGTTCATCAAGCTCAGCCTGAGAGAGGTACGCCAACAACTGCTGGCTGTTGGCCTTGAGATTCGCCAGCAGGTCGTACAACTGGGCAATGTTGTCCCACAGGTTGTAGAGCGCCTTGGCCATCCCGGTGGAAAACGCCACGCCCTGCATCGCGCTGCGTCGCAAAGAGCCGGCGTTGGCAAAGTCCTTCCATTGGGGTTTGAAAGTCGCCGTCCACTCTTCCCGCAGACGACCTTCCAGCCCCGCAATCACTGACTGATAAGACGCATACAGCGCCTTGACGTGATCCTGGGAAACAGTGGGATAGAAAGTGATTTGGTACGGCTGGTTGCGATCACACTCGGTGATTTCGAGGATGCCGCTGGGGCCGATGGTCCGATGCAGCGGTGGGCCCATCGGGCTGCCATCCGCCGCAATGGCTTGGAGCATCACCGGGGTGTTGCCGATAGGCACAAAACGCGTGCTTTCGAACATATGCACCAGTGTCAGCGAGCCCTGGGCACTGCACATGGCGACGGTTTTACTGGGCGTCTTGGACGAAACCGGCGTAACCAGCGCTACCTCGTCGCCCACCTTGAAGACCTGTTCCACCTCCAGTGCCGAACCGCTCCAGAAGCTTTCGGCCCAGGCATCAAAGGTGTTCAGGCAATTACGGAAGTCGCCGAAGACGCGCTCACTATCCGGCGCGTTGGGATCCATGGGGGCCAGGACAAGGCTGGCAATGACGGGAATCAAGAGGCAGCCCCGGCAGGCAGGGCCTTAACGAAAAAAACCATCTGCAATCCCTCGCACTGTGTGATCAGGCGAAGGACTTTGCAGAGGTTTTCAGGGGGAAGCTGTAGAGCTTATCCGGCGCTTATGTGGGAGGTTTCGGTAAATCGTGAGACCGCTAAAAACTAGGATTTGACTCCCGCCCGCTCCTGTTTTTAGATGTTCGCAACGACCAAACCCACGACAAAAACGGCAGCGGCTCAAATGGATTGTATTTTCTGCAGCATTGTCCGCAAAACCTCCCCGGCCCATATCCTGTGGGAGGACGAACATCACATGGCGTTCCTGTCGATTTTCCCCAATACCCCAGGTTTCAGCGTGGTCATCCCCAAGCAGCATTACGGCAGTTATGCCTTTGCGCAGTCGGATGAGGTGTTGGCTGATCTGATCGTGGCCACCAAGAAAACCGCCTTGCTGATCGACCGGACGTTTCCCGATGTGGCGCGTACGGGGATGATGCTGGAAGGGTATGGGGTTGATCATCTGCATGCGAAGTTGTTTCCCATGC
This sequence comes from Pseudomonas sp. SR18, assembly GCF_023701505.1. Lineage (NCBI taxonomy): Bacteria > Pseudomonadati > Pseudomonadota > Gammaproteobacteria > Pseudomonadales > Pseudomonadaceae > Pseudomonas > Pseudomonas sp. SR18. Next base: position 146,516 of record NZ_JAMQAU010000001.1, on the reverse strand, counting down.
ATGGGACGGGGCAGGACAGTGCATTCAAGCCGTTGAGCTCGAAAGTGGATAAGTTTTTTGAGGCTTATGAAGGCTATATCTCATCCCACGATCACGTGCGGGCGGATGATGCTGAACTGGCAGAACTGGCCGAGCGAATCAGATCTTTCGCCTAGTACAGTTCCCAATGTGGGAGGGGGCTTGCCCCCGATAGCAGTGGGTCAGTCGGTTTATCTATCGCTGACCCACCGCCATCGGGGGCAAGCCCCCTCCCACATTTGGATTGTGTTCTCTTCAGCGCTCAGCGACGGCTGCTGACTTCTGCCGGCACGTCATCCCCAGCCATACGCTTGCGAAACAGCGCGGTACGCGCCAGCAGCAATGTAGTCACCGGCACGGTGATCGCCAACAAGATCGGGATCAGCCAGCCGTGCAACACCGGCGCGGACTTGAGCGCCGAAAAGTAGATAATCGACGCCAGTGCCACACACCATGCGCCCAGCGTCGAGGCCAGCGCAGGCGGGTGCATGCGCTGGAAGAAGTCCTTCATGCGCAGCAGCCCAACGGCGCCAATCAGCGCAAACACACTGCTTAACACCAGCAGCACAGCCACGACGATTTCCATCCATAACGGCATCATTCAATCACCTCCCCACGCAGCAGGAATTTGGCCAGGGCAAACGAGCCGACGAAGCCGAACAGTGCGATCAGCAGCGCCGCTTCAAAGTAGGTGTCACTGGCATACCGAATGCCCAGCACCAGCATCATCAGCATCGCCAGGATGTACAGGTAGTCCAGCGCCAGGACCCGGTCCTGGGCCGATGGGCCTTTGAACAGGCGGATCAGGGTCAGCACCATGGCCAGGGAGAACAGGAACAGGCTGAACAGGATCGCATTGGAGAGCAGGGCACTCATTCGAAGATCTCCATCAATGGCCGTTCGTAGGCGCTTTTGAAATGTTCGATGAAGGCCGCTTCGTCATCCAGGTCGAAGACGTGCAGCAGCAGGATGCTGCGGTCCAGGGCCAGTTCCGACCAGATGGTGCCGGGCACCACGGTGGTGATCATCGACAGAGCGGCAAGGCCGTTGGCGTCACGCAGGTCGAGCGGGATCTTGATGAAGCGCGAACGGGGTGGGCGTGAGCCGCACGTCAGCACGCCCCAGGCCACTTGCAGGTTGGAGACGATCACATCGCGGCCCACCAGGAAGAACAGGCGGATGATCACACCGGGGCGGCGGATGCGGATCGGCAGCGGACGCAACGGCGCCATCAGCAGCGGGGCAAGCACCCCCAGCGCAGCACCCAGCAGCAGATGACCAGGGCTGACGGACAGGTTCAGCACGAGCCACAGCACCCACAATGCCAGGGACAACCACGGGGCAGGAAACAGTCGCTTCATGGTTGCACCTCCAGGGCGGCCGCTTTGGCTTCAGGGCTGGGCACTGGGCGCGTGGCCATGACCGCCATCACGTAGGCTTCCGGGTTGTTCAGGCTGACAGCGGTGGCCTGGGTGTAGCGCATCAGCGGCTCGGCCTTGAAGGTCAGCAGGATGCTCAGGCCCAGCAGGAAGAAGATCGGCATGCACTCATAGCGACGCAGCAAGGGCGATGGGCGTTCTTCCGGTGTCCAGAAACGCTGGATACCCAGGCGGGCGAACGCGATCAGCGAGGCCAGGCCGGACAGGATCAGCAAGACCATCAGGCCCCACGCTGCAGGTCGGATCGGGCCTTCCAGGCCGCTGCCCAGGCCCAGTGGATTGACCAGCGCACTCAACAAACTGAGCTTGCCGATAAACCCGGACAGCGGCGGCATGCCGATGATCAGCAGGGCGCAGGCGACAAAGCTCAAGCCCAGGAACGCCATGGTCCACGGAATCACTTGGCCAACCACGGCCTTTTGCTCGTCATCGAGGTTCACACCGGGACGCGGATGCAGGGATTCCATGGCTTTGGGCAACGCATCGATTTCTTCATCCAGCGGCAGGTCATTGGCCGAACGCGAACGCTCGATCAATTCGGCCAGCAGGAACAGCGCACTCAAGGCCAGTGTGGAGCTGACCAGATAAAACAGCGCGCCTGCGGTCAGGCTCGGCTGGGCAAACCCGACCGCCGACAGCAGGATCCCGGCTGACACCAGGATACTCAGGCTGGCCATACGTTCCAGGCGTTGTGCCGCCACCATCGCCAGCGCCGCGCAGACGATAGTCGCCATGCCGCCGTACACCAGCCAGTCGCCACCAAACAGCGCCGAAGCGCCGGCCTGGCCGGAGAACAGCAGCGTCCACAGGCGCAGCACGGTGTACACGCCAACCTTGGTCATGATCGCAAACATCGCCGCCACCGGCGCGCTGGCCGAGGAATAGGCGGGCGCCAGCCAGAAGTTGAGCGGCCACATGCCGGCTTTGGCCAAAAACGCTGTCGCCAGGATTGCCGCACCGGCATGCAGCAGGCCGCGATCGGCCTCCGGTACCAGCGGGATTTTCAGCGCCAGGTCAGCGAAGTTCAGCGTGCCGGTCACCCCGTAGATCATCGCCGCGCCAATCAGGAACAGCGACGACGCCAGCAGGTTGATTGCGATGTAATGCAGCCCCGCCGACACCCGCGCACGGCCGGAACCGTGCAGCATCAAACCGTAGGACGCCGCCAGCAGCACCTCGAAGAACACGAACAGGTTGAACAGGTCGGCGGTCAGGAACGCGCCGTACAACCCCATCATCTGCACCTGGAACAACGCATGGAAACTGGTGCCCGCACGGTCCCAGCGGGCCATGGCGAACAGCAGCGCGCTCACGCCGATAATCCCGGTGAGCACCAGCATCAGCGCCGACAGCTGGTCCACCACCAGCACAATGCCGAATGGCACCTGCCAATTGCCCGGCAGGTACACGCCAATCGAACCGGGGCCGCCTTTTTGCGTCCAGTACAGCAGCAACACGGCGACGCCCAGGCCGATCACGCTGGAGAACAGGTTGATCCTGGCTTTGAGCGGGCGGCGCTTCTCGCCGAGCATCAGCATCAGCCCGGCGGTCAGCAGCGGCAGCAGGATCGGCGCGACGATCAGTTGATTGACCCAATTCATTCCTTGGGCTCCCGGCCGTCCACATGGTCCGTGCCGGTCAGGCCACGGGAGGCCAGCAGCACCACCAGGAACAAGGCGGTCATGGCAAAGCTGATCACGATGGCCGTCAGCACCAGGGCCTGTGGCAGCGGGTCGGTGTAGTTGAGCAGGTCTTGCGGCACGCCGTCCTTGATGATCGGCTCCTTGCCGATAAACAGGCTGCCCATGCTGAAAATGAACAGATTGACCCCGTACGACAACAGGCACAGGCCCATCACCACCTGGAACGTCCGTGGCCGCAGGATCAACCAGACGCCGGAGGCCGCCAGGACCCCAATGGCAATTGCGATGACTTCTTCCATCAGGCGGCTCCTTCTGTTGCGGCGACTGCTTTGGCCTGGTTGCTCGGTTTGTGCGCGCGCACCGACTGGTGACCGAGGGCGGTGAGCATCAGCAAGGTCGAGCCGACGACCATGGCGTACACGCCGACGTCAAAGAACAACGCACTGGCGACATGGATATCGCCCAGCAGCGGCAGGCTGAAATGCCAGGTGTGAGTGGTGAGGAACGGGTAGCCGACAAACAGCGCGCCGAGCCCGGTGAGCGTGGCGGACAGCAGGCCAAAACCCATCCAGCGCATCGGCCGCAGGCTCATCTGCGCCTCGACCCACTGTGTACCGGCGACCATGTATTGCAGGATAAACGCCACCGACATCACCAGCCCGGCGACAAACCCGCCGCCCGGTTGGTTGTGGCCGCGCATGAACAGGTAGAACGACACCACCAGCGCAATCGGCAGCAGCAGGCGCACCAGCACCGCCGGCACCATCATGAAGCCCAGGGCGGTGTCGCTGGCCTGGCGCGGGTTGACCAGGTCGGTGGCCACGTCCGGTGCCAGTTGGCGCTGTTGGGCAGGCAGTTGCATGCTTTCCTTGGACGGGCGGAAGCGGCGCAGCAGGGCGTACACCGTCAGCGCCACGGCGCCGAGCACGGTGATTTCGCCAAGGGTGTCGAAGCCACGGAAGTCCACCAACATTACGTTCACCACATTGCTGCCGCCGCCTTCGGGCAGGGCGCGGCTCAGGTAGAAGGAGGAAATATCGTTGGGCGTCTGGCGGGTCAGCATCGCATAGGACAGCAGCGCCATGCCGCCACCCACTGCGGTGGACAGCAGGAAGTCACGCAGGCGGCGAATGCGCGCCTTGCGCAGCGAGCTTGGCAGTGGCGAGACTTCCTCGATCCGCCGTGGCAGCCAGCGCAGGCCAAGCAGGATCAGCACCGTCGTCACGACCTCGACCACCAGTTGCGTCAGTGCCAGGTCCGGTGCCGAGAACCATACAAACGTCACGCAAGTGACCATGCCGCACACGCTGACCATGGTCAGGGCCGCCAGCCTGTGGTACTTGGCTTGCCAGGCGGCGCCCAGGGCACAGGCAATCGCCAGCAGCCACAGGGTGACGAAGACGATGGAACCCGGAATTTTCGGGCGGTCGCCCCAACTGAGGCCACTGTTGAGCATCGGGATCATGGCGCCGATCACCGCGACGATCACCAACAGGAACAACTGGGTTTGCAGGCGCTTGGTGCTGATGCGTTTTTCGATTTTGCGCACGCCGCGCATCATCACCACCAGGCAGCGCTCGAAGCCGCGCTTGCCATTGAAGTAGCCCACCAGCGGCGGGTACTTGAAGCGCCCGCGTTTAAGTTGTTTGCGCAACATCAGGTAGAGCAGCACGCCGCCGGTCATGGCCACCAGGCTCATGATCATCGGCGCGTTCCAGCCGTGCCAGATGGCCAGGCTGTACTCGGGCAGCACACCGCCGACCACCGGCAGTGCGGCAGCCGCAAGGATCGAGCCGACCACCTGGGCCGGGAATATCCCCACCAGCAGGCAGGTGAACACCAGCAACTCGACCGGGGCACGCATCCAGCGTGGCGGTTCGTGGGGCGTGTGCGGCAGGTCGGTGGCGGGCGGGCCGAAGAACACATCGACGGTAAAGCGCAGCGCATAGGCCACGCTGAAAGTGCCGGCGATGGTCGCGATCACCGGCAGCGCAATTTCCACCCATTTTGTCGCCGAGATAAACACCGTTTCGGCGAAGAACATCTCTTTGGACAGGAAGCCATTGAGCAACGGCACGCCGGCCATGGAGGCACTGGCCACCATCGCCAGGGTCGCGGTGAACGGGATCAGGCGCACCAGGCCGCTGAGCTTGCGGATATCCCGCGTGCCACTTTCGTGGTCGATGATGCCCGCCGCCATGAACAGCGAGGCCTTGAAGGTGGCGTGGTTGAGGATATGGAACACTGCGGCGACGGCGGCCAGCGGGCTGTTGAGCCCCAGCAGCAAAGTGATGAGCCCGAGGTGGCTGATGGTGGAGTAGGCCAACAGGCCCTTGAGGTCGTTCTGGAACATGGCGCAGTAAGCGCCGAGGAGGAGGGTGAGGGCGCCGGCGCCGCCGACGATCCAGAACCATTCTTCGCTGCCCGACAGCGCCGGCCACAGGCGGGCCAGCAGGAACACGCCGGCCTTCACCATCGTCGCCGAGTGCAGATAGGCAGACACCGGCGTCGGTGCGGCCATGGCGTGGGGCAGCCAGAAGTGGAACGGGAACTGCGCGCTTTTGCTCAGTGCGCCGATCAGCACCAGGGCCAGCATCACCGGGTACAGCGCATGTGCGCGGATCTGATCGCCCGCCGCCAGCACCCGGTCCAGGTCATAGCTGCCGACGATATGCCCCAGCAGCATCACCCCGGCCAGCAGGCACAAGCCGCCCGCGCCAGTGACCATCAGCGCCATGTAGGCGCCGCGTCGGGCATCGGCGCGGTGGTGCCAATAGCCGATCAACAGGAACGAGAACAGGCTGGTCAGTTCCCAGAAGAACACGATCTGGACCAGGTTGCCGGAAATCACAAGCCCGAGCATGGCGCCCATAAAAGCCAGGAAAAACGCGAAGAAGCGCGGCACCGGGTCATCCGGCGACATGTAGTAGCGCGCATACAACGCCACCAGCGAACCGATGCCGAGCACCAGCATCGAGAACAGCCAGGCAAACCCATCCATACGCAAGACGAAGTTCAGGCCGAGGCTGGGCAACCACATGAATTCTTCGCGGATCACGCCACCGTGGGCGATCTGGGGGTAGAGCAGGGCGACTTGAAGAGTGCCGACCAGGGCCACAAGGCCGGCCAACAGGGATTCGGTGTTACGTGCATTGTGCGGCAGCAAGGCCGCCAGACAGCTGCCAATGAATGGCAGAAGCAGTAGAACTATCAGGGACATAGGCTTCTAATCTGCGGGAGTTTGGGATGCATCATACGTGCCGCTTTGTTGATCACCAAACGGCAAGATGTGGCAGGATCCTACAAGATAGGTCGAATATTCCCATTTGGCAGTGTTTCCGACCCTAGCCCTGTTGCTCCTGTTCCCTCGTATCCTGCAGCTCGATGGCTTTTTGCCCTTTTGTCTTCATCTCACTCACAATCACCGCCACCACAATCAACGCCGCCCCCAGCATCGCAATCGGCGGGAAGCGCTCGCCGGCAATCCGCCCGACCACCCCAGCCCACACCGGCTCACCGGCATAGATCAACGTGGCCCGCGTCGGTGAAACGCTCTGTTGCGCCCAGTTCATCGCGACCTGGATCACCGCGCTGGTCAAGCCCAGGCCCACCGCACTGAACAGCAGCAACCACGAGAACCCCGGCAGCGCCTCACCCATCGGCACCACCATCAGGAACGACAGCAGTGACGCCGTGGCCAGTTGCACCACCGTCACCCGGCGTACATCCACTTGACCTGCAAATGCGCTGATCAGGATGATTTCTGCTGCAATCGCAATGGCACCAATCAACGTAGCGATTTCACCGGGGCTGAAATTCAACGAAGCCCCCGCTGGCCCGGTCAACAACATCAACCCGGCAAATGCGAGCATGATGCCAATGCTCGGCATCAACCCAGGACGACGGCCCAGGACCAACCATTGCAACAACGGCACGAACGGCACATACAGCGCGGTGATAAACGCCGACTGGCTGCTCAGGATCGTTTGCAGGCCGATGGTCTGCAAGCCGTAGCCAAACATGATCGCCACACCGATAAACACCCCGGCCTTCAATTCAAACAGGGTCAAGTCGCGCAAGGTGCGCAGCGAGAAGAAGCCCACCACAATGGCCGCCGCCGCAAAGCGCAGGCCCACGAAAAACATCGGGCCGCTCACCGTCATGGCGTGCTGTACCAGCAAAAAGGTGCCGCCCCAGATCATGGTGATAAACACCAGGATGCATTCGGCTTTGCTGAAACGGTTGAAACGCGAAGGGGTTTTGGCGGTGGTCATGGCAGCTCGGTCTTGCACAGGGAAAGGCACGGACCGCACAATGCGCCGCACGCTGGGCAGTATACTGCGCACACCCACCCATTGAGCAATATAGTGCACAAAGAAAATCCACAACGGGCTTCGGTCCTGCAGCACGTCAGCCAGAACGTTCGTCGCCTGCGCCACGCCGCCGACCTGAGCCAGACCGCGCTCTCGGAAAAGTCCGGCGTCAGCCGGCGCATGCTGGTGGCCATCGAGGCCGGGGAGAAGAACGTCAGCCTGTCGACCCTCGACCGTGTGGCTGAAGCGTTGGACGTGGCGTTCAGCGACCTGATCCAGGCGCCGGACGTACGCGATCACAGCCGCATCAACGAACTGGCCTGGGCCGGTGAAATTGCCGGGAGCAAAGCGGTGTTGCTGGCCAAGGCCACGGCTCGCCGCGAGGTTGAGCTGTGGGAGTGGCGCCTTGAACCCGGCGACCGCTATTGCCCGGACCCCGACCTGGAAGGCTGGAGCGAGCAACTGTTTGTGTTCGAGGGCAACCTGACGCTGGTGATCGGCGACCAGGAAAACACCATCGGCGCCGGCGAGTTCTTCATGTTCGCCAGCCACCAGCACCACGTTTATCGCAATGACGGTGACGTGGCCGTGCGCTTTGTGCGCAACGTGGTGATCTAACTGTCTGCCTGGCAACAGTGGATCCACATTTTGCTGGTTTGCAACCGCGTTCAACGCCTGCTTTTCGCGGCAAACTACTGATTTTACTGACGATTAAATTCAGGCACGACTCCTGCAATCACTCCGATATTCCCTCGGAGCCTGGAGTCGGCCCATGTCAGCCCACCCTCAACAACCTGCCCATATCATCCGCTCGGACGCGGAGGCCATCGAGGTCGCCACGCGCCTGGCCGAGCGTTTTGCCGTCGACGCCAGCGTGCGTGACCGCGACCGCCGCTTACCGGTAGCCGAACTCGACGAATTCTCGGCCAGCGGCTTGTGGGGCATCACCGTTCCCAAGGCCTACGGCGGCGCTGGTGTGTCCTATGTGACAGTGGCTGAAGTGATCAAGTTGATCTCCGCCGCCGACCCGTCATTGGGGCAGATCCCGCAGAACCACCTGGGTGTGGTGGACATCCTGCTGCAAACCGCCACCGAGGAACAAAAGCTTCATTACTTCGGCAAGGTGCTGGCGGGTTATCGCTTCGGCAATGCCTTTTCCGAGGCCAAGAGCAAAAACGCCGGCACCTTCGACACCCAGATCCGCTTTCATGGCGACACCGCGCAAATCAACGGCGAGAAGTTCTACTGCACCGGCGCGTTGTTCGCCCATATCGTGCCCACCGTCGGTAATAACGAAAAAGGCCAGGCGTTTATTGGCCTCGTCGAACGCGACGCGCCAGGCCTTACCGTGATCGACAACTGGGACGGCTTCGGCCAACGCACCACCGCCAGCGGCGGCGTGACCCTCGATGGCGTGACCGTGCCCCTGAGCGCGGTGATCCCCGCCCACCTGGCGTTCGACCAGCCCACGGCCGACGGCCCGATTTCGCAGATCATCCAGGCGGCGGTCGACACCGGCATTGCCCTCGGCGCCCTCGAACAGGCCAAGATCTACGCCCGCCAGGCGCGGCCGTGGATCGACAGCCAGCAGGATCACGGCTGGCAGGACCCGTTCACCATCGCCGCCATTGGCGATCTGGAATGGCGCGTGCACGGCACCGAAGCGATCCTCGCCAAGGCCGGTATTGCCGTGGACCAAGCCCTCGCTGAACCGAATGAAGACACCGTCGCCAACGCCTCGCTGATCGTCGCCCAGGCCAAGGTGCTGTCCGCCGAAACGGCGTTGCTCGCCAGCAGCAAACTCTTCGAACTGGCCGGCACCCGCTCGGTCACCGCCAAGCACAACCTCGACCGCTTCTGGCGCAACGCACGCACCCACACCTTGCACGACCCGGCCCGCTGGAAATACCACCTGATCGGCAACTTCGTGCTCAACGGCGTGAAGCCTGCGCGCCACGCCTGGAACTGAGGAACCTGACCCATGACTGCCTTGAATCTCGCACGCCAACTGCTGGACAGCACTCGCCGCCATGTCGAAAAAAGCGACGACCCCTATGTGATCAGCCGCTTCGGCGACTTGCAGATCCGCGTCGACGTGGCCGCTGCCTTGCTTGAACGCGCCGACACCCACCCCAGCCCGGTCGCCGCCACCGAGGCGCAGATCGCCGCCGCCGAAGCACTGATTGCCGCCAGCAACGCCGAATTCGAACTGACCGGTCAACGCACTGCACTGCCGTCGACCGTCGATGACCCGCTGCGCTGGAAATACCAAGTCGTCGGCAACTACCACCTCAACGGAGTGCTGTGATGGCCCGTGAAATTCGTTTGAACGCCTTCGACATGAACTGTGTCGGCCACCAATCTCCCGGCCTGTGGGCGCACCCGCGTGACCGTTCGTGGCAGTACAAGGACCTGGAATACTGGACCGACCTGGCGAAAATCCTCGAACGCGGCAAGTTCGACGGTCTGTTTATCGCCGACGTGCTGGGCATCTACGACGTGTACAACGGTAACGGCGACGCGGCGATTCGCCAGGCCACCCAAGTGCCGGTCAACGACCCGTTGTCGCTGATCGCGCCAATGGCGTTGGTCACCGAGCACCTGGGCTTTGGCCTCACCGCTTCGTTGTCCTTTGAGCATCCGTATCCGTTCGCCCGTCGTCTGTCGACGCTCGACCACCTGACCAAGGGCCGCATCGGCTGGAACATCGTCACCTCGTACCTGGAAAGCGGCGCCAAGAACCTCGGCCAGAAAGCCCAGACCGAACACGACGCGCGCTACGACTACGCCGAGGAATACCTGCAGGTTTGCTACAAACTCTGGGAAGGCAGTTGGGAAGAGGGCGCGGTCCTGCGTGACCGCGAACGACGGGTTTTCAGCGACCCGAGCAAAATCCACGAGATCCGCCACGTCGGCAAACACTTCCAGGTGCCCGGCATTCACCTGTGCGAGCCGTCGCCGCAGCGCACGCCGGTGCTGTACCAGGCTGGCGCGTCCAGCCGTGGCAAGCAGTTCGCCGCCGAGCAGGCCGAATGTGTGTTCGTCGCTGCGCCGTCCAAGGTGCTGCTGAAAAAGACCGTGGCCGACATCCGCCGTCGTGCCGCCGAGGCTGGGCGTGATCCGAAGAAAATCCTGATCTTCAACTTGCAGACGGTGATCGTCGACGAAACCGACGCAAAGGCTAAAGCCAAGTTTGACGAGTACAAATCCTACGTCAGCTACGAAGGCGCCATGGCGCTGATCTCCGGCTGGACCGGCATCGACTTCAGCCAGTTCAAACCGGACGAACCGCTCAAACACGTGCACACCAATGCGATTCAATCGGCGGTGGAAGCGTTTTCCACGGCGGACCCGAACAAGGTCTGGACGCCCAACGAGCTGGCCGATTGGGTCGGTATCGGCGGCTTTGGCCCACTGTTCGTCGGCGGCCCGGAGACTGTGGCGGACCTGTTGCAGGAGTGGGTCGAAGAGACTGATGTGGACGGCTTCAACCTGGCCTATGCGCTGACCCATGAAACCTTTGTCGACGCCGTGGAATGGCTTGTTCCGGAGTTGCAGAAGCGTGGCATGTACAAGACCGAATACGCCCAGGGCACGTTGCGTGAGAAGTTGTTTGGCGACGGTGCGCGACTGGGCGCCAACCATCCAGGCGCCAGCTACCGCGATCTATCTGGTGCACAAAATTCCAATGTGGGAGGGGGCTTGCCCCCGATAGCGGTGGGTCAGTTAGAACACTCGTGACTGACACACTGCTATCGGGGGCAAGCCCCCTCCCACATGTTGATCTTAATTGCTTGATCTATTCCAGCCAGCGGACCACCGCACGCCCACCTCCCCAATAGGAGCAATCCCCTATGAGCGTGCACGAACCAAAGGCCTCTCTGGAGCAACTGCGCCACTGGTCGCAACTCACGCCGTTGCACATCGCCCTGCGCCACAAGCGCCAGGGGCAATGGTATGCCTGGCGCTGGATCGACACCTTGCGCGACGTCGAGCGGCTGGCCGATGGTTTGCGCCAGCAAGGTTTCAGCGACCAGTCACGCCTGGTGCTCAGCGGCGCCTTTGAGCCGAACCTGTTGCTGCTGGCGTTGGCGGCCCAGTCCGTCGGCGCACACGTGCTGACGCTGGCCGATAACCTTGAGCCGCAGGCACTGGAACAACACCTGTGGCGCATCCATCCCAGTCACGCCTACGTTCAAGGTCGCCAGCGCGATTGGGCGTTTACCCAGCGCTTGGATTTCGCCCAGTTACTCGGCCCCGTGGACCCGGCGCAACACCTGCAGCGCTGGTGGCAACCCACCGGCGAAACCGCGTTGTGGAGCGAGGAGGGTACCCACTGGCAGCGCGGCCTGGACGTCCTGCTGGAGCAATGGCTGAGCAGCGGCCACGGCCTGGCATTCCCGGAAAACCTGGCCTCGGCGCAGCGTGATCGCGGCGAAGTCGCGCCCACCGGCCTGCTGCTGTCGCCCGAGCGGTTACAGCACTTGGCCGATGAGATCGAAAGCCGCCTGGCCCCCCACGGCACCTGGCGTCGACGCCTGTGCGACTGGGCCATCGCCCACCCCCAAAGCGGCCTGCGCCGGCTGCTGAAAAACCGCGTGCGCAAACTGCTGGGCTTCCAGCGCCTGGCCTTTATCTGGCAGCCCCTCAAATCCACGGTCGAGCCGGTGTGGCTGGCCGAATTCAAACGGGATATCGCATGAGTGACGTTATTCTCCAGGTGCGCGATATCTCGCTGTCATTCAAAGGGGTCAAGGCCATCAACGCCTTGTCTTTCGAGGTGCGGCGCGGCGAGATCTGCGCGTTGATCGGCCCTAACGGCGCCGGTAAAAGTTCGTTGCTCAACGTGCTCAATGGCGTGTATCGCTTTGACGCGGGCGAGATCGTTTTCGAGGCGCAACACTTCCACCGCATCGACCCCTTGGGGGCCGCACGCCGTGGCATTGGCCGGACCTTCCAGAACAACGCGCTGTTCAAGAAAATGAGCGTGCTCGACAACCTCCTCACCGGCCTGTCGCGGCATATGCGCAGCAGTGTTATCGAGCAGGCCCTCGGCTTGCCCCGTGCGCGACGTGAAGCCGAGGCCTTTCGCCTGCGTGGCCAAGCCATCCTTGAGTTTCTGGAGCTGCAAGCCCACCGCGATGTGCTGGTGGGCAACTTGTCCTACGGCCTGCAAAAGCGCGTGGAGCTGGGCCGCGCATTGATCGCCGGGCCGAGCCTGTTGCTGCTCGACGAACCCATGGCTGGCATGAACGCCGAAGAGAAACAGGACATGGCGCGCTTCGTCGCTGACGTGAACCGCGACCTCGGCACTACCGTGGTGTTGATCGAACACGACATGGGCGTGGTGATGGGCCTGTCCGACCATGTGGTGGTGCTCGACTACGGGCGCAAAGTCGGCGACGGCACGCCGGCACAGGTGCAGGCCAATCCCGAAGTGATCGCCGCCTACCTGGGAGCCGTGCACTGATGACCTTCTTCTTCGAAACCCTGCTCGGCGGCCTGCTCGCCGGCACCCTGTATTCCCTGGTCGCCATCGGCTTTGTGCTGATCTACAAAGCCAGCGGCGTGTTCAACTTTGCCCAGGGTGCGATGCTGCTGTTTGCCGCGTTGACCTTCGTCAGCCTGCACGACCAGGGCGTGCCGTTTGCCCTGGCGCTGCTGCTGACGGTGATCGTGATGATCGTCGGCGCGTTGCTTATCGAGCGCCTGGTATTGCGGCCACTGGTGAACCGTTCGCAGATCACCCTGTTCATGGCCACTTTGGGCCTGTCGTTCATTATCGAAGGCCTGGCCCAAGGCTTGATGGGCGCGCAAGTGCGTGCCCTGGACCTGGGTATCGACGACGTGCCGCTGTTTGTTGGCCCGCTGATGCTCAGCCAGTTCGACCTGATCGCCGCCGCGGCTGCCGTGGTGCTGGTGACGGTGCTCGCGCTGCTGTTCAACAAAACCCGCATCGGCGTGTCCCTGCGCGCCGTGGCGGATGACACCACGGCGGCGCTGTCCATCGGCATCAACCTCAACCGCATCTGGCAGATCGTCTGGGCGGTGGCTGGCATTGTCGGGCTGGTGGCCGGTTTGTTGTGGGGCGCACGCCAGGGGGTGCAGTTTTCGCTGTCGCTGGTGGTGCTCAAGGCTTTGCCCGTGTTGATCATCGGCGGCTTTACCTCGATTGGCGGCGCGATTGTCGGCGGGCTGATCGTCGGCGCGGCGGAGAACCTTGCCGAGGTGTATATCGGCCCGCTGATCGGCGGCGGCATCACGCCGTGGTTCGCCTATGTCCTGGCCCTGGCCTTCCTGTATATCCGTCCCGCCGGCCTGTTCGGCGAGCGCGCCATCGAGCGAGTCTGAAACCATGTCGATCCCTGTTGCTCAACAAACCGCGCCGTTATTGCTGGTCCCGCGACGAGTGCCTTGGGGCCTTTTCGGTCTGCTGGGGTTGGCCTTTGTGGGGGTGCCGCTGTGGGGCAATGACTATTGGCTCAATGCGATCCTGATCCCGTTTCTGGTGCTGTCGCTGGCCGGGTTGGGCCTGAACCTGCTGACCGGCTACACCGGGCAAACCTCGGTCGGCGCGGCGGGGTTCATGGCGGTCGGCGCCTTTGCGACCTACGGCTTCCTGCTGCGGCTGCCGGAGCTGGGGCTGCCGGTGGCGTTGCTCGGCGGTGGGATTATCAGCGCCTTGGTCGGCCTGGTGTTCGGGTTGCCCAGCTCGCGGATCAAAGGCTTCTACCTGATGGTCACCACATTGGCCGCGCAGTTTTTCCTGGAGTGGCTGTTCGTCAAGTTTCCCTGGTTCTACAACTACGGCTCGTCCGGGACCATCTCGGCGCCCAGGCTTGCGCTGTTGGGCCATGACCTCAACACGCCGCTCGGTCGTTACTGGCTGACGCTGGTCACGGTGCTGCTGTTGACCTGGGCCGCGGTGAACCTGGTGCGCAGCCAGGTGGGGCGCAACTGGATGGCGATCCGCGACATGGACACCGCCGCCGCCGTGGTCGGCATCCCGGTGGTGCGTTACAAGCGCCTGGCGTTTGCGGTCAGCTCGTTTTACCTGGGCATTGCCGGTGCGTTGTGGGCGTTCGCCTACCTGGGCACGGCCAGCGCCAGCAGCTTCGATATCAACCGTTCATTCCAGATCCTGTTCATCATCATTATTGGCGGCATGGGCAGCATCGCCGGCAACTTCGTCGGCGCGGCGTTCATCAGTTTGCTGCCGATCTTTCTCAGCCACGCCGGGCAGGCGTTGTTCGGCGGTTCGGTGGACGCGGGGCAGTTGCAGAACCTGCAGAAAATCATCTTTGGCGTATTGATCATCGTGTTCCTGATCAAGGAACCCGAGGGCTTGATTCGCCTGTTGCACAACCTTCGCGACCGGCTGCGCCAGTGGCCGCTACGTTTCTGACCTATAGAAGAGAATCTCCATGCGTGCATCCTTGAAACGATCCCTGGTCAGTGCGGCCTTTGCGTTGGCGGCGTTGTCCGCTGCCGCCCCCCAGGCGATGGCCTCGGCCGACCAGCAATTCTTCCCCCTGGCGACTTACCGCGTGGGCGCCTATGCGTCCAGCGGCGTGCAAGTGTGGGCCGGGATGATCGACTACCTGCGCTATATCAACGAGGTCGAAGGCGGCATCAATGGCGTGAAACTGGTGTGGCAGGAATGCGAGACCGAGTGGACGGCCGAGAAGGGCATCGAGTGCTACGAGCGCTTCAAGAATGGCCTGGACGGCGCGCCGGTCGCGGTGTACCAGCCCAACGGCGCGCCGGCCGCCTATGCGCTCAGCGAAAGGGCCGAGGTGGACAAGATCCCGTTGATCACCCTCGGTTACGGTCGCACCGAAGCCACTGACGGCACGGTATTCCCCTACAACTTCCCGGTGATGCTGACCTTCTACAGCGAGGCGTCGACGCTGGTGAACTACATCGCCCAGCGCGAAGGCGGCTTCGACAAACTCAAGGGCAAGAAGATTGCCACGGTCTACCACGACTCGGCCTACGGTCGTGAAACCCTCGGCCCGCTGAAGTTATTGGCCGAGAAATACGGCTTTGAAAATATCCAGATCCCGGTGGCCGATCCGGGCAACGAACAATCGGCGCAATGGCGCCAGGTGCGCCAGGCCAACCCGGACTGGGTGTTCCTGCGCACCTGGGGCGTGTCGACGCCGGTGGCGGTCAAGACCGCCGCGCGCTTCGGCTTCCCGGTGGACCATATCATCGGCGACATCTGGGCCAGTTCCAGCGAAGACGTCTTGCCGGCCGGTGCGGCCGCCAAAGGCTACCTGGCGCTGACGCCTTACCCGGCGGGTGCCGATTTCGAGATCCACAAACGCCTCAAGCAATCGATCCTCGACAAGGGCAACAGCGACCTCAAGGACCTGAAGAACTTCGGCAGCGTCTACTACAACTCGGGCCTGGTGAACGCCGCCGTGGCGGTAGAAGCGATCCGCACCGCCCAGGCCAGGTTCGGCAAGCGTCCACTCAACGGTGAAGAAGGCCGTTGGGGGCTGGAGCATCTGAATATCGACGACGCCCGCCTCAAGGCCATGGGTTACCTGGGCCTGATGCAGAACCTCAAGCTGTCGTGCAGCGACCACGAAGGCGGCGGTTCGGCGCGGGTGCAGCAATGGGACGGCGCCAACTGGACGCTGGTCAGCGACTGGATCGCCGCTGACCGTGCGCTGTTGCGCCCGCTCATCGATGAAAAATCCGCCGCGTTCGCCAAGGAAAAAGGCCTGACGCCACGCACCTGCACCGGGGATGAATAAGCCATGAGCCAGCCCGCTGCTGAATCCGCCAGCCCGTCACTGCTGACGGTCGATGATATTGAAGTGATCTACGACGGCGCGATCCTGGCGGTGGCCGGGGTCTCGCTGAACGTGCCGAAGGGCGCGATTGTGGCCTTGCTCGGCGCCAATGGTGCCGGTAAGAGCACCACCCTCAAGGCTATCTCGGGTCTGGTGCGGGCCGAGCGTGCCGAGGTCAGCCGAGGCGTGATCGCGTACGCCGGCCAGGACCTGGCAGGTGTCGACCCCAGCCAGCGCGTGCGCCAGGGCATGGTGCATGTGCTGGAAGGGCGCCACGTGTTCGGCCAACTGACCGTGGAGGACAATCTGCGCAGCGGCGGCTTTGTGCGGCGCCTGAGCCGCAAGGACATGGAGCACGACCTGGAGCGCATCTACGCCTGGTTCCCCCGGCTCAAGACCAAGCGCCACACCCGCGCCGGCCTCACCTCGGGCGGCGAGCAGCAGATGGTCGCCATCGGCCGGGCGTTGATGACCCGTCCTACGTTGGTACTGCTCGACGAGCCCTCCATGGGTTTGGCGCCTATGATCGTGCAGGAGATTTTCGCGATCATCGCGCAGCTCAACCGCGAGCAGCAGGTGAGCTTCCTGATCGCCGAGCAGAACATCAATGTCGCGCTGACCTATGCGTCCCACGGCTACGTGCTGGATACTGGCCGCGTGGCCTTGAGCGGCAGCGCCGCCGAACTGCTGGCGCGGGGCGACTTGCATGATATTTATCTGGGTAAACAGTAAGGGCGAACCTGCATGAGTGAATCCATCCGCAACGCTGATGTACTGATCATCGGCGGCGGCCTGAGTGGGACGATGCTGGCGGTGCAATTGCTGCGTCTAGGTGGCCGGCGCCGCATCCTGGTAATCGAGCCGCGCGCCGAACTGGGGCGTGGCGAGGCCTACAGTGCTGTGGAGCTGGGCCACACCCTCAACGGCAACGCGGCGCGCATGAGTGTCGACCCGGACAATGCCGATGACCTGACGCAATGGCTCACCGACTACATCGGCGCTGGCGGCTGGCCGGAGTCGGACCAGCAGCACGTGCCCATCAGCGAACTGTTTCCGCCACGGGGGATTTTCGGCGTGTATGCGCAGCAGCGGTTGGCCGAGGCCAAGGCGCTGTCCGCGTCCACGGTGGAGCATGTGCGCGCTGAAGTGGTCGACCTGCAAGTGGACGCGGATTCAACCCTGTTGACCCTCGATAACGGCCGGCAACTGCGCGGTGCGTTTGCCGTGTTGGCCACCGGTATGTTCCCGGCGGCGCGCACGCCCCAAACCGAATCCAGCGGCTTGAACGCGGCGGCGGTGGACCCCTGGGATGTGCAGGCCATGACCCAGCTCGACCCGCTGTCGACGGTGCTGATCATCGGCTCCGGTCTGACCATGGTCGATGCGGTGGTGTCCCTGGAACAGGCTGGGCATCGCGGGCCCATCGAGATTTTTTCACGCCACGGCCTGCTGCCCCATGTGCGCCGGCAACCGCCGGTTTGGGAGGATTTCCTGGCCGCTGATCACGGCCTGCGCAGCCCTCGGCAGTTGCTGCATGAGGTGCGGCGGCAATGTCGGATCGCGCAGGCGCAGGGCATCGATTGGCAAGCGCCGCTGGACACCGTGCGTGCCCATATCGGCCGGTTGTGGAGCCAGGCCAGCGAGCGCGAGAAACGTCAGTTTGTGCGGCATGTACGGCCATGGTGGGAGAGCCATCACCACCGCTCGCCGCCGTTGAGTGCGCAGTTGGTGGCGCGGCTGCATGAGGAAGGGCGGTTGCGGATCAGGGCCGCGTCGTTCAAGGGCTTGGCGCCTGCGCACGAGGGCGTGACGATTCGTTTGCGTCATCGTGGCGAACAGGTGCTGACCCAGGTCTCGGGTGCTGCGTTGATCAACTCCAGCGGCATCGAATACGACTGGCGCCGCGTGGCCCGGCCGTTGCCGCAACAGTTGCTCAAGCGCGGGTTGATCCAGCCTGGGCCGTTGGCGCTCGGGATTGCGGCGGACAAGTCCGGCGCCGTGCTGGATGCCCAGGGGCAGGTCAGCCAGCGATTGTTTGCCATGGGCCCACCGTTGCGCGGGATGTGGTGGGAGAGCACGGCGGTAACGGATGTGGCGCTTCAGGCTAAAGCCCTGGCCGAAAAATTGACCAATATCTAAATGTGGGAAGGGGCTTGCCCCTCCCAGATTTGAACCATCAATTATTGTGAGAGCTTCACAAGGCCAGGCTTCAGGCCGAACACCTCAACCCCTTGCGCCGTCGCTTGCCCGGTCGTGACCTTGACTCGCTCCACCGGCTTGTCCATCGCCTCCCGATACTCCACTTCACCGCCAACGACCGCCTGCGCGGGCACCACAATCGCCTGCTCGTTGTTGTAGGTGACGATGGTCAACCGCGCACTCATGCCCAGACGCACCCGCTGCAACTGTTGCGGGGTCAGCTTGGGGATCGACAAGGTCACTGGAAACTGCGCGCTGCCCTGGCTGTCACTGGCCATCGCCAAGCCGCTGACCACGCTGACCGAGCCGGTCAGGCGCTCGCCATCAAACCCGTCGCCCATGACTTCCACCGCCTGGCCCTGATGCAATTGGTTGATGTCCAACTCCGAGACCTTGGCGACAATCTTCAGCCGTTCGATATTCGCCAGGCCAAACAGCACCTGGCCCTGGCTGACTTTGCTCCCGGCCTGGATTGGGGCGTTGGTGTTGCTGCCGCCTTGGGGCGTGTTGATGCCGGGCGCGGGCACCACGATGCCGGAGAACGGCGCCTTGACCTCCCGGCCGTCGAGCAACGTGCGCAGGGCCTCGTATTTCACCGTAGCGTTGGTCAGTTCCATGTCGGCGATCTGGCGGTATTCACCCTTGCCCTGGTCGAGGGCCTGTTGCAGTTCGCTGCGGGCGGAGGCGAGGTCCAGTTGTTGCTGTTGGGCCTGCTGCTTGAGGTCGTCCAGCTCGTTGCGCGGGATGATGCCGCGCTTGAACAGGTTGTCGCTTTCGGTGAGTTTGCGCTGGGTGTTGCCGGCGGTCATCTCGGTGGTGCGCAGGCTGCGGCGGGCGCGGCTGACGGCGGGGCTGCTGTCCCAGTCCTGCATCTCTTGCACGGTGCGTCGGGCCTTGAGCTGGGCAGAGAGTGCGTCGCGTAATTGCACTTCGAGGGTGGCCGGGTCCATGCGCAGCAGCACTTGACCCGCCTCGACCCGTTGGCCTGGTTCCACCAGGTTGGCCTGCACGTTACCGTCGAACGGCGCGGTGAGGGTGAGGGTGGTGTCAGGCTCGATCTTGCCCACCAGGCCGATCTGGTGCACCAGCGGGTCGGGTTTCACGGCCAGCCATTGCTCGGCGGTGCTGGCGGGATCGGACGCAGGGCTGCGCAGGGCCAGCCCGGCACCGACCAGCAACAAGATCACCACAGCGCCCAGCAGGCGTTTTCGATTAGTAGTCATTGAGGGCGATTTCCCAGCTTTCCAGCGTCATGCCCAGGGTCAGGTCGAGCTGTGTCTGGGCGTTCAAATAAGCGATCAATGCGTTGAGCTGCGCGTTTTCGGCGTTGCGCAGGTCAGTCTCGAAACTCAGCACCTGGAAGTTGGTGGAGCGCCCTGCGCTGAGTTTTTCCCGTTCGATCTCGATCTTGCGGCGTGACAGCTCCACCGCGCGTTGGGAGATTTCATACTGACGCCAGCGGGTGCCGAGGTCGCGCACCACGTCGTTGACGCTGCGTTCCAGCTCCTGGCGGGCGTCGGTGATACGGATGGCCTGATCCTCCACGTTCACCCGTGCACGCACTTCGGCCTGGCGCGTGCTGATGTCGCCGATGGGGATTTGCACCTGCACCCCGGCGTAGCTATCCCACGTGCGGTTGTTGCTGCTGCCGGCGTCGTTATTGTAGTTGTCGCGGATCTGATTCGCGCCGGCTACCAGATCCACCTGCCAACGCCCAGAGTCCTTGGCGATCACCAGGTTGAGGTCGGCTTGCTGGCTGCCGAGCAGGGCGGCGAGGTATTCCGGTTGCTGGGTTTGCGCCAGGGTGAAGGCCTGGCGCTTGTCGATCTGCATGGGCTTGGCCTCCAGGGCTTCGGTGGCGCGAATCGGCGTGGACAGGTCCAGGGCCAGCAGGCGCAGGAGCGCCAGGCGATTGCTGTCCAGTTGGTTTTGCGCTTCTTCCACGCCCAGTTGCTGGGTGGCGATGTCGGCCTCGGTCTGCACAATCTCGAACTCGGCCATGCGCCCGGCACTGATCAAGGCCTTGTTCACTTCGAGCAACGTATCGGAGCGCTTGAGGGCTTCCTGCACGATCAGCAGTTGCTCCTGGGCGCGCAGCAATTCGCGGTAGGTGGCGATGATCTGGCTGATGGTCTGTGCCACGGTGGCCTTGAGGTTGAGGCGGTTGGCCTGTTCCGACAGCCGCGACAGGCGCAGTGGCGCGGTCGTGGCGTCCCAGCCGGCGCCGCGCATCAGCGGCTGGATGATCGCCAGGTCCAGGCCGTCGCTGCGGTAGCGGCCGGCGCGGTCGGCGTTGTTCAGCTGTTGAGTCCAGGCCATGCTCAGGCGCGTGCCGTATTCGCCGAGCAGGCTGCTGGACGGTGCGAGGTTGGCGTTGCGTGCACTGTCCTGGGAGCCACGGGTGCCGCGGTAATAGCTGTTGAGGGTGAGCTTGGGGTTGAACACGTCTTCGGCCACCCGCAGGTCGAACTTCTGCGCGACGCGTTGCAGGTAGGCACTGCGGATTGCCGGGTTCTTGCGCAGGCCCAGGTACACCGCGTCGCCCAGGGTCAGGGTAGTGACCTGGGCGTTCAGCGACACGCTGCGGCTGCTGCTGGGGGCCGAGGGGCGGATGACCACGTCGGCCGCCACGCCGGGCAGGCTGATCAGCGCCAGCAGCCAGAGCCATTTACTCATCACGCAGGGCCTCCACCGGTTGCAATCGCGAGGCCGAGACCGCCGGATAGATGCCAAAGAACAAACCCACCAGCAACGTGCTGCCCACGCCGAGGGGCAGGGCGGCAGCCGCCAGTGCGAATTCCCAGCCCGACAGCCAGGCGTAGAGCCAGGCGGCGCTCATGCCCAGCACTGCGCCGCACAGCGCGCCGACGGCGGTGAGGGTCACGGCTTCGAGCAGGAACAGGTTGCGGATATCCCGCTGGCGAGCGCCCAGGGCCATGCGAATGCCGATCTCGCGGCGCCGCTCCGAGACGTTCATCAGCATCACGTTCATCACCCCCACGCCACCGCCCACCAGGGAAATCGCACCGAGCGCCAGCAGCAGGTAGGCGAAGGTGCGGCTTTGCCGGGTCATGCCATCGATCATCTGCTGGGGTACCTGGATGTCGACAGAATGCTCGGTAAGTTGGGTTTGCAAGGCACTGGCGGCCTCTTTGGCGATGCGCTCCATGTCCTGGCCGGGCGCGGCGCGGATGATCACGTTGCCGATCTGCGGCATGGCGTAGATGCGGCGCATGCCTTCGGCGGGGATGAACAACGACTCGTTGGCCTGCACTGGCATCAGCATCGCCCTGGGCTGGTTGTGCAGGATGCCGACGATCAGGAACAGGTAGTCGTTGATGCGCACGCGGTCGCCCAGTTGCAGAGGGTCGCCCGGCGCCCCCAGGGCCTGAGCGACCTGGTTGCCGATCACGCCATAGGTTTCGTTGGCATCGAAGCCCGACAGAAAACGCCCCTGCTGCAGTTGCAGGCGCATCGTCTGGGGAATGTCCGGCGTGCTGCCGACAAAGTTGGCGTTGACGCTGCGGCCATGGAACACGATGGGCCCGCTGAACAGGCTGAGTGCGCCGATATGCGCGATGCCCGGCACAGCCGCGCGCACTGCTTGCAGGTCGAGTTGGGCGCGCATCGGCACATTGCTGCTGCCTTTGGGCGGGAACTGCACCACCAGGGTGTCAGTGCCCATGTCCTTGAAAATCAGCGCGGCATCCACCGCCGCGTTGTGGCCGATATTGATCAGCGCCACCACCGATGAACTGCCGATAACAATGCCCAGCAGCGCCAGAACCGAGCGCTTGCCCAGGGTGCGCAGGCTGATGAAGGCTTCATGCAGCAGTTGGCTGAGGCTCTGTTCGACCCGCAGGCTCATGGGCGACCGACCTCGTGCACCACGCCGTTGCGCACCAGGATCTTGCGCTCCAGGCGTTCGGCGATCTGCGCGTCGTGGGTGACGATGATCAGCGTGACCTGCTGCTCGCGATTCAGGGCCAGCAGCAGGTCCATGATGTCCTGGGCGGTGCTGCTGTCGAGGTTGCCGGTGGGTTCGTCGGCCAGGATCACCGAGGGTTTGCCCACCAAGGCTCGGGCGATGGCCACGCGTTGGCGCTGGCCGCCGGAGAGGTCGGCGGGGCGATGGTGGGCGCGGTCGGCCAGGCCTACCTGTTCAAGCATGCGCTGGGCCTGCTCCACCGATTCATGGCGCGACACACCGCGATAGCTCAGGGGCAGGGCGACGTTGTCCAGGGCGCTGAGGCGCGGCAGCAGGTTGAAGCTCTGGAAGACAAAACCGATCTGCTGGTTGCGGATCGCCGCCAGTTCGTCCGGGGTGGCGCTCAAAATATCGTGGCCGGCAAAGTGGTACTGGCCGCTGTTGGGCAGGTCCAGCAGGCCAAGGATATTGAGCAGGGTGCTCTTGCCGGAACCGGAGGCGCCGAGGATGCCGCAGCTGTCACCGCGGGCGATGGACAGGCACACGTCATTGAGAATGGACAGCTTTTGCCCGGCCAACTGATAACGTTTGCCGATGCCTTGCAGGGAGATCAAGCCTGGGTGCGCGGGGGTCTGTGTCATCATGACTACGCCTGCAGTCTCGACGCCGCCGGCATGCCCCTGTAAATCCTTGTAACAAGTTCGGGAGCTGCCTGGTATGCGTCACGGACTGGTTTTATTTCTTGTTTTTAAAATATTGTTTGAATACTAACCGTGTTCCCAGTGCTTCGCCAGCCATGGATGTAGAGCGGTTTTACCCTTTGAAACGATTTAACCCGTCAGTGTGAGGAGCTGCCAAAATACCCCTGGCTGGCCGCAAAATGCCCGCTGGCAAAGGCTTTGGATGGTATGGCGGTGTGTCACTACTTGCTTTCGAACGGCCGCCCCGGTATAAAAAATCAAATTATTTTTTAAAACAATATTTCCGCCGTGGAACCCTTTATGGTCGCGAAGAAACTCAGCGCTCCAAACATTACCAAGACTCGATTGCTGGATGCGACAGAGGCGCTCTTTATTAAGTACGGTTATGACGCGGTGTTGTTACGGCAGATTACCGAGCGTGCCCAGGTGAACCTGGCTGCCGTGAACTACCACTTCGGGGACAAGGACTCCCTGATGAAGACCCTGCTGATGCAACGCCTGGAGCCGCTCAACGAGCAGCGCCTGGAGCTATTGGCACGTTGTGAAGCCGAAGCCGATGGCCCCCTTGATTGCGACACCTTGCTCGGTGTGCTCTTCGCTCCGGCCATGGGCCTGGAGCGCAGCGATCCGGCCAGTGCCAGTGGGGAAGGGCGTTCGTTCATTCGTTTCCTGGGCCGTGTGTACAGCGACACCTCACCGTTTATCCAGGAATACCTCAAGGTGCATTACCAGCCGGTGTTCCAACGCTTTTTCGAAGCCTTCGCCCTGGCCTTGCCGGATTTGCCGCGCAACGAACTGGGTGTGCGCCTGCAATTTGCCCTCAAGGCGATTTCCGGGGTGATGGCCGGTACCGAGCTGCGCCTGTTGATGAACTCCATGAGCCTGGGCCGCCCGGCCACCGACGCTGAGGTGATGGCCAAGCTGATCACCCTGGTCTCGGCAGCGATTCGTGTCCCGCAGCAAAGCCCCGAGGCAGAAACCGCGTTGGCCAGGGTGCTGGACACCCAACGGGCGATTCGCGAGCAAGCCTCTGCACCTGTCGGCAAAGTCGCGCGCTAGATCAAATCCCAGGCAAAAAAAAGCCCGCTGGGGCGGCGGGCTTGATATGCAACATTTGTAACGGATGAGGCTTTACAGTACGGCCTGGGATGTGAATAAAACGTGAAAAAAATGTAAGAGAAAGTGTGAAAGTGTTGACGTGGACAAATGCGTCAAATAGCCATTTCTTAGATCTTCCAACGCCCGGCACTCTTGGCCAGCCGCTGACGCATGGCATCAATATTCGCCGCCAACTGTAGCGTCAACAACCGGTAGCCATCCAGCGCGCTGTAGACCGGCGCATCCAGCGCAGGCTCGTTCAGGCCGGCATGGCTCGGCCGCTCCAGCCGCTCCGTCACTCCGGATTTCAAGGCCCGAGCCATTCCCACCAACTGCACCCGTATCTGCCGGTGCTCGGCTTTCAACATCACCTGCATCCGCGCCGTCGCGTGTTCATCACGCGGATCCGGCCGGGTGTTGCCGAGAATCTCCAGGGTGCTGATGCACATGCGCAGGTGGCGCTGGATTGCGTCGAGTTCGGTCATGGACACTCGCACTTCCTTGGACACCGACGGCATCAGCGAACGCAGTTGCACCATCGCCGCATTCAGGCGGTTAAGCAGTTTGAGGTGTTCATCATCGGTGACCGATTGGCCATTGATGATCCGGCTGTAAATCGCCGCACAATCACGCAAGGCGCTGGCCAGGTTGTAGCGCCACGAGTACACGGCGTACAGCGGCAGGGCGAAGGAAAACGCCAGGGCCAGCACGATGCCGATAAGGATATCCACCGTGCGCCACAAGCCATCCGAGATCGGATTGTCTCCGTGGCCGGCGACGATAAATACCGTGATCGCCGACAGCAGCGCGATGTAGCCGCCCTTGCCGATGGCGTGATATGAGAAGAATCCGCACACCACCGACATCAACAAATAGGTCAGCAGTGGCTGGCCGAAGTAGGCCTGTTGCACCACCAGCAGCAGGCCGACGCTGGCGCCGATCAAGGTGCCGTAGGCGCGCTCCACGGCTTTCTTGCCGATATTGCCGTGGTGCTGCAAGCCACCGATCACGATCAGCATGGTCACCGAGGCCCATTCGCCATGGGGCAGGTTGATGCCGGTGGTCAGCAGGATCGTCGCCAGCAGGCCGATGGACACACGCACGGCGTGGATCAGCTTGGCGTGGCGATAGCGGCGGTACGGGTCGAGCAGCGGGCGCAACAGGCGCCGAGCGAAGAGTGGCAGATTCATCAGTATTAAAGGGGCCTCGGTTCAGGAGATGTACACAATCCAAACGTGGGAGCGGGCTTGCCCCCGATGGCGGTGGATCAGTACCGCATGTATTGGCTGGTCCACCGCTATCGGGAGCAAGCCCCCTCCCACACAGTGAGTCGTGCAGATGTTAGAAGATGTAATCGGTGGTCAGGAAACTCGAATCACGGTTGCGCAGAATGTCGCTGACCAGCGCCTTGTTGCTCTCCTGGAACTTGGTGGCCACCAAGGTGCGGATCGAGAACACGCGCAAGGCGTCATGCACTGACAACGTGCCCTCGGCCGAGTTCTTGCGCCCGTTGAAGGGGAAGGTGTCCGGCCCGCGCTGGCATTGGGCGTTGATATTGATCCGGCCAACCTGGTTGGCAAAGGTGTCCACCAGGCGCCCGACGGCCACGGCGTTGGTGCCGAAAATACTCAATTGCTGGCCGAAGTCCGAGTCGAGCACGTATTCGATCACCGTCTCCAGGTCGCGGTAGGGCACGATTGGCACCACCGGGCCGAACTGTTCTTCGTGGTACACGCGCATCTGCGGGTTCACCGGGTACAGCACCGCCGGGTAGAAGAAGGACCCACGGCTGGTGCCACCGTTGGCATTCACCACCTGGGCGCCATGCTGTTGCGCATCGGCCACCAGTTCGTTGAGGTAGTCCACCTTGCCCACTTCCGGCAGCGGCGTCAGCGACACGCCGTCTTCCCATGGCATGCCGGGTTTGAGGGTCGCCAGTTTGGCGTTGAATTTCTCGATAAAGCGCTCGACGACATCCTCATGCACAAACAGGATTTTCAACGCGGTGCAGCGCTGGCCGTTGAAAGACAACGAGCCGGTGAGCGCCTCGCTGACGGCATTGTCCAGGTCGACCTCGGGCAGCACGATGCCGGGGTTTTTCGCGTCCAGGCCCAGGGCGGCACGCAAGCGGTGCGGCTTGGGGTGCAGTTTTTTAAGGTCGCTGGCGGCTTTGTTGGTGCCGATGAACGCAAAGATATCGATCTTGCCACTGGCCATCAGCGCGCTGACGGTCTCGCGGCCACTGCCGTAGATCACGTTGATCACCCCGGCCGGGAAGCTGTCGCGAAACGCCTCCAGCAGTGGGCGGATCAGCAGCACGCCGAGCTTGGCTGGCTTGAACACCACGGTGTTGCCCATGATCAGCGCCGGGATCAGCGTGGTGAAGGTCTCGTTGAGCGGGTAGTTGTAGGGGCCCATGCACAACGCCACGCCCAGCGGCACACGGCGGATTTGCCCGAGGGTGTCCTGTTCCAGCTCGAAGCGGCTGCTGCGACGGTCCAGCTCCTTGAGCGCATTGATGGTGTCGGTGATGTAGTCGCAGGTACGGTCGAATTCTTTCTGCGAGTCCTTGAGGTTCTTGCCGATTTCCCACATCAACAGCGTAACCACGACATCGCGCTGTTCACGCATGCGGCGCAAAAACGCTTCGACATGCTGGATACGGTCCGCCACGCGCATGGTTGGCCATTCGCCCTGCCCCCGGTCGTAGGCGCGCACGGCGGCATCGAGGGCGGTGAGGGCGGTCTCGGCGTCCAGCAGCGGCGTGCTGCCGATCACCACGCGGCGCTCGCCCAACTGTACCGGGCTCTGCACCTGGGCCAGCGGGCCGCTCCATACCCTTAACTGGCCATCGACCAGGTAATCACGCTGCTCAATGGGTGCTTCAAGCCGGAATTGCTCGGGAATGTCGGCCACGGACGTGGGGAAAAGTTGGGCGAGCAGGTTGCTGGTGGTCATGTCGCTACCCCTGGAATAGTTGCAAAACATGACTAGAGAGTCACCCAACAGAGGGCTCTATGGCAAGGCTTGTGCGCTTTGCAGTACGCACCGCGCCTTGCGCCGGGTAAACTGCGCGCCTTTCTTGAAGGAGTTCACATGAGTCAGTACCAGCCGGGCATTCTTGCCGCACCGGTGCCTTTGCAGGCACGCCATCTGTTTTTTGCCGTGGATACCCTGGCAGCCGTACCTGCTGCGCTGGACGCGTTGGTGCAGTTGACCGATTCGGCGGCAGTGGTCGGGTTTGGCGAGCCGCTGGTAAATGCACTGGGTGCGACGGTTGACGGCTTGCGCAGCTTTCCAACCGTGAGCGCGCCGGGCGCGCACAATCCGTCCACCCAGCAGGCACTGTGGGTATGGCTGCACGGCGTGGATCGCGGTGAACTGCTGTTGCGCAGTCGCGCTTTTGAGAAGGCCCTGGCCCCAGCGTTCAGCCTGGTGCAATCAACCGAAGGCTTTCGCTACAAGACCGGCTTCGACCTCACCGACTACGAAGACGGCACCGAAAACCCTCACGACGACGCCGCCGTTGAAGCCGCCTTGACCGACAGCGGCGCCAGCTTCGCCGCGATCCAGCAATGGCAGCACGACCTCGACGGCTTCGCCGCCTTGCCTGCCCAAGAGCGCGACCACATCATCGGCCGCCGCCATGGCGACAACGAAGAGCTGGAAGACGCCCCCGAATCCGCCCACACCAAACGCACTGCCCAGGAAAGCTTCACCCCGGAAGCCTTCGTGGTGCGCCGCTCGATGCCATGGGCCGAGAACGGCCAGGCCGGGTTGATGTTCCTCGCGTTTGGCCATTCGTTCGATGCATTCGAAGCACAACTGCGCCGCATGAGCGGGTTGGAAGACGGGATTGTCGACGGGTTGTACCGCATCAGTACGCCGTTGACCGGTGGTTACTACTGGTGCCCGCCGGTTATTGGGGGGCGACTGGACCTGAGCGCGCTGGCAGGCTGATTTTCCCTTTCAGTCGAAGTCATAAAAAACGCGTCATCGCCTACCCGGTCATGGCGCGTTTTTTATGGCTGTGTATCCACTGCCTGTTGTTCTGCACTTAGGGAAGTGCCTGTCTTTATAAAGCGAACCTTCCGACATTCGCCACGGATAGCAACTCTTTACTCTCTGTGACTTCGCCAATCCAGGGACTTATGGATGTCTCTGGGTTGCCCTATTGCAGACATCGAGTGAAGCACCATGGCGAATTTGTTTTCTCGTCTATTTGATCTCTTCGGCCCTGGTAGGGAAGAGCCGATTTACGTGTCGGACCCTCCGACGCGGCAGACGTCCCCGGCTCCGTCTCAACCGTTTGCGCAGTCACGTGACGACGCACTGACTCCACTGAAAAACTGGAGCCACCCCTTCAAGGACAAGAGCAATCCATTACTGCAAGTGACCCAAATGGCCAAGGCAGCCGCGGGTTACTACCCATTGGGCCGCAATGGCCTTTGGCACGGCGGGGTGCATTTCGACAGCGGCACAGCCGGTACCCTGGATCAATCCAGCGTGCATTGCCTGGCGGACGGTGAAGTGGTGGCCTATCGCATTGATGAACTCTCGCCGACCACCCCTTATTTCACTGAAGAACGGTGTGTACCCAAGCCCTTCTCACGCAACTTTGTGCTGGTCCGCCATCGCCTCGAAGCGCCCAGGATTGAGGGCAGCACGGATGCACCACCGAGTCTGATCTTTTATAGCCTGTATATGCACCTGCAGGACTGGGCGGTTTACCGGAGTGACCGTTCCATCCTCCGCCCGGCATTTTGGCCCGAGGGGCTGAGCCGCCAAGTCAAGACCACGGTTAGCGACGTACGCGCAGGCCCTCCTGAGCAACGTGGCCTGAATGTGCGTAACCAGGCGCGGGGCGGCAAGGTATTGGCGCTGCTGCCACGGGGCGCAGAGGTGACCGTCAGCGGTGAGGGTGAATACCGCAAGCTGGAAAACACCAGCGGACCAGATGTACTGAAAAATGCCGACGGCTCACTGCTCGGTTTCCTTTCGGTTGACTATCTGGTCCCCATTGTTGGGGATGAGTATCGGGTCAAAGCGACTCCCTCACTGCGTGTGCGTGCCGAAGCGAACACCAGCAGCGCCGTCCTTATGGAGTTGCCCGATGGCACGGAAGTCACCGTCAGCGGGGAAGGCAGGCTCCGCAAGTTGGAGCGTGTAAATCAGTATGTGCATTTCAACTCGCTGGAAGGCGCGCTGGAACCCATAGCTGACCGCATTGTGGTCCTTGATAAACCCATCGCGATCAAGGCTGGCGAGTTGATCGGTCATATTGGCGAGTATCAAGACGGCAGTGCCGAGTACCCGGAAAAGAAGTTGCACCTGGAAGTGTTCAGTGCCGACCACATGGAGCCATTTATCGAGTCAAGCCGGGCCTGGGCGCAACGACTGCCCGCCGCCGGCAAGACCTGGCTGAAATTCTCCAAGGGCACCGCTGTGGTGACGCATCAGGAGCGTTTCAACACCACACAACCACCCACACTCAGCGCTGCCAGCATACCCAGTGATGCTGATCTGCTGGTGCCCAAGAGCCTGATTGACGGCTTGCCGCCAGACAAAAAAATCGTCGTCAGCGCAACGCCAGACCGAAGCGCCTGCAACTGGTATCGACTTGATGGACTATTCCACGACGCAAACGGTGCATTACTCGATGGTTGGGTGCGTGAAGAAGTGGGTGTCACGCCGTGGTTCAGTCCGTGGTCATGGGAGGGCTACGACGTCGTCTTCAACTATGACTCGCCTCGGCAAACCCTGGCATCCTTTTTTCGAGCGGTGGGTCGTTTCAGTCAGCAGCAACTCGAACGCTACAGTAACTTGGCCGATAAGTCGGATAACGGGCGTATGAAGAATCGCCTTTACGACATCATCGATCGAGACCGTGATGGAGTGGTGACGGCTGAAGAGTTGCAGGCGGCGATTGCTCTACCGGCGCACGCGCAGTCGCTGTCGCAACTGATCATCCACTACGAAAGCGAGTGGCGCCACGAACCCCATAAGTGGGACGCACTGGACGATGTAGTGGGGCATAGCGGCTCGACTCCACTTTTAAACTGGGTGGCGGAAAAGGAGCGGATCAGGGAGATCAGTTGGTGGAATGAGGTGGCGCAGGGAGTTGGATTGCCGGTGGATGGGCAGGTTTATTACTTGCATCCGGTGGGGTTGGTGGGACAGTTTCTCACGAGGAATGGGTGCGCTTGTGGCTGTTGCTTAGAGATTAAGTTTTCTAGATACAGGTGGGTTAGAAAGAGGAGAGGATATCCTGATGAGACGTATTATGGGCCCGTATACCATGGGACCAAGAAATTAAATAAATTTGCAGGTTGGGAGGACTTGATCAGTAAGGGAAAAGCAACGGCGGATGAAAAGGCCATTGTAATTGCGATGTCATCGAATGAAGGGGCTATGGATGCAATTCAAGCTTGGGATTGGCAAACATTTAGTGCTGGGGCGATGCAGAAAACTGTCACTCCTGAAGGTTACGGAGAGTTACCCAAGCAGATAAGTGAATTTCAAGCAGATAACCCGGATTTATTTGAAGAGATTTTTGCACGGTGTGGTTGGTCCATCAGGCAAGAGGCTAATGGGAAAAGAATTTATTACTCGTCCAGAGACACGGGGAATGAATATATAACTGGAAAGGCATTGTACGACTTTATAAAAAAAGACTTTGGTCAAAATGACTCTGAGTTCCCAAAAACGTCAGAAGCTCTGGCTTCGATTGCGAGTGCGATGCTTCATGACGAGTTCCAGAAGAAACAAGTGGTTGATTTTATTGCTCGAATGAGGGTGGCTCTCTTGAAGTTACCTCTTGATTACGTTAATCCCGCAAGTGACTTCTTTCAGTCAAGACTCGGACGTGCTCTGGTTCTTGATCACGATGTGAACGCGCCCGGCAACGTGCCGCGTAGCCTCAAAAGTGCGATTGACATATTGCTTAGTCGCCACCCTGGGTTGAGCTCAGACCCTAGCCAGTGGGAAGAGAATAGCCAGCAATACGAAAAAGAGTTAATAGAGATTTATGGCCCCTCTCGTAGCATGAATTCGCCAAGCGAGCGCTACGTGCATCTTCGAAGTTTGTTATGAGGAGTGCTGTGATGAGAAGTTATATTTTGTTTGCTTTGGCTGCTTTAACTTCCTCAGGGTTAATGGCAAAAGATCTTCAGGGTGTATTCGGCTCGCTGGTTTATTCGGATGATGGGTTGGGGTCTTTAGTGTATAAGTCGAGCGCAGGAGATGTTTTTGAAGTATTTGATGAGGGGTTGAGCTTTAATTACGATGGCCGATATGGCTCTGGAGATCTATCGCCTGATAAATCCTTTTCAATAGTTAATTTTTCTGAAGTGGGTGTAGGTGAGGATGGTTTGAGTAAGAAGTATCTTTGTGCGTTTGTAAGAATGTCTGATGGTTGTGTTGTTGATGTGTCTGTCGGAGAGCAGTGTGGAGGGAGTTGGGGTGGCGCTAGTCAATGGAATAGTTCACTAAGTAATGGATATGATTTCATTAAGGACGCGCCAACGATCGATAAGGTCTACAACGACTATGCTTCCGGACGGAAAGACCTGATTCAGGTTTCCTCGCCTAGAGTCCTTGCATATTTTTTAGAGGGGACAGCTTTTGACAATATTCTGGCTTGTGATCCACCCCGTGATGTGAATAAAGAGACATATCTTGATATGTTGGAGCTGTTGGCGCATGACGGAGATACCATCAATTTTTTCAAGTTGAAAACTGCGATGAATAAAGCAGGTATGCTGCCTAAAAATACAGAATTATCTGCTAGGGTGGATATAAGCGGTTGGACTCAAAAGTCAATTGTTTCAGAAAGAGCTTACTTGTACATGTCACCTTCTTCGCTAGGGGTTACCAAGGCTTATCTGATTCGGGGTGATGTCGTTGCTATTTACTTAAAGTCGATAAATTCTTTTGTTGAAGTTCGCTATCAGCAAAAAGGAGGACGCCTGATAGAGAAGTGGGTGCGATGTCAGGATGTTGATTTTTGTGAGCCGAAAGAGAACTTAGAAGTGCAATAGCTTCCATAAAGGAAAGGGGTTAATTCAGCTCGCATGGAAAAATAGTTATGCAGCCTATGCCGATTATAGGAGGTTTGGTGGTCAGGCCACCACGACTGCGACCTAGAGCGTGATCGGCAGGTTCATCGGCCCCCTTTTATGAAAATTTCGACAGCCACGCAATTCCCCACTGAAAAAAAAACCATCAACCCGTAATCTAAACGCCTTCACCATCCTGTCCGGATCGTTAATGTCTTCTGCCGCCGATGGCCTGCCCCTCAATAAACGCCTGCCGGCCGTAATTGCGATCTCCTTGGGGATCGGCATGGCGACCCTGGACACGGCCATCGTCAACACGGCATTGCCTACCCTGGCCGAGGGGATCGGCACCGATTCGGCCTCGGTGATCTGGGTGGTCAATGCCTACCAGCTGGCGATTATTGCCACGGTGCTGCCGTTTGCGTCGCTGAGCGACGTGCTTGGGCATCGCCGCGTTTACCTGGGCGGCTTGCTGCTGTTTATCGTCTCGTCGCTGTTTTGCGGGTTGGCCGGTTCGTTGGAAACCCTCACCGCGGCGCGGGTGGTGCAAGGGTTGGGGGCAGCGGCGATCATGAGCGTGAACACGGCGTTGCTGCGGCATATCTACCCGTCGAAAATGCTCGGGCGCGGCCTCGGTTACAACTCGTTGGTGGTGGGGTTGGCGTTTACCTTGGGGCCGACTGCCGCGTCGGCGATCCTGTCGGTGGCGACGTGGCATTGGCTGTACCTGATCAATGTGCCGCTGGGGTTGTTGGCCCTGGCACTTGGCGTGCGTTCATTGCCGACGCTGCCCATGACCGGGCACGCGTTCGACCGACTGGCGGCCGTGTTATGTGCAGGTTTGTTCGCTTTGGTGGTGTTGGGCCTGGGCACGGCGGTGCACGGTGCTCAAGCCGCACTGACCTTGGGCTTGATTGCCGTGGCGCTGCTGTGCGGCGGGTTATTGCTGCGTCGCCAGGCCGGTCATCCGGCGCCGATGCTGGCCCTGGATCTGTTCAGGCGGCCGGTGTTTGCCTTGTCTTCTGTTACCGCGATCTGCGCCTTCAGTGCCCAGGGCCTGGCCTTTGTGTCGCTGCCGTTTCTGCTGCAGGCAGTACTCGGCCATAGCCAGGTGGAAACCGGTTTCCTGATGACGCCGTGGCCGGCCGTGGTGGCCGTGATGGCGCTGGTTGCCGGGCGCCTGGCCGACCGTGTGTCCCTGGGCCTGCTGTGCGGCATCGGCTTATTGATGTTGAGCTTGGGGATGGCCGCGTTGGCCACCTTGGGCAGCGGCGCGTCGGCCTTCGATATCGGTTGGCGCATGGCGTTATGCGGTGCCGGGTTTGGCTTTTTCCAATCGCCCAATCTCAAGGCCTTGATGACCAGTGCACCGCTGGCGCGCAGTGGCGGGGCCAGCGGCATCGTGGCGATTTCACGCTTGCTGGGGCAGACGCTGGGCGCGTCGCTGGTGGCGTTGTGTTTCCATCTGTCACAGGCCGGCGGTCCGCACGCGGCGTTGTGGCTGGGCTGTGCCTTTGCGCTGGTAGGCAGCGTGGCCAGTGGTTTGCGTGTGCTGCCTTATGGGAAAAAGACGTAACGGGCCGTTGTAAAACGCGGTTCAGAGAGGCTACCTTGGCGAGCTGAATATTTCGGGATGTTTCAGGTTTATGTCCAGCCAGGCTCAACGCACTGCCGACACCACCTCCCGCCGCGCCGCGTTGACCCTGGCGTTGTGCCTGCCCAGCGACGTGTTGCTCTACCTGTTGCTGCCCATGGAATCCCAGGCCTTCGGCATCACCCTGGCCCAAGCCGGCGTGTTGCTGGCGGCCAACCGTCTGGTGCGGATTTTCGGCTACCGGCATGTGCTGAATTTCTATGCGCGCAACGGTGATCGCCTGACCTGCATGATCGCCGCCGGTGCCGCTACGCTGTGTGCCTTGGGCAACTCGGTGCTGTCCGGCTTCGCTGCGTTGCTCGGACTGCGGCTGGTGTGGGGCTTGTGTTTTGCCGCGTTGAACCTGTCGACCCAAGTATTGGCCACCGCTGAGCCGGAGGGCGCCGCACGTCGGGCCGGGCGTTCGAGGGCCTTGATCGCCTGGGGGCCAATGCTGGCGTTGCCGCTCGGTGGGTGGCTGACGCTGTGGGCCGGGCCGCGTCCGATCTTTGTGATACTCGCCGGTTGCTGCCTGGCAGGCCTGTGGATGGCGCGTGGTTTGCCCAGCGCCGGGCATGATTTGCACAGCACACCGGGGCGGCGCTTCAAGTGGCCGGACAGCGTGGCACTGTGGTCGTTTATCGAGGGCGTGGCGCTGGATGGGCTGTTTATCTTTGGCCTGTCGATCCAGGCCCAGAAAATCCTCGGCGGTGACGCGGTGTTGATTGCTGGCGGCTTGATGGCCCTGCGCTATGTCTCGGAGATGCTTCTGAGCCCCTTGGGCGGTCGTGCGGCGCAGCGGTTCGGCGCTACCTCGATGTTGTTGCTGTTTTCGTTTCTGAGTGCCTTGGCCTTGAGCGCTTTCGGCAGTTACTGGGTGATTATCGGTGCGGCGGCGGTGCTGGTGCTGCGTGCGTTGCAACTGCCCTTGGTGACCACCTTGGTCGCCGAGCGCAACCCCGGTTCGATGCGGGTCTCGGCGCTGGCGTCGAATGCGGTCTGGCGCGACATCGGTGCGGGCCTGGGGCCGCTGCTGGCGGGTTTGCTTTTGCCGGTGGCCTCGGCGCCGCTGGTATTTGGCGTGGCCGGGGCGGCGATTGCGGTGAGTGCGCTGTTCTGCTGGCGGGGCAGATGACTCAAGTGTTTTTGAAACCGTCCAGCCATGTGGGGTCGAAACGGGTCTGTTCGGTGTCGATTCCCAGCGCCCGCATCTTGGCTTGGTGTGCATCCATTTCGCCGACCAGTTGCGCCTGGGCGCTGGAGTTGGCGTCCAGGGCATGCATCTGCGTCAGCCCCAGGTGGTAGAAACGCAGCACTTTCATGGCCGTCGGATCATTGGCCTGCACGTGTTCGGTGACCTTGTGCATCACATTGGTCACGCGCATCAGGTTGCGCTTGAGCTGCCAGCCATACACCGCCGCAGCCAACCAGGACTGGGTCCAGAACGGGCCACGCACCAGGGCGACGGTGATCAGCACGCCAGCGAACACACCGCCGACATTGAAGCGAAAGTTATCGCCGCCGGCCTCGCCGAACAGCATCACTGCCAGGCTCGACAGCACCATGGCCAGGGTCAGGAACACCACGGCCACAATCAGCGTGCTGCGGCGGGTCTGTTGGCGGTAGACAGCGGGGTCGCAGGGTTTGAGCTCGAACATCCGGGTCAGGTCTCCAGGGCGGGTAGGGTGGGGCATCTTCTCATGGTCAGCGGTCAGCAGTGGGGCAATCAAGTTGAACCATGATCTGTGGCAGTTTCTCTAAATCGGTGAAGTCCCTCTGAGGTGAACGACCATGCCCGAATACAAGCAACCACCGCCCGGTACACCCGACCCTGACCGCACACCCGGTGAAGAAGAGCGCGACAACGATGCCTTGCGCCCCAATGATCCGAAAGAGCGTGACGATCATGATGATGTGGAGCGCGTCGAAGAAGACCTGGAAAACCTCCACGACAAAGCTCGCCCGCTATAACAGGAGACCATGATGAACAAGCACTCGGATGGGCCCCCCTCCAACGAACACGCCAGTGGCAAGGATGAGCTGGGATTTGATCCAGACTCGCCGGATGTGGCTGACCCGCAGGTCGATCCGGTAGGTCCGGCCATCGCCCCGCTGGATAAAAAGGACAAGGACGAAGCGAAAAAAAAGCCGCCCTACGATCCGTTGGGCGACTTGAAGAAATAACAGCGTTATCGGTAATCAGGCCCCGCCATCGAGCGGGGCCTTCGTTTATTTGGGTGGTGTCCAGCTGACATCAGTGATGCCGTACTTTTCAGCCCAGGGCCGGGTGGTTTTTTTCACCTGCTCGTGGCCAACGCGGCCGATACGGCTGACATGGGCAATATCAGCATCGACCGCAGCCCAGTGCCAGGCTTCGGCGTTGTTCATCACCCCGGCGCGTACGACAAAGGACTTCGCTTGACCGTGCAGTTGGTAGTGGATGGTGTAGATTTTTGCGGTACTCATGTTGCCTCCCTGTCTTGTTATAAATGGAGGCTGAAGCGTTCAGAAAGGTTCATTCAAAATGACAATCTGCACACCGGCGCGGCATAGTGGCGCACTCTTCGTGTGCCCAAGGACTGTGCCATGCCCCGCCTGAACCATAGCCATCTGTACCTGCAACGCCTGGGTTACGATTCGCCGCCGCCGCCCACCCTGCAAACCCTGCAGGATCTGCAACTGCGCCATGTGTGCACCTTCGCGTTTGAAAGCCTGTCGACCCTGCTGCACTTGCCGGTGCCGATAGACTTGCCGAGTGTCGAGCACAAAGTCCTGTTCGATGGGCGCGGCGGGTATTGCTATGAACTGAACCAGATGTTCCTGGCGCTGTTGCAGGAACTGGGCTTTGACGCGCGCGGCATTACCGGGCGGGTGGTCATGGGCGGGCCGCCGCAGGCGCGCACCGCACGCACCCACCGCCTGCGCCTGGTCACCCTGGACGGCGTGCGCTACATCACCGACGTCGGCTTTGGCGGCATGGTGCCCAGCAGCCCGTTGCTGTTGGACACGCAAGCCGTGCAGGCCACGGCCCATGAGCCGTATCGCCTGACACTCAATGAGCAGGAGGGCAGCTACACCTTATGGGCCCAGGTTGCAGGGGAGTGGCGTGGCTTGTATGTGTTCGACCTGCAAGTGCAGGCGGTCATCGATTACGAAATCGGCAACTGGTACGTCTCGACCCATCCGGGTTCGCCGTTCCTGGGCCAATTGAAAGTCGCACGGCTGGCAGCGGGCGAACGCCACACCTTGAACAACGCCCACTATGCGATTCACTACCTGGATCGACCGAGTGCCAAGCGCGTGATCCGCAGCAGCGAGGAGCTCCTGGACGTGCTGGGCACTGCCTTCGGGATTCGCGTGCCGGTTCACCCTCAGCTTGATTCAACCCTTGATGGCTTGGTAACGGCTGCACGCCAGGAGTCTTGACCTAGAGCCATCGCTGAACCGTTTTACCTCCAGGTGGGGGCAAATTTTTTCGAACCTTTTCTGCCAATTCGGGCTCAAAGCGCTGCCTGAATAATTTGCCCACCAGACAAGGAGATGTAAACGATGTCCAAACTATTCGGAAACTTCCTCAAAAATTCCTCACTGCTGGCGCTGGTCGCCGCTCCAGCCGTGGCGTTCGCCGCACCGTCCACTGACCCGATTTCCACCTTCGGGCTCCTGGGTAGCTACAACGACTTCAAGCTTGAGGGCGGTAGCCAAAGTGATAAAGACCACATGCCGGAAGCGGGCCTGTTCTACAACTTCGGCAACAAGCTCACGGCCGAATCGGGCTTTATTTACCAGGCCGGTATCGAAGCCAAGTACGGCAAGAAGAGCGACAACAAACTCAAGGAAGGCCAGGCTGACCTCGACCTCGGCTGGCGTGCCGCGCTGGATGCACGCAACTTTGTCGACGTGATCGTGGGCGGCGGCTACAGCTGGACCCGTTACGAGTTGGACTCCAACGACAACGACCTGGAGCTCACCAACAAATCGCCATTCGCCAAGGCCGCCCTGGGTTACAACCATCAGTTCGACGACATGACCCTGCGCGTCGAAGCCGGTGCCCGCCGGACCCTCGATGGCCGCACCCGGATCAAGGTCGACGGCTTTGGCAGCGACACTGTGGACCTCAAGGACCGCACCAACCCGTATGCCGAAGTCAGCCTGCTGATGAACCAGAAGGGCGATCTGCCAGTGATGGCCGGGCTGTATTACACGCGCACCGAGTACAAGCTGGATGCCGACTCGGAAGTTGCCGATAATACCCGGCTCAAGCGTGATGAGTATGGGGTCAAGGTAGGTATTGCGTTCTAAGGTAGTGCGTTTGAAAAAAAACGCCCCGATGTGATTCGGGGCGTTTTTTTTTGCCTGGGCGGTGTCAGCTCAAGGCCGCCAGTTGCGCTACGGTTTCCGGGAAGCGCGCTACCAGGCGGATCAAGGTGGTGGCCTGGGCGTTGGGCTTGGCCCGCCCTTGTTCCCAGTTTTCCAGCGTACGGGTATTGGTGCGCAGGTACAGGGCGAACACCGACCGTGAAAGGTTCAGTTGCTGGCGCACGGCGATGACTTCTTCGGCGGTCAGCGGCGCCAGTTTGTTGAGATGGACCTTGTGGGTACGCAGGGTGACTTTGCCCTGGCGTTCGTCCGCAAGCGCGTCGAAGCCTTCGACCAGTTCGGAAAAGATTTCACGTTTCATGATGTGTTCTCGCTTTGATTTCCCTGTCCAGCATCTGTTTTAGGGCTTTCTTGTGTTGTGGTGTCAGGTCGTCCTGTTCGTGATTGCCGTACAGCGTGAATAACCAGAACTGCGTACCTCCCGACCACCAGTAGTAGATGACCCGCAGGCCACCGCGCCTGCCTTTGTTTCGCCGCTCATCAACGAAGCGGACCTTTCGCAGCCCACCTGTCCCTTCAATCACGTCGCCCGCTTGTGGATTCTTCATTAACTCCTGTTGAAAACCGTGGAAAAGCTCGTCGCTTAGATAGTCCTTGCGATGACGCTCGAAGGCTGGCGGTTCGATAAATAGAGCATCCATGTTCTGTACGTAGCCTGCGTATAGTTTGGTGGCCCACTCGCTATGGGTCAAGTGACCCTGTTGTGGGAGTTTTCCTAAAACGTGACCACCATGCGATTGCTTTTTATGGAGGGATGCCAGACGAGGAGCTGGATAAGGAAGGAAATTTCTGTGAGTGGAGGAGGGTAAAGAACGCGTTTCCCGGAATGCAAAAACGGCGCCCGAAGGCGCCGTTTTGTTTACTGCATCAGCTATTCGATCAAACACCCAGTACCGCGTGCTGCACCAGGGTGAGCAGCGGTTGTGGGTACACGCCCAGGAAGAACGCGAGCAGGGCGATGGCCAGCAGCATCACGCCGCCTGCCTTCTGTTCCCAATGCAACTCGGCATCCACACGACGCAGGTTGGGCTCGATCAGGTACAGGGTGACCATCACGCGCAGGTAGTAGAACACGCCGATGGCGCTACCCAGGACCAGGGATGCAACCAACCACCACTCGTGGGCTTCTACACCGGTGGCGACGATGTAGAACTTGCCGATAAAGCCCGCAGTCAGCGGGATCCCGGCCAGGGACAGCATCATCACGGTGAGTACGGCGGTCAGGTACGGACGGCGCCAGAACAGGCCGCGGTATTCGTACAGGGCGTCCGCGTCCCGGCCTTTGTAGGGCGACGACATCAAGGTGATAACGCCGAATGCACCGAGGCTGGTGATCACGTAGGTGACCAGGTACACGCCGATGGCTTCCACGGCCAGGCCTTTGCTCGCCACCAGGGCGATCAGCAGGTAGCCGAAGTGGGCGATGGACGAGTAACCCAGCAGACGCTTGAGGTTGTTCTGGGTCAGGGCCAGCAGGTTACCGAACAGGATCGACGCAATGGCGATCACGGTCAGCGCGTTGCTCAGCACGCCGGTGTTGGCGGCAGGCGAGATCTGGAACAGACGCACCATCACCGCAAACACAGCGACCTTGGACGCCGTGGCCAGGAACGCAGCCACCGGCGCCGGGGCGCCTTCGTACACGTCCGGGGTCCACAGGTGGAACGGCACCAGGGACAGCTTGAACGCCAGGCCGATCAGCATCATCGCCAGGCCCAATTGGGCAATCGGCGCAGGGCTGTTGGTGGCGGCCAGGGCGTGGCCGATCCCGGTGAAGCTCAGGCTGCCGGCTTCGGCGTAGAGCAACGCCATACCGAACAACAGGAACGCGGAACCGGCGGCCGACAGCACCATGTACTTGATGCCGGCTTCCAGGGAACGCTTGTTGAAGAAGGCATAGGCCACCAGACCGTAGGTCGGGATCGACAGCAGTTCCAGGCCGATGAACAGGCCCGCCAGGTGCTGTGCGCTGACCAGCACGATACCGCCGGCCGCGGCCAGCAGGATCAGCAGGTACAGCTCTTCGCGGTTGCCAGGGTAGCCGGTGCCGCCTTCGCCGAGATAGGCGTGGGCGAGGGTGACGCAGGCCAGGGTCGCGACCAGGATCAGCGCGATGTACAGCAGTGCGAAGTCATCGACCATCATCAATGGCGTGACCGCCAGTGGCGCGACCTTGAGGGCCGGGATGATCGACAGCAGGGCCAGGTTCAACCCAGCGCAGGACAGCAGGAACGTTTGCGAATGATTGCGGCGCCAGGCGATTGCCAGCATCACCGCCACAACGGTGAGGCTGGTAATCAGCAGCGGCGCAAGCGCGATAAAGTGTTGGATCGTGAATTCCATAGCGCTCTTACCGGGCCGAAGCGAGTTGAGAGAAGGCGGTGCCGAACCACTGCTGCACGCCATGCATCGTTGCGGCAGAAGTGTCCAGGAACGGTTGCGGGTACACGCCGATGTAGATCAGCAGTACCGCCAGGCCGAGCACCATGATCAGTTCGCGCGCATCCATCCCTTGCAGGACGGTGTCGGACTTGGCCGGGCCGAAGTAGGCGCGGTGGATCATGATCAGCGAGTAGACCGAACCGAATACCAGGCCGGAGGTGGCAATCGCACTGATCCACGGCGTTTGCACGAAGGCACCCATCAGGATCAGGAACTCGCCGATGAAGTTACCGGTACCCGGCAAGCCCAGGGACGCGGCGGCGAAGAACAGGCTGATCGCTGGCAGGTACGCAATGCGCGACCACACGCCACCCATTTCACGCATGTCACGGGTGTGCAGGCGCTCGTACAGCTGACCACTCAGGATAAAGAGTGCAGCGGCCGAAACACCGTGGGCCAGCATCTGGATCACCGCGCCTTGCAGCGCCAGTTGGCTGCCGGAGTAGATGCCGATCAGTACGAAACCCATGTGGGAAACGGACGAGAAGGCAATCAGACGCTTGATGTCGGTTTGCGCGAAGGCCAGGAACGCACCGTAGAAGATCCCGATCAGACCCAGGGTCATGGCAATCGGCGCGAATTCGGCCGAGGCATTCGGGAACAGCGGCAGGGCGAAACGCAGCAGGCCGTAGGCAGCAGTTTTCAGCAGGATACCGGCCAGGTCCACGGAGCCGGCAGTTGGCGCCTGGGCGTGAGCGTCAGGCAGCCAGGAGTGGAACGGCACCACCGGCAGCTTCACCGCGAACGCGATGAAGAAGCCCAGCATCAGGATGTACTCGGTGGTCAGGGACATCTTGGTTTTCAACAGGTCGGCGTAGTTGAAGGTAATCACGCCCGTGCTGTTGAAGTTGACCAGTACCAGACCCAGGATCGCCACCAACATGATCAGGCCGGAAGCCTGGGTGAAGATGAAGAACTTGGTCGCCGCGTAGATCCGGGTTTTCTTGCCGTCCGAAGAACTGTGACCCCAGAGCGCGATGAGGAAGTACATCGGCACCAGCATCATTTCCCAGAAGAAGAAGAACATGAACAGGTCCAGCGCCAGGAACACGCCGACAACGCCGCCCAGGATCCACATCAGGTTCAGGTGGAAGAAGCCCACGTGACGCTGGATCTCTTTCCAGGAGCAGAGTACCGAGAGGATACCCAGCAGGCCGGTCAGCAGGATCATCAACAGCGACAGGCCGTCGAGGGCCAGGTGCACGTTGATGCCGAAGCGCTGGATCCATACGTGCTTGAATTCAAGCGCGAAAGTTGGATCGACACCCGGTGCCGGAGCGAATGAGTAGTCACCATGGGCCCACAGCCAGAGGCCGAGCGCGAGTTCCAGGGACATGGTCAGCAACGCGATCCAGCGGGGGAGGGTGGCGCCGAAGCGTTCACCCATCCAGCAGAGCAGGCCGCCGATAAAGGGGATCAGGATTAGCCAGGGCAGAATCATGACAGGCTCGTTTCCTTTCGCAGGTTTGCAAAGTTCGCAATGTACGCAATGTGCATGGACATAGTCAGACCGCCACGACAACGATGGCGCCGATGACCAGCACGGCACCGACCGCCATGGACGCGGCGTACCAGCGCAGTTGGCCGGTCTCGCTGCGGCTCAGGGCGGTGTGACCGGCCTTGGCGGCGCGCGGGATCAGACCGATAGTCTGGTCGAGCGGGTCTTTGCGCAGTACATGGCTGATGGCCAGGTAAGGCTTGACGAACAGTTTGTCGTAGATCCAGTCGAAGCCCCAGGCAGCGAACCACCAGGCCGACAGGAAGCGGCCGATGCCGCTATTGGCCACGGCGGTCACGAAACGACGCTTGCCGAGGAACAACAGGGCGGCCAGCAGGATACCCGCGATAGCGATGGCACCCGAGGCGATTTCCAGGCTGTGCTTGGCGGCGCCACCGGCATGGCCGGCGCTTTCCGGCAGTACACCGGCCAATGGCGGCGTGATCAGGGCGCCGATGAAGGTCGACAGCACGATCAGTACCGACAGTGGCAACCAGTGGGAGATGCCGTGGCCTGCGTGCGCTTCGGTCTTGGCTTCACCGTGGAACGTGATGAAGATCAGGCGGAACGTGTACAGCGAGGTCATGAACGCACCCACCAGGCCTGCGTACAGCAGGTTCTGGTTACCGCTGGCAAAGGCTTCCCAGAGGATTTCGTCCTTGGAATAGAAACCGGCGGTCACCAGCGGCAGGGCGGCCAGGGCGGCACCACCGACGATGAAGCTGGCGTAGGCCAACGGCAGTTTCTTCCACAGGCCGCCCATCTTGAAGATGTTCTGCTCGTGGTGGCAGGCCACGATGACCGCACCGGAGGCCAGGAACAGCAGGGCCTTGAAGAAGGCGTGGGTCATCAGGTGGAAGATCGCCGCGTCCCAGGCGCCGACGCCCAGGGCCAGGAACATGTAGCCGATCTGGCTCATGGTCGAGTAGGCGAGGATGCGCTTGATGTCGGTCTGCACCAGCGCGGCAAAGCCTGCCAGTACCAGGGTCACGCCGCCGACTACGCCCACCAGGTGCAGGATGTCCGGCGCCAGGGTGAACAGGCCGTGGGTACGGGCGATCAGGTAGACACCGGCGGTTACCATGGTTGCCGCGTGGATCAGTGCGGAAACAGGGGTAGGACCGGCCATCGCGTCCGCCAGCCAGGTTTGCAGTGGCAGTTGCGCGGATTTACCGACAGCGCCGCCCAGCAGCATCAGGGTCGCCAGGGTGATCCAGAAGTCGCCGACCTGGAATTTCTGCGGCGCCAGCACCAGCAGTTCCTGGATGTTCAGCGTGCCCACCTGTTGG
Source organism: Pseudomonas sp. SR18 (assembly GCF_023701505.1). Classification (NCBI taxonomy): domain Bacteria; kingdom Pseudomonadati; phylum Pseudomonadota; class Gammaproteobacteria; order Pseudomonadales; family Pseudomonadaceae; genus Pseudomonas; species Pseudomonas sp. SR18. The sequence continues at coordinate 103,074 of NZ_JAMQAU010000001.1, read as the reverse complement.
AACAGGATGAACAGGCCGATGGCCATGAACACGTCGCCGATCCGGGTAACGATGAATGCCTTGAGTGCCGCGTTACCGTTGTTGCGGTTGCTGTAGTAGAAACCGATCAACAGGTAGGAGCACAGGCCCACGCCTTCCCAGCCGAAGTACAGGAACAACAGGTTATCGCCGAGCACCAGGAACAGCATGCTGGCGATAAACAGGTTGGTGTACGAGAAGAAGCGCGAGTAGCCCGCTTCGCCGCGCATGTACCAGGACGCGAACAGGTGGATCAGGAAGCCGACACCCACCACCACGCCGAGCATGGTGATCGACAGTCCGTCGACGTAGAGGGCGAAATTGGGCTTGAAGCCCTCCACCGACATCCACTGCCAAAGCACCAGGGTGTAATGACCGCCTTCCGGTGGCGCGACGTTGAATTGCCAGATCACGTAGGCGGTCACGATGGCCGACAGGCCAATGGAACCCACGCCGATCAAGGCCGAGAGGTTTTCCGACCAGCGTCCACGGGAGAACGACAGCAGCAGGAAACCGATCAGGGGAAATACGAAAGTCAGAAAGATCATGTTCATCCGCGCATCTCACTGGCAGCGTCGATATCAAGCGTGTGGAAGCGACGATACAGTTGCAGCAGGATCGCGAGGCCAATACTGGCTTCGGCGGCTGCCAGGCTGATCACCAGGATGAACATGACTTGTCCATCCGGCTGGCCCCAACGTGCGCCCGCCACGATAAATGCCAGTGCAGCGGCGTTCATCATGATTTCCAGGCTCATCAACACGAACAGAATGTTACGGCGAACCATCAGGCCGACCAGGCCAAGGCAGAACAGGATGCCGGCGACCGCCAGACCATGCTCCAAAGGGATAGCAGGCATCGTCATTGCTCCTTGGCTTCGTTGCGGCCCAAGTGGAAGGCGGTGATGGCTGCCGCGAGCAGCAGCATCGAAGCCAGTTCGACCACCAGCAGGTACGGGCCGAACAGGCTGATGCCCACGGCTTTCGCGTCTACGGTGGTGTGGCCGATGGCCTGGCCGCTCTGGTGCGCGAACAGCACATACAGCAGTTCACCCAGCAGCAGGGCTGCGAGGACAACCGGGCCGAGCCAGATGCCGGGCTTGAGCCAGACACGTTCCTGGGCGACCGAAGCCGGCCCCAGGTTGAGCATCATCACCACAAACACGAACAGCACCATGATGGCGCCGGCGTAGGCGATCACTTCCAGGACACCGGCGAACGGTGCGCCGAGGCTGAAGAAGGTCATGGCCACGGCGATCAGCGAAATGATCAGGTAGAGCAGGGCGTGCACGGGGTTGGTGTTGGTGATCACGCGAAGCGTGGACACCACTGCAATACCCGACGCGAAATAGAAAGCGAATTCCATCTTTCTTCCTTAAGGCAGCAAGCTCTTCACGTTGATCGGCTCGGCTTCGTTTTGTGCGGCGCCTTTCGGCTTCCCGGCAACGGCCATACCTGCAACACGATAGAAGTTGTAATCAGGGTTTTTACCGGGACCAGAGATCAGCAGATCTTCTTTCTCGTACACCAGGTCCTGACGTTTGAACTCGGCCATCTCGAAATCCGGGGTCAGCTGGATCGCGGTGGTCGGGCAAGCTTCCTCGCAGAGGCCGCAGAAAATGCAGCGCGAGAAGTTGATGCGGAAGAAGTCCGGGTACCAGCGACCGTCTTCGGTTTCAGCTTTCTGCAGGGAGATGCAACCCACCGGGCACGCTACGGCGCACAGGTTGCAGGCTACGCAACGCTCTTCGCCGTCGGGGTCGCGGGTCAGTACGATGCGGCCGCGATAGCGCGGCGGCAGGTACACCGCTTCTTCGGGGTATTGCAGGGTGTCGCGTTTGCGAAAGCCGTGACCGAACACCATCACCAGGCTTCGCAACTGGGTACCGGTACCCTTAACGATGTCGCCAATATATTTGAACATGGGTCAAATCCTCACTGAACCGCGCCGGCGGGCGTGTTCAACAACACGACGGCAGCCGTCACCAGCAAATTGATCAGGGTCAGCGGCAGGCAGAATCTCCAGCTGAAATCCATCACCTGGTCATAACGCGGGCGCGGAATCGAGGCGCGCAGCAGGATGAACAGCATGATGAAGAACGCGGTCTTCAGGAAGAACCAGAAGAAGGCCAACTGCGGCAGGATGCCAAACGGACCGTGCCAGCCGCCGAAGAACAGCGTCACCAGCAGGGCCGAGATCAAGATGATGCCGATGTACTCACCAACGAAGAACATGCCCCACTTCATACCGGCATATTCAATGTGGTAACCGTCGGCCAGTTCCTGTTCCGCTTCCGGCTGGTCGAACGGGTGACGGTGAGTCACGGCCACGCCAGCGATGAAGAAGGTGCAGAAGCCGAAGAACTGCGGAATGATGAACCACAGGTTCTGCGCCTGGTACTCGACGATGTCGCGCATGTTGAACGAGCCAACCTGCACCACGATGCCCATCAGTGCCAACCCCATGAACACTTCATAGGATACGGTTTGCGCCGAAGCACGCAAGCTGCCCAGCAGGGCGAACTTGTTGTTGCTCGACCAACCGGCGAACAGCACCGCGTAGACCGACAGGCCGGCCATGGCGAAGAAGAACAGCAAGCCGATGTTCAAGTCCGCCACGCCCCAGGTCGGGGTGATCGGGATGATCGCGAAGGCGATCAGCAAGGCGCTCATGGCCACGACCGGTGCCAGGGTGAAGATCACCTTGTCGGCAAACGGCGGGGTCCAGTCTTCCTTGAAGAACATTTTCAGCATGTCGGCGGCAATCTGGAACATGCCGAATGGGCCAACGCGGTTCGGACCGTAACGGTCCTGCCACCAGCCCAGCAGGCGACGTTCGACGAAGCTGAGCAGGGCGCCCGCCACGACCACGGCCAACAGGATCACGATGGCCTTGACCACCGAAATGATCACGTCAATTACTTCCGGCGTGAACCAAGTCATTGCGCTGCCTCCTGCAGACCGTCAACGGTTTTGCCGAAGATCGCAGGCGGAATGCCGGCGAGGCCTTTAGGCAGTGCAACCAGGCCAGCCCCCAACTCCTCATTGATGCGCAGCGGCAGACGCAGGGTCTGGCCGGCCACGGTCACGCTGAGCAGGGCGCCGTCGTTGACGCCGAGGCGGTCGGCTTCGGACTTGGCCACCGAGACGTAGGCTTGCGGGATGCGGCTTTGCACCGGCGCGGCCTTGGAAGAGTTCTCTTCGCTGCCGAACAGGTGGAAGAACGGCACAACCTGCCAGGTGCCCTGGGCCGGGTTGAACGGACGCGGTACGCCAGCGAACCAATTCAGCGAATCACCGGCGCTTTCGATCAGGCGGGTGCCCGGGTCGCCAGCGCGGATGTGACCACCGACTTCGTCCTGGAACTTGTTCCAGGCTTGCGGCGAGTTCCAGCCCGGCGACCAGGCGAACGGCACCTGTTGACGGGGCTCGACCGAACCCGAGTAACCTTCCATGGAGAAGGCGAACGCGGTGTCGTTGTCTTGCGGCGTACGCGGTTCGTGCACGCTGATGTCGGCGCGCATGGCGGTACGACCGGAGTAACGCAGCGGTTCACGGGCCAGTTTCATGCCCTTGATGCGGAACGCGGCGGACGGCGCAGCGTCGACAATCCGTGCCAGCTGCGGTGCGCTGGAAGCGACAGCGGCGGTCACGTGGTCGAGCTGGGTCCAGTCGATCGGCTGGTTCAGCAGGGTCGCGCGCAGGGCATGCAGCCAGCGCCAGCCTTCGTGAACCAGGATGCTGGCGTCCATGTATTTCGGATCGAACACCTGGAAGAAGCGCTGGGCACGGCCTTCCTGGCTGACCAGGGTGCCGTCACCTTCGGCGAAGCTCGCCGCTGGCAGTACCAGCTGAGCGCGGTCGCTGGTGGCGGTCTTCTGGTGGTCGGCCACGATCAGCACTTTGGCGGCGTTCAGCGCAGCGTCAACCTTGGCGGCATCGGTGCGGGTATACAGGTCGTTTTCCAGCACCACGATCGCATCGGCAGTGCCGTCGATCACGGCTTGCAGGCCGGCGTCCAGGGACTCACCACCGAGCATGGCCAGGCCGAGGCTGTTGGCTTCCGGCACCACCAGGCTGATGGAACCGTTCTTGTCGCGCAGCTTCAAGGCCTTGGCGATGTTGGCAGCGGCTTCGATCAGCGCTTTGGAACCCAATGAGGTGCCGGCAATGATCAACGGGCGCTTGGCGGCGAGCAGGGCGTCGGCGATGCGCTGGGCCAGTTCAACGGCTTCAGCGTCCAGGCCTTCGACGGCAGGCGCGCTGGCGTCGAGGGCGTGGGCGACGGCGAAGCCGATGCGGGCCAGGTCGTCGGGCGCTGCGTGGACGCATTCTTCGGCGATGTCGTCGAGCTTGGTTTCAGCGATGCTGGCGATAAACAGCGGGTTCAGCGCGTGCTGGCCGATGTTTTTCACGGCGGCGTCGAGCCACGGCTGTACGCGCATGGCGTCGGCCATCTCTTCGGCCTTGCCCTTGACCGACTGACGCAGGGACAGGGCCACGCGGGCGGCGGTCTGGGTCAGGTCTTCACCGAGCACGAAGATCGCATCGTGGTCTTCGATGTCACGCATGTTTGGCACAGGCAGCGGGCTGTCGTTCAGCACTTGCAGGACCAGGCGGATGCGTTCCAACTCACCGGCTTCGATGCCGCTGTAGAAGTGTTCGGCACCCACCAGCTCGCGCAACGCGTAGTTGCTTTCGAGGCTGGCGCGGGGCGAACCGATACCGACGATATTGCGGCCGCGCAGCAGGTCGGCGGCTTTATCCAGCGCCTCGTCCAGGCTCAGCTTGGCGCCATCGGCCAGCAGCGGTTGGCGCGGGCGATCCTTGCGGTTGACGTAGCCGTAGCCGAAACGGCCACGGTCGCACAGGAAGTACTGGTTGACCGAACCGTTGAAGCGGTTTTCGATGCGACGCAGTTCACCGTAGCGTTCGCCCGGGGAAATGTTGCAACCGCTGGAGCAGCCATGGCAGATGCTCGGCGCGAATTGCATGTCCCACTTGCGGTTGTAGCGCTCGGAGTGGGTCTTGTCGGTGAACACACCGGTCGGGCAGACCTCGGTGAGGTTGCCGGAGAACTCGCTTTCGAGCACGCCGTCTTCAACGCGACCGAAGTACACGTTGTCGTGGGCGCCGAAGACGCCCAGGTCGGTGCCGCCTGCGTAGTCTTTATAGAAACGCACGCAGCGGTAGCAGGCGATGCAGCGGTTCATTTCGTGGGAAATGAACGGGCCGAGGTCCTGGTTCTGGTGGGTACGCTTGGTGAAGCGATAACGGCGCTCGTTGTGGCCGGTCATCACCGTCATGTCTTGCAGGTGGCAGTGACCGCCTTCCTCACAGACTGGGCAGTCGTGGGGGTGGTTGGTCATCAGCCATTCGACGACACTGGCGCGGAACGCCTTGGATTCTTCATCTTCGATGGAGATCCAGGTGTTGTCGGTGGCTGGGGTCATGCAGGACATGACGATACGACCACGGGTGTCGTTCTCGTCGGTGTATTGCTTGACCGCACACTGGCGACAGGCACCGACGCTACCGAGCGCGGGGTGCCAGCAGAAATACGGGATGTCGAGGCCTAGTGAGAGACATGCCTGTAACAGGTTGTCTGCCCCATCGACTTCGAGCGCTTTGCCGTCTACGTGGATAGTGGCCATGGTTCAAAGTTCTTCGTTGGCCCGTTGTCAGCGGGCGTGGCTAATGGAATCTTGTTATTCATGTGCATCTACACAGCCTTCAAGGCGTCAGCACATGAGAAGGCGAAGGGCACGGACCCTTCGCCTTTTAAAGCGTTACGCGCCGACTACGATCGGCCTCGCCAGAGGTGGGACGGCGGCGCTGGTAGGCGCGATGCCGGCTTCGAACTCCGAGCGGAAGTATTTGATTGCGCTGCCCAATGGCTCCACGGCGCCCGGTGCGTGAGCACAGAAGGTCTTGCCAGGGCCGAGGAAACCGACCAGGCCCAGCAGGGTTTCGATGTCACCCTCGCGGCCTTCGCCATTTTCCAACGCCATCAGCAATTTCACGCTCCACGGCAGGCCGTCGCGGCACGGGGTGCAGAAGCCGCAGGATTCACGGGCAAAGAACTGCTCCATGTTGCGCAGCAGCGAGACCATGTTCACGGTGTTGTCCACCGCCATCGCCAGGCCAGTACCCATCCGGGTGCCGACCTTGCCGATGCCGCCGGCATACATCTGTGCGTCGAGGTGCTCGGGGAGCAGGAAACCGGTACCGGCGCCGCCTGGCTGCCAGGCTTTCAGGGTATAGCCGTCGCGCATGCCGCCGGCGTAGTCCTCGAACAGCTCGCGTGCGGTCACGCCGAACGGCAGCTCCCACAGGCCAGGGTTCTTGACCTTGCCGGAGAAGCCCATGAGCTTGGTGCCCATGTCTTCGCTGCCTTCACGGGCCAACGATTTGTACCAGTCCACACCGTCGGCGATGATCGCCGGCACGTTGCACAGGGTCTCGACGTTGTTCACGCAGGTCGGCTTGCCCCACACGCCGACGGCGGCAGGGAAGGGCGGCTTGGAGCGCGGGTTGGCGCGGCGGCCTTCGAGGGAGTTGATCAGCGCGGTCTCTTCACCGCAGATATAACGTCCGGCGCCGGTGTGCACGAACAGTTCGAAGTCAAAACCGGAACCGAGGATGTTCTTGCCCAGCAGGCCGGCAGCCTTGGCTTCTGCCACGGCACGGTTGAGGTGCTTGGCGGCGGTGGTGTATTCGCCACGCAGGAAGATATAGCCCCGGTAAGTCTTGAGTGCACGGGCGCTGATCAGCATGCCTTCGATCAGCAGATGGGGCAGTTGCTCCATCAGCATGCGGTCTTTCCAGGTGTTCGGCTCCATTTCATCCGCGTTGCACAGCAGGTAGCGGATGTTGATGGATTCGTCCTTGGGCATCAGGCCCCACTTCACGCCCGTGGGGAAGCCTGCACCGCCGCGGCCCTTGAGGCCGGCGTCTTTCACGGTCTGGACGATGTCGTCCTGGGCCATGTCGGCGAAGGCTTTGCGCGCGGCGGCGTAACCGTTCTTGGCTTGGTACTCGTCGAGCCAGACGGGCTCGGCGTCGTCACGCAGGCGCCAGGTCAGCGGATGGGTCTCGGGCGAACGCTTGATCAGGTTGGCCGGGCCGAAAGATGTAAGGGTCATGGGTAGCCCTCCAGCAATTGGGTCACGCCGGATGCTTGCACGTCACCGAATGTGTCGTCGTCGATCATCAACGCCGGCGCCTTGTCGCAGTTGCCCAGGCAGCACACCGGCAGCAGCGTGAAGCGGCCGTCGGCGGTGGTCTGGCCGAGGCCGATGCCCAGCTTGCCCTGGATCGCGTCGACCACCGATTCGTGGCCGCCGATGTAGCACACCATGCTGTCGCACACGCGAATGATGTGGCGGCCCACCGGCTGACGGAAGATCTGGCTGTAGAACGTGGCCACGCCTTCAACGTCGCTGGCGGGGATGCCGAGGATCTCGCCGATGGCGTAGAGGGCGCCGTCCGGCACCCAGCCACGTTCCTTCTGGACGATCTTCAAGGCTTCGATCGACGCCGCGCGCGGGTCTTCGTAGTGATGCAGCTCGTGCTCGATGGCCGAGCGCTCGGTTTCACTCAAGGTGAAACGGTCTGTCTGGATAAGCGTGCTATTCATGCTTAGCGGTCCACGTCGGCCATAACGAAATCGATACTACCCAGGTACGCAATCAAGTCCGCGACCATCTCGCCTTTGATCACCGAAGGGATCTGCTGCAAGTGCGGGAAGCTTGGCGTACGAATCCGGGTGCGGTAGCTCATGGTGCCGCCATCGCTCGTCAGGTAATAACTGTTGATACCCTTGGTCGCTTCGATCATCTGGAAGGATTCGTTGGCCGGCATCACCGGGCCCCACGAAACCTGCAGGAAGTGCGTGATCAGGGTTTCGATGTGTTGCAGCGTGCGCTCTTTCGGCGGCGGCGTGGTCAGCGGGTGATCCGCCTTGTACGGGCCGGCTGGCATGTTGCGCATGCACTGCTCGATGATCTTCAGGCTCTGGCGCATTTCTTCGACGCGCACGATGCAACGGTCGTAGGCATCGCCATTGGCCGCCAGCGGGACTTCGAACTCGAAGTTCTCGTAGCCCGAGTACGGGCGGGCTTTACGCAGGTCGAAATCGCAGCCGGTCGAGCGCAGGCCCGCACCGGTGACGCCCCATTCCAGGGCTTCTTTGGTGTTGTACTGGGCGACGCCGATGGTACGACCCTTCAGGATGCTGTTATCCAACGCTGCCTTTTGGTACTCGTCCAGACGCTTGGGCATCCAGTCGATGAATTCCTTGACCAGGCGCTCCCAGCCATTCGGCAAGTCGTGGGCAACACCGCCGATACGGTACCAGGCCGGGTGCAGGCGGAAACCGGTGATGGCTTCGATGACCTTGTAGGCGCGCTGACGGTCGGTGAAGGTGAAGAACACCGGGGTCATGGCGCCGACGTCCTGGATATAGGTACCCAGGAACAGCAGGTGGCTGGTGATCCGGAAGAACTCGGCCATCATGATGCGGATGGTGTCGACGCGGTCTGGCACTTTGATGCCGGCGAGCTTCTCGACCGAGAGCACGTACGGCAGGTTGTTCATCACGCCGCCGAGGTAGTCGATACGGTCGGTGTACGGGATGAAACTGTGCCACGACTGGCGCTCGGCCATCTTCTCGGCACCACGGTGGTGGTAGCCGATGTCCGGTACACAGTCGACGATCTCTTCGCCGTCCAGTTGCAGGATGATACGGAAGGCACCGTGAGCCGAAGGGTGGTTCGGGCCCAGGTTGAGGAACATGTAGTCCTCGTTGGTGCCGGAGCGCTTCATGCCCCAGTCTTCCGGACGGAAGCGCGCCGCTTCTTCTTCAAGCTGTTGCTTGGCGAGGTTGAGGCTGAACGGGTCGAATTCGGTGGCGCGGGCAGGGAAGTCCTTGCGCAGCGGGTGACCTTCCCAGGTCGGCGGCATCATGATGCGCGTCAGGTGCGGGTGACCCGGGAAGTCGATACCGAACATGTCCCAGACTTCACGCTCGTACCAGCTGGCGTTCGGCCAGATGCCGGTCACGGTCGGGACGCTCAGGTCGCTCTCGGAGAGGGCAACCTTGATCATCACGTCGCTGTTACGTTCCAGCGACATCAGGTGGTAGAACACGGTGAAATCGGCACCGCTCGGCAGCCCTTGACGCTTGGTGCGCAGACGCTCGTCCACGCCATGCAGGTCATAGAGCATGACGTACGGCTTGGGCAGGTTACGCAGGAAGGTCAGGACTTCGACGAGCTTGGCGCGCGCCACCCACAGCACCGGCATACCGGTGCGTGTGGCCTGGGCGGTGAAGGCGTCAGGGCCAAAACGGTTATTGAGTTCGACGACCACATCCTGGTCGTCTGCCTTATAAGGCGGGATATACAGAGCACTGCCTGTAGTCATGGTTTTTTATCGCTTTCGGTCAACGTAAAGAATGAGGCCAGGTTTTCGTTCTATAAAAGAAGCGGGCTGGGTCAGACTTCGTCGGGGCTGCGCAGGTTGGTGACTGCGATTCGCTGTTCGCGGCGCTGTTCCTTTTGCGAAGGCATCTCGGCGCGGTATACGCCTTGATCGCCGACGACCCAGGAAAGCGGGCGACGCTCCTTGCCAATCGATTCCTGCAACAGCATCAAGCCTTGCAGGAATGCTTCAGGGCGAGGCGGGCAGCCAGGCACGTAGACGTCCACGGGCAGGAACTTGTCCACCCCCTGAACCACGGAGTAGATGTCGTACATGCCACCGGAGTTGGCGCACGAACCCATGGAGATAACCCACTTAGGTTCGAGCATTTGCTCGTAGAGACGCTGAATGATCGGCGCCATCTTGATGAAGCAGGTTCCGGCAATAACCATGAAATCCGCCTGGCGCGGTGATGCCCGGATAACTTCGGCGCCAAAGCGTGCGATGTCGTGGGGCGCCGTGAAGGCGGTGGTCATTTCCACGTAGCAGCACGAAAGGCCGAAGTTGTACGGCCACAGGGAGTTTTTACGTCCCCAGTTGACCGCGCCACTCAGCACGTCTTCCAGCTTGCCCATGTAGATGTTTTTGTGGACTTGGTCTTCTAACGGATCGGAGACGGTTTCCCGTTCGCCGATGGGGTACTGATCGTTAGGAGCATCCGGGTCGATCCTGGTGAGATTGTATTGCATCGCCAAAGCCTCATTGTTTCAGCTTCGCTTGCCGCTTACGACGAGCTTCCGGAGCCCAATCAAGGGCGCCCACTCGAAATAGGTAGACAAGGCCTGCCAACAGAATTGCTATGAAAACGAGAGCTTCGACGAATCCGGTCCAGCCGCTTTCGCGGACGGACACAGACCAGGCAAAGAGAAAAAGGGCTTCGATATCGAAGATCACGAACAGCATCGCGACCAGATAGAATTTGGCTGAGAGCCGCAGGCGGGCGCCACCTGTAGGTAGCATGCCCGACTCGAACGGTTCGTTTTTGCTGCGGCCCCAGGCTTTTGACCCGAGGAGGCTGGAGACGCCGAGCATGAAGGCGCAAAGGCCTACAACACCGAGGAGGAAAATGGCAAAGCCCCAGTTGTGGGCTATGAGTCCTGTCGCTTCGGTCATGCTGGAAATCCTTAACAGAGAGCAAAGGTCTCTGAGCTCGAAAAAGTAATGATGCAGTGACGATATGTCGCAGCGCAGTCAATCGCGGTGATTTTATGGCTAAACACCGGGCAAGTAAAATTCCTATGGCGAAATTATTCGATGGAATAAGGACATAGTGCACCTTTCTGGGGCTGTAGCCCTTGCGGGGCGGGCATTAGCGGGCATTTGTACAATTAAGTTTTGTTTGTTGGGTAACGAAGTTTTTATCGTCCAAATGATAATGAATATTGTTTGCGTGAGGTTTAAGCGAATGTTTCTCGTGTGGCGGGGGAAGTTGGTGTTACTTGCTTGATTGCTGCTTAGTTGTGGGTGTGCATCTTTTAACCGCTTTTGCGGATTTGCATACCGCTCTGGATCAATGTTTTGCGCAAAATCTTCAGGCAGACCACATTGCCCCCTCCCACATTTTGAGTTTTGTCGTGTCAGACGGTTTTCCGTAGGCAAAAAAAAGCCCCGAACCAGTCGGGGCGTGATTGCTGTGCGGCACTGCGGTTAGGTCTTCCTTGGGGCCGCCGTGGCCGTGTACGCGGTGCTTAGTGGAACTGCTCTTCTTCGGTCGAGCCGGTCAGCGCGGTCACGGACGAGGTGCCGCCCTGGATCACGGTGGTCATGTCGTCGAAGTAGCCGGTGCCGACTTCCTGCTGGTGCGCCACAAAGGTATAGCCCTTGGAGGCGTCAGCAAATTCCTGCTCCTGCAGTTTCACGTAGGCGGTCATGTCGTTGCGGGCGTAGTCGTGCGCCAGGTTGAACATGCTGTGCCACATGTTGTGAATGCCAGCCAGGGTGATGAACTGGTGCTTGTAGCCCATGGCGGACAGTTCGCGCTGGAACTTGGCGATGGTCGCGTCGTCCAGGTTCTTCTTCCAGTTGAAGGAAGGCGAGCAGTTGTAGGACAGCAGTTGGTCCGGGTATTCCTTTTTGATCGCTTCGGCAAAGCGACGGGCTTCGTCCAGGTCCGGCTTGGCGGTTTCGCACCAGATCAGGTCGGCATACGGCGCATAGGCCAGGCCGCGGGCGATGGCTTGGTCGAGGCCGGCGCGTACTTTATAGAAGCCTTCCTGGGTGCGCTCGCCGGTCACGAACGGCTGATCGTACGGGTCGCAGTCCGAGGTCAGCAAGTCAGCGGCGTTGGCGTCGGTACGAGCCAGGATGATGGTCGGCGTGCCGGCAACGTCAGCGGCCAAACGGGCAGCGGTCAGCTTCTGTACGGCTTCCTGGGTCGGAACCAGTACCTTGCCGCCCATGTGGCCACATTTCTTCACAGAGGCCAGTTGGTCTTCGAAGTGAACACCAGCGGCGCCGGCTTCGATCATGCTCTTCATCAGCTCGTAAGCGTTCAGTACGCCGCCGAAACCGGCTTCGGCGTCAGCCACGATTGGCGCGAAGTAGTCGATGTAGCCTTCGTCGCCCGGACCTTTGCCGGCTTTCCACTGGATCTGGTCGGCACGACGGAACGAGTTGTTGATGCGCTTGACCACGGTCGGTACGGAGTCAACTGGATACAGCGATTGGTCGGGGTACATGGATTCAGCGGAGTTGTTGTCCGCTGCCACTTGCCAGCCGGACAGGTAGATCGCCTGGATGCCGGCTTTTACCTGTTGGACTGCCTGGCCGCCAGTAAGGGCGCCCATGCAGTTGACGAAATCTTTGTCGGGACGGAAGGAAGGCTTGGCACCTTGGGTGACCAGGTTCCACAGCTTCTCGGCGCCGAGTTTTGCAAAGGTGTGCTCAGGTTGAACCGAGCCACGCAGGCGGACGACGTCAGCAGCGGAATAAGCGCGGGTCACGCCTTTCCAGCGTGGGTTTTCAGCCCAATCTTTTTCAAGGGCTGCAATTTGCTGTTCGCGTGTCAGTGCCATGGGGAAAAACCTCGTCGCATAGGTCTAGGTGGAAAGATCCATTTGCCAGCCGCGCAATCGTTGCGGGGTATGGCTGCTCGCTGACCAGAAGCATAGGCGGTCAAGTCAGGTCTGACGGGGCAGGCGACGGGATGAACGATGATCGAGAGGGGGGCAGGTAAAGGCTGGCCGAGAACAGTCTTCGGGCGTCGTGGGCCCTTGGGCATTCTACAGCGTGTTGCCGGGTTACCTGGTTAGCTTCCGTCCCTCGGGACAACTTCGTTCCAGTCGCAACCTCGTCAAACACGCCTTGTGGGCGGTACAGACACGAATCGGCTCAGGTGGGTAACTTGGAGCGACGATCCGAAGGCCCTTGCCAGGGCCCCTGATTAGCGGGAGCGAGGCCATCATGCCCATGCTTTTTTGGATCGTCAAATGTTTTGTAGTGCTTTTTTCAGAGCACTACATCTTTAGTCTTATACGACTCATCAGTCAGTTTTTGGTGCTTCAGTTCAGGGTGTCGACCTTGACCCGCAAAGTCAGGTCATCGCGGCCCTGAGTAGAGTAGCTGCGGGTTGTAGAGGAATTGTCTGCCTGGGTCTGGCGGTTGATGCCCGCCAGGGGAATCCACTCACCCAGCCGGCCACTGATGGTTGTGTCGGTGCTTTGCACGTTCACTACATCGGGACGTTCCTGGCTCATGCGGTCACGGTTGGTACTGATCGCCAGGTGAACGGTCTCGCCGGTGACGCTGGCGGTCACATAGAAGCCCTGGGTCACGTTGCGGTATTGGGTCTGGTTTTGCGGGCGGCCATAAGCATCAGGTTGTGTGGTGGTCAGTGGCACGCTTTGGCCAACCTGAATCAGAGCGGGCACGCCTTCGCTGGCCTGGATCTGCTGGATGCCACCGTCACGGCTGGCGGTGCCATAGCTGATGATGCGGGTCTGGTTGCTAGCGGTGTTTTGCTGGTTGCTTTCGTTGGTGTCCACAGTAATCAGCAGGCGTTTGGCAGGCGTGTCGAGCTGGGCGAGCAGGGCGCGCAGAGCTTCGATCTTGCCGGGGGTGGCGTTAACAATAAGCTGGTTGCCGTAGGCGCTGACAGTGCTGTCCTTGCCGATGAAGTTCTGCGCCACCGGCAGCAGGTCGGCGCTGGTGCGGTTGCTCAGGTTGACGACTTCGGTGTCGGCCATGGCTGAGACGCTGGCGGTCAGGAGGAGGGCGGTGAGCAGGGTGCGTAGGGACATGTCCGTTATCTCTGCGAGGCGTTTAGGCTTGGATAGTGCCAGTTTGTCGGCCTGGCGGGGCGCAAGTTGAATCGTAGACGGCAAAATGCCCTGGCATGGCAGGGCATCTTGGGGTGTTGCTGAGATAGTCATCGGGGGCAAGCCCCCTCCCACACTTGACCGCATTCCAGGGGATGTACTCGGTCAAAATGTGGGAGGGGGCTTGCCCCCGATGGCAGCGACGCGGTCTTGAGTCAGCCCCCGCGAACCATATCGACATGCGGAATCCCGACTTCGAGGAATTCATCGCTGACGATCTTGAAGCCAAGCCGCTCATAGAACGGCGCTGCGTACACCTGGGCACTCAGGAATTGCTTGGTCTGCCCGCGTTGCTCGGCCACGCCGATCACCGCTTCCATCAGCTTGTCGCCGACCTTCAGCCCGCGCCAATCCTTGAGCACCGACACACGCCCAATTTCGCCACTGGGCAGCAGGCGAGCGGTGCCAATCGGAAAGTCGCCTTCAAACGCCAGGAAATGCACCGCATCAGCGTCGTCCGCGTCCCACTCCAGCTCGGGCGGAACCGATTGTTCAGCGATAAATACCGCTTCACGAATGCGCCGAATCTCAGCGATATCCTTATGCCAGTCCGCGACACTTACGTGAATCTTATTCATCGGCAAATCCCAGGCTGCCCTGCTTGACCAGTTCGCACAGCAGGTCGCGACCGTCTTCGTCGGCGAGCCACTCGCCCAGGTTTTCGCTGTGCAGCGCATCGGCGGAGCACACCAGTTTCAGCAGCTCGCGCAGTTTGCCGGGCAGGTAACGGCTCTGGCCGCTGGCGAATAGCAGCACGTCATCGTCCACTTCGGACCACGCCAAGCGTGCGCTTGGGTTGCGTACCAGGATGGCGCCGTCTTGCAGGGTGCTGATGAAGTCGTCTTCACCCAGCTCTTCGCCTGCAACCAGTTCCGGGTAGCGCGGTTCGGTCATGAACTGGCCGAACCAGGTCAGCAGCATGCGCTCGTCACTCATGTGCTCGGCCAGCAGGCTCTTGAGGCGGTCGAGGGCGTCGCTCTGGATCTGATGCGGGTCGCTGACCGGCTGGGCGTCTGCGTCGGTGTAGCGCTCTTCGTCGGTCAGGTACTGGGCGAGGAAGTCGGTGAAGTGGGTCAGCACTTCAGCGGCGCTCGGAGCACGGAAGCCGACCGAGTAGGTCATGCAGTCATCTTCGGCGATGCCGAAGTGCGCCAGGCGAGGCGGCAGGTAGAGCATGTCGCCCGGTTCCAGCACCCATTCGGCGGTTTCTTCGAATTCAGCGAGGATACGCAGGTCGGCGTGTTGCAGCAGCGGGCTTTCGGAGCTGCACATCTGGCCGATCTTCCAGTTGCGCTTGCCCTGGGCTTGCAGCAGGAACACGTCGTAGTTGTCGAAGTGCGGACCAACGCTGCCGCCCGGTGCGGCGAAGCTGATCATCACGTCGTCGATGCGCCAGCTCGGCAGGAAGCGGAACTGCTCCAGCAGCTCGGCCACTTCAGGCACGAACTGGTCGACCGCCTGCACCAGCAGGGTCCACTCGCGCTCAGGCAGGCTGGCGAAGGCGTCTTCGGCGAACGGGCCGCGACGCAGTTCCCATGGGCGCTCGCCGTGTTCGATCACCAGGCGCGATTCGACTTCTTCTTCCAGGGCCAGGCCGGCGAGTTCGTCGGCGTCGATCGGGCTTTCGAAATCAGGGATGGCCTGGCGGATCAACAGCGGTTTTTTCTGCCAGTAATCGCGCAGGAATTCCCGTGCCGTGATGCCGCCCAGAAGTTGAAGAGGGATGTCAGGATTCATGTGTAACCTATTGAAAAAAAGCACTTTTAAGACGGGAATAAAAACGCCCGGCGCGGCCGGGCGTCTCAAGGGTCTTGCGATGATCAGATGCGCTTGGCTTGCTCTACAGCGTTGCCGATGTAGTTGGCCGGGGTGAGCAGTTTCAGCTCGGCCTTGGCGGCGGCTGGCATGTCCAGGCCGTCGATGAAAGTTTGCAGTGCGTCGGAGGTGATGCCCTTGCCGCGGGTCAACTCTTTCAGCTTCTCGTACGGGTTTTCGATGTTGTAACGACGCATCACGGTCTGGATCGGCTCAGCCAGGACTTCCCAGCAGGCGTCCAGGTCAGCGGCGATTTTCTGCGCGTTGAGCTCCAGCTTGCTGATGCCTTTGAGGCTGGCTTCGTATGCGATCACGCTGTGAGCAAAGCCCACGCCGAGGTTGCGCAGTACGGTGGAGTCGGTCAGGTCGCGCTGCCAGCGGGAGATCGGCAACTTGCTGGCCAGGTGCTGGAACAGGGCGTTGGCGATGCCGAGGTTGCCTTCGGAGTTTTCGAAGTCGATCGGGTTGACCTTGTGCGGCATGGTCGACGAACCGATTTCACCGGCGATGGTGCGCTGCTTGAAGTAGCCCAGGGAAATGTAGCCCCAGATATCGCGATCGAAGTCGATCAGGATGGTGTTGAAGCGCGCAATCGCGTCGAACAGCTCGGCGATGTAGTCGTGCGGTTCGATCTGCGTGGTGTACGGGTTGAAGCCCAGGCCCAGCTCGTCTTCGATGAAGGCGCGGGCGTTGGCTTCCCAGTCGATCTCAGGGTAGGCCGACAGGTGGGCGTTGTAGTTGCCCACGGCGCCGTTGATCTTGCCCAGCAGTGGTACGGCGGCGACTTGAGCGATCTGGCGCTCCAGGCGATACACCACGTTGGCCAGTTCTTTGCCCAAGGTGGTCGGCGATGCCGGTTGACCGTGGGTGCGCGACAGCATCGGCACGTCGGCGAAACGGATGGCCAGTTTGCGGATGGCTTCGGCAGTCTGGCGCATCAGCGGCAGCATCACGTCATCGCGGCCTTCGCGCAGCATCAGGGCGTGGGACAGGTTGTTGATGTCCTCGCTGGTGCAGGCAAAGTGGATGAACTCGCTGACCTGGGCCAATTCCGGCAGCTTCGCCGCCTGCTCTTTGAGCAGGTATTCGATGGCTTTTACGTCGTGGTTGGTGGTGCGCTCGATCTCTTTCACACGCTCGGCGTGCTCCAGGGAGAAGTTTTCCGCCAGGGTGTTCAGTACAGCGTTGGCCTCGGCGGAAAACGCCGGCACTTCGCTGATGGCAGGGTGAGCGGCCAGGCGCTGGAGCCAGCGCACTTCAACCAGTACACGAGCACGGATCAGGCCGTATTCGCTGAAAATAGGGCGCAGGGCCTGGGTTTTGCCGGCGTAGCGGCCGTCAACAGGGGAAACCGCAGTGAGCGAAGAGAGCTGCATGGGGTGTTCTCGGACAGTCGGGCAACGAAATGGGGCGCGTATCATACATGAAAAAATCCGCCGGTCCGTCGCCAACTGACCGGCGTATTACGCGTAACGGCTTGAAAATAGCCTGTTGCTGCGACTTATTCGTTGCGCATCAACGGGTAAAGCTCTTTGAGCAATTTGCGTCGGCTGATCACCAGCTGCCAGCGATGACCGCCCAACTGGCGCCACAACCGCGCCGAACGAATACCGGCCAGGAGCAGGGCGCGGATTTTCGAGGCGTTGTTCGGTTGCTGCAGGTTGCGCATGTCGCCATGGACCTGGATCCGCTGGCGCAAGGTGCTCAAGGTGTCCTGGTACAAAGCGCCGCAGGCGGCGATCACGTTTTCGTGGGCTGGGCCGAAGTGTTCTACCTGGGACTGGATCTGTGGCAGGCGCTTGCCGATGATTTCCAGCATGTCGTCGCGCTTGGCCAGTTGACGCTCCAGGCCGAGCATCGACAGGGCGTAGCGCAGCGGTTCGCGCTGCAAGGTGCTCGGGTCGCGCTCCAAGGCGCCGATCAGCGCGCGGTAACCTTCGCGCAGCGCCAGGTCGTCGCCGCCGTAGACTTCCAGGGTGTCCTTGGGGTCGCGGATCAGCAGGCTGCCGAGCATGCAGGTCAGGCCGGCTTCGGTGACCTGGCCGGTCTTGGCGATCTTGTCCACCAGCACGGCGGAGAGAAATACCCCGCCGAGTGCCGTCAGTTGCTCCTGGGTCGGGCTCATGCCGGCTTGCTCCAGGCTTGCGCGACTTCAATCACGCCACCGCCCAGGCAGACTTCGCCGTCATAGAACACCACGGACTGGCCAGGGGTGACCGCACGTTGCGGGTCATCAAAGGTCGCACGGTAACCGGTAGTGGTTTTTTCCAGGGTGCACGGTTGGTCGCTCTGGCGGTAACGCACTTTGGCGGTCAGGCGGCGCGGCGTGCTCAGGTCGATCGGGTTGACCCAATAGATCTCAGAAGCCAGCAGCGCGCCAGAGAACAGCAGCGGGTGTTCGTTGCCCTGGCCGACGATCAGCACGTTGTTTTCCAGGTCCTTGACCAGCACGTACCACGGCTCTTCACCGGCGTCTTTCAAACCGCCGATGCCCAGGCCCTGGCGTTGGCCGATGGTGTGGTACATCAGGCCGTGGTGGCGACCGATCACTTCGCCTTCGGTGGTTTTGATTTCGCCTGGTTGTGCCGGCAGGTATTGCTTGAGGAAGTCGCTGAAACGGCGCTCGCCGATAAAGCAGATCCCGGTGGAATCTTTCTTCTTGGCGGTTGCCAGGCCGTGTTTTTCGGCGATCTTGCGCACTTCGGGCTTTTCCAGCTCGCCGACCGGGAACAGGGTCTTGGCGATCTGTTCGCCGCCGACAGCGTGCAGGAAGTAGCTCTGGTCCTTGTTTGGGTCCAGGCCCTTGAGCAGTTCGGTGCGCCCATCGATATCGCGACGACGCACGTAGTGGCCGGTTGCAATGAGGTCTGCGCCGAGGATCATGGCGTAATCAAGGAACGCCTTGAACTTGATTTCGCGATTGCACAGGATGTCCGGGTTCGGCGTGCGCCCAGCCTTGTATTCGGCCAGGAAGTGCTCGAACACGTTGTCCCAGTACTCGGCGGCGAAGTTGGCGGTGTGCAGCTTGATACCGATCTTGTCGCACACGGCCTGGGCGTCCGCCAGGTCGTCCATGGCGGTGCAATACTCCGTTCCATCGTCTTCTTCCCAGTTCTTCATGAACAGGCCTTCCACCTCATAACCCTGCTCCATGAGCAGAACGGCGGAAACGGAAGAATCCACGCCGCCGGACATGCCGACGATGACGCGCTTCTTTTGTGTGTCAGAAGGGGCTGGATCACGCATAGGGTTTCAACGGGTGTCTTGAAAAAGGACGCGATTCTAGCAGGCCTGGGCCCGCAAGGCTAAAGAGAAGGGCGGATCAATTCCAGGCTGTGGCGCTGACCGGCCAGATAATCATCGATACAACGGATGATCAACTCGCTGCGCCAGTCCTCGCGCACGGCCATCAGCTCCTCCCGTGTCAGCCAGCGGGCGCGGAGGATGCCTTCGTCGAGTTGATAGTCCGGGTGGTGTTTCAGGGCTTTGGCGATAAAGCAGACTCTTTGATAGGTCACGCCATTGCTGGGGGCGGTGTACAGGTAGATGCCGACGATGCCCGTGGCTTCCACGTCCCAGCCGGTTTCTTCGAGGGTTTCGCGCACGGCGGCCTCGGTCAGGGTCTCGTCCGGATCGAGGTGCCCGGCGGGCTGGTTGAGCACCGCGCGGCCGCCCTTGAGTTCTTCGACCATCAGGAAGCGGCCGTTGTCTTCGACGATGGTGGCGACGGTGATGTGGGGTTGCCAGGTCATATGTGGGTCTCGAATGCAGGTCGTTGTTCAGGTAGCCTGCATGATACGCCCGACATTCCTGTGTTGCTCAGAACGAAGCGCTGGCCTGCGCTTGTGGTGAAAATTTCAGTATCACCTCGCTGTTCGGGTCGGGCTGCCATTCCTTTACATCATACGGGGAATTTTCGTTGCGAATGATGCACTTCCATTCCACCTTCTCATCGAGTTGGACGCCCGAAAACCGGACTTGCCCGGTCCATTTCGGATAGTCAGTGGGCGTAGTGGCGAGCAACACAGCCTTTTCCGTTTTCCATTCCCCAATATCCCGGTGTGAACCGACTACATAGACGCTATAACCAGGCTTCGTGTTGCCGTTCAGGCATGTAAAGCTCGCGCTGAGGAAATACGTGATCTGAACGTTTTGGCCGGCGTTCGCGAAGGGTAGCAACGTAAGGACGAAGGCGCCCAGCGGCAATAGGCAGTAGGTGCGGAACATTTGAAGTCCTCCCATGTTTGGCTCAGTAGCCACGGGAGAATAATGGTGTTCAGAGGGAGGGAGAGTCACCTGTTAGAGTTGACAGTTCATTAGATTCTTTCGCAATTGCTCCATTTGCGTGAAGGCTCGAAAACACAAACCCCGGCACATGGCCGGGGTTTGTGATGTCACCTTACAACCTTACTTCAACTTGGCAATCGCTGCATTGAGGGTGTTGCTTGGGCGCATCGCCTTGCTGGTCAGTTCTGGGTTCGGCGCGTAGTAGCCACCGATGTCCACTGGCTTGCCCTGTACGGCGTTGAGCTCGGCAACGATGGTTGCTTCGTTGTCAGCCAGGGTTTTTGCCAGTTCGCCGAACTGCGCTTGCAGTGCAGTGTCTTCGGTCTGGGCGGCCAGGGCTTGAGCCCAGTACAGCGCCAGGTAGAAGTGGCTGCCGCGGTTGTCGATGTTGCCGACTTTACGCGATGGCGACTTGTTATTGTCGAGGAACTGGCCGGTGGCCTGGTCCAGGGTCTTGGACAGTACCAGGGCTTTCGGGTTGTTGTAGGTGACACCCAAATGCTCAAGGGACGCGGCCAGGGCCAGGAACTCGCCCAGGGAATCCCAGCGCAGGAAGTTCTCTTCAACCAGTTGCTGCACGTGCTTTGGCGCCGAACCGCCGGCGCCGGTTTCGAACAGGCCACCGCCGTTCATCAGCGGCACGATCGACAGCATCTTGGCGCTGGTGCCCAGTTCCATGATCGGGAACAGGTCGGTCAGGTAGTCGCGCAGTACGTTACCGGTTACCGAAATGGTGTCCAGGCCCTTGCGGGTACGCTCCAGGGTGAACTTCATCGCGTCGACCGGCGCCATGATGCGGATGTCCAGGCCTTCGGTGTTGTGGTCTTTCAGGTAAGCCTGAACTTTCTCGACCACGACGCCGTCATGCGCACGCTTGGGGTCCAGCCAGAAAATGGCCGGGGTATCGCTGGCGCGGGCACGGTTGACGGCCAGCTTGACCCAGTCCTGGATCGGCGCGTCTTTGGTCTGGCACATGCGGAAGATGTCGCCGGCTTCGACGGTCTGTTCCATCAGCAGGTTGCCCTTGCTGTCGGTGATGCGAACTACGCCATCAGCCTTGATCTGGAAGGTCTTGTCGTGGGAGCCGTACTCTTCGGCTTTCTTGGCCATCAGGCCAACGTTTGGCACGCTGCCCATGGTGGTTGGATCGAAAGCGCCATTGGCCTTGCAGTCTTCGATGACGGCTTGGTAGATGGTGGCGTAGCAGCGATCCGGGATCACGGCCTTGGTGTCGTGCAGTTGGCCGTCGGTGCCCCACATCTTGCCGGAGTCACGGATCATGGCCGGCATCGAGGCGTCGACGATGACGTCGCTTGGCACGTGCAGGTTGGTAATGCCTTTGTCGGAGTTGACCATCGCCAGGGAAGGGCGAGCGGCATAGACCGCCTGGATATCAGCTTCGATCTGTGCCTGCTGGTCAGCCGGCAGGGCCTTGATGCGGGCGTACAGGTCGCCGATGCCGTTGTTCAGGTTGAAGCCGATCTGCTCCAGCACGGTGGCGTGCTTGGCCAGGGCATCTTTATAGAACTCGGCAACGATCTGGCCGAACATGATCGGGTCGGAGACCTTCATCATGGTGGCTTTGAGGTGAACCGACAGCAGTACGCCTTGTTTCTTGGCGTCTTCGATTTCGGCGGCGATGAACGTGCGCAATGCGTTCTTGCTCAGCACGGCGCTGTCGAGGATCTCGCCAGCCTGTGCGGTGGTCTTTTCTTTCAGGACGGTGGTGGTGCCGTCCTTGCCGACCAGCTCAATTTTGACAGCATCAGCGGCTTCGATCTGTACGGCTTTTTCGCTGCCGTAGAAGTCGCCGTTGCTCATGTGGGCGATGTGCGATTTCGAGTCCGCAGCCCAGGCGCCCATTTTGTGCGGGTGCTTGCGTGCATAGTTCTTGACCGACAGCGGTGCGCGGCGGTCGGAGTTGCCTTCGCGCAGTACCGGGTTCACGGCGCTGCCCTTGACCTTGTCGTAACGTGCACGGGTTTCTTTTTCCGCGTCGGTGGTTACGGTTTCCGGGTAGTCCGGCAGGGCGTAGCCCTGGGCCTGCAGTTCCTTGATCGCCGCTTGCAGCTGCGGGGTCGAGGCGCTGATGTTGGGCAGCTTGATGATGTTGGCTTCAGGGGTCACGGCCAGGTCGCCCAGTTCGGCGAGGTGGTCCGGTACGGCCTTGGTGCCCAGTTGCTCGGGGAAGCTTGCCAGGATGCGCGCGGCGAGGGAGATGTCGCGGGTTTCCACGGCAATATCAGCGGAAGCGGTGAAGGCCTCTACGATAGGCAGCAGTGAATAGGTGGCGAGGGCAGGGGCTTCGTCGGTGAAGGTGTAGATGATCTTCGAGCGGGTGGGCATATTCGGATTAACTCTCTTCTTTGCTGAAAGCGTGCGCAGAAACTCGAGATGCGCCGGGTGGAGCGCGTTCGTTCAAAGTCATCCATGAGCGAAATGTCGAGGTTTCTTCGCGGTGATGTTGGGTTGCATCAGTCGAGCGTCAAGCGGGTGGACTATTGTAATAGTCCGGCTTTGTAGCTGAAGGCACCTATTCTAGAGCGGTCAGCCGTCGTGACTCTTGGGTCAGCGGCGGCATTATACATAGGTCGCTATGCTTACGCCGAGCCTTCATACAAAAGGTGAGTCGTCCATTGGTCTAAAGGTCGCAGGTACCGGGGTGCGCCTAAAGTCGCACGATGTGCTCAAGATTGGCGCTTTTCCCTTTGCTTTCAGGCTTGTAGGCGACAATTTATGCTGTTTTCGATGCAAATGAGCATGGCGCGAGGTTTCAGTCGCCATTTATCTGGAGTAGGCTCGAACGCAGCCAGATGTTCAATCCATAGATGGAGTTCAGCATGGGATACAAGAAGATTCAGGTTCCGGCAGTCGGCGACAAAATCACCGTCAATGCAGACCATTCTCTCAATGTTCCTGACCAACCGATCATCCCTTACATCGAAGGTGACGGTATTGGCGTCGACATCAGCCCGGTGATGATCAAGGTAGTCGACGCAGCTGTTGAAAAGGCCTACGGCGGCAAGCGCAAGATCTCGTGGATGGAGGTGTACGCCGGCGAAAAGGCGACTCAAGTCTACGACCAGGACACCTGGCTGCCCCAGGAAACCCTGGATGCGGTCAAGGATTATGTGGTGTCCATCAAGGGGCCGCTGACCACGCCGGTCGGGGGGGGCATCCGTTCGCTGAACGTGGCCCTGCGTCAGCAACTCGACCTTTATGTTTGCCTGCGCCCGGTGCGCTGGTTCGAAGGTGTGCCGAGCCCGGTCAAGAAGCCTGGCGACGTGGACATGACGATCTTCCGCGAAAACTCCGAAGACATTTACGCTGGCATCGAGTGGAAAGCCGGTTCGCCGGAAGCCATCAAGGTGATCAAGTTCCTCAAGGAGGAAATGGGTGTCACCAAGATCCGTTTCGACCAGGATTGCGGGATTGGCGTCAAGCCGGTATCCAAGGAAGGCACCAAGCGCCTGGCACGCAAGGCCTTGCAGTATGTGGTGGATAACGACCGCGAATCGCTGACCATCGTGCACAAAGGCAACATCATGAAGTTCACCGAAGGGGCGTTCAAGGAGTGGGCCTACGAAGTGGCGGCCGAAGAGTTCGGTGCGACGCTCCTCGACGGTGGGCCTTGGATGCAATTCAAGAACCCGAAGACCGGCAGGAATGTGGTGGTCAAGGACGCCATTGCCGACGCCATGCTGCAACAGATCCTGCTGCGTCCCGCCGAGTACGACGTGATCGCCACTCTTAACCTGAACGGCGACTACCTGTCCGACGCCCTGGCGGCGGAAGTGGGCGGTATCGGCATTGCGCCGGGGGCTAACCTGTCTGACACCGTTGCCATGTTCGAAGCGACCCATGGTACGGCGCCCAAGTATGCAGGCAAGGATCAGGTCAACCCTGGCTCGTTGATTCTGTCGGCAGAAATGATGCTGCGCCATATGGGTTGGACCGAGGCGGCTGACCTGATCATCAAGGGCACCAACGGCGCGATTGCGGCCAAGACCGTGACCTATGACTTCGAACGTTTGATGGAGGGGGCGAAGCTGGTTTCGTCGTCGGGCTTTGGTGATGCGTTGATTTCGCATATGTAAAAGCAGGTGCATAAAAACGGCCACCCCAGCGTGATTGGGGTGGCCGTTTTTTATCGCAAGCTGCACATTTTGTTGGCGGATATCAGGCCAGTTGTTTCTTCTCGTGAGCATGCGCTGGTGCGGTTTTTTCCGGTGTTACAGTTATATTGATAGCATGCAACCCTTTCGGTCCTTGAATGATTTCAAAGGTTACTGGTTGGCCCGCCTTCAGCGTTTTGTACCCGTCCATCGTGACCGCTGAATAATGCGCAAAAAGGTCGTCGGTTTTCCCTTCCTCATTCACAAAGCCATATCCTTTGGCATTGTTGAACCACTTGACCTTGCCACTGATCTTGACGCCAGACATACCCATTTCCCTCTGCACCAGACTCCATCACTGGAGTATCATCCAGTTTATCCGTCCTAACCCGAATAAATTAAGGTTGACTGCGCGGACCTTTTTTACCCACTGTGGGTTCTATTGGTTGTAACACCGATTTGCCGATAGTCAAGGCGACCAGTCGGTCAGAGTTGAAATTCTGACAGCTCGCCCCCACCACTGTATTTGAACCACTGACGAACCTTTCTTTCCATGCATGCAATCAGCCAGATTCGACTAACATTCAATCAGGATCGACCGGATCACGAACACGATGACGACGGTTCTGCAGGCATTGCTGTTCAGGAGGCCAAGCCTGCTTTACAGGCGCCGCCGATGTACAAGGTGGTTTTGTTCAATGATGACTACACACCGATGGATTTCGTGGTCGAAGTACTCGAGGTGTTTTTTAACCTGAACCGCGAGTTGGCGACCAAGGTAATGCTGGCCGTTCACACAGAAGGACGGGCAGTATGTGGAGTGTTTACCCGTGACATCGCCGAGACAAAGGCCATGCAGGTCAACCAGTACGCCAGGGAAAGCCAGCATCCGCTACTCTGTGAAATCGAGAAGGACGGTTAACGCCGACCACTTGGGTATGAGGTGAAGCTATGTTAAACCGCGAGCTCGAAGTCACCCTCAATCTTGCCTTCAAGGAGGCTCGTTCGAAGCGTCATGAATTCATGACTGTCGAACACCTTTTGCTGGCACTTTTGGATAACGAAGCTGCCGCCACCGTTTTGCGTGCGTGCGGCGCCAACCTCGACAAACTCAAGCATGACCTGCAGGAGTTTATCGACTCCACCACGCCACTGATCCCCGTGCATGACGAGGACCGCGAAACCCAGCCAACCCTGGGCTTCCAGCGGGTATTGCAGCGTGCTGTTTTCCACGTACAGAGCTCCGGTAAGCGTGAAGTCACAGGCGCCAATGTGCTTGTGGCGATCTTCAGCGAACAGGAAAGCCAGGCAGTGTTCCTGCTCAAGCAGCAGAGCGTTGCCCGTATTGATGTCGTCAACTACATCGCCCACGGTATCTCCAAGGTGCCTGGGCACGGCGATCATTCCGAGGGTGAGCAGGATATGCAGGACGACGAGGGCGGTGAGTCTTCTTCTTCAAGCAACCCGCTGGATGCCTATGCCAGCAACCTCAACGAGTTGGCGCGCCAGGGGCGGATCGATCCGCTGGTGGGGCGTGAGCTTGAGGTCGAGCGTGTAGCGCAGATCCTCGCGCGTCGTCGCAAGAACAACCCGCTGCTGGTGGGCGAGGCGGGCGTGGGCAAGACCGCGATTGCCGAAGGCCTGGCCAAGCGCATCGTGGACAACCAGGTGCCGGACCTGTTGGCCAACAGTGTCGTCTACTCCCTTGATCTGGGCGCGTTGCTCGCCGGGACCAAGTACCGTGGCGATTTCGAGAAGCGCTTCAAGGCGCTGCTCGGCGAGCTGAAAAAACGCCCGCAGGCGATCCTGTTCATCGACGAGATCCACACCATCATTGGTGCGGGTGCGGCTTCCGGTGGGGTGATGGATGCGTCCAACCTGCTCAAGCCGTTACTGTCGTCGGGTGACATCCGCTGCATCGGTTCCACCACTTTCCAGGAATTTCGTGGCATCTTCGAGAAGGACCGCGCCCTGGCGCGTCGCTTCCAGAAGGTCGACGTCTCCGAGCCGTCGGTTGAAGACACCATCAGCATCCTGCGCGGGCTCAAGGGGCGTTTTGAAGCGCACCATGGCATCGAGTACACCGATGAGGCGCTGCGCGCAGCTGCGGAGCTGGCATCGCGCTACATCAATGATCGGCACATGCCGGACAAAGCCATCGACGTGATCGACGAGGCGGGGGCCTACCAGCGCCTGCAACCGGTCGAGAAACGTGTGAAGCGCATCGACGTGCCTCAGGTCGAGGACATCGTGGCGAAGATTGCGCGGATTCCGCCAAAACACGTCAACAGCTCCGACAAGGAGCTGCTGCGTAATCTGGAGCGCGACCTCAAGCTCACGGTGTTCGGCCAGGATGCAGCTATCGACGCGCTGTCCACCGCGATCAAGCTGTCGCGTGCGGGCCTCAAGTCGCCGGACAAGCCAGTCGGCTCGTTCCTGTTTGCCGGGCCTACCGGTGTCGGCAAGACCGAAGCGGCGCGGCAGTTGGCCAAGGCCATGGGTATCGAGCTGGTGCGGTTCGACATGTCCGAGTACATGGAGCGTCACACCGTGTCGCGCCTGATCGGCGCGCCTCCGGGCTATGTTGGCTTCGATCAGGGCGGTCTGTTGACCGAAGCGATCACCAAGCAGCCACATTGCGTATTGCTGCTCGATGAAATCGAGAAGGCCCACCCGGAAGTCTTCAACCTGCTGTTGCAGGTGATGGATCACGGGACCCTGACCGACAACAACGGACGCAAGGCGGACTTCCGCAACGTGATCGTGATCATGACCACCAACGCCGGTGCTGAAACGGCCGCGCGGGCTTCGATCGGCTTCACGCATCAGGATCACTCTTCTGACGCGATGGAAGTGATCAAGAAAAGCTTCACGCCGGAGTTCCGCAACCGCCTGGACACCATTATCCAGTTTGGTCGCCTCAGTCATGAGGTTATCAAGAGTGTGGTGGACAAGTTCCTCACCGAGCTACAGGCGCAGTTGGAAGACAAGCGCGTGCAGCTGGATGTCACGGAAGCGGCGCGCAGCTGGATCGCCGAGGGTGGCTACGACGCAGCAATGGGCGCTCGCCCAATGGCGCGTCTGATCCAGGACAAGATCAAGCGGCCGCTGGCTGAAGAGATCCTGTTTGGCGAACTCTCCGACCATGGTGGCGTGGTGCATATTGACCTGAAGGACGGCGAGCTGACCTTCGAGTTCGAAACCACGGCAGAAATGGCCTGATCGATAACCGCAGGCGCCAATGTGGGAGGGGGCTTGCCCCCGATAGCAGTGCTTCAGTCGCTACACGAGTGACTGGTACGCCGCTATCGGGGGCAAGCCCCCTCCCACATTGTCTTGTGGTGCTAGATAAATGGCGCACACAAAAACGCCCGGCATAACCGGGCGTTTTGTATTGACTTGCTTAGCGAGCGCGGTAAGTGATGCGCCCTTTGCTCAAGTCATAGGGCGTCAGCTCGACGCGCACTTTGTCACCGGTAAGAATACGAATGTAGTTCTTGCGCATCTTGCCGGAGATATGCGCGGTTACGACGTGCCCATTTTCCAACTCCACACGAAACATGGTGTTGGGCAGGGTGTCGACGACAGTGCCTTCCATTTCGAAGCTGTCTTCTTTCGACATGCAGTAAAGCCCTCGGTATCCAGTGAATGGCCCGGTGCAACTGCGCCAGGCAAAAGCGGCGTGCATTGTGCCCGAAAAAGGGTGTTTAAGCCAAGGGGTTCTAGTTAAGCGTGACCCATCTTTGATTAATCAGCAGTTCTATGGGCCGATATTGGGTCTTGTAGCTCATCTTTTTGCAGTTCTTGATCCAGTATCCGAGGTAAACCGCCTCCAGTTCCAGGCGCAGGGCTTCGCCGATTTGCCAGAGGATCGCAAAGCGCCCCAGGCTGCGGCGCTCTTCGGTCGGCTCGTAGAAGGTGTAGACCGCCGACAGGCCGTTAGGCAGCAAATCCGTCACGGCGACGGCCAGCAGGCGACCGTCCGCACGAAATTCATAGAAGCGTGAAAAAGGCAGGTCGCGCACCAGGAACGTGGAGAATTGGTCGCGGCTTGGTGGGAACATATCGCCATCGGCGTGGCGTTGCTCGATATAGCGCTGGTAAAGGTCGAAGTATTCTTCGGTAAACCGAGGCTTGCTCGATGTCACCACCAAGTCGACATTGCGCTTGAGGATGCGCTTCTGGTTGCGGTCCGGCAGAAACTGCGCCACAGGGAGGCGCGCCGGCACGCAGGCATTGCAGTTCTGGCAATGGGGTCGGTACAGATGGTCGCCGCTACGCCGAAAACCCATTTCCGAAAGATCCGCATACACATGCACGTCCATCGGTTGGCTGGGGTCGAGGAACAGTGTGGTGGCCTGCTCGTCTGGCAGATAGCTGCAAGAGTGGGCTTGAGTGGCATAAAACTTCAAACGCGCCAACTCGGTCATGATCAACCCTCGGGATAAGCTTTGAAATAAGTGTAAGCCAGGTGCGCGGATGTCGCCTAAGAAACCCACGGCCCGGTGTTGGGTTGGTCCAGGTGGTCGCGTAGAAAACCGGCGAACTCACTGCGAGGAATGGCGCGGGCACCCAGGCTGTGCAGGTGATCGTTGGGCATCTGGCAGTCGATCAGCACAAAGCCCCAGGCCTGTAATTGTCGCGTCAGTGTAGCGAAGCCAAATTTAGAGGCATTGTCGGCGCGGCTGAACATGGATTCGCCAAAAAACAGCTGGCCCATCGCCAGGCCATACAGGCCGCCCACCAGTACGCCTGCATCCCATACCTCTACCGAGTGCGCATGGCCGCGCTTGTGCAGCTCCAGGTAGGCGTTCTGGATGCCTTCGGTGATCCAGGTGCCATCGGCGTAGGCGCGCGGCGCAGCGCAGGCCTGGATGACGGCGGCGAAGTCCTGGTCGAATGTCACGGTGTAGCGCTGCTGGCGTAACAGCTTGCCCAGGCTGCGGGATACGTGGAGTTCATCAGGGAAGATCACCGTGCGCGGGTCTGGCGACCACCAAAGGATCGGTTGACCCTCCGAAAACCAAGGGAAGCAGCCGTGGCGGTAGGCCTTGACCAGTCGCTCCGCCGATAGATCGCCGCCGGCGGCAAGCAGGCCATTGGGTTCGCGCATGGCTTTGGCCAGCGGTGGAAAGGTCAGGGTGTCGCGTTGCAACCAGGTCAGCATGGCATCCAGGCTTATGGAAGGGGAGGGGAGTGGCAGGTATGACACCCGCCTCGGCAGTGCTGATTATTGTCGACGCAGCGCCATCGGGCCAGCTTGAATCCGCCATTGCTGCGTATTAGCGTGAGCGGGTGTTTCTGCAACTCTATGCCGGGGGTGTGGTCGTATTCTGGGCCGGCCCATGCAGGCCAATTGCCAAGCTTGCCTGGATTGGTAAAAACAGCTCATAAGCCTTTGTCAGCAAAGACAATGCATGCTCAAATTGCACATGTTGTGACACACAATTGGCTATGCTGGCTGAAGAAAGCCAAGTGGCGTGGCATCAGGCACACAAACCCGTACAATGCGGCCATTGTGGCGTTATCGTCATTTCATTGCGCAATCGCTCGACGTTAAACGTAGATTCAACGACGTTCGTTTATTTTCAGCTGCTCGGATTGGGCAGTAGTTGCAGTCATTCAACAGATGGACGCGCTAAAGGCGCAGGAAAAGACCCGTTTTGAAGAAATCCGCCGCAACACCTAAAGCAGCAGTCGTGCCGGCTTGGCGCCAGCACCTGCACTATCGACTCAAGGAAGGTGCGCTGATCGCTATCGGCGCGCTGTGTCTGTTCCTGATGATGGCCTTGCTCACCTATGGCAAGGACGATCCGGGCTGGAGCCACAACAGCAAGATCGACGACGTGCAGAACTTCGGTGGTCCGGTGGGTTCCTACAGCGCCGATATCCTGTTCATGGTGCTGGGTTACTTCGCTTACATCTTCCCGTTGCTGCTGGCGATCAAGACCTGGCAGATCTTCCGCCAGCGTCACGAGCCGTGGCAATGGAGTGGCTGGCTGTTCTCCTGGCGCCTGATCGGCCTGGTGTTCCTGGTGCTCTCCGGCGCTGCGCTGGCCCATATTCATTTCCACGCGCCTACCGGTTTGCCGGCGGGCGCGGGCGGGGCGCTCGGCGAAAGCCTTGGCGACCTGGCGCGCAAGACCCTGAATATCCAGGGCAGCACCCTGATGTTCATTGCGCTGTTCCTGTTCGGCCTCACGGTATTCACCGACCTCTCGTGGTTCAAGGTGATGGATGTGACGGGCAAGATCACCCTCGACCTGCTCGAATTGTTCCAAGGCGCCGCCAACCGTTGGTGGTCTGCCCGTGTCGATCGCAAGCGCATGGTGGCCCAGTTGCGCGAGGTGGATACCCGCATCAATGAGGTCGTGGCCCCGAGCACACCGGACCGCCGCGAACAGGCCAAGGTCAAGGAGCGCCTTATCGAGCGCGAACAGGCCCTGAGCAAGCACATGTCCGACCGCGAGAAGCAGGTGCCACCGGTGATTGCGCCGGCGCCGCCCAAGGCTCCCGAGCCAAGCCATCGCGTGCAGAAAGAGAAACAGGCGCCGTTGTTCATCGACAGCGCCGTGGAAGGCACCTTGCCGCCGATCTCGATTCTCGACCCGGCCGAAAAGAAACAACTCAACTATTCACCGGAATCCCTGGCGGCCGTCGGCCACCTGCTGGAAATCAAGCTCAAGGAATTCGGTGTCGAAGTCTCGGTGGACTCGATCCACCCAGGCCCGGTGATTACCCGTTACGAAATCCAGCCGGCCGCCGGTGTAAAAGTCAGCCGCATTTCCAACCTGGCCAAGGACTTGGCCCGCTCCCTGGCCGTGACCAGCGTGCGCGTGGTGGAGGTGATCCCCGGCAAGACCACCGTGGGTATCGAGATTCCCAACGAAGACCGCCAGATCGTGCGTTTCTCCGAAGTGCTGTCGACGCCGGAATACGACAACTTCAAATCGCCGGTCACCCTGGCCCTGGGCCATGACATCGGCGGCAAGCCGGTCATCACTGACCTGGCGAAAATGCCTCACCTGCTGGTGGCCGGTACCACCGGTTCCGGTAAGTCGGTGGGGGTGAACGCGATGATCCTGTCGATCCTGTTCAAGTCCGGCCCGGAAGACGCCAAGCTGATCATGATCGACCCGAAGATGCTCGAACTGTCGATCTACGAAGGCATTCCGCACCTGCTGTGCCCGGTGGTCACCGACATGAAGGACGCCGCCAACGCCCTGCGCTGGAGCGTTGCCGAGATGGAGCGCCGCTACAAGCTGATGGCGAAGATGGGCGTGCGTAACCTGTCGGGCTTCAACGCGAAGGTCAAGGAAGCCCAGGACGCCGGCACGCCGCTGACCGATCCGCTGTACAAGCGCGAAAGCATCCACGACGAAGCACCGCTGCTGAGCAAGCTGCCGACCATCGTGGTGGTGGTCGACGAATTTGCCGACATGATGATGATCGTCGGCAAGAAGGTTGAAGAGCTGATCGCCCGTATCGCCCAGAAAGCGCGAGCGGCCGGTATCCACTTGATCCTTGCTACCCAGCGGCCGTCGGTGGACGTGATCACCGGCCTGATCAAGGCCAACATCCCGACGCGTATGGCGTTCCAGGTGTCGAGCAAGATCGACTCGCGGACCATCATCGACCAGGGCGGCGCCGAACAACTGTTGGGCCACGGTGACATGCTCTACATGCCGCCGGGCACCAGCCTGCCGATCCGTGTGCACGGCGCTTTCGTGTCCGACGATGAAGTGCACCGCGTGGTGGAAGCCTGGAAGCTGCGCGGCGCGCCTGAATACAACGATGACATCCTTGCCGGCGTTGAAGAAGCTGGCAGCGGTTTCGACGGTGGCAGCAGCGGTGGCGACGATGATGCCGAGACCGACGCGCTGTACGACGAAGCCGTGGCATTTGTGCTGGAAAGCCGCCGGGCCTCGATTTCTGCGGTACAGCGCAAGCTGAAGATCGGCTACAACCGCGCCGCCCGCATGATCGAAGCCATGGAAAACGCCGGCGTCGTCACCGCAATGAACACCAACGGCTCGCGTGAAATCATTGCCCCTGGGCAGATGCGCGACTGACTCCGTGCCGCGTGGCAGCACGCGGCGCGCCCTGACTACTCAATGAGGACTCCCATGCGCTTTATCCGCATGCTGTTGTTGCCGGCACTGGCCCTGACCGCTGTTTCGGCTCACGCTGACCCGGCCTCCGTCGCCAGCCTGAAGAACCTGTTGGACAAATCCCAGACCCTGACCGCACGCTTTTCCCAGCTGACCCTGGATGCCGGCGGTACTCGCTTGCAGGAAACGGCAGGGGAAATGGCCGTGCAGCGCCCGGGGCTGTTCTACTGGCACACCGAAGGCAAGGCCGAGCAGACCATCGTCTCGGACGGCCAGAAAGTTACGCTGTGGGACCCGGACCTGGAGCAGGCGACCATCAAGAAGCTCGACCCACGCCTGAACCAGACGCCTGCGCTGTTGCTGTCGGGCGACGTGTCGAAGATCAACGACAGCTTCGATATCACCTCCAAGCAAACCAGCAACGTGATCGAATTCACCCTCAAGCCCAAATCCAAGGACACGCTGTTTGACACGCTGTCCCTGTCGTTCGGCAATGGCGTGATCAACAACATGCGCCTGATCGACAGCGTCGGCCAGCGCACCGATATCCTGTTCTCCGGGGTCAAGGCCAACCAGCCGGTGCCGGCTTCCAAGTTCAAGTTCGACATCCCCAAGGGTGCCGACGTGATCCAGGAATAAACCAGAGGTTTCAAACGCTGCCCATGGACCTGTTTCGAAGTGACCCGATTGCCCAACCCTTGGCCGCACGCTTGCGTTCGACCAACCTGGATGAGTACGTCGGTCAGGAACACCTGCTCGCTCGCGGCAAGCCATTGCGCGAAGCCCTGGAGCAGGGCGCGCTGCACTCGATGATTTTCTGGGGGCCACCGGGCGTGGGTAAAACCACCCTGGCGCGGCTGCTGGCGAAAGTCTCGGATGCACACTTCGAAACGGTGTCTGCGGTGCTGGCCGGGGTCAAGGAAATCCGCCAGGCGGTGGACGTCGCCAAGCAGCAGGCCGGGCAATACGGCAAGCGCACCATCCTGTTTGTCGACGAAGTGCATCGCTTCAACAAGTCGCAGCAGGATGCCTTCCTGCCCTACGTCGAAGACGGCACGCTGATCTTTATTGGCGCCACCACCGAAAACCCCTCGTTCGAACTGAACAACGCGTTGCTGTCGCGGGCTCGCGTGTATGTGCTCAAGAGCCTCGACGAGGCGGCGATGCAAAAGCTGCTGCACCGCGCCTTGAGTGAAGACAAGGGCCTGGGCAAGCGCCAGCTGAGTGTCAGCGAAGAAGGCTTCAAGATTCTGCTCACCGCTGCCGATGGCGACGGTCGCCGTTTTCTCAACCTGCTGGAGAACGCATCCGACCTAGCCGAAGACGGCAGCGAGATTGGCGTCGACCTGCTGCAAAGCCTGCTCGGCGACACGCGCCGGCGCTTCGACAAGGGCGGCGAAGCTTTCTACGACCAGATCTCGGCGCTGCACAAATCCGTGCGCGGCTCCAACCCGGACGGCGCGTTGTACTGGTTTGCGCGCATGATCGACGGCGGTTGCGATCCGTTGTACCTGGCGCGCCGCGTGGTACGCATGGCCAGCGAGGACATCGGTAACGCCGATCCCCGTGCCCTGAGCCTGTGTCTGGCCGCGTGGGACGTGCAGGAGCGCCTCGGCAGCCCGGAAGGCGAGTTGGCGGTGGCCCAGGCCATCACCTACCTGGCCTGCGCGCCGAAAAGCAACGCGGTGTACATGGGCTTCAAGTCGGCGCTGCGTGCCGCGGCCGAATACGGCTCCCTCGAAGTGCCGTTGCACTTGCGCAATGCGCCGACCAAATTGATGAAACAGCTCGGCTACGGCGACGAATATCGCTATGCCCACGATGAGCCGGATGCCTATGCCGCCGGTGAAGACTACTTCCCCGATGAGCTTGAGCCGTTGCCGCTCTATCAGCCGGTGCCCCGTGGTCTTGAGCTGAAGATCGGCGAGAAGCTCAATCATCTGGCCGCACTCGATCGTTTAAGTCCCAGACAGCGGAGAAAATCATGATTCCCTTGGTGGTCGCCGTCTCGGCGGGCGGTATCGCGGGTACACTGCTGCGCTTTGCGACGGGTAATTGGATCAGCGCGAATTGGCCCAAGCACTTCTATACCGCGACGCTGGCCGTTAATATCGTGGGCTGCCTGTTGATCGGCGTTTTATACGGCCTGTTCCTGGTGCGTCCCGAAGTACCGATTGAGGTGCGCGCCGGGCTGATGGTTGGCTTTCTTGGCGGCCTGACGACCTTTTCATCCTTTTCACTGGATACCGTACGCCTGCTGGAAAGCGGGCAAATGCCGCTGGCGATTGGCTACGCTGCCATCAGTGTATTCGGCGGGCTGCTCGCGACCTGGGCCGGCCTGTCCTTGACCAAACTTTGATAAACGAGAGACCGACATGCTCGATTCCAAACTGTTACGTAGCAACCTTCAGGACGTAGCGGACCGCCTGGCATCCCGTGGCTTTGCCTTGGATGTTGCGCGCATCGAAGCGCTGGAAGAACAGCGCAAGACCGTCCAGACCCGCACCGAAGCACTGCAGGCTGAGCGTAATGCGCGTTCCAAATCCATCGGTCAGGCCAAGCAGCGCGGCGAAGACATCGCGCCGCTGATGGCGGACGTCGAGCGCATGGGCACCGAGCTGTCCGACGGCAAGGTCGAGCTGGAGGGCATTCAATCCGAGCTGGATTCGATCCTGCTGGGCATCCCCAACATTCCGCATGAATCTGTGCCAGTGGGTGAAGACGAAGACGGCAACGTCGAAGTCCGCCGCTGGGGCACGCCCAAAGCCTTTGACTTCGAGATCAAGGACCACGTTGCCCTGGGCGAATTGACCGGTGGCCTGGATTTCGAAACCGCCGCCAAGATGTCCGGCGCGCGCTTTGCGTTGCTGCGCGGACCGATCGCGCGCATGCACCGTGCCCTGGCGCAGTTCATGATCAACCTGCACACCTGCGAGCACGGCTACGAAGAGGCCTACACCCCTTATCTGGTGCAAGGTCCGGCGCTGATGGGTACCAGCCAGTTGCCGAAGTTCGAAGAAGACCTGTTCAAGATCAGCCGCGACGGCGAAGCCGACCTGTACCTGATCCCGACCGCCGAAGTGTCGCTGACCAATATCGTCGCTGGCGAGATCCTCGACGCCAAGCAACTGCCACTCAAGTTCGTGGCCCACAGCCCGTGCTTTCGCAGTGAAGCCGGCGCATCGGGGCGTGACACCCGTGGCATGATCCGCCAGCACCAGTTCGACAAGGTCGAGATGGTGCAAGTGGTCGAGCCGTCGACCTCCATGGAAGCCCTGGAAGGCCTGACCGCCAACGCCGAGCGCGTGCTGCAACTGCTGGAGCTGCCGTACCGCGTGCTGGCTCTGTGCACGGGCGACATGGGGTTCAGCGCCGTGAAGACCTACGATCTGGAAGTGTGGGTGCCGAGCCAGGACAAGTACCGCGAGATTTCGTCGTGCTCCAACTGCGGTGATTTCCAGGCCCGTCGCATGCAGGCGCGTTTCCGTAACCCGGAAACCGGCAAGCCGGAACTGGTGCACACCCTCAATGGTTCGGGCCTGGCCGTAGGCCGTACCCTGGTGGCGGTGTTGGAAAACTACCAGCAGGCTGACGGTTCGATCCGTGTACCTGAAGTGCTCAAGCCGTACATGGCCGGCGTTGAGGTCATCGGCTAAATGGAATTTCTGCCGCTGTTTCATAATCTGCGCGGCAGCCGTGTATTGGTCGTTGGTGGCGGGGAAATTGCCTTGCGCAAGTCCCGGCTGCTGGCCGACGCCGGCGCAGTGCTGCGGGTGGTTGCTCCTCAGATCGAAGACCAGTTGCGTGAATTGGTGCTGGGCAGTGGCGGGGAACTGAACGTGCGTGGTTATCAGGAGCCCGACCTTGATGGTTGCACCCTGATCATCGCCGCGACGGACGACGAGCCACTCAATGCGCAAGTATCCAGTGATGCCAAGCGTCGCTGTGTACCGGTCAACGTGGTGGACGCGCCGGCCTTGTGCAGCGTGATCTTCCCGGCGATTGTCGACCGCTCGCCGTTGGTGATTGCGGTGTCCAGCGGCGGCGATGCGCCGGTGTTGGCACGCTTGATCCGCGCCAAGCTGGAAACCTGGATTCCATCGACTTATGGCCAATTGGCCGGGTTGGCGGCGCGTTTTCGTGCCCAGGTCAAAGGTTTGTACCCGGATGTGCAGCAACGTCGGGCGTTCTGGGAAGAAGTGTTCCAGGGCCCGATTGCCGACCGTCAGTTGGCCGGGCAGGGCGATGAGGCTGAGCGTTTATTGATTGAAAAGGTCAACGGTGCACCGCCGTACGCGCCGGGTGAGGTTTACCTGGTGGGCGCAGGCCCGGGCGATCCTGACCTGTTGACCTTCCGTGCGCTACGTCTGATGCAGCAAGCCGATGTGGTGCTGTACGACCGTCTGGTCGCCCCGGCGATTCTTGAGCTGTGCCGTCGTGATGCCGAGCGGGTCTATGTCGGCAAGCGTCGCGCCGACCATGCCGTGCCGCAGGACCAGATCAACCAGCAATTGGTGGATCTGGCCAAGCAAGGCAAGCGCGTGCTGCGCCTCAAGGGTGGCGATCCGTTCATCTTTGGGCGTGGTGGCGAAGAAATCGAGGAATTGGCGGCCCATGGCATCCCGTTCCAGGTGGTGCCGGGCATCACGGCGGCCAGTGGCTGCGCGGCGTATGCCGGGATTCCGCTGACCCACCGCGATTACGCGCAATCGGTGCGCTTTATCACCGGGCACCTGAAAAACGGTACGTCGGATCTGCCCTGGCAGGATCTGGTGGGGCCGTCGCAGACGCTGGTGTTCTACATGGGCCTGATTGGCTTGCCGATCATCTGCGAGCAACTGATCAAGCACGGTCGCGCCGCTGATACACCGGCAGCGTTGATCCAGCAGGGCACCACCTCGAACCAGCGTGTGTTCACCGGTACCCTGGCCGACTTGCCACGCATGGTGGCGGAGCATGAAGTGCATGCGCCGACATTGGTGATCGTGGGTGAGGTGGTGGTGTTGCGCGAGAAGCTCAAGTGGTTTGAAGGCGCCCAGTCTCAGGTGTGAGCCCTGAAAGCATCGGGGGCAAGTCCCCTCCCACATTAAAATGCATTCCAAATGTGGGAGGGGGCTTGCCCCCGATGAGTCCCTCAGACACAACCATCTCGTGGATCAGCTCAAAACCCCTGAACCATTCAAGCGCCGACGATCATGCTCGGCATCAAACCTCTGCAACGGCCCTTTCGGCACAATCCCCGTCGGATTGATCGTCCGATGGCTCGCATAGTAGTGCCCCTTGATGTGCTCGAAATCCACCGTCTCGGCCACCCCAGGCCACTGATACAACTCCCGCAGCCAGTTCGACAGGTTTGGATAATCCGCAATCCGCCGCAGATTGCATTTGAAGTGGCTGTAGTACACCGCATCAAAACGAATCAGTGTGGTAAACAGTCGCACGTCTGCCTCGGTCAGGTATTCACCGGCCAGGTAGCGATGGTCGCTCAGGTGCTGCTCCAGGTCATCAAGTTCGGC
Organism: Pseudomonas sp. SR18; assembly: GCF_023701505.1. Classification (NCBI taxonomy): domain Bacteria; kingdom Pseudomonadati; phylum Pseudomonadota; class Gammaproteobacteria; order Pseudomonadales; family Pseudomonadaceae; genus Pseudomonas; species Pseudomonas sp. SR18. The sequence goes on along the minus strand of NZ_JAMQAU010000001.1, from coordinate 65,414 downwards.
AAACACATCATCAAACGCGCTTGCATACGCCTGCTGCGACGTGGCAAAGCCTGCGCGATACACGCCGTTGTTCACGGCCGGGTAAATGCGTTCGTTCAGCGCGTCGATGGTTGTGCGCAGTGACTCGGGATAGAAGTCCAGGGTGTTGCCCGTCAACCCGTTGAACGCGCTGTTGAACATGCGGATGATCTCCGCCGACTCATTGCTGACGATGCGTTGGAGCTGCTTGTCCCACAACACCGGCACGGTGACGCGGCCGGTGTAGTCGGCCGTATCGGCGGTGTAGCGCTGGTGCATGAATTCAAAATTATCCAGCGCGTCGCCAGTGGAGCCGTGGGCCTTATCGAAGGTCCAGCCGTTTTCCAGCATCAGCCAGCTGACCACGGACACACCGATGAGGCTTTCGAGGCCTTTGAGCTTGCGCAGGATAAGGGTGCGGTGAGCCCATGGGCAGGCCAGGGACACATAGAGGTGATACCGACCGGCCTCGGCCCTGAAGCCGCCATCGCCGCTCGGGCCAGGCTGGCCGTCGGCCGTCACCCAGTGGCGGCGCTGCGCCTGTTCGCGTTGGAAAGCGCCGTCTGCGCTACTTTCGTACCACTGGTCTTTCCAGTGTCCTTTGATCAGTAAACCCATGACTGGCTCCTTGGCTAATAAGCGTTGGAGCCCAGTCTAAAGGGATGAGTTCGAACTAAAAGCGCAAAGACTGCGGGTGAATGATCGATTAAATCGATTTATCCCGCGCAGCCCAGTACTGCCGGGCCAATTCGAACGCCTGCTCCCGTGGGTGGCCCAGGCCGCGCAAGGCCAGGGCCATGGTGGCGATCAGCGCCAGTTGTGGGTAGCTGTCCTCCACATCACCGCGCCACAGCGCTTTCAAATGCTCTGTCTCCAGCGTTGCCGGTTTGACATGGCGCTGGGCGGAGAGGGCGGGCCATTCTTCATCCCAGCTCTCGCCGCCGGTAGTGCCGTACAGGTGGCTGATCGTGTCGGGGTTGATCTCGATCTCGCCGCCGTCGCCTTTCACCACAATCACGTTATCGCCAAGCAGGCCGCTGGCGTCGCGGTGTACGCCCTGATAGCCCGGATGGAAAATGCTTTGCAGGCCGCAACGGGCGTTCAACGGGTTGAGCAGCCGCGCCAGGGAGTGGATCGGCGAGCGCAGGCCCAGGGTGTTGCGCAAATCAATCATGCGTTGCAGCTGCGGTGCCCAGTCGCCCAGCGGGATGAACGCCAGGTTGCCCTGGTCAAACGCCGCGCCGACCTGTTGCCAGTTGCGGCACAGGGGAATTTGCAGGGTTTGCAGCAATTGTTCGGTGTACAACCGGCCCGCCGTATGGGCGCCGCCACCGTGCATCAGGATGCGCACGCCGTTCTGTGCCAGGCATTTGGCCGCCAGCAGAAACCACGGCAGGTGGCGCTTTTTACCGGCGTAGGTCGGCCAGTCGATATCCACGTTCAGTGCCGGGGCATCCAGGCGTTCGCGCACGGCTTCGGTGAAGCCAGCAAGTTCTTCCGCGCTTTCTTCCTTGTGCCGCAGCAGCATCAGGAAGGCGCCCAGTTGGGTGTCTTCGACTTTTTCGTCGAGCAGCATGCCCATGGCTTCACGGGCTTCTTCGCGGGTGAGGTTACGCGCGCCGCGCTTGCCTTTGCCCAGGATGCGCACGAATGGCGCAAACGGGTGCTCGGCAGGGGTTTGCAGGGTCAGTGGGGCAAAGTCGGTCATAAGCAATTCGTCGGCCTGGGCAGGCCCGCCAGCTTGGCGGCGAGTTTGGCGGGAGTGCCGTTGAACAGTTGGTTGAGGTGCAGGCTGTTGCCCTTCTCCGGGCCAAGTTTCAGGGCGGTGTATTTGATCAGCGGGCGCGTGGCCGGGGACAGCTGAAATTCGGCATAAAACCCGCGCAACAGTTCGAGGATTTCCCAGTGGGCCGGCGTCAGCTCCAGGTTGTCGGCGGCGGCGAGGGCATTGGCGACTTCGGTGGACCAGTCGTCCAGATCGACCAGGTAGCCGTCCTTGTCCAGTTCGAGGCGGCGCTCGCCTACGGTCAGGGTGTTCATAGCCAGGTGTTGACCTTGTCGTAGTCGATCGACAGTTGCACGAAACCGGGATAGTCCATGCTGTCAGCCCAGTCCGGTAGTGGCAGATTGCGCGCCTGCATGTCTTCGGCCAGCACAAACACCTTCACGCCTTTGGTTTGCAGGGCGGGCGTGTGCAGGCCGTAGGCGCCGTCACCACACAGCAGGATTGCGTCCCCGGCGCCACAGATGCGCAGGCAACTGTCGAGGCGGCTGTCGGTAAACGGGGAATGAGACACCACATGTAGAGTCGACATCAGAGGGTAATCACCTGGTCGTAACGGTCAATCAATTGGGAAATGGCTTGGCTGTCCAGCGACTGCGCGTTGGCGGGTGGCGGCAGCCCGCGTGCGGACAGGCTGTGGTCGCAGGCGAACACGTCATCAATGCCGAACAGGCCCAGGGCCTGCAGATTGGCACTCAGGTCTTTCTGTTGCACGGCTTTGGCGGCTTGGCACGGCGCCAGTTGGAACACGCCGTCATCCATGAACAGCAAGCCGATGGGCAGATCAAACGCGCCACCGGCCAGCACGATATCCAGCGCTTCCCGCGCGCTAGGCCCGGACCACGGCGCCTGGCGGCTGATCACCAATAGGGATTTGGACATCTCACGGCCCTCCAAAACAGATCAGGCGGTCGGCACCCTGGATCGCATCATGCAATTGCCCAAGGCCTGACAGCGCCCACGGTGCATCCAGGTTGACCGCGCTGCGTTGATAGCGCGTGGCTTCTTCGCTGTTGAGCACGCCACGGCGCAGGGCAGCGGCGATGCACACCACGCCGTCCAGCTGATGAGTGCTGACAAACTCACGCCATTGGCGGGCGATGTCTTGCTCATCCTGGGGCGCGACAACGTTATTGGACGCGCTGTACACGCCATCCTGATAAAAAAACAACCGCACAATCTCATGCCCGCCGGCCAGCGCGGCCTGTGCGAACAGCAGGGCGCGGCGCGAGGAGGGCGCGTGGGCGGCGGAATACAGGGCAATCGCGAACTTCATGGAACACTCGGCAAGCAAACGTGGGCCAATGATAAAGCCGCCGCCGCGAAAAAGCCCGCCGTGATCAAAACGGTCACTGTCGGTGATTGTTCTGACGATTGCCGGTAGGCGTAAGGCTGCCTAGTCTGTGGGCATTCGAAGCGAAAGTGGAGCCCCCAAATGTCAGGTCCCTTGGCGTCCCTCAAAGTGCTGGATTTTTCCACCTTGCTACCTGGCCCGTTTGCTTCGTTGATGCTGGCGGACATGGGGGCCGAGGTGCTGCGTATCGAATCGCCCACGCGCATGGACCTGCTGCGCGTGCTGCCACCCCATGACCAAGGCACCTCGGCGAGCCACGCCTACCTCAATCGCAATAAACGCAGCCTGGCGCTGGACCTCAAGCAGGCCGAGGCCCTGGACATCGTAAGGGCGCTGGTCAAGAACTACGACATCGTGCTCGAACAGTTTCGCCCCGGCGTGATGGAGCGCCTGGGCCTGGGGTATGAGGCCTTGAAAGCGCTCAACCCCCGGCTGATTTATGTGTCGATCACCGGGTATGGCCAGACCGGCCCGTATAAGGATCGCGCCGGCCACGATATCAACTACCTGGCACTGGCGGGCGTGGCCAGCTACACCGGGCGCCAGGACAGCGGGCCGCTGCCGTTGGGCGTGCAGTTGGCGGATGTGGGCGGCGGCTCGTTGCATGCCGTGGTGGGTTTGCTCGCAGCGGTCATTGCTCGCCAGCAGACGGGTGTCGGTCAATACCTGGATGTGAGCATGACCGACTGCTCATTCAGCCTGAACGCGATGGCTGGCGCCGGTTACCTGGCCTGCGGCGTGCAGCCGGAAAGGGAAACCCATGTGCTCAATGGCGGCAGTTTCTATGACTATTACCGCTCGCGTGATGGGCGCTGGATGTCGGTGGGCAGCCTGGAGCCGGCGTTTATGCAGCAACTGTGCGCGGCGTTCGGGCGGCCGGAGCTGGCGGCACTGGGCCTCGATCCTGCGCTCAAGCGGGCGCTGCAAGTGGAATTCGAAAAGCGCAGCTTTGATGAACTGTGCGAGTTATTTGCCGGTGTGGATGCGTGTGTAGAGCCAGTGTTGAGCCTGAGCGAGGCCGTTGAACACCCGCAGTTGAAGGCGCGGGCGTTGGTCAGCCAGGTGCCGAGGGGCGATGGTTCGACCCAGGCGCAACTGGCTTGCCCGCTGAAGTTTTCCGAGGGGTTGCCGGCGCCGAGACATATTGGTGTGGCGGTGGGGGTGCACAGTGATGAGGTGTTGGCGGAGTTGGGCCTCAGCGCTCAGCGAATAGCGGAACTGCGGCGGGCCAAGGTGGTTGGGTGACTGACCCGGCGCTATCGGGGGCGGCCCCCTCCCACATTAAAATGCATTCCAAATGTGGGAGGGGGCTTGCCCCCGATTTGGCCCTCACTCCACGCGGGTTTCCCCGGTAAACACCAGGGTCTGCCGACACCGCCGACACAAATACCGCCGTCCCTGAGCCACCATGCCATGACGCTGCGACGAAAACGGGAAGTCGCTATCGGCACACGGGCAGCGGTAGATATAGCGGGTTACCTGGCGACGCTGCACGGCATAGGTGTGGCAGCGGTCTGGCGGCAGTTCGTAGACCCCGCGCATGATTAACTGCCATTCCTCGCCATGGGGCTGGATGCGCTCACCGAACAATTGATGGGCGATCAGGTGCGCCACTTCATGGGCCACGGTCTGCTTGAGGAAATGTTGACTGTTTTCTCGGTACAACTGTGGGTTGAAGCGCAGCAGGTTCTCGTGCAAATGCGCGACACCGGCTTTCTGGCCCCGCAGCTTGAGGCTGACCTGGGGGCGCTTGAAGCTTCGTTTGAAAAAGGATTCGGCTTGCAGGAAACAATCTTCGACGCGGGTATTGAGTTGCTCGGGCATGCTGTACCTATCTCCAGAGAGGCCCAGTATGCCGCAAAGCCGGGTGTTTCCGAATCTGTCAGGTGCCGAATGGTCATGCATAACGCACAAAGCCACCTTGCGGTGGCCTTGCCTGAGGGGCTGTGAGGTCAGTTGGTGTAGATCGGGCCAACACCCAGGCCCCAGACGATAACGGTAAACGCCATGATCGCCACCAGGACCACCAGGCCTACAGCCAGTACCGAGCTGGAAAACAGGAAGCCCTCGTCCGGGTCGATGTTCATGAACGTCGGCAGGCCTACATACAGCAAGTACACCGTGTAGCAGATTGCCGCCGTGCCCACGACCATGCCCAGCCACATATGTGGGTAAAGTGCCGCCAGCCCGCCGATAAACAGGGGTGTGGCAGTGTAGGTCGCAAAGGCCACGCAGCGCGCCATGCTGGGGTTGGCGTCGTAGGTACGGGCCATCCAGTGAATGAACGCGCCCATCACCGCCACGCCGCCGAGCATGGCGGCATAGGACATGATGGTCATCCACAACGCACTTTCCTGGGTCAGCATCACCGGCGCCCGGTTACCGATGACCCAGCCCACCTGGGTGGTGCCGATAAACGCTGATATCGCAGGGATCGCCGCGAGAATCAGCGTGTGAGTGAGGTACATGTGGCCGATGCTTTCTTCTTTATCGCCACGGATTTCCCGCCATTCCTGGTCGGGATGGGTAAAAAGCCCCACGACGTGATGGATCATGCCAGTCACTCCTGTCGTTATTGCCATCGCCCCCCATCGGAGCGCCCACGGGCCAATTGGCCTGAAAGGTCTGGATATAGATGTGCGACCTCACGTCGCAGTATAGGAAGGGATGACCTGAATAACTGTAGGGGCTTTAGAGCAAATCGCACTGTAAACAGTGGGCCTAATCGCAGATTGGAATGCTGGCCCACATTGAATGTGGGGACTCGACATCGGTAAGATACCCGGCTTTTCGTCACACCAGCAGCGGATCCAAGCGCCATGGGCACTCTTACGGTCAACCAGAACAAACTGCAAAAACGCCTGCGTCGCCTGGCCGGTGAAGCGGTCGCCGATTTCAACATGATCGAGGACGGCGACAAGGTCATGGTCTGTCTCTCCGGCGGCAAAGACAGTTACACCCTGCTTGACGTGCTGCTGCACCTGCAAAAGGTCGCGCCAATCAAGTTCGAGATCGTCGCCGTCAACATGGACCAGAAACAACCAGGCTTCCCGGAGCACGTGCTGCCGGCCTACCTGAAAGCCCTGGGCGTCGAGTACCACATCGTCGAAAAAGACACCTACTCGGTGGTCAAGGAGTTGATTCCGGAAGGCAAGACCACCTGCTCGCTGTGCTCGCGCCTGCGCCGTGGCACGCTCTACACCTTTGCCGATGAAATCGGTGCGACCAAGATGGCCCTGGGGCACCACCGCGACGACATCGTCGAAACCTTCTTTCTCAACATGTTTTTCAATGGCTCCCTCAAGGCCATGCCGCCCAAGCTGCGCGCCGATGACGGGCGCAACGTAGTCATCCGCCCGCTGGCGTATTGCAACGAGAAGGACATCCAGGCCTACTCCGACTTCAAGCAATTCCCGATCATCCCGTGCAACCTGTGCGGCTCCCAGGAAAACCTGCAGCGCCAGGTGGTCAAGGAGATGCTGGTGGAGTGGGAACGCAAGACGCCGGGGCGCACCGAAAGTATTTTCCGCAGCTTGCAGAACGTACAGCCATCACAATTGGCCGACCGCACCCTGTTTGACTTCACCAGCCTGAAAATCGACGAGACGGCCGCCTCGCGCTTCGTCAACGTAGTGAACCTCTGACGCAACTCAACGCTCTGAAAGACGGCGCTTACGGGCGCCGTTTTCATTTTCAATCCCCAGGAGAGGGCATGCGCGATTACAAGTGGCTGCACGAATATTGTCTGAACCGCTTTGGTTCAGCGGCTCAACTGGAAGCCCACCTGCCGGTGCCCAAGACACCGGCGCAATTGCGCAAGATCAGTGATGACCGTTATCTGTCGACCCTGGCGCTGCGAGTGTTTCGCGCCGGTTTAAAGCACAGCGTGGTGGACGCCAAATGGCCGGCGTTCGAACAGGTGTTCTTCGGCTTCAACCCGGAAAAAGTCGTGCTGATGGGCGCCGAGCACCTGGAACGCCTGATGCAGGACACGCGGATCATCCGTCACCTGGGCAAGCTCAAGAGCGTGCCGCGCAACGCGCAGATGATGCTGGACATTGAGCTAGAAAAAGGCAGCTTCGGCGCGTTTATCGCCGACTGGCCGGTCACCGATATCGTCGGGCTCTGGAAGTACCTGAGCAAGCACGGCCACCAGTTGGGCGGGCTGTCGGCGCCGCGCTTCTTGCGGATGGTGGGTAAGGATACGTTTGTGCCGAGTGATGACGTGGTGGCAGCATTGAATGCACAGAAAATCGTCGACAAGGCGCCGACCAGCCTGCGCGATCTGGCGACGGTGCAGGGCGCGTTCAACCAGTGGCATGCCGAGAGCGGGCGACCTATGTGCCAGTTGTCGATGATGCTGGCCTACACCGTCAACCACTGAGCCGACGCCATAAGTAACACCCCCGTAGCGCTCGACAGCTACGGGTGATTGGCTGCCAACCGCCGATCCAACTGATGCCGCCACCGCACATACACCAGCGCCGTGCAAAACACCGCCAGACTCGTCAGCATCTCCAGCACCCCGAACCACTGGCGGTTCGGGTCGTACGCCGCCAGCGCGCCCTTGATGAAATACAGGTTCACCGCAAAGCACATCCACGAATGCCCCCGCGCACTGCCGCTGATCATGCCCGGCGCCAGCAACAGCAGCGGCGCCAGCTCGATCAGCAGGATCACCCACGGGCGTGCGCCGTGCAGGTCGGCGACGAACAGGTAATACCCGCACAGCAAGCCCACCAGGGCAAAAAATGCCAGCAGGCTCAATGCGCGTGCCGCCTTTACACGCGGCTCCAGCCACGCCTGGGGCGGCAGGACTTTAGGCTTTTTGGCCACGGCCATTCTCCAGCAGCGTGGCGGTGGTAGCCAGGCGCAAGCCCAATGCCCGGCACAGGGCGATTTCGTGTTGATCGAGCATGCGCTTGCCGTCCGGCCCGGCATGATGGCTGGCGCCATACGGCGTGCCGCCGCCCTGGGTGTCGAGCAATGCCTGTTCGCTGTAGGGCAGGCCGGTGATCAACATGCCGTGGTGCAACAGCGGCAGCAGCATCGACATCAGCGTGGTTTCCTGGCCGCCGTGCAGGCTGGCGGTGGAGGTGAACACGCCAGCAGGCTTGCCGACCAGAGCGCCGGTGAGCCACAGGTTGCTGGTGCCATCAATAAAGTACTTGAGCGGCGCGGCCATGTTGCCGAAGCGCGTCGGGCTGCCCAGGGCCAGGCCTGAGCAGTTTTTCAAATCATCGAGGCTGGCGTACAACGCGCCTTCGTCCGGAATGCTCGGCGCCACGGCTTCGCATTCGGTGGAGATCGCCGACACGGTGCGCAAACGCGCTTCCATACCGCCTTGCTCGATACCACGGGCAATTTGCCGGGCCATTTCGCTGACCGAGCCGTTGCGGCTGTAATACAGCACCAGCACATACGGTGTGGTCACGGCAGAATCTCCAGTACGTTTTCTGGTGGGCGGCCAATGATGGCCTTGTCGGCGGTTTCCAGGATCGGGCGTTCCATCAGCTTGGGGTGTTCGGCGATGGCCGCGATCAGTTGGGTTTCGCTGAGGGTGGCGTCGGCCAGGTTGAGACTTTTGTATTCGTCTTCGCCGGTGCGCAGCAACTGACGGGCGCTGAGGCCCAGTTTGGCCAGCAAGGCCTTGATTTGCGCCGCGTCCAGCGGGGTTTCCAGGTAGCGCACCACGGTTGGGGCAAGGCCGCGGGCTTCAAGCAGTTCGAGCGCACCGCGGGATTTCGAGCAGCGCGGGTTGTGATAAAGCGTCAGATCGGTCATGTGCGGGTCGCATCTTGCGTAAGGTGGCGGGTATTCTACCCGCGCTGCGCCCCGTCCTTAAACCGTAAGAGGCGATAGGTCGCAGCCAACGTTCATTTTTGCGAAGGATTACCCCATGACACGTCGACTGATCGGTGCATTGGCGATCATTACAACCTTGCTGCTCAGCGGCTGCGGCAATGACTATGGCGTTGACCAGTATGGCCAGAAAGTCGCGGCCGAGCGCCTCGACAAGCAATGGCTGGTGGTCAACTACTGGGCAGAATGGTGTGGCCCATGCCGCACGGAAATCCCTGAGCTCAATGCCTTGGCCGAGCAGCTCAAAGCACAGAACGTCGGGGTGTTCGGGGTCAATTTCGATAACGTGCAGGGGGAGGAACTGAAAGCCGCCAGCGACAAGCTGGGCATCAAGTTCACCGTGCTGGCACAGAATCCGGACGGGATCTTCGACATTCCGCGCAGCGAGGCCCTGCCGGTGACTTACATCATCGATGACAAGGGCAAGGTGCGTGAGCAGTTGATGGGCGAGCAGACCGCGGAAGGCGTAATGGCCAAACTCAAGGCCCTGCGCGGTTAAAGCAGCAACTCCAAACAAATGTGGGATCGGGCTTGCCCCTCCCACATTTAGTCACAGAGTCGGGATCAGCCCTCTTCGGGCCACAGGCGAATCGGCTTGCCCTCGGCCGGCCAGAAGCGCGTCTGCTCGATCGGCGAGATATCCCAGCGCTGTACGCCTTGCAGAGCCTGGAAGAAGCGGTGTTCCTGCTCCATCAGGGCCTCGGCGCAGAGCTTGCGGGTGCTGCCGAGCTTGCCGAAGCTGAGCTTGTCGCCCTCGACGGTGTATGGCGCAAACCAGTGGTTGCAACCGCCATTGCCGTAGGCGCGACCATCGGCGCCGAGGGTGACGGTCAGGTGGGCGTAGTCCATCAACGGCCGCTCACCAATCCACTCCACCACGTAACTGTGATCCTGCTTGAGCTTGACCGCGTCACCGGCACAGCCGCTCAGTGCCGCGCCGACGGCGGCGAGCAGAAGCAGGCCTTTCATTGCGCAGCCTTCTGGCATTTCGGGCAGCGGTGCTTGTCGCCTTCGCTGGCCCAGCCCAGTTCCTTGATGCGCGCGTTGGCGGCAGGCTGCAGCGGCTCCTTGCTCAGCTTGGTTTCCACCGCGAATTCAAACTCCAGCACGGTGTCGCAGCTGTCGCAGTTGACCTTCCAGGTGTGAATCTCCAGCTCGCCGAATTTAGGCCCTTGGGCCATGGCGACCCATTGGCCCGCCGGGCGGATGGAGTAGCGCGCATCGCCTTCGACGGTCAGGCGCATCGACAGGGTTTTACTGCCGCGCAGGGTGACGATCAGCACGTCGCCGTGCTTGATCGAACCACCGTTGCCGGTGACCTGGTAACGGCCCGGCACAAGGGCGCGGCATTCGATCAGGGTGTGTTGCGGGCTCAGCAAGCTGAAGCGGAAATCGTGTTCGGCCATGGATCCTCCAAATAGGCGCGGCATCCTATCACGGGTGCCTGCTCATCATGAGCCTGGTATGTGACCGCTGATCAACCTTCGACAAGGTTCCGCGCCCGGCCATCAGCCCATGCAGCAATGTTGGCCAGGGTGGTGCCGGCAATGGCCGCCAGGGCTTCGCGGGTGAGGAACGCCTGGTGCGCGGTGATGATCACGTTGGGGAAGGTCAGCAGGCGCGCAAGCACGTCGTCTTGCAGAGGCATATCCGAACGGTCCTCGAAAAACAGCTGGGCTTCTTCTTCGTAGACATCCAGCCCCAGATAACCGAGTTGGCCGTCCTTGAGCGCTTCGATCAATGCCGGCGTATCCACCAGACCGCCGCGACCGGTATTGATCAGCATCGCGCCGGGCTGCATCTGTGCCAGGGCACGGGCGTTGATCAAGTGTTTACTGTCGGTGGTCAGCGGGCAGTGCAGGCTGATGATCTGCGCTTGCGCGAGCAACTCGGGCAGGCTCACGTACTGCGCGCCCAAGGCCTGGACCTGCGGATTGGGGAAGGGGTCGTAGGCGAGCAGCGTACATCCGAACCCGGCCATGATTCTGGCAAATGTCGCGCCGATCTGCCCGGTACCAACCACACCGACCGTCTTGCCCGCCAGGTCGAAACCGGTGAGGCCGTGCAAGCTGAAGTCACCATCGCGGGTGCGGTTGTAGGCGCGATGCAAGCGGCGGTTGAGGGCGAGGATCAGCGCGACAGCGTGCTCCGCGACCGCATGGGGCGAGTAGGCTGGCACGCGCACGATGCTCAGGCCCAGGCGCCTGGCGACGGCGAGGTCGACATGGTTGTATCCCGCCGAACGCAGGGCAATCAGCCGGGTACCGCCTTTGGCCAAGTGTTCCAGCACCGGGGCGCTGAGGTCGTCGTTGATAAAGGCGCAGACCACTTCGTGGTGTTCGGCCAGGGCCACGGTGTCGAGAGTGAGCCGGGCAGGCTGGAATTGCAGCGCCAGGCCCGGTGGCAGCGGCTCGCCGAGGAAGCTGTCGCGGTCGTAGGTCTGGCTGCTGAAAAGAATCACGCGCATTGAAAATGCTCCCTGCTATTTATCAGTTGATCAGCGCCTTGAAATAGGGTCAGACGCTGACCCGCGCTTCACTGGCCAGCCGGGCGATGGCCATGTCCAGTTCGTCCAGGGCCGTCATGGCCTTGGCGTCGTCCTGCTTGAGCAGGGTTTCGGCACGTTGGCAGGCAGCGCGCAGTTGCGGCACGCCACAGTAGCGGGTGGCGCCGTGCAGGCGGTGGACGCGCTCGATCAGCGCCAGATTGTCCTTGGCATCGCGGGCAACGTGAATGGCCTGACGGTCTGCCTCCAGCGAGGCCAGCAGCATGGCGAGCATGTCGGCGGCCAGATCGGTTTTACCCGCAGCCAGGCGCAGGCCTTCCTCATGGTCGAGCACCGGAAGCTGCACGCCCGGGCCCAGCCCTTCGGTGACGCGCTCCGGCACTTGGTTACGCAAGGCGAGGCCGGTCCATTTCAACACCACCTGGGCCAATTGCCGTTCGCTGATGGGTTTGGTCAGGTAATCGTCCATGCCGCTTTGCAGCAAGGCGCGTTTTTCGTTGGCCATGGCGTGGGCGGTGAGGGCGACCACCGGCAAGGGCGTGCCATGGCCCTCGCTTTCCCATTGGCGTATCGCCTCGGTACTCTGGCGCCCATCCATGCCGGGCATTTGCACGTCCATCAGCACCAGATCGAAGGTGTCCTGTTTTACGGCGTCGACCGCTGCATAACCGCTTTCTACCGCACGCACCTGGGCGCCCATGTCTTCCAGCAAGGTTTGCACCAACAGCAGGTTCGCCGGGTTGTCGTCGACACACAGCACACGGGGCGCACGGCTGGACAGCGGCTCGCCCGGCTCGCTGCGCGACGGGCGCGGGCTGATCAGGTCGGACAGGGCGCGGCGCAGCTTGCGGGTGCACGCCGGCTTGGCCTGCAACTGGCTGTTGGGGTTGGGCACGGACTGGTTGAACAGCATCTGTTCGGTGGTAGGGCACAGCACCAGCACTTTGCAGCCGAGGCGTTCGAGATCCCAAAGGTGCTGGTTGAGACGCTCGGGCGGAATGTCGTTGGCGGTTACGCCGAGCACGGCCAAGTCAATGGCCTGCTCGGTCTGATGGGCGCTGGTGATGCCGTTGGTCAGGCTTTCCAGGCTATTGAACGGCGTGACTTCCAGGCCGCAGTCTTCCAGTTGATGTTGCAGGGCCTGGCGCGCCAGTTCGTGGTTTTCCAGTACCGCCACGCGGTGGCCCAGCAGTGGCGCGCAGGGCAGGTCTTCAATGTCGCCGCGGGTTTTGGGCAGGTTCAGGCTGATCCAGAACTCCGAGCCTTCACCCGGCGTGCTGTCTACACCGATTTCACCGCCCATCTGCTCGATCAGGCGCTTGGAAATCACCAGGCCCAGCCCGGTGCCGCCCGGCTGGCGTGACAGCGAGTTATCGGCCTGGCTGAACGCCTGGAACAGCGCGCGCACGTCCTGGCTGGACAGGCCGATGCCGGTGTCCTGCACGCTGATGCGCAGTTGCACGCTGTCTTCCTGTTCTTCTTCAATCATCGCTCGGGCCACGATAGTGCCCTCGCGGGTGAACTTGATCGCGTTGCTGATCAGGTTGGTGAGGATCTGCTTGAGCCGCAGCGGGTCGCCCACCAGCGCCAGCGGCGTGTCGCGGTAGACCAGGCTGACCAGTTCCAACTGCTTGGCATGGGCGGCGGGAGCGAGGATGGTCAGGGTGTCTTGCAGCAAGTCCCGCAGGTTGAACGGGATGCTGTCGAGTACCAGTTTGCCGGCCTCGATCTTCGAGAAGTCGAGGATCTCATTGATGATGCCCAGCAGGTTGTCGGCGGATTTTTCGATAGTGCCCAGGTAGTCCAACTGGCGCGGCGTGAGCTCGCTTTTTTGCAGCAGGTGGGTAAAGCCGAGGATGCCGTTGAGCGGCGTGCGGATTTCATGGCTCATATTGGCCAGGAACTCGGACTTGATACGGCTGGCCTCCAGCGCCTCTTTGCGCGCCAGGTCCAGCTCGATGTTTTGGATTTCGATGGTTTCCAGGTTCTGGCGCACGTCTTCGGTGGCTTGGTCGATGCTGTGCTGCAATTCTTCCTGGGCGTTTTGCAGGGTTTCGGCCATGCGGTTGACGCCTGAGGCGAGCTGGTCGAGCTCCTGGCTGCCCAAAGGCGGCAAGCGGGTTTCCAGGTTGCCGTCCTTGAGTTGGGCCACGGCTTGCTTGATCAGGCCTATCGGCCCGTTGATCGTACGGCTGATGCGCAGCGCCAGGGCTGCGGTGCAGATCAGGCCGATGGCAATCAACAGCAGGCTGGCGAACAGGCTGCGATAGCCGCGCAGCAACATACCGTTGTGGGACAGTTCTACCTCGACCCACCCCAGCAGGCGGTCGGCTTCATCGGGGATCAGGTCGCCCGCCAGGTTGCGATGGCGGCCAAACACCGGCAGCAGGTAGCGCGTGGCGTCGTTGTCGGTGCGTTGCAGCAGGTGCGAACTGTTGCCGACCGGCGGCTGGTTGAGCATGGTCGGGCCGGCGTGGGCGAGGGGCGTGCGGTCCGGTGCGAGGAACGCCACGGTGCGCACGTCCAGTTGCTCCAGGGACTGAGTGGCAATGCGTTCCAGCAGGTCCGTGTTCTTGCTGCTCAACGCGGGAGCCACCAGCGGGGCCAGTTGCTCGGTGATCATTTCGCCGCGTTGCAGCAATTGGGCCTGCAATTCCGAGAGCTGCATCCAGGTAAAGTAGCCGCCCAACAACAAGGCCATCAGGCTGGTCGGTAATAAGCTCAGCAACAGTACGCGGCCTTTTATCCCCATTCTTCTAAGCACGCCACTCTCCTGCTACCACACTGATATCAATCTTCCGCGCCGGCGTCCGGCCCGCGCCACCTGCGCAGTGTAGCCATTTGCGCGGCCCGGAATCTTGCAAATTAATGACAGGGCGCAATCTTCGGCCTGTTTGGCGTCGTGTGGCGATTGCCTGCGCCCGGGTTATCTTGAATAATCAGTGATTGAGAATGACTTGCAGACGCTAATGAATCCCGCAGCAGTTGGCCTACCCAGTATCCTGACCATTGAAGATGACCCCGTGCTGGGCGCCTATGTCCACGAGCATCTGGGGCGCTGTGGCTTCCAGGTCACGTGGTGCCAGAACGGCCAGCTAGGGTTGGAGATGGCCCGCGAACAGGCGTTCGACGTGGTGTTGATGGATATCCTGCTGCCGGGGCTGGACGGCTTGTCGATTCTGACCCATCTGCGCCAGAGCCATTCGATCCCGGTGATCCTGATGTCAGCATTGGGCGCCGAGGCCGATCGCGTCAGCGGTTTTCGCCTGGGTGCCGATGACTATTTGCCTAAACCCTTCAGCATGGTCGAGTTGCGCGTGCGGATCGAAGCCATCCTGCGCAGGGTGGCCCTGGATCGGCGCCCGCTGGCGACACTTGCGCCGGAGCGTGGGGACGCCCGCACGCTGCGGTTCGACGACGAGCTGTGCGATGTGTTTCATCTGGAACACTCGGCTGGCCTGACCCGCAGCGAATACCGTCTGCTGGAAACCCTGCACCGCAATACCGAAGAAGTCCTCAGCAAAGCGTTTCTCTACCAGCATGTATTGCAACGTGGCTATGCGCCCCATGACCGCAGCCTCGACATGCACATCAGCCAGATCCGTCGCAAGCTCAAGGCCATCGGCTACAACGAGCGCGAAGTGCGCACGGTGTGGGGCAAGGGTTATGTGTTGAGTGGTCATGACGATGGGCTTTGACGGTGCGCTGAAACGGCTGCCGGGCAAGCATTCTTTGTTCTGGAAGCTCGCCTGCCTGTTGATTGCCTTCTGCCTGCTGATGATCTGGCTCAGTTGGTCCTGGGGCCGCTACATGGAGCAAAAGAACGCGTACCTGTCCGACGAGGCGAGGGTTACGTTGAGTGGTTATGCGGTCAGCGCCGAGCAGGCCTGGAACCGGGGCGGTCATGCGGGTGTTGATGCATGGCTGCAGGCCATGGGCAAGCAGGAACGTACCTGGATCGGTGTGATCGGCAATGACTTGCAGTCCTTGAGCAGCTACCCGCTGACCGATACAGAGAGCCAGCGCCTGACCTTCCTGCGCGGCCTGGATTGGCCGGTGAGTCGCCACGTCAAGGGCTTGCCGTGGCTCAAGATCCCGTTTGCGGTTGATCCGGGCGCCGGTTCGCTGGTCATCGAACTGCCGCAGCGTTTTATGCCGGGGCGCTATCAAGTGTTCTGGCGGGTGGTGACCAACGGGGTGATCCCCGGTTTGTTTACCTTGTTGCTGTGCGTTGGCCTGTATCGGCTGTTGATCATGCCCCTCAATCAACTGCGCGAGCAGGCCAATGCCTGGCGAGCTGATCAGTTGAATACGCGGATGTCCCACGACGCCACCAGTCGTCAGGATGAACTGGGCGAGTTGGGGCGCGCGTTTGATCATATGTCCGAGCGGTTGCAGGGCACGGTGGTGTTGCAGCAGCAACTGCTGCGGGACATGTCCCATGAACTGCGTACACCGTTGAGCCGCTTGCGCGTGGCCTGTGACAGTGAGCAAGACCTAGCGCAGTTGCGTGAGCGGTTAGGCCGAGAGATCGATGCCATGCAGCGCCTGGTGGAAGACAGCCTGCAATTGGCCTGGCTGGACACGGAGCGGGCGCCGCTGCCCAAGGAAGATCTTCAGGTGCAGGCACTGTGGGACATGCTGCGGGAGAATGCATGCTTTGAAAGCGATTGGCCCGTATCGCGATTGCCCTGCCTGCTGGCGGCTGACTGTTGGGTGCGCGGCAACCTGAACGCCCTGGCCCAGGCCCTGGAAAATATCCTGCGCAACGCCATACGTCATTCGCCGGTGGATGGAGTTGTGTGCCTGGACGGGCGGCGCGATGGCGAGTACTGGCACCTGTGGCTGGAGGATCAGGGCGGGGGGATTGACGAGGGGGATCTGGAGCGGATCTTCGCGCCGTTTACACGCCTGGACGGCTCACGGCCCGGCGATGGTGGCTTCGGCCTGGGCCTGAGCATTGCGCGCAATGCCGTGCAACGCCAGGACGGCAGCCTGTGGGCGGAAAACACCGGCCAGGGCTTACGTGTGCACCTGCGTTTGCTGGCGCGTTAGGCGTTTGCCCGGCGCTGCTTGCGTTTCTTCCATTGATGCGCAACCCACCAGCGCCAGTAGCCCATGGTCAGGCAATAGGCCAATGCGCCCAGCACCATGCCCAATACTACCGAGCCCAGCAAGAAGGGTTGCCACAGCGTACTCAACTGACCGCTGATCCATTCCCAGGTCAAGTCATCGGGCAGGCTGCGCGGTGGCACGTTCATCAACCAGGCACCGGTCATGTAGGTGCAGATAAATACCACCGGCATGGTAATCGGGTTGGTCAGCCAAACCAGGCTGATGGCGATGGGCATATTGCCGCGCACGGTAATTGCAAGCACTGCGGCCAACAGCATCTGCAACGGAATCGGGATAAATGCCGCGAACAGGCCCACCGCCATCGCACGGGCCACTGAGTGCCGATTCAGGTGCCAAAGGTTCGGGTCATGCAGCAGCGTGCCAAGAAACTGTAATGACTTGTGTTCCCTGATACTGGTGGGGTCGGGCATGTACCGTTTGAATAAGCGCCGTGGCATAAGGGGTCCAGGTCAGTTCGAGGGGCAAGTATGCGCGCATTCTATAAACAGAAAATTCAGACTTTGTGACAAAACATCATAGGCGGTTGCCGACACCCAGCTAAGACTGAGTGGATCACTTGAAAAGGATGATTCATGAAGACAGGGATGTTCGCGCTCGCGCTGGGGTTGCTTGCCCTGCGTTTTCTACCGGCATTGCCGACGACTGGTTGGCTGATAGCCATGCTGGTGCTGGCATTGATGCTGCTGCCATTTCGTACGTCGCCCCTGGCGTTTTTCCTGCTGGGTTTGAGCTGGGCGTGCATCAGCGCGCAGGGGGCGCTGGATGATCGTCTGCGACCGGCGCTCGATGGCCAGACGCGATGGCTGGAGGGCCGCGTCGTTGGGCTGCCGCAGCAGACCGGCACCGGAGTGCGTTTTGAACTGGCCGACAGTCGGTCGCGCAACGCCCGCTTGCCCAAGCGTATCCGCGTGTCCTGGCACGGTGGGCCCGAGGTGCGCAGCGGGGAGCGTTGGCGCCTGGCTGTCACGCTTAAACGGCCTTCCGGGCTGCTCAATTTTCACGGTTTTGATCAGGAGGCCTGGCTGCTGGCCCAGCGGATTGGCGCGACTGGCTCAGTGAAGGACGGTGAGCGCCTGTCGCCGGCCCGGCATGCCTGGCGCGACACGGTGCGCCAACGGTTGATCGCCGTTGACGCTCAAGGTCGCGAGGCGGGCCTGGCCGCCTTGGTACTGGGAGATGGTTCCGGGCTGTCAGCCGAGGATTGGCAGGTCTTACAGGACACTGGCACGGTGCATCTGCTGGTGATTTCCGGCCAGCATATCGGCTTGCTGGCGGGCTTGATCTACGGGTTGGTCGCGTTATTGGCACGCTACGGTTTCTGGCCCCGCACCTGGCCGTGGCTGCCGTGGGCGTGTGGCCTGGCGTTCGCTGCCGCGCTGGCATACGGCTTGTTGGCGGGGTTCGGTGTGCCGGTTCAGCGGGCCTGTGTGATGGTAGGCCTGGTACTGCTGTGGCGTTTACGCTTCCGTCATTTGGGGTTCTGGTGGCCATTGCTGCTGGCGCTTAATGGCGTACTGATTCTTGAGCCATTGGCCAGCCTGCAACCGGGGTTTTGGCTGTCTTTTGCGGCTGTTGCCGTATTGATCTTGGCATTCGGTGGGCGCTTGGGGCCGTGGAGTGCCTGGCAGGCCTGGACGCGCCCTCAATGGTTGATTGCCATTGGTCTGTTTCCCGTGTTGTTGGTGCTTGGATTGCCCATCAGCGTCAGCGCGCCGCTGGCCAATCTGGCGGCCGTACCGTGGATCAGTCTCGTGGTGTTGCCACTGGCGTTGCTGGGGACCCTGATGCTGCCGCTGACTTATCTGGGGGAGGGCTTGCTGTGGCTGGCGGGTGGGGCGCTGGATGGGTTGTTCCGGGGCCTGGCGTGGCTTGCGGGCCACGTGCCTGCGTGGGTACCTGCCGAGGTGCCGGTGGGGTACTGGCTGGTCAGCCTGATGGGCGCGGTGCTGCTATTGCTGCCCAAAGGCGTGCCGTTTCGGCTGCTGGGCTGGCCCATGCTGCTGTTGGCAGTCTTTCCACCGCGCGAGCCGGTGCCCCATGGCCGGGTGGAGGTGGTGCAGTTGGATGTGGGGCAGGGGCAGTCCCTGGTGCTGCGCACGCGCCATCACACGTTGCTCTACGATGCCGGCCCGCGTTCGGGGGCGGTTGACCTGGGGGCTCGCGTGGTGCTGCCTGCGTTGAAAAAGCTCGGCGTCGGGTCGCTGGATCTGATGTTGCTCAGCCATGCTGACGCCGATCATGCCGGTGGGGCGGCGGCTGTTGCCCGTGGGTTGCCCATCAGGCGGGTCGTAGGCGGTGAAACCGAGGGGTTGCCCACGTTTCTCGGCACCCAGCCGTGTGTCAGCGGTGAGCGGTGGGAATGGGATGGTGTGTTATTCGAGCTGTGGCAGTGGCCTGACGCTTCAGAGGGCAACCCGAAGTCCTGCGTTCTGCAGGTCCAGGCCAACGGCGAGCGGCTGCTGCTCACCGGGGATATTGATCGGGCCGCCGAGCGGGCATTTCTCGCTTCACCCTTGGCCGTACGCACCGATTGGCTGCAAGCCCCTCACCACGGCAGCCGCAGTTCGTCGTCCGGGCCGTTTCTAAAGCGCCTGGCGCCCACATCGGTGCTGATTTCCCGAGGGCGCGGCAATGCGTTCGGTCATCCCCATCCGCAGGTCATTGCGCGGTACCAGGCGTTGGGCAGCCGGGTGTACGACAGCGCCGAACAGGGTGCCGTGCGCCTGCAACTGGGCGCCTTCATGCCACCCGTTGTTGCGCGCAGTCAACGGCGTTTCTGGCGTGAACGGTTACCCGGGTCCGGCGTCGGCAGCATTGCCGACAAACCCCGCCGCTGAACCTATATGGTAAAGTGGCGCACTTTTTCGAGGGGACATTCACTGTGTGGGAATTGGTCAAATCCGGCGGCTGGATGATGTTGCCGATTATCATGAGCTCCATCGCCGCACTCGGCATCGTTGCCGAACGCCTGTGGACCCTGCGTGCCAGTCGCGTTACCCCCGAGCATCTACTGGGGCAGGTCTGGGGCTGGATCAAGAACAAACAGCTGGACAAGGAAAAACTCAAGGCACTGCGCGCTGACTCGCCCCTGGGTGAAATCCTCGCCGCGGGCCTGGCCAACTCCAAGCATGGCCGCGAGATCATGAAAGAATGCATCGAAGAGGCCGCCGCTCGGGTTATCCATGAGCTGGAGCGCTATATCAATGCCCTTGGCACCATCGCTGCCATGGCGCCGCTGCTCGGTTTGCTGGGAACGGTGCTGGGCATGATCGACATTTTCAGCTCGTTCATGGGCTCGGGCATGACCACCAATGCGGCCGTGCTCGCCGGGGGTATTTCCAAGGCGTTGATCACTACGGCAGCGGGCCTGATGGTGGGTATTCCTGCGGTGTTCTTCCACCGTTTCTTGCAGCGGCGTATCGATGAGCTGGTGGTCGGTATGGAGCAGGAAGCCATCAAGCTGGTGGAAGTGGTGCAAGGCGATCGTGATGTGGACCTGGTTGGGGGCAAAGCGTGAAATTTCGCCGCAAGCAACGGGAAAATGTCGATATCAACCTCGCGTCGCTGATCGACGTGGTGTTTATCCTGCTGCTGTTCTTTGTCGTCACCACCACCTTCACCCGGCAAACCGAGCTGCGTGTCGACTTGCCGGAAGCGGTGAGTGGGTCGCCGGCCGAGGACCAGCAAGTCAAGCAACTGGACATCGCCATCAGCGCCGACGGGGTGTTTTCGGTGAATAACCAGTTGCTGGAGAAAAACGATCTCGCCAGCCTGATGGTCGCCCTGGAGAAAGAATCCGGCGGTGATACCCAGTTGCCGCTGTCCATCAGTGCCGATGGTAAAACCCAACACCAGGCCGTGATCACCGCGATGGACGCGGCCGGCAAGCTCGGGTTCAGCCATCTGCGCATGAGCACCGTCGAGGCGGCGAGTCAACCCTGATGGCCATGTCCGATCGTCTGCTCAAGGCCTGGTACGAGGGCCATCCGGCGCTCGCGTTATTGCGGCCGCTGGAGTCTTTGTATCGCCGTGTGGTGCAGCGCAAACGCGCTCGGTTTGTGGCGGGCGAGGGAGAGATCTATCAGTCGCCCGTACCCGTGGTGGTGGTCGGGAACATCACCGTGGGCGGCACCGGCAAAACGCCGTTGATCCTGTGGTTGATCGAACATTGTCGGCGCAGTGGCTTGCGTGTCGGCGTGGTCAGTCGGGGTTACGGCGCCAAGCCTCCTCAGCTGCCCTGGCGCGTCGAGGCCAGCCACAGCGCCGCGGTGGCGGGTGACGAACCTTTGCTGATCGTGCAGCGCTGCGGCGTGCCCTTGGTAATCGACCCTGACCGCAGCCGTGCGGTAAAGGCACTGTTGGCCAGCGAGACTCTCGACCTGATCCTTTCCGACGACGGCCTGCAACACTATCGCCTGGCCCGTGACCTGGAGCTGGTGTTGATCGACGCCGCCCGCGGCCTCGGCAACCGCCGTTGCCTGCCTGCCGGGCCGCTGCGTGAGCCGGTCGAGCGCCTGCAGAGTGTTGATGCACTGCTCTACAACGGGGCTGAATCAGATCGCGACGACGGCTTTGCCTTCCGTCTGCAGCCTACGGCACTGGTCAACCTGCATACCGGCGAGCGCCAGCCAGTGGAGTACTTTCAAGCAGGTCAGTCGGTGCACGCGGTCGCCGGTATCGGTAACCCGCAACGTTTCTTCAACACCCTTGAAACGCTACACTGGCAGCCGATTCCCCATGCGTTTGCCGACCACGCGCCCTACAGCGCCGAGGTCTTGAATTTTACACCGTCATTGCCGCTGGTCATGACCGAGAAGGACGCGGTGAAGTGCCGCGCCTTTGCCCAGCCCGACTGGTGGTACCTTGCAGTGGATGCCGTGCCGTCGCCGGCGTTCGTCGTCTGGTTCGACACGCAGCTGATGCGCTTGTTGCCCGCCCGTCTCTTGCCTTAAAACGCTTCTTTCCAGGAAACACTCATGGACACCAAACTGCTCGACATCCTCGCTTGCCCGATCTGCAAAGGCCCGCTCAAGCTCAGCGCCGATAAAACCGAGCTGATCAGCAAAGGCGCCGGCCTGGCGTACCCGATCCGTGATGGCATCCCGGTGATGCTGGAAAGCGAAGCCCGCACCCTGACCACCGATGAGCGCCTGGATAAATGACCACCGCCTTTACCGTCGTTATTCCCTCGCGTTACGCATCGACCCGCCTGCCAGGCAAGCCGCTGCAACTGATCGGCAACAAGCCGATGATCCAACTGGTCTGGGAACAGGCCTGCAAAAGCAGCGCCGATCGGGTGGTCGTGGCCACCGACGACCCGCGCATTATCGAAGCCTGCAAAGGGTTCGGTGCCGAAGCGGTTCTGACCCGCGAAGACCATAATTCCGGCACCGACCGCCTGGCCGAAGTGGCCACGCAGCTTGGCCTGGCGCCTGACGCCATCGTGGTCAATGTGCAAGGCGACGAGCCTTTGATCCCGCCGAGTGTGATCGACCAGGTGGCCGCCAACCTGGCTGCCCATGGTGAGGCGCGGATGGCCACCCTGGCCGAGCCGATTGAGGACATCGACACTTTGTTCAATCCGAACGTGGTGAAGGTCGTCAGCGATGTGAATGGCCTGGCACTGACCTTCAGCCGTTCGACCTTGCCCTGGGCGCGTGACGCCTTCGCCAGCAATCCCGATGTGTTGCCGGAGGGCGTGCCGTACCGCCGCCATATCGGCATCTATGCCTACCGCGCCGGTTTCCTGCACGACTTCGTCAGTTGGGGGCCGTGCTGGCTGGAAAATACCGAATCCCTGGAGCAACTGCGAGCCCTGTGGCACGGCGTGCGTATCCATGTGGGCGATGCCCTTGAAGCGCCGCCTGCCGGTGTCGATACCCAGGAAGACCTTGAGCGCGTCCGTCGCCTGCTGGGGGCCTGATGGAGGTTCTGTTTGTCTGCCTGGGCAATATCTGTCGCTCGCCCACCGCTGAAGGTGTTCTGCGCCATAAATTGCGCGAGGCCGGGCTGGCCGGGAAGGTCGAGGTGGCATCTGCCGGCACTGGCGACTGGCACGTCGGCAACCCGCCGGACCAGCGCAGCCAACGTGCGGCGATGGTGCGCGGTTACGATTTGTCGGCTCAGCGCGCCCAGCAGGTATCCCGCGCCGACTTTGCGCGTTATGACCTGATCCTCGCGATGGATGGCAGCAACCTGCGCAACCTCAAGGCGCTGCAGTCGGGGCAGGGTAAGGCCGAACTGGATTTGTTCCTGCGCCGCTACGACTCGCAAGTGGACGACGTGCCAGACCCGTATTACGAAGGCGAGCAAGGCTTCGAGCGGGTGCTGGACCTGATCGAACGGGCCTGTGATTTATTGGTGATCGAATTGAAGGGGCGGTTATGACCTTGGACGTGCTGGCGCAGGTTTCCCTCAAGCCATTCAACAGCTTTGGCATCGACGTGCGCGCCCAGCTGTATGCCGAAGCCCGAAGCGATGCCGATGTGCGAGAGGCTCTGGCTTATGCTTCGGCGCAAGCGTTGCCGTTGCTGGTGATTGGCGGTGGTAGCAATCTGCTGCTAACCCAGGATATCGCTGCGTTGGTACTGCGCATGGCCAGCCAGGGCATTCGCGTGCTGCACGATGATGGCGTGCACGTAGTGGTCGAAGCCGAAGCGGGCGAGGCCTGGCACCCGTTTGTGCTCTGGACATTGGCACAGGGTTTTTGCGGCCTGGAAAACCTCAGCCTGATCCCGGGTACCGTCGGCGCTGCCCCGATGCAGAACATTGGCGCCTACGGCGTGGAGATCAAGGATGTATTCGCCGGCCTCACCGCGTTGGATCGCCACACCGGCGAACTGCGGGACTTCAGCCTGCAAGAATGCAAGTTTGCCTACCGTGACAGCCTGTTCAAGCACGAAACCGGTCGCTGGCTGATCCTGCGGGTCCGCTTTGCCCTGAGCCGCGCCAGTCACCTCAAGCTCGATTACGGCCCGGTGCAACAGCGCTTGGCCGGGCAGGGCATCACCGACGCGACGCCTAGCGACGTCAGCCGCGCAATTTGCAGCATCCGCAGCGAAAAACTGCCGGACCCGGCAGTCCTGGGCAATGCCGGCAGCTTCTTCAAGAACCCGCTGGTGACCAAGGCCTTGGCCGAAGAGCTACAAGCGCTGTATCCGGACCTGGTGGCCTACCCCCAGGCGGATGGGCACATGAAGCTTGCCGCCGGTTGGCTGATCGACAAGGCCGGCTGGAAGGGCTTCCGTGAAGGGGATGCGGGCGTGCACAAACTGCAGGCGCTGGTGCTGGTCAACTATGGCAGCGCCACAGGGCACGACATCGCGAAGCTGGCCCAGCGTATCCAAACGGATATCGCCGAGCGTTTCAAGGTCCAGCTGGAAATGGAACCCAACCAGTATTGATGCCCTGAAAACAACAATGCCCCGCATCTTTCGATGCGGGGCATTTTTTATGCCGCTAACAATCAGTCATCGCGGCTCATGATGCCGAAGATCTGCAACAGGCTGACAAACAGGTTGTAGATCGATACATACAGGCTGACGGTAGCCATGATGTAGTTGCGCTCACCGCCGTGGATGATGGCACTGGTCTGGAACAGGATGCATACCGAGGAGAACAGCACAAACCCCGCGCTGATCGCCAGTTGCAGCCCGCTGATCTGGAAGAACATGCCTGCAACCACTGCCGCCAGCAACACAAAGAAACCTGCGGTGATGAAGCCGCCCAGGAAGCTCATGTCCTTGCGGGTGATCAGCACGTAGGCCGACAGGCCACCAAACACCAGGGCCGTCATGGCAAACGCCGAGCTGACCACTTCCGCACCACCGGCCATGCCGAGGTAACGGTTGAGGATCGGGCCGAGGATAAAGCCCATGAAACCGGTCAAGGCAAACGCCGACACCAGGCCCCAGGCCGAGTCACGCAGCTTGTTGGTCAGGAAAAACAGGCCATAGAAGCCGATCAGTACAACAAAGATATTCGGATAGCCGACGCGCATCTGCTGCGCCACGAACGCCATCACGCCGCTGAATGCGAGGGTAAGGGCGAGCAGGCCATAGGTGTTGCGCAACACGCGGCTGACTTCAAGCTGCTCAGCCTGCGCGTTACCATTCACTGCGTAATTCTGTTCGCGCATGGCGACACTCCTTCGGTTTTGAAACGTTCAGTCGCAAAGATCATAACAGACGCTCTGTAACAAGCGATGGCGAGAGTTTGACAGTGTGTTTCATTCGGGTATTATGGCGCCCGCTGAGACAGGATGGCCTACTATAATCCTGTGATGCACAAGGGAAATTGGCAGAGTGGTTGAATGCACCGGTCTTGAAAACCGGCGAACGTTAATAGCGTTCCCAGGGTTCGAATCCCTGGTTTCCCGCCAAGATTCAAACGAAAGCCCCGCAATGCGGGGCTTTTGTGTTTCTGCGGTTTGGCAGTCCGATGGGCAATACTTCGCCGTGCCACTCCCGCAGCCAATCTTCAAGGCCGTTTCTCATCTCAATCAGCAAAAAAGCTGAGCCACCGAAAGCAGGCAGATCACTTGGGCAAACATTTGTGCTCGAATTGGATGTTTCATCGCCGTCACCTCGTTTGCAGTTGCCGGTGGTAGTGCCGTAGGCGATGTGCATACACGCGCCAGGCCGCTCGAAGGTTGAAATGCCACCCTGGCTCGCCAACAACACACGCAACTGCTCCAGAAAGTATAGACCCTGAAACGAATTCGTCACGAAACGCGCTGGCATGCGGGTCTCATGACAATTTGCCGATGCCTGTCGCACTTTTTTTGATTTCTCTGCTCTATCTTTGTCCCAGCCCCGCCGATTCCCCGCGAGGGCAGAAGAACAAGATCGGGTGCCGATGGATCGCACGTTTCCTCTTTCAAACATTCGTCGCATACGCCGGCTGCTGCTGTTGGCTGCGATCTTCATATTCGGCGCGACAGGTTGCACCCAGCAACAGGGGCAGGACATTGCCAAGCAGTTCACCAATGGCAAGCCCGATGAGTTCTTTCAGACCAGTGTCGATCGCATGGCCACCCTGGGCATGCGCGACAATCTGCAAAGCCTGTATCTGCTGATGAGCAAGCTATACCTGCGTAACCCCAGCCAGTGGCGGCAATCGGGTTATCCGGATGCGGTGAGTGCCGAGCGGGAAATTCGCCAGGCAATCGAGCAGCGTCGACCGCTGCCTGCCCTGGGTGAGCGTCGCGACCTGGCCGCGTTGAGTTACTCCTTGAGTCCGGAGTTTCAGGGCGACCGGGTGGGCGCCTTTATATACGCGATCGGCAGTATGTTGGTGACCGCCCACGGCGGGCGCACTGAGTTCTACATGACCGATTCGATCAACCCGCAGTTCGTCAGCAATGCCGCGCGCAATATCGAGAAGGCTACTTGGCTGCTGAGCAAGCGTCAGGATGCGAATGGCGTGTTGCTGCTGTTTTCCAATGAGATCTCGGAGGAAGGCAGCAACCTCAGTTTTGCCGTGGAGTTCGGCAAGATTGTGGCGCGGCTTGACCTGCTGACCCAGATGCTGGATGAGCGATATCGGCGTATCGGTCTCAACTATGCGCAAAGTTTGTTGCTGATGAATTTCCTGCCGGTGCAGTGAACGGATGGCGCGTACGGCTTTTCTCTTTTCAATGTAGGAAGTGGCCTATGTTGCGCCCCCATGCTTGAAACGCCCCGACGTCGGCAATAGCCTCGGACTTTTCCGAAAAAGTGAGGCCCTACCTTGGGTAAGCGAAAAACGGTGTGGCCGACGGACCGCGAGATACGCCTGCGCTTTATCCTCTTTGCCGTTATCGACGCCGCAAGTGTCGAGGGGGTTCCTGCCGAGTTGTTATTACCGGCGCACAAATTGCTGCGTGATTCACCCTCCGAGGCGCAGTTTGTCGAGGCCCTCAGGGCAATACTGGCGGCCGACCAGATGCACGGCTTCAGGTTTCCGGTGGGCTCGGAGGCGGACGATCTGATGCAGACACTGGATAGGCCTGCCGGTTAGATCTATTTCTGTTGCGCGAGACAACTGAGTGAGCAACTAACTGTTCATCGGCCTATGCTCAAGCCGCAGGCCGCATGGCCGATGCAGTGATAACTACCTCAGGGACGCCGCCATGTTCAATCGCCGCTTGAAGAAGGATCTGCAGGACCGGGACGACGAGCTTTTCCAATTGCGACAGCTCGTTACGCAGTATGACCGCGGCATGCTCTCAATATGCCTGGATGCCGACATGCGGCTCATTGCCGTCAACGAGGATTTTGCCCGGACCCTGGGCTACTCCTGCGAGCAATTGCAGGGCCGTCTCTTGAGTGAAATTGTTCCGCCTTACGTCAGGGATTTACCTTGTTTCCGTGATTTCAATGCAGCAGTCGCCCGCTCCGAGCCGGTGAGCGACGATTACCGCTTCCTGCGCAGTGACGGCAGCCTGGCCTGGATCAACCTCACCTGGTGCCCGATCAACGCGCGCGACGGCCAGCTGTCGCAGATCCAGGGCTACGGCATCGAGGTCAGTCGCGCCATTGAGCAAGCCAAGGAAAACGAAGCGTTTATCAACGCGTTGATCCGCTCGACGGCCGTCATTCAGTTCAGATTGGATGGGACGGTGGTCACCGCCAATACCCAGTTTCTCGACGCCATGGGCTATACGCTCGATCAGATCGTCGGCAAAAAGCACAGTCTGTTTTGCACCGCGCAGGAGGCCGCTTCGAGCGGATACGCTGCGTTCTGGCAAACCCTCAATCGCGGCGAATTTGTTGCCAGCCGCTTCAAGCGTGTGGACAGCCGCGGCAACGAGGTCTGGCTCGAAGCCACCTACAACCCGGTGCACGACGCCGAGGGCAAGCTGTGCAAAGTGGTCAAGTTTGCCAGTGTGGTCACTGACCAGGTCTTGCGCGAGTCCGAGGTCAAGGCCGCCGCCGGCGTGGCCTACGAGGTTTCTTTACAAACCGACGTCACGGCCGAACGCGGCGCGGCGGTTGTGCAAGACACCGTGCAGACCATGCAAAACATCGCCCTGCAGATGCAATCCGCCACCGGCAGCATTGAGGCGCTTGGCAAACAGTCGCTGCTGATCAGCGCGATTGTGCAGACCATCGGCGGCATCGCCGCGCAAACCAATCTGCTTGCACTCAATGCCGCCATTGAGGCTGCTCGTGCAGGTGAACAGGGCCGTGGATTCGCGGTGGTAGCGGATGAAGTAAGGCAATTGGCCAGCCGTACCAGCACGGCAACCGAAGAGATCGTCAGCGTGGTCCAACAGAACCAACGCCTCGCCGACGAAGCCATTACCGAGATGTTCAGCAGTCGCGAGCAGGCTGAGCAAGGCTTGACACTGGCCAACCAGGCTGGCGCCGTCATCACCGAGATCCAGGGTGGCGCCAAGCAGGTGGTGAACGCAGTGGGGCGTTTTGCGAACGAGCTGCAATAGCCCAGGCATAGGGCTGCTTGGTTTTGATTTGAGAATCAGGAGAGTGCTATTAAACCTTTAACCCCTGAAGAACTGGCGGTCATCGCCGAGATAGAAACAGCGTCCAATATCCTGCGCCTGACCACGCGCTTGACGGATATGCGCTTCTCGGCGATCTCGAAGATGACCGACACCCACTGGGTGGCCTGCGCGGTGTACGACGAGCTGCATTTTGGCGTGGAGGTCGGGCATGAATTGCAGCTTGAAGCCACGCTGTGCAACGGTCTGCGGGCCAATCCCAAGCCCATCATTATCGAACACGCCAGCAAGGATCCGGTGTTCTGGCAAAATCCTTTGCCCAGTAAACATGGCTTCGAAAGCTACATCTCCCTGCCGATTGTCTTCTCCGACGGCAGCGTCTTCGGCACCTTGTGCGCCTTGGACGTGTTGCCGAAAAAACTCGAGAACCCGCAAATGGTCGAGATACTCACGATTTTCACCCGGCTGATCAGCACCACTCTGGAATTGCAGTACAGCAGGGCCTGACTTCGGGCTATCTGAGTCAGCATTAGATCGTTTATTTCCTTGTAAATAAAATCGGTCCGACACTGTTGTGGGAAGGGGCTGGTCCGTTAATAAGGCGTGACTTGCCGGGCATCGTTGGCTTCCCATCACTGTTCGCGTGATGGCCCTGCCGTTCACGCCCCCGAATTCCAAGGACCCACCCATGCTGCTGCGCCAACCTCCATTCCTGTTTGCTGCCTTGACCTTAAGCTCGCTGGTGCACGCCGAAGACCTGCAATTGGCACCGGTCGAAGTCACCACGGCTGAAGCGAGTGCGGGCGAAGTGGCTCAGGCGCAGCTCAAGAGCGTGCCCGGCGCCACCAATTACATCGACATGGGCAGCGTGCAGCAGGGGCGGGTGAGCACCAACGAAGATGTGTTCAAGTACCAGCCGGGGGTGTACGCCAAGGCGGCGAACAACGAAGGGGTGAAACTGTCGATTCGCGGGTCGGGCCTCAACCGCAGCCCTGGCTCCCATGCGTCGGGGCTTTACGAGATGTTCGATGGCCTGCCGCTGACCGGCCCCGGCGGCACCCCTTATGAGCTCAAGGACCCGCTGTGGCAAAGCCGGGTCGAGGTGTTGCGCGGCGCCAACGGTTTTGATCAGGGCGCGTTGGCCCTCGGTGGTGCGGTCAACTACGTCACGCGAACGGGCTACGACGCTCCCAAGCTGCAAGTGCGCTATGAGGCGGGCAGCCGTGGCTATGCCCAGCGCGAGATCAGTTCGGGCCAGGTGCTGGGCGACGCCGACTACTACATCAGCCTCACCGACTCGCAATCCGACGGCTACCAGCGCCAGAGCGCGGCCACAGGCAAGGGCGTGGCCGCCAACTTCGGCTACCGCTTCAACCCCAACCTGGAAACCCGCTTCTATTTCCGTTATCGCGAAACCACCAACGACACCCCCGGCAAACTCACTCGCAGCCAGATCAGCCACGATCCACGCGCCGCCAACAGCCTCAACGCTGCGCGCGACTCCAAGCGCCTGCAACCTGGCTCCACCTGGATCGCCAACAAAACCACCCTGCAACTGGACGACAATTCCCGCCTTGAAGTGGGCCTGGCGTACCACGATTACCCAATGGACCTGCGCGAGGGCACTATCCGTCTGAAGGTCGCCTACACCGACGTCAGCGGCACCCTCAACTACATCCGCCAGGACACGGTGTTCGGCCACGACAGCAAAACCACCCTCGGCCTGCGCACCACCCAGGCGATGCCCAACAATGGCGGCGCGGAATACGTGCGCGTACCTTCCACCGATCCTGCGAAGTATTACGCCCCCGGCACCAAGACCCGCGATTACAGCTACCTGGGCTCCGACACCGTGCTGCACATCGGCAACGACCTGGAACTGGTGCCGGACCTGTGGCTGACCACCGGCCTGGCCGCCATCTACACCCGCCGCGAAACCGAGGTCACCTATCCCGAAGGCCAGGCACCGCTTAGCCAGCACGATTGGGACTACGCGCCGCGCATCGGCCTGCGTTATGACTTCAACCCGCAATTGCAGGTGTACGGCAACCTCAGTCGCTCCGTCGAGCCGCCGCATGCGTGGTCGATGATCTGGGGTTCCAACAAGTATTTTACGAGCGGTCCTGCCAAAGGCATGGCGCGTGAAGGCGTCAGCCTGAAAAACCAGACCGCCACCACCCTGGAAGTCGGCGGTCGCGGTGAGGCCTGGCTCGGCCTGTGGGACCTGGCGCTGTACCGCTCCGAGGTGCGCCACGAATTGCTCACCGTGGAAACCCAGGCCCAGACCGCAACCAGCAATGCCATCGTCGCCGAATCCAACGCCAGCCCCACCGTGCACCAGGGCGTGGAACTGGGCCTGCTCAGCCCACTGTGGGACGGCGGCCGCAACGGCAAACTCGACCTGCGCCAGGCCTACACCTTCAGCGACTTCCACTACCGCGACGACGACCGTTTCGGTGGCAACACCTTGCCGGGCATCCCCAAACACTATTACCAGGCGCAACTGCGCTACAGCCACCCGACCGGTTTCTACACCAGCTTTAACACCGAGCACTCATCAAAAGTGGCGGTGGACTACGCCAACTCCTACTACGCCGCGGCCTATACGATTGTTGGCGCAACGTTCGGTTACGACGCACCCAAGCAGGACTGGCAAGCCTGGGTCGATCTGCGCAACCTCGCCAACCGCCGTTACGCCAACACTGTCACGCCGGGTTACGACGACAAAGGCCTGGATGTTGCGCGCTCTACACCGGCAGATGGGCGTGGTATCTACACCGGCGTTTCATGGAGCTGGCGCTAAGAGGACACACCGATGGGAGGGCGCTTTTACAGGATGTGAGCCCCTTGCCCCGACATCGTTTTACTGGCATTGTTTGCGCAATTGGTAACATTTCCCATTTGAGAAATTTTTGCGCATGCATGACATTCCGGCCGCGCTGGGCAACTCAGCGCGTCAGCAGATCCTTACGGCGATGTACCGCGAGCACCACGGATGGTTGCATGGCTGGCTGCGCAGGAAACTCGGTTGCTCCCAGCACGCCGCCGACCTGGCCCACGACGCCTTCATCCGTGTATTGATGCTGGCCGAACCGCAAGCGATCAAGGAACCCCGTGCCTTCCTGGCCACCACGGCGGGACGCTTGCTCATCGACGGTGCCCGTCGTCGCCGTATCGAAAAAGCCTACATGCAGGCGCTGGTCATCCAGTGCGAAGACGCCGGCATGCCCGACCCGGCGGCGATCCACGTTGCCCTGCAAGCGCTGGAACGCATTGCTGAAATGCTCGCCGGCTTACCGCCCAAGGCCCGCGAGGCGTTCTTGTTGAGTCGCCTCGACGGCCTGACCTACAGCGAAATCGCCGTGCGTCTGGAAGTGTCCCCCAGCACCGTCAAAAACTACATCTCCAGCGCCCTGGTGCATTGCTATCACAGCCTGCACGCGGCCGACCCACTGTCATGAACTCCGAACAGATCATCCAGCAAGCAGCGAATTGGCTGACACGCCTGCACGACGAGGACGTCACCGACGCCGACCGTCAGGCCTTCAACACCTGGTGCGAGGCCGACCCGCGCCACGCCGTGGCCATCGAGCGCATGCGTGCGTTATGGGGCAGCCTCGACAGCGTGCCCGCACAACCGGCGCGCCGCGCCCTGAATCGCGCATTTGCCCCGCAACGGGCACGCAGCGCACAGGTGCTGGGTGTGCTCGGTATCGCGCTGTGCGGTTGGCTGAGCCTGGAGCACCTGCCAGTGTGGATGGCCGACCAGCGTACTGGCGTCGGTGAACGTCGCCAGATCGCCCTCGAAGACGGCAGCCAGTTGCAGCTCAACAGCAACTCGGCGGTGGACGTGAAATTCGACGGCCACCAACGGGTGATCAAACTGCTGCAAGGCGAGCTGTGGGTAGACGTGGCCAAAGATGCGCAGCGGCCGTTCGTGGTGCGCACCGACCAAGGCACGGCGACCGCACTGGGTACCCGTTACCTGGTCAAGCGTGCGCCGGACGGCACGACAGTGGTAACGGTGATCGAGTCCAGCGTGGCGGTCAAAGGTGAGGCAGAGGAGGGCGTCAAGGTCAGCGCCGGCCAGCGTTCCGTCCTCGACCATGGGCGCGCAACGCCCGCGCAAACCGTCGGCAATGCCGATCCGGACGCCTGGACGCGTGGCCTGCTCACCGTCAACGACCAGCCCCTGAGCGAAGTGTTGCAAACCCTGGCCAGCTACCGCCACGGCATGGTCCGCTTCGACCCACAGGCCCTGCGCGGCCTGCGTGTGTCCGGCGTATTCAAGCTGGACGACACGGCAGCGGCCTTGTCGACTCTGGCGGACAACCTGCCGATCCAGGTGGAGTACTTCACCGACTTGCTGGTAGTGGTCAAGCCGCGCTGAGCCTGCCGTAGCTGACGTATTGACACCCGGCGATCTGTGGGCCTCTACGGGGGGCATTCATTGCCTTGGCGCAGGCGTTTGTACAACGTGTTGCGGCTTACCCCCAACTCCCGTGCCAAGTGGGAGATATTGCCGCCTACCGCCTTCAAACGCTGGGTCAGGTCAATGCTGTCGTCCAGGTACTCACTGGTCGGCAGCGGCGCAGGCACGTTCAAGTCCACAAAAAAATCATCCGGCAGATGCTCCGGCCTTATCGGCTGCTCCTCGGCCATCGCCAGCGCCACCTGCAACACGCTGCTCACCTGGCGCAAATTCCCCGGCCACGGGTGCTGCTCGAACAGCGCCAGCACCTCGGCGCTCAAACCGGCCCATTGGGTGGGCTCGCGGTGTTGTTGCCACAGTTGCTGGAACAGCGCCTGCTTGTCGGTCCGCTCGCGCAAGGGCGGCAATTCCAGGGTCAGGCCGCCGATGCGGTAGTACAAATCCTCACGAAAACGCCCGGCCTGCACCTGTTCGCGCAGTGCGCGGTTGGTCGCCGAGATAATGCGCAAATCCACCGGGAACAACTCGCTGCTGCCCACCGGTTGCACACAACGCTCCTGCAACACACGCAGCAGGCGCGCCTGGGTCGGTAGCGGCATATCGCCGATCTCATCGAGAAACAGCGTGCCCTTGTCGGCCTTGCGGATCAGGCCGATGCTGCCTTTCTGATTGGCGCCGGTGAACGCGCCTTTTTCGTAACCGAACAGCTCCGATTCCACCAGCTCAGCGGGAATCGCCGCACAGTTCACCGCGATAAATGCCTTCTGGCTGCGGGAACTGGCCTGGTGCAGGGCTTTGACGAACACCTCTTTGCCCACGCCGGTTTCACCATGAATCAGCAGCGGGATGTCTTTTTCCAGCAACCGCTCGGCCTGGCGCACGGCTTTCTCCACGCGCATATCGCCAAAATGCAGGGTCTTGAGGCCAATGGCTGCCGGCTTCGACATAACCGGCTCGCTGAACACACGCGCCTGCACCGGCATCTGCTTGGGGCGTTTCAACAGGCACTGAAACCGATTGCGCCCGGCCGCCTGCAACGAAAACGGCAAGCCCTCCGGCTGGTTGAGCAGTTCCAGCAGCGACACTTTGAACAAACTGTCGATCATTACCCGCGACAGGCTGATGCCCAGCAGGTTGTCGGCGCGACGGTTGGCCGACAGCACCTGGCCGCTGTCATCAAAGATCAGCAGGCCCGCCCACTGGCTGTCCAGGTTGCTCAGGCCGGTGTTGAAGGTCAGTTGGAAATGCTCGCCGCGAAACAGGTTGAGGATCAGCCGGTTCTCCACGGTCTGACTCATCATCTTGACCATGCCCAAGGTGTGAGAGGGCGGCAGGTAGCTGTCGCTGGACACATCCAGCACCGCGATGATTTCGCGCTGGGCATCGAAGATCGGCGCTGCCGAACCCGTCATGAAACGGTTGGCCTTGAGGAAGTGTTCGTCGTGTTCGATATGCACCGCCTGGGCACAAGCCAGCGCGGTGCCGATGGCATTGGTACCGCTGGAGCGTTCCTTCCAACTGGCACCGGCGCTGAACCCACGGGCCAGCTTGGGCTCGATAAACCGCTGGGTACCCCACGAGGTCAGCACCTGGCCCTGGTTGTCGGCCAGCATGATCAGGCAATTGGAATTACTGAGGATGTTCTCGTAGTAGGGCAGGACTTCCTGGTGGGTGGTCTGCACCAGGGAATGCTGGCTTTCCAGTAGTTGGCTGATGCCCTCGGCAGGCAGTTGATCGAAGCTGGGCGTGCTCTGGTGGTCCAGGCCGAAGGCGCGGCAACGGCGCCAGGAGTCCTGGATGATGGTGTCGTGAGCCAAGGGTTCGGCCATCGGGCGACCTTCTGTTTTTATTGTTTTTATGGGGCCCCGCAGGCGCGGGGGCCCCATTAGTGTTGTTCAGAACTGTTCATTGTCAACCCTAGAAGTGTTCAGTTGTTCAGCCCGATTGTTCACTCCCGAACATCCCATATGTCCCATTTCCTTGTGGATCAAGCACCTGCCGGTTTTGGCACGAAATTCGCTCTGACGACTGGCCAGATTCATTCCAATAATAAAAAAGGTCGTGTCATGTCATTGACCCTGGAACATGTCTCCCGCGTCGTCGAAGGCCAAACCTGGATCGACGATGCCACCCTGCGTTTCGAGCCCGGTTCCTTCAACGTGCTGCTCGGTCGCACCCTGTCCGGCAAGACCAGCCTGATGCGCCTGATGGCCGGCCTGGACAAGCCCGACAGCGGTCGCATCCTGATGAATGGCGTCGACGTCACCCACAAGCCGGTGCGCCTGCGCAACGTGTCGATGGTGTATCAGCAGTTCATCAACTATCCGACCATGACCGTGTTCGAGAACATCGCCTCGCCGTTGCGTCAGGCCGGTGTGTCCAACGAGGTGATCCAGAGCAAGGTGCTGGAAACCGCTCGGATGCTGCGCATCGAGAAGTTCCTGAAGCGTCACCCGCTGGAGCTGTCCGGTGGCCAGCAGCAGCGCACGGCCATGGCCCGCGCCCTGGTCAAGGATGCCGAACTGATCCTGTTCGACGAGCCGCTGGTGAACCTGGACTACAAACTGCGCGAAGAGCTGCGTCAGGAAATGCGCGAGCTGTTCCAGGCCCGCCACACCATTGCGATCTACGCCACTACCGAACCCAACGAAGCCCTGGCCCTCGGCGGCACTACCACCATCCTTCACGAAGGCCGGGTGATCCAGAGTGGCAAGGCTGCCGAGGTTTACCACCAGCCACACACCGTGCTCGCGGCCGAGCTGTTTTCCGAGCCACCGATCAACCTGATGCCGGGGCGTATCAGTGGCAATGAAGTGAGCTTCGCCAATTTCGTACATTTCCCACTCAATGTTGACCTGCGTCCCATCGGCGAAGGCGATTTTCGCTTCGGTGTGCGCCCCAGCCATATCAGCCTGGTGCCGAGCAACGACGACGACCTGGAGCTGGCGGTGACCGTAGAAGTCGCCGAAATCAGTGGCTCGGAAACCTTCCTGCACGTGCGCAGCGAACACTTCCTGCTGGTGCTGCATTTGCCGGGGGTGCATGAGTACGACGTTGACGCGCCGATCCGCGTGTATATCCCCACCCATAAACTGTTTGTGTTCGATGGTCAGGGCCGTTTGGTCCAGGCTCCCGGACGCCGTGTCGCGAGGGTTGCGTGATGGCCGAGATCCATTTGCAGAACCTGGCGCACAGCTATAACCCTACGCCGACCGGACCGGAAGACTACGCGATCCGGGAAATGAACCACGTGTGGGAGCAGGGCGGTGCCTACGCCTTGCTTGGTCCGTCAGGCTGCGGCAAGTCGACCCTGCTCAATATCATCTCCGGTTTGCTCAGCCCGTCTGAAGGCCAGGTGCTGTTCGACACCCAAGTGGTCAACGACCTCACGCCGGAGAAGCGCAACATCGCCCAGGTGTTCCAGTTCCCGGTGGTGTACGACACCATGACGGTGTTCGACAACCTGGCGTTCCCGCTACGAAATCAGGGCATGGCCGAGGCGAAAATTCACAGCAAGGTGCAGGAAATTGCCGAAGTCCTCGACCTGCAAACCCTGCTGAGCAAGAAAGCGCGCAACCTCACCGCCGACGAAAAGCAGAAAGTCTCCATGGGCCGTGGCCTGGTGCGCGACGACGTATCGGCGATCCTCTTCGACGAGCCGCTGACGGTGATCGACCCGCACCTCAAATGGAAACTGCGGCGCAAGCTCAAGCAGATCCACGAGCAGTTCAACATCACCATGGTCTACGTCACCCATGACCAGTTGGAGGCTTCCACCTTCGCCGACAAAATCGCGGTGATGTACGGCGGGCAGATCGTGCAATTCGGCACGCCACGGGAGCTGTTCGAGCGGCCGAGCCACACGTTTGTCGGCTACTTCATCGGCAGCCCTGGGATGAATCTGATCGAAGTGCAGGCCGAGGCGGGCGGGGTGCGGTTTGCCGGCACCCACTTGCCATTGCCCGATGCGTTGCAACAACGCATTGCCAGCACCGACTACAAGAAGTTGCAGGTGGGTATCCGCCCGGAATTTATCCATGTGTGGGACGAGTACAACCCCGACGCCCTGCAGGCCGGCGTCACACATCTGGAAGACCTTGGCACCTACAAGATCATGACCCTCAACCTCGATGGCGCCACCTTGAAAGTGCGTTTGGCCGAAGACAAACCGGTGCCTGAAGGCACGGCGTCCATCAGCTTTCCCGCGCAATGGCTGATGCTCTACGCCGACGATTACCTGCTGGAGGTGCAGCCATGAACAAGGTGCAGAACAACAAGGCCTGGTGGCTGGTGCTGCCGGTGTTCCTGCTGGTGGCGTTCAGTGCGGTGATCCCGATGATGACCGTGGTCAATTACTCGGTGCAGGACATCTTCGACCAGTCCAGCCGCTACTTTGTCGGCGCCGACTGGTACAAGCAGGTATTGCTCGACCCGCGCCTGCACGACTCGCTGCTGCGCCAGTTCATCTATTCAGCCTGCGTGCTGTTGATCGAAATTCCCCTGGGCATCGCCATCGCCCTGACCATGCCGACCAAGGGTCGCTGGTCGTCGCTGGTGTTGATCGTGCTGGCGATTCCGTTGCTGATTCCGTGGAACGTGGTGGGCACGATCTGGCAGATTTTTGGCCGCGCCGATATCGGCCTGCTGGGTTACAGCCTAAACGCCATGGGCATCAGCTATAACTACGCGGCCAACACGGCGGATGCCTGGGTCACTGTGCTGGTGATGGACGTGTGGCACTGGACTTCACTGGTGGCGTTGCTGTGCTATTCGGGGTTGCGGGCGATTCCGGACGTGTACTACCAGGCCGCTCGGATTGATCGTGCATCGGCCTGGGCAGTTTTCCGACATATCCAACTGCCCAAGATGAAGAGCGTGCTGCTGATCGCGGTCATGCTGCGGTTTATGGACAGCTTCATGATCTACACCGAGCCCTTCGTCCTGACGGGCGGCGGGCCGGGTAACGCCACCACTTTCCTCAGTCAGACCTTGACCCAGATGGCCGTAGGCCAATTCGACCTGGGCCCGGCGGCAGCGTTTTCGCTGGTGTACTTCCTGATCATCCTGTTGGTGTCCTGGCTGTTCTACACCGCCATGACCCACTCCGACGCCAACCGCTGAGGCCGCCAACATGAGCAAACGCAAGCTAATCCCGTTGCTGATCTACATCCTGTTCCTGCTGGTGCCGATCTACTGGCTGCTGAACATGTCCTTCAAGAGCAACACCGAAATCCTCGGCGGGCTGACGTTGTTTCCGCAGGATTTCACCCTGGCCAACTACAAGGTGATCTTCACCGACCCGAGTTGGTACACCGGCTATCTCAACTCGCTGTACTACGTGAGCCTGAACACGGTGATTTCCCTGAGCGTGGCGCTGCCGGCAGCCTATGCTTTCTCGCGCTATCGTTTCCTGGGCGACAAGCACCTGTTCTTCTGGCTGCTGACCAACCGCATGGCGCCGCCAGCGGTGTTTTTGCTGCCGTTTTTCCAGCTGTATTCGTCCATCGGCCTGTTCGACACGCATATCGCTGTAGCCCTGGCCCACTGCCTGTTCAACGTGCCGTTGGCGGTGTGGATCCTAGAGGGTTTTATGTCCGGCGTGCCCAAGGAGATCGACGAAACTGCCTACATTGATGGCTACTCGTTTCCGAAGTTTTTCGTGAAAATTTTCATCCCATTGATCGGCTCCGGCATCGGTGTCACCGCGTTTTTCTGCTTCATGTTTTCCTGGGTCGAGCTGCTGCTGGCGCGCACCCTGACCTCGGTCAACGCCAAGCCCATCGCGGCGGTGATGACGCGTACGGTGTCGGCGTCTGGCATCGATTGGGGCGTGCTGGCAGCGGCGGGGGTGTTGACCATCCTGCCGGGCATGCTGGTGATCTGGTTTGTTCGCAACCACGTGGCCAAGGGCTTTGCCCTGGGCCGGGTCTGAGGAGTCGATGATGGAATGGATGGCCTGGACTACCCCCACTGCACTGTTCTTCGGCGGCATCGCCCTCATCCTGGCGGGCATGACCACCTGGGAACTGCGCTCGCCGAGCATCCCCCGGCGGGGTTTGTTACCGATCAGCACCACCCGTGGTGATCGCTTGTTTATCGGTCTTCTCGGCAGCGCCTACCTGCATTTGCTGGTGATCGGCGTTACCGACTGGAGCATCTGGGTGGCGTCCGCGCTCTCCCTGGTATGGCTGTTGAGTGTGATGCGTTGGGGCTAGTGCCCTTATGAATAAACAACCAGGAGGTCTCTATGTTGAATAAGAACAATAAGCTGCGACATAGCATTTCATTGGCCGCCGTACTGGCCCTGAGCGGTTTGAGCGCTTCGGCCTGGGCCGATGCGTACGAAGATGCCGCGAAGAAATGGATCGGCAGCGAGTTCAAACCGTCCACCCTCACCGAAGCCCAGCAGCTCGAAGAGTTGAAATGGTTTATCAAGGCGTCGGAACCGTTCCGTGGGATGAAGATCAACGTGGTGTCGGAAACCCTCACCACCCATGAATACGAGTCCAAGGTGCTGGCCAAGGCCTTCAGTGAAATCACCGGCATCAAGCTGACCCACGACCTGCTGCAGGAAGGCGACGTGGTGGAGAAGCTGCAAACCCAGATGCAGTCCGACAAGAACATCTATGACGGCTGGGTCAACGATTCCGACTTGATCGGTACGCACTTTCGCTATGGCAAGACCGAATCGATCACCGACCTGATGGCCAACGAAGGCAAGGACTTCACCTCGCCGACCCTCGACCTCAAGGACTTTATCGGCCTGTCCTTCACCACCGCGCCGGACGGCAAGATCTATCAACTGCCCGACCAGCAATTCGCCAACCTCTATTGGTTCCGCGCCGACTGGTTCGAGCGTCCGGAACTGAAAGCCAAGTTCAAGGAAAAATACGGCTACGACCTCGGCGTACCGGTGAACTGGTCGGCCTATGAAGACATCGCCAAGTTCTTCAGCGAAGACGTCAAGGAAATCGACGGCAAGCGCATTTATGGGCACATGGACTACGGCAAGAAAGACCCGTCCCTGGGCTGGCGCTTCACCGATGCCTGGTTCTCCATGGCCGGTGGCGGCGACAAAGGCCTGCCCAACGGCTTGCCGGTGGACGAGTGGGGCATTCGCGTGGAGGACTGCCATCCGGTGGGCTCCAGCGTGACCCGTGGCGGCGATACCAACGGCCCTGCCGCTGTGTTTGCCACGCAGAAATACGTCGACTGGATGAAAGCCTACGCGCCACCGGAAGCGGCGGGCATGACCTTCTCCGAGTCCGGCCCGGTACCTTCCCAAGGCAACATCGCCCAGCAGATCTTCTGGTACACCGCGTTTACCGCCGACATGGTCAAGCCTGGCCTGCCGGTGGTGAATGCCGACGGCACGCCGAAATGGCGCATGGCGCCGTCGCCTGTCGGACCTTACTGGGAAAAGGGCATGAAGAAGGGCTATCAGGACGTAGGCTCCTGGACCTTCCTCAAGTCCACGCCCGAGAAGCAGAAACTCGCGGCCTGGCTCTACGCTCAGTTCGTGACGTCCAAAACCGTCTCGCTGAAGAAAACCATCGTCGGTTTGACGCCGATTCGTGAGTCCGACATCAACTCGCAAGCCATGACCGACATGGCCCCCAAACTCGGTGGCCTGGTGGAGTTCTACCGCAGCCCGGCGCGCACCGAGTGGTCACCAACCGGTACCAACGTGCCGGACTATCCGCGCCTGGCGCAGCTGTGGTGGAGCAACATCGCCTCGGCCGCCAGCGGCGAGAAAACCCCGCAACAGGCGCTGGACAACCTGGCCAAGGAACAGGACGCGATCATGACGCGCCTGGAACGCTCCAAAGTGCAACCGGTGTGCGGTCCGAAAATGAACCCCGAGCGTGACGCGCAATACTGGTTCGACCAACCGGGCGCGCCAAAACCGAAACTGGCGAACGAGAAGCCGAAAGGCGAGACCGTGAGCTACAACGACCTGCTCAAGTCGTGGGAGGCGGCGCGCAAGTAAAAATGTAGGGTTGGGCAGAACGGCACTCAGGTGCCGTTTTGTTTTTCTGCTGCTCCGCAATCCGCGGCGTGGAGTGCCGAGGGCGTGTTCATGGCGGCACATGAGGCGTACGGCGAACGGGCGCCACTGATCAGGCATGTTCGAATCCCGATTGAATTTTCCGCCAGGCCCGATGCTCTTTCCTTCAGAAGCGCGTGATTTTGAGCGCTCTTGCGGGGCCTCTTGTTGAAGGGGCGTTGTCTCGGACTTTGCGGGAACTGCCATTATGACGCTATTAACGGCGCTGTCGGGCCAACTGGCCTCTATGCATCACTCGGGCTACGGAGAGTATCAGCGGGTTTATCA
This sequence comes from Pseudomonas sp. SR18, assembly GCF_023701505.1. Classification (NCBI taxonomy): domain Bacteria; kingdom Pseudomonadati; phylum Pseudomonadota; class Gammaproteobacteria; order Pseudomonadales; family Pseudomonadaceae; genus Pseudomonas; species Pseudomonas sp. SR18. The sequence continues at coordinate 24,545 of NZ_JAMQAU010000001.1, read as the reverse complement.
ACACCTGTATGGCGAAGCGCCGAACGCCGAGAGCGTGGCGCGCGAGTTCCTGCAAACCCAATTGGCCCAGGTACAGGATGCCACCAACGAGCTGCCCGCTGAGCCGGAACAGCTCTTGGCCTGGGTTGAGCAGCGTTGTGCTGCGGTCGCGCAGGACTACGCCGATTACCTTGAGCAGCGCCAGCAAGGCCGGCCGCGCCGTTACTTCCAGAACAAAGCCCATGCACTGTACGTATTGCAACGTGTGGCCCCGACCAAACAGGTCGACGGGGCGTGGTTGTATGGACTGCTGCATTACTGGCAAGACCAGCGTTTTGACGGCCTGCTCAGCACCTATCTTGAAGAGTTGGGGGACGGCGAAGCCGCGCAGAACCATGTGGTGATCTACCGCAAGTTGCTCAGTGATCACGACGCCGACAGCGACGCGGGCGTCGAAGATGAACACTACCTGCAGGGCGCGCTGCAACTGGCCCTGGGCCTGTGTGCCGAGGAATTCCTGCCGCAGGTCATCGGCTACAACCTGGGTTACGAGCAGTTGCCGCTGCACTTGTTGATCACTTCGTATGAGCTGAGCGAGCTGGGCATCGACCCGTATTACTTCACCCTGCACGTCACCATCGACAACGCCAGCAGCGGCCACGCGTGCAAGGCGGCGCAGTCGGTGTTGAACCTGCTGCCGCTGGGCGAGGGCAGGGCGGACTTCTACCGCCGGGTGGCCGAGGGTTATCGCCTTAATGACCTTGGCCAGGGCACCACGGCCGTTATCGAGCAGTTCGACCTGCACGCCGAAGTGGTGGCGATGCTCGAACGCAAACGCACCTTCGGCCAGCACATGCATTCGGACTATTGCTGCTTCGAAGGCAAGACCGTCAACCAGTGGCTGGCGCAGCCGGGGCAGGTCGGCGCGTTCCTCCAGGCGTTGCAGGACAAGGGGTGGATCAAGCGCAATCAGGACCCGGCCGAGAGTCGCTTCTGGCAACTCATCGAGGGCGCGGGCGCGGCGATGTTCGGCGTGTTCAGCGGCTATGAAAAACAGGTGTTACATGACTGGATTGCTGGCGAGTGGATCAGCGACCAGCGCGTGGCGCCGGTGAGGCGTGGGCGCTCCAGCCGGTTTTCCCAGGAACAGCACCGCCCGGCCGACCCTGACACCCAGGCGCTCGTGGACTCGCTGTGGCAACTGCCTGACGAACAGCAGCTCAACGCGCTGATTCCCTGGCTGTCGGCGCGGCGCCATTGCACGCCCGCCGGGTTGTACGCCACTCGCCGGTTTATCCAATTGCGCGCGCGCCTGCGCTAAGGAATTCGCCCATGTCTGCACAACAACTCGCTGATCGCGCACTGCTCAACCTGGGCCGGGGCTTGAAGGAGAGCGGCTACCGCTTTATCACGCCGACGCCCATGACCCATGAACGGGTATTCCAGCGCCTGGCGACGCCGCTGGCAATGGACCTGCGCGACGTGTTCGGTTGGTCGATGCCGTTTGACGGCGCGCTGTTGCCCGAGGCGTTCTGCGAAGAATTGCAGCAGGCCGACGTGATCGAAAAGCACGATTCGCTGTGGCGCAGCGCCGTGCGCTGGTCGAGCCTGGATGACCTGTTGTTCGTTCACTCGGCGTACCCCACGACCCAGTCGGATGCGGTGTTTTTCGGGCCCGACAGTTACCGCTTCGCGCGCCTGATTGAAGCGCATCTGCAACAGCGTTTCGAGCCGATCAAGCGCGCGGTGGACATCGGTTGCGGCGCGGGCGTGGGCGCACTGGTGGTGGCTCGGGCACGGCACGACGCCGAGGTGTTGGCGGTGGACATCAACCCGCGCGCGTTGCGCCTGACCGCAGTGAATGCCGAGTTGGCAGGGCTGGCCAATGTGGTCGCGTACCACAGCGACGTATTGGGCAGCGTCGAAGGCGAGTTCGACCTTATCGTCGCCAACCCGCCCTATATGAATGACGACCGCCAGCGTGCATATCGGCATGGCGGCGGCGCACTGGGCGAGCAATTGTCGGTGCGCATTGTCGGCGAATCCATGGGGCGCCTGGCGCTGGGCGGTAGCCTGGTGTTGTACACCGGCGTGGCGATCGTTGCTGGTGGCGAGGACCCGTTCCTGGCGGCCGTCAAACCATTGCTCGGCAGCCATGCCTATGGCTGGACCTACCGCGAGCTTGACCCCGACGTGTTTGGCGAAGAGCTGGACAAGCCGGGCTACGAGCGTGTCGAGCGGATTGCCGTGGTCGCGCTCACCGTTACGCGCCTGCGTTGACGTCGATGCTCACCTTCGGCATCGAGGAGGAGTATTTCATCACCGACCTGCACACCCGGCGCATGCTGGCCGAGCCTTCGGCGGCGGTCTTGGCCGCCTGCCGGAAGGCTATTGGCGCAGGCTTTGCGGATGAAATGTTCCAAGGGCAGATCGAGGTGGCATCGCCGGTGTTCCACACCAGCCATGAGGCGGCGGAGTACCTGGCGACGGTGCGGCATGACCTGGCCCGATCTCTCGGCGAGTTCGGCCTGGGTGTGGTGTGTGCCGGCAGCCATCCGTTGGCTGACTGGCGTGAGCAGGCGCCCACGGAGCGCGCGCATTTCCGGCAATTGTTCGACGCTATCCAGCACGTCGCGCGGCGCAGCGTGCTGTGCGGCTTGCATGTGCATGTCGCGGTGCCGACGGATGTGGACCGTATTGCGGTAATGAATCAGGTTTCGTCCTGGTTGCCATTGTTGTTGCTGCTCAGTTGCTCGTCGCCGTTCTGGGACGGTGCGCCCACAGGGTTCATGAGCTACCGCCAGGCCGTTTGTGATGAATGGCCGCGCATGGGCGTGCCGGAACACTTTGCCGATTGGGCCGCGTATCAGCGGTACCTGGCACTGCTGCAACGCATCGGCGCGATCAAGGCCGATGGCAACGGCTGGTGGGGCATTCGCCCGGCGGCGCGCTACCCGACCCTGGAACTGCGCATGACCGATGCTTGCCCCAGGATGGCCGACGCCCTGGCCCTGGCCACGTTTTACCGCGTGATGGTCACCCATGCCTGTGGCCTGCCATCGCCCGGTGTGGACTTCACCGCCGAAAGCCGCTGGCTGCTCCAGGAAAACCGATGGCAGGCCAAGCGCTACGGCGCTGCCGGCACCTTTGCGCTGGACGATCACGGCGCAACGGGCACTGCCGAGCAGTGGTTGCAACAGGCCGAACGCACCTTCGCGGCCACCGCTGACGCCCTGGGGGAGCCGCAGCTGTTTGAGACCTTGCACAGGTTGCTGGACGGCGGTAACAGCGCTGTCGAGCAACTGCACTGCCACGCCGCCGCCCAGGCTTCGGGCGCCGAAGCGTTTGCGTGCCTGCAACAGGTGGTCGACCGTCTGCTGGCCCAGAGCCGCGCTGACCACTGATCGGGTGCTGGCCCAGGCCAAGTGAACACTCGCCGTCTGTGTGGCCCTTAATAATAAATCCCTCAAGAGCAGGAGCGCAGAGCATGCGAGCGATGACTTTCCAGGGCGCCCACAAGGTGCAGGTGGACACGGTGCCCGATCCGATCATTGAGCAAGCCGACGACATTATTCTGCGGGTCACGGCCACGGCGATCTGTGGCTCGGATCTGCACCTGTACCGGGGCAAGATCCCCACGGTCGAACACGGTGATATTTTCGGTCATGAATTCATGGGCATTGTTGAAGAGACCGGCCCGGCGGTGACGGCGGTGCAGCGTGGCGACCGGGTGGTGATCCCGTTTGTGATCGCCTGTGGCGATTGTTTCTTCTGCCAACTCCAGCAGTTTGCCGCCTGCGAAACCACCAACGATGGGCGCGGTGCGATCCTGAATAAAAAGGCGATCCCACCGGGCGCGGCACTGTTTGGCTACAGTCGTCTCTACGGCGGCATTCCCGGCGGCCAGGCCGAACTGGTGCGCGTGCCCAAGGCCAATACCGGGCCGTTCAAGGTGCCTGGCTTGCTGGCGGATGAAAAGGTGCTGTTCCTCTCCGACATCCTGCCCACGGCCTGGCAGGCGGTGACCAACGCCGAGATCGGGCAGGGCTCAAGCGTGGCGATTTATGGCGCGGGGCCGGTGGGTCTGCTCAGCGCCGCGTGCGCACAGATGCTGGGCGCCGAGCAGATTTTCATGGTCGACGACCACCCGTACCGCCTGGCCTACGCGCAGAAAATGTATGGCGTGATCCCGATCAACTTCGAGCAGGACGATGACCCTGCCGACACCATCATCCGCCAGACCGCCGGCATGCGCGGCGTCGATGGGGTGGTCGACGCGGTCGGCTTCGAGGCCAAGGGCAGCACCACCGAAACCATCCTGACCACGCTCAAGATCGAAGGCAGCAGCGGCAAGGCCTTGCGCCAGTGCATCGCCGCCGTGCGCCGCGGCGGGGTGGTCAGCGTGGCGGGGGTGTACGCCGGGTTTATCCACGGGTTCATGTTTGGCGACGCGTTCGACAAGGGCCTGACGTTCAAGATGGGCCAGACCCACGTGCAGCGTTTTCTGCCGGAGTTACTGGAGCATATTGAGTTGGGGCACCTGAACCCAGAGGCGATCGTCACGCACCGCCTGTCACTGGAGCAGGCGGCGCGAGGTTATGAGCTGTTCGACAAGGGCGAAGAGGATTGCCGCAAGGTCATCCTGCTGCCGGGGATCGACGAGCGGCCAGTGGCTGAGCCGCTGGACACGCTGACCCCAGGGTTCAACGTGGGCGCTGCCCGCCCGGCCTAGCTGGCCCGTCAGGCGGCGGCTTGTGGTTGCAGGTGCAGCTCAGTGTCCACCGCCTTGACCAACCCGCTGGCCAGAAACAGCGGTGCCAGGCGTTTGTGCAACTGCGGTTCGACAAACTCTTTCACCGTTTCCAGCGTCAGCACGCCGCTCAGCGGCAACTCGGCCTTGGTGTAAGACAACCAGGCCCTCTTCAACGCCATCAACACATCACTGCCCGCCGTGGAGGCGAAGCGACGGTGGGTGGGTTTGCCGTCGAAGGTGAACATGTGCTGGAACGCATCGCCGCTTTCGTCGCCGCCACTGGCGGTGCAGCGGATGCAGGTGCACGGGCCGTCGCCAAAGGCGCTGCGCAGGTAGGTGTTGAAGTCCACCACGGGTTTGAGTGACAGGCGCTTATCGACCTCGAACAGGTCCCCGGTCATTTTTTCGTCAGTGTTCAACGTGCATTTCCTCGCAGGTCGGTGGCCATTTTTCAAAGCGCGGCACAATAGCAGCCGGGCGAAGTGTGGAACAGCATTTCCACGCAGAGCGGGCGGGTGTCGGGGGTATTCAGGGTGTGAGGGCTCACCGAAAGAACTCACCCGGTGTGGCATCAAACTGCTGCCGAAACGCATTGATAAACGCCGACGTCGACTCATACCCGCACCCCAGCGCCACATCCGTCACCCGCTCGCCTTGCTCCAGGGCGGGCAGGGCGCTCAACAGTCGCAAGCGCTGGCGCCAGGCGCGGAAGGTCAGGCCGGTGTCCTTCAAGAACAAGCGGCTGAGGGTCTTTTCGCTGACCCCCAGTTTTTCGCTCCAGTGCCCCAAGGTGGTCTGTTGCTCCGGGCGCAGGTTCAGGCTGCGGTAGATCTGGCGCAAACGCGGGTCGAGGGGCAGGGGCAGCATCAAGTCCACGTGGGGCGCGGCGGCGAGTTGGTCCAGGACTACTTGGGCCAGACGCCCATCTGGACCGTCCTCGGCATACTCCACCGGCACTTCGCTGAAGCTGCGGATCAATTCGCGCAACAGGCTGCTCACCTCCAGCACATGGCAAAGCTGCGAGGCCCAGGCGGTCACGCTGCAATCCAGATACAAGCTGCGCATTTCAGTGTGGGGCGAGCTGTACACCCGGTGTGGCATGCCCGCCGGGATCCACACCGCCCGCTGCGGCGGCGCGACAAAACGGCCGGCGCTGGTCTGGATCTCCAGCACCCCGGAAATCGCGTAAGACAATTGCACCCACGGGTGACTGTGACGCCGGGTCAACGCGCGATTGGGCAAGGATTCAGTTCGCCCATACACCGGCCGTGGCAGGCTGGACAGCCCGGGGATACTGCGGCGCACGGTCTTGTCATGTCCTTTAGGCGGCATTTACTGGCTCATTGGCGTTAGTCGGTAACAGGCCGTTACGTTAGAGTCGCGGTGACGCTCTTGGCAACCCCTGGAAGATCTGCTTATGACACGCCCCCGTTTTCTGCCCGACAACTTCACCCTGACCCTGATCGCCACGGTGATCCTCGCGTCCTTGCTGCCCGCCAGCGGCCAGACCGCCGTGGCTTTCGGCTGGGTTACCAACCTGGCCATCGCGCTGCTGTTCTTCCTGCACGGCGCCAAGCTATCGCGCCAGGCCATCGTCGCCGGTGCCGGCCATTGGCGCCTGCACCTGCTGGTGTTCAGCCTGACCTTCGTGCTGTTCCCCTTATTGGGCCTGGCGCTCAAGCCGGTGCTGTCGCCGCTGATCGGCAAAGACCTGTACATGGGCATGCTTTACCTCTGTGCCTTGCCGGCCACCGTGCAATCGGCAATTGCCTTCACCTCATTGGCGCGGGGCAATATCCCCGCGGCGATTTGCAGCGCGGCGGCGTCGAGCCTGTTCGGTATCTTCCTGACGCCGTTGCTGGTGACGTTGTTGCTCAATGTGCACGGTGAAGGCAGCTCCACCGTCGACGCAATCCTGAAAATCAGCGTGCAGTTGCTGCTGCCATTTATCGCAGGGCAAATCGCGCGCCGCTGGATCGGCGAATGGGTTGGGCGCAACAAAGCCTGGCTGAAATTTGTCGATCAGGGCTCGATCCTGCTGGTGGTCTACGGCGCGTTCAGCGAGGCAGTCAATGAAGGCATCTGGCACCAGATCCCGCTGTGGGAACTGGGTGGTCTGGTGGTCGCCTGCTGTGTGCTGCTGGCCTTGGTGCTGGTGGCTTCCAGCGTGCTGGGCAAGGCGTTCGGCTTCAGTCAGGAGGACCGCATCACCATTTTGTTCTGCGGCTCGAAGAAGAGTCTCGCGACCGGCGTACCCATGGCCCAGGTGCTGTTTGCCGGGGCGAGCATGGGCGTGCTGATCCTGCCATTGATGCTGTTTCACCAGATTCAATTGATGGTCTGTGCGGCGTTGGCACAGCGGTACGCAAATCGGCCGGAGAGCATTCCCGAGTTGATGGGACGGGTGGAACCTTAATAGTCGGGCCTGTCTACCAGTCGTTCCTTAAAGCGACGAGGCAGTCAGTTCGACGTACGGCCGGTCACCACGGTCAACGCCGCGGGCAACGTGAGGCTGGTGGCCGACAGCGGCGGCGGGCGATATTACGACCAGCGGTATCGGGTGGTAGACAGCACCGGTAAGCCCATTCAGTCCGGGAACTATGTGGTCACCGTGACCGCACCGTGACAAAACTGAAGGTATTTTGAGGGGGATGAGCGTCAACAGCCGGCCGAGAAACCTATAGAATGTCGGGCGGCGGCGCTTGTCCTGGGTGGCCGCTCGATCATCGCCAGAGTACCTCGCCCTTCAATGAGCATTTCAGCCGCAACCCCCCAAGCCAACTGGCAACCGGTCATCGCCCTTGCGCTGGCCGCGTTTGTGTTCAATACCACCGAATTCGTGCCGGTCGGCCTGCTCAGCGCCATCGGTGCGAGCTTCGACATGCCCGTGTCCAGCGTCGGCCTGATGCTCACCATTTACGCCTGGATCGTGTCCCTGACCTCGCTGCCGGTGATGCTGCTGACGCGCAACGTCGAGCGGCGCAAATTGCTGATCGTGCTGTTCGGCATGTTTATCGTCAGCCATATCCTCTCCAGCGTCGCCAACAGTTTTGGCTTGCTGATGGTCAGCCGCGTCGGCATTGCCTTGTCCCATGCGTTGTTCTGGTCGATCACCGCGTCCCTGGCGGTGCGCCTGGCGCCGGAAGGCAAGCAGGTGCAGGCCCTGGGGTTACTGGCGACCGGTACGTCATTGGCGATGGTGTTGGGGATTCCCCTGGGTCGTCTGCTCGGCGAAGCCATGGGCTGGCGCACCACCTTCCTGGTCATCGGTGTTTTCGCGGCCGGGCTGGTGTTCTGGCTGGCGCGCACCTTACCGCCGCTGCCGAGCCAGAACTCCGGCTCCCTGCGCAGCCTGCCGCTGCTGTTCAAGCGCCCGGCGCTGGTGGCGCTGTACGTGCTGACCGCGCTCACGGTGACTGCGCAATTCACCGCCTACAGCTATATCGAACCCTTCGTCGAAGGCGTGGCCGGCATGGATGGCGGCGCCGTGACCCTGATCCTGCTGGTCTTCGGCGGCGCGGGCATCATCGGCTCGTTGCTGTTCAGCCTGGTGCACCGCTTCAACCCGCACCTGTTTGTGGTCGGCGCAGTGTTTATCCTCGCCGCGTGCCTGACGCTGATGCTGCCCCTGAGCGGCGCCGAGTCGTACCTGGTGATCCTGAGCATTTTCTGGGGCATGGCGATCATGGGCTTCGGCCTGGCTATGCAATCCAAGGTGCTGGTACTGGCGCCGGACGCCACGGATGTTGCCATGGCGATGTTCTCCGGCATCTACAACATCGGCATCGGCGGCGGCGCCCTGATGGGCAGCTGGGTCGGCAGCCACTTCGGCTTCGCCTGGATCGGCGTGGCGGGCGGGTTGCTGGCGGCGGTGGCGTTGGCGGGGTATTGCCTGGCGATTCGCAGGTTTGGGACGGGTGTGGCGCCACACTGATGTAGGAGCGAGCAAGCTCGCTCCTGACGAGGGCGGTGTTACAGCGCCGCCAACACCTTCTCCAACTTCTCCTGATCCCGCGCAAACTGTCGAATGCCTTCCGCCAGCTTCTCGGTGGCCATCGCATCTTCATTCGACGCCCAACGGAACTGTGCTTCGTTCAACGGCTGACGCGCTTCGCCCGCCGCGCCCGGTTGCAGTTTGCGCTCCAGCGGGGCGTTATCTTCGGCGAGCTTTTGCAGCAGGTCCGGGCTGATGGTCAGGCGGTCGCAGCCGGCCAGTTGTTCGATCTGGCTGAGGGTGCGGAAGCTGGCGCCCATCACCACCGTCGGGATGGCGTTGGCCTTGTAGTAGTTGTAGATGCGCGTCACTGACTGCACGCCCGGGTCTTCGGCGCCGGTGTAGTCCAGGCCGGTGCTCTTGCGGTACCAGTCGTAGATGCGGCCCACGAACGGCGAGATCAAAAACACCCCGGCGTCGGCGCAGGCCTGGGCCTGGGCGAAGGAGAACAGCAGGGTGAGGTTGGTCTGGATGCCGGCTTTTTCCAGGCGCTCGGCGGTGCGGATACCTTCCCAGGTGGACGCCAGTTTGATCAGCACACGGTCGCGGCCGACACCGGCCTGGTCGTACAGGGCAATCAATTGGTTGGCCTTGGCCCACAGCGCGTCTTGGTCGAAGGACAGGCGTGCGTCGACTTCGGTGGAGATACGCCCCGGAATCACCTTGAGAATGCCGCAACCCACCGACACCGCGAAACGGTCACAGGCCAGGTCGACATCGCCTTCGGACACGCTCACCGCGTTACGCAGCAACTCGGCGTATTCCGGGATGGCGGCGGCCTTGAGCAGCAGCGACGGGTTGGTGGTGGCGTCCACCGGGCGCAGGCGGCTGATGGCTTCCAGATCGCCGGTGTCGCAGACCACGGTGGTGAATTGCTTGAGTTGTTCGAGCTTGGACGTCATGAGCGGCTGTCTCCAAAAAAAAGGTTATTGGTTGAGGGCCTGTGCGGTATCCAGGTCGGTGATCAGGATGTCCAGGTAGCCGCCCTTGAGCGCGCCGCGAATCGCCTGGACCTTGTTCAGCCCGCCGGCCAGGCCGAGCACGCGGTGGATGCTGCGCAGCTTGGGCAGCGCCACCGACACCACGAATTCTTCATCTTCTTCCAGCACCGGTTTGCCCTGGGCATCGAAGTAACGCAGGCAGATATCACCCACCGCGCCGCGCTCGGCCAGCAGGCGCAGCATGTCTTCGGTGTAGTAGTTGCCGCTGTTGCGCAGCAATTGCGAGGGCTCCAGGTCGCCGATGCCGACAATCGCCAGGGTGATGCTGTCAAAGCGTTGCAGCACTTCCTTGACCTCTTCCATCTGCACGATGCGCTGCTTGCTCTGCACCGACTGTTCGATGCTTTGGGACGGCAGCAAATACGCCGGGCAGTTGAGCAGGGTGGCCAGGCGTTGGGTCAGCAGCGTGGCTTCGAACGCGCCTTTGTTGCCGACGCCGCCCAGCAGTTGCACCACTTCCTCGGCGCCTTGCTTGCCCGACTGCGCGTGCAGGTGGCCGACCATGGCGCGGATGGTGCTGCTCCACGACGAAATACCGATATGGTCCTGGGGCGACAGGCTGGTTTCCAGGTAGTGGGCGGCGGCCGAGCCGATGGCTTGCTTGATGCTTTCGTCATTGCCGGGCTCGGTGGCTTCCACCACGATCACCCGGCGCACGCCGTAGCGGCGTTGCAGTTGGGTTTCCAGCTCCAGGTGCAGGCCTTGCAGGCGCATCACGCTGATCTTCACGACGCCTTCCTGCAGCGCCCGGCGCAGGGCGCGGCTGATAAAGGACTGGGACAGGTCCAGTTGCGTGGAGATTTCGGACTGCTTGAGCCCTTCTTCGTAATAGAGGCTCGCGATCTTGGTGATCAGGCGCTGTTCTTCGATCTGGCTCATGAAGGCCTCAGTGAGTGAAACAATGTCGGTGAGGATACCAAACCCTTAAGACATGATCAGGCCGCCGTCGATATTGATCGCCTGACCGGTCAGGTACGCCGCGTCATCCGAGGCCAGGAACGCGACCAGGCCCGCCACATCCGAGGGCTTGCCGGCACGGCGCAGGGGGATGTTCTTGACCCATTCGGCCATCAACTCGCCCTTGCCGTAGCGCTTTTCGTCGGTGCTGAGGATCTCGCCCCACACGCGGTCGTTGTAGTCCCACATCTCGCTTTCGATGATGCCGGGGCAAAACGCATTGACCGTGATGTTATGCGGCGCCAGCTCCAGCGAAAGGCTCTGGGTGATGCCGATCACGCCCATCTTGCTGGCGGCGTAGTGCGGCGTGTAGATAAAGCCCTGGCGACCCTGGCCGGACGAGGTATTGATCAACCGACCGCTGCCTTGCTTGACCATGTACTTGGCCGCTTCCCGGCAACCCAGCCACACGCCGGTGGTGTTGACTTGCAGCACCTTGTCGAAGTCTGCGCGGGGCATTTTGTCGTAGTGGTCGATGGTGATGATGCCGGCGTTCTGCACCGACACGTCGATGCTGCCGAAGCGGGCGTGGCCTTCGCGGTAGAGCTTTTCGATATCGCTTTCGTCGGTGACATCGATGCCGAGGGCGAGGGCGTTCACGCCGTATTCCCCGGCCAGTTGCTCGGCGGTGAAGGTCACGCGCTCCAGGTCGTTGGAGGCCAGCACCAGGTTGGCGCCTTCCTGGGCGAAACGCTCGGCAATCCCGGCGCCGATGCCACGGCATGCGCCGGTGATCACTACAGTTTTACCGCTGAATCGTTGCGACATGATCAACTCCTACCAGCACACAAAACCGCCATCGACCAACAGGTCGACGCCGGTGCAGAAAGACGAGGCCTGGCTGACCAGAAAGATCGCCGGGCCGACCATTTCGTCCACGCTGGCCATGCGGCCCATGGGCGTGGTCTGTTCAAAGATCTTCACCTGGTCGGCCACTTCCGGGCGCGAGTTCATCGGCGTGGCGGTGTAGCCGGGGCTGATGCAATTCACGCGCAGGCCCTTGTCGGCCCATTCCATCGCCAGGCTTTTGCTCAGGTGAATCACCCCGGCCTTGGAGGTGTTGTAGTGCGCCTGCAGCAGGCCACGGTTGACGATGCTGCCCGACATGGACGCGATATTGACGATGGCGCCTTTGCCGCGCGGCAACATCACGGCGGCCTGGGCCTGGCAGCTGAGGAAGATGCCCGTGAGGTTGATGTCCAGGGTGGTCTGCCAGCGTTGCAGCTCCAGGTCCTCGGCGGCCTGGGCGTTGGCGATGCCGGCGCAGTTGACGGCCACGCTGAGTTCGCCGAGTTCTTGCTCGGTTCGCGCGACCGCTGCATCCAGCGCGGCGCGCTCGGTGACGGTGCCGCTCAGGGCGAGGGCGCGACGGCCCAGGGCCTGGATGCGCTCGACGGTGCTGGCGATGCCGGGGCTGCCGGGCAGGTCAAAACACGCCACGTCGGCACCGGCTTCGGCTAGACCAACGGCAATCGCTTGGCCGATGCCGCTGCCGGCACCGGTGACAAAGGCCACTTGGCCCTGAAGACTAAAAAGCTGCATGAATTACTCCAATCTTGAAATCACAGTGGAACCCCTGTGGGAGGGGGCTTGCCCCCGATGAGGGAGTGTCAGTTGATGCATCTGTAACTGAACCACTGCCATCGGGGGCAAGCCCCTCCCACATTTGAATCTCTGTAGGACTTTAGTTACGCGGTGGCCATTTCCATGACTGAAACCGGTGTGGCCTCGCCGCGCTCCAGGATTCCCATCTGCCGGCCTCGGCTCATCACCATCACCCGATGTGAAAGCCCCAGCACTTCATCCAGGTCGGAACTCACCACAATCACCGCCATGCCCTTGGCCGCCAGATCCGCAATCACTTCATAGATCGCCGCCCGCGCACCCACGTCGATGCCCCGTGTCGGCTCATCCAGAATGAACACCTTGGGATTGCGCGCCAGCCACTTGGCAATGATCACTTTCTGCTGGTTACCGCCGGACAAGCTGGAAATCCGCGACTGCGGTGCGCCTTTCACGCCGAGCCGCGCCACCGCGCTGCGGGCAAATTCACGCAGCGGGGCAGGGAGCACCCAGCCGCGTTTGTCCAGCAGGTCGGTGTTGCCGTAGACCAGGTTGTCTTCGATGCGATGTTCCACCACCACACCTTGCTGCTTGCGGTCTTCAGGCACCAGCACCACGCCGGCCTGGATTGCTTCAAACGGGCTGCGCAGCTGCCGGACTTCGCCGTCCAGCACCATGTGGCCCTGGATATCCAGGGCCGCACCGGCAATGGTGCGCACCAGCTCTGTACGTCCGGCGCCGACCACCCCGGCAATGCCGAACACTTCGCCGGCCCGCACGCTGAAGTCGATGCCGTGCAGGGCGAATTCGCGGCAGGTCAGGTCTTTGACCTGCAACATCACCTGCTCCTGCGGCGCCTGCAAGGCGGGGAAAATCCGCTCCAGGCTGCGCCCGACCATCTGTTCCACCAGCTCGCGCACCGGCACTTGCGCGGTGGCGTGCAGGGCGATCTGGCGCCCGTCGCGCAGCACCAGCACGCGGTCGGCGATACGCGCGATTTCTTCCAGGCGATGGCTGATATAGATAAACGACACGCCTTCGGCTTTCAGCCGTTCGACCTGCTTGAACAGCAGCTCGGTCTCTTCGGCGCCCAGCGCGGCGGTCGGTTCATCGAGAATCAGCAGGCTGGCCTTCAACGTCAGCGCCTTGGCGATTTCCACCAATTGCTGGGCCGCCACGCTCAGGCCTTCGACCTTGCGTGACGCCGGCACGTTGAGCCCCAGGCGTTCCAGTTGGATCTGCGCCTGGGCCTCGATGTAATCGCGGTCGACCCGCCCATGACGCATGGGCAGGCGACCGACAAAGATGTTCTCGGCGATCGACAATTGCGGCAGCAGACGGATTTCCTGGTGGATCAGGCCGATACCCGCGCCCAGTGCCGCGCCCGGCGAGGCGGGTGCATACGGCGCGCCGAGCCAGGTCATGCTGCCCCCTGCTTCGGGTTGCACGAGGCCGGCGATGATCGACGACAAGGTCGACTTGCCGGCACCGTTCTCGCCGAGCAGGGCCAGCACTTCACCGGGACGAATATCCACATTGACCTGGGACAACACCTGCACCGGGCCGTAGGCCTTGCTGATATTGCGCAGGCACAGCACCGCATCGGTGCTGCTCTCCAGAGCGGCTGCTTGCATGACGACCTCCAAGGCTTACGGGTGCTGTTGCAGGAACGGCGCGACGTTTTCTTTGGTGGTCAGCACGGTGGGCAGCAGTTGTTCCTTGGGTACGGCTTTGCCGGCCTTCAGGTCAATTGCCGAGGCCACGGCCAGGCGCCCCATTTTCTGGGTCTGCTGGGTCATGGTGGCGTTGAGCACGCCGCTTTCGACCGCCTTGAGCCCGGCCACGTCGCCGTCAAACCCGACCACTACGACCTTGTGATCGAGGTTGCCGACCTTCACTGCCTGGGCAGCACCCAGGGCCATGGCATCGGCGCGGCCGAAGAATACGGTGATATTCGGGTCACGCTGGAGCAGGTCCTGGGCCACGGCGAAGCCTTTGTCCTGGGCCCATTCGGCCGGTTGCTGGGCCACGACCTTGAGGTCCGGGAAGGCTTTGAGGCCTTCTTCGAAACCCTTGGCGCGATCATTCTCCGGGGTGGTGCCGAGCTGGCCCTGCAGGATCGCGATGCGGCCCTTGCCGTCGGTGATCTTGCCCACGTATTCGGCCAGGGTCTTGGCGCCGGCCACGCTGTCGCTGGCGATAAAGGTATCGCCGGGTGCGTCGGGGGCGTTGCGGTCCACGGCGATCACCGGAATGCCGGCGTTCTTGGCGGCTTTGACCGGCACACCCGCCGCGGTGGCACCGGCCGGGATGTAGATCAGCACATCGATCTGGCGGGTGATCAGGTCTTCAATCTGGCTGACCTGGGTGGAGGAGTTGCCCTGGGCGTCCACGGTGATCACCTTGATCCCCTTGGCCTTGCCCTCGGCCTCCACCGATTGCTTGATCTGGTTGAAAAAATCGGCCTGAAGGTTCGCCACGGCCAGGCCGATGGTCAGGTCCTTGGCCCAGGTGGTGCCGGTGGCGGTGAGGGTCGCGGCCGCCAGAGCAGTGGCGATAAGCAGTTTCTTGGGGCTGAACATGTCGGTGACTCCTGGTTTTATTGTTGGAGGGTGTCAACTGTCGAACAGGGTTAACGGGCAGTGCTGGAACGGCGTCGCAGGGTGTCGATGGTCACGGCGAGGGCGATGACCACGCCGATCACCACTTGCTGGATAAACGGGGAAACGCCGAGCAGGTTGAGGCCATTGCGCAACACGCCAATGATCAGCACGCCCACCAGGGTGCCGCCGATGCTGCCGACGCCGCCGCTGAGGCTGGCGCCACCAATCACCACGGCGGCGATGGCGTCCAGTTCCAGGCTCAGGCCGGCACTGGGTTGCGAGGAGTCCAGGCGCGCCGCCAGGGTCACGGCGGCGATCCCGGCGAGGGCGCCGCTGATGGCGTACACCCACAAGGTAATCGCCCGTACCTTGATGCCGGACAGCCGCGCCACTTCCGGGCTGCCGCCCATGGCATAGAGATTGCGACCACCGGCACGAAAGCGCAGGAACACCCACGCCACCAGCAACATCACCAGGAACAGCCCGACGGTGGCCGAGAGAAAACCGAAATGCCGCACCGTGGCCAGGCTGGTGAACCACTCCGGGTAACCGACGATCTGCCGGCCTTCTGTGAGGATGTTCGCCAGGCCACGCGCCACCGACATCATGGTCAGCGTGGCGATAAACGGCGGCAACTTGGCGTAGGTAATCAAGCCCCCGGACACCAGCCCGGCGAGCATGCCGGTGGCGATCGAGATCGGAATCGCAAAGCCCAGCGGCACGGCCTGATCCTGATAAAGCCAGCCGAGCATCATCATCGAGAAGGCCAGTACCGAGCCTACCGACAGGTCGATGCCGCCGATGACGATCACCGCCGTCATGCCAATCGCCAGGATGCCCAGCACCGTGACCTGATCAAGGATGTTCAGGCCATTGCGCAACGAGAAGAAGAATTCGGAACTGAAGGAGAAGACCAGCACCAGCAGCACAAGACCGATCAGCGGGCCGCCGATATTGCTGGGGAGCAGTTTCACCAACCGTGGGCGGGGTGGCGGCTTGAGTTCGGCCGGGTGCTGGACAATAGCTTTGGCGTCCACAGTGTTCTCCTGATTTATTTTTTTTGGAGTGCTTTCAGGCGCCATGAATATTTATGCGTGCCTGACTGTTAATTCAGATTCCAGTGACACCGTGTCAAAGTCAAGCGCTTAATTTTTCGGATATGCCTCTAATCCGGTGCTTTTATCCCGGCCAAAGCCACGGGATAGACCCGCCGGTGTGGGATTTTGCCCGTTTGTCCGAGGGATCTTTCTTCGATTTATTTGATTTTTCCGTGGATCGCTCACTTGACCGCGCGGACGATCAGCGTCTAAATAGAAATATATTGTCACTGCTGAATAAATATTCAAAACAGCTTTGGACGCTTTTACCTCACGTGGTCAGCCCCACAGGAGCCGCTGCATGAATGCCTTCCAGTACGACGCCCACCAGATCAAGGAACAGGCCCGCCTGATCCGCCGTCATGTGATCCGCCTAAACGCCGACTCACCGGCCGGCGGCCACACCGGGGCGGACCTTTCGGAAACCGACATCCTCGCCACCCTGTACTTCCGCATCCTCAATACCGGCCCGGAACGCACCGAAGACCCTGAGCGCGATATCTATATCCAGAGCAAGGGCCATGGTGTGGGCGGTTTGTACTGCTGCCTGGCGCAGGCGGGCTATATCCCCACCGAATGGTTGCCCACCTACCAGCACTTCAATTCCCACTTGCCGGGCCACCCGGTGCGCCAGAAAACCCCCGGTATCGAACTCAACACCGGCGCCCTCGGCCACGGCTTGCCGGTGGCGGTGGGGCTGGCGTTGGCGGCGAAGATGTGCGGCAGCAAAAAGCGCATCTATGTACTGACCGGCGATGGCGAACTCGCCGAAGGCTCCAACTGGGAAGCCGCCATGGCGGCCGCCAAATACGGGCTGGATAACCTGTTTGTGATCGTCGACAAGAACAAACTGCAACTGGCCGGCCTGACCGCCGAGATCATGCCGCTCGACCCGCTGGATGTGAAATGGGCCGCCTTCGGCTTCACCGTCAGCGAGTGCGATGGCAATGACGTGGGCCAGTTGATCGACACCCTGGAACGCATGCAGACCCAAACCGGCGCGCCCCAGGTGCTGATCGCCCACACCATCAAAGGCAAGGGCGTGTCCTTTATCGAAGCCCGCCCTGAATGGCACCACCGCGTGCCCAAGGGCGATGAAATCAATGCGGCACTGGAGGAGTTGAACCATGGCGAGTGAACATTTGGCGAGCGTCATGGTGCAGGCCTTTATTGACGCAGTCGACGCCGGGCTGGATGTGGTGCCAGTGGTCAGCGACTCCACGTCCACGGCCAAGATCGGCCCGTTTGTGCAGCGCTTCCCGGAGCGCTTGATCAACGTCGGGATTGCCGAGCAGTCCTTGGTCAGCGTCGCGGCGGGGTTGGCCCTGGGTGGCAAGATTGCGGCCACCTGCAACGCGGCACCGTTTTTGATTTCCCGCGCCAATGAGCAGATCAAGGTGGACGTCTGCTACAACCAGGCCAATGTGAAAATGTTCGGCCTGAACGCCGGTACCAGCTACGGCCCGTTGGCCAGCACCCACCACAGCCTCGACGATATTTCGGTGATGCGCGGCTTTGGCAATGTGCAGATCTTCGCGCCGGCCGATGCCATCGAGTGTCGGCAGATTGTCGATTACGCGCTGCGTTACCACGGCCCGGTGTATATCCGTCTCGACGGTAAAGCCTTGCCGGACGTACACGCTGGCGACTACCACTTCCAACCCGGTCAGGTGGATATCCTGCGCCAGGGCGCGGATGTGAGCATCGTTGCGTTGGGCTCGGTGGTGCATGAAGCCGTGGACGCCGCCGCCTTGCTGGCGGAGCAGGGCATCCAGGCTCAGGTGATCAACCTGTCATCGATCCGGCCGTTGCAGCGCGAGGTACTGCTCAGCGCCTTGAGCGGCACCCGCGCGGTGATCAGCGTGGAAGAACACAATATCAACGGTGGCGTCGGCAGCCTGGTCGCCGAAGTGCTGGCCGAAGCCGGGCTGGGCATTGCCCTGATCCGCCTGGGCATCGGCGATGGCGAATACGCCGCTGCCGGCGCCCGTGAACCGACCCGCGCCTTGCATAACATCGACGCGGCTGGGATTGTGGCGGCTGCCACTCGGTTGCGGTGAACCCATGACTAACAACACTCCGCTGATCCTGGCGATAGACGAAGGCACCAGCAACGCCAAGGCGGTGCTGGTCAATGAACTGGGGCAGGTGATTGCTCGCGGTTCGCGGCCACTGAGCGTCAGCCATCCCCAGGCCGGTTTCTCCGAACAGGACCCGCTGTTTATCTGGCACAGCACCCTGGCCGCGATGGAAGAATGCCTGGCCCAGGTGGATCGGCCCATCACGGCCGTGGCGATCAGCAACCAGCGTGAATCCGTGGTGGCCTGGGACCGGCAAACCGGCGAGCCCCTGTCACCGTGCATCAGTTGGCAATGCCGCCGCTCCATGGCGTTGTGTACCCAACTACATGAGCAGGGGCATGAGGCGCTCATCCTCGAAAAAACCGGCTTGGCCCTCGACCCGATGTTTTCGGCGGGCAAATTCCGCTGGATTCTCGACAATCTGGACAACGGCCACGCCCGCGCCGCCGCGGGTGAGATTTGCCTGGGCACGGTCGACAGTTGGCTGCTGTGGAAGCTCAGTGGCGGCCGGGTGTTTGCCACCGACTATTCCAACGCGGCGCGCACGCAGCTGTTCAACCTGCACACCTGCGCCTGGGATCCCGAGTTGCTGGACCTGTTTGCCATTCCGTTGGCGGCGCTGGCACCGATCCAGCCCAGCGCCGGTTTCTTCGCCGAAACCGTCGCGTTGGGCGGCTTGCCTGCGGGCATCCCGGTGATGTCGATGATCGGCGACTCCCACGCCGCGCTGTACGGGCAGGGCGGTTTTGCACCGGGGCTGGTCAAGGCCACCCTCGGCACCGGCTCATCCTTGATGACGCCCATGAGCGGCCCGATTGCGTCCACCCATGGGCTGTCGACCACCCTGGCCTGGCATGACGGCGGCAGGCCGACCTTCGGCATGGAAGGCAATATCGTCCACACCGGCGCTGCCGTGCAGTGGGCCTCGCGGCTGGTGGCCGGCGAATCCCTGGATGCCCTGACCGAACAAGCGGCGCAACTGCCGGACAATGGCGGCGTGTACTTCGTGCCGGCCCTGTCGGGTCTGGGCGCACCGCATTGGAAAGCCGATGCACGTGGATTGATCTGCGGGCTGACGGAAGCCACCTCAGGCGCGCATATCCTGCGGGCGTCGCTGGAGTCCATCGGTTATCAGATTCGTGATGTGTTTGAAGCGATGCAGCAGGACATCGGCAGCCCGTTGAAGGAACTGTGGGTGGACGGCGGCGCCACGCGTAACCGTTGGCTGATGCAGTTCCTGGCCAACCTGCTGCAACGCCCGGTGGTGCGCAGCCTGTCGCCGGAAGTGTCGGCGTTGGGCGCAGCGCATCTGGCGGGCAGGGCGTTGGGGATTTGGGCGAGTGATCAAGCGTTAGGGCAGTTGGAGCGCCAGCGCGAGCGCTTTGAGCCGCAGGATGATCCGGCGATGGCAGCCCGTTACGCAGAGTGGAAAAAGGCCTTGGCCCGCACCCTTCTCTAAAGACCCGTGGAGATCAACTGTGGGAGGGGCGGTGCGACGATTCGACTTGCCCCCGATAGCGGTTTATCAGTCAGCTCATCTGTAACTGTCACCCACCGTCACCGGTTGCACCTGATAGCTGCGGTGCGCGTTTGCCGCTTCAACCGTGGCCACATCCAGGTTATCCCACAGGGGTCCCAGCACTTTCGCCGCGTCCTGCGGATGGTTTTTCACCCATTGTCCGGCGCTTCGAGCAGCGGCAGGCCGCTGGGGAATTCGTGCCAGCTCATCGCGGCCCGATCCGCCAGATAGCGAGCCGGCGGCTGGCCTACGGTCTTGCGGAACATGGTGATAAACCCGCTGGCGTTTTCATAACCCAGGTCCAGAGCCACCCGCTGCACACTGTCGCCCAAGGCCAGACGTTGCAACGACAGGATCACATGCAACTGCCGACGCCAGCGGCCGAAACTCAGGCCCAGTTCCTCCAGCAACAGGCGCGTCATGCTGCGTTCACTCATGCCGATACGCATGGCCCATTGGCCGAGGGTGGCTTTGTCGGCCGGGTCGGCCAGCAGGCTATTGGCCAGGCGGCGCAAGCGTGAGTCCTGGGGCATCGGCAGGTGCAGGGCTTCCAGTGGGGCTTGGGCGAGTTCATCCAACAGCGTGTTGATCAACCGTCCCTGGGCGCCGTCGACCTCGTACAGTTGTGGGAAGCTGATCGCCTTGCTGATCAACTCATGCAACAGACCCGACACGCCCAACGTGCAGCATTGCGCGGGCAGGGCGCCTGCGGCATCGGGGTCGATCAGCAGGCAATACACATGGGCTTCGCCATTGCCCCGCGCCGAATGCGACACGCCACCGGGAATCCATAGCGCGCATTGCGGCGGAACGATCCATATCCCGGCCTCGATTTCACAGTGGATCACCCCGCGCAGGGTGTACATCAACTGGCCCTTGCGATGGGTGTGCGGGGTGTGCTCCCAGGTGTCCGACGCGCTGCTGGCGCCCACGGCCACCACGGCGCGCTGAACCACATCGGCATCCTTGGCCAGCAGCGGGTCGTGCAGATCAAGGCGCAGGTGTTTCATGGCAGGTCTCGAAAGTTGGCCGAATTGCGAAATAGTCTGGCTATTCTGTGCAATGCCGTCCAGCGCGGGCTTTCTTATAGTGAGATCAACTCTCATTAAGGAGCTTTGCCATGCGACTCGACAGTACAACGTTCCCTGTAGTCAAAATCGTCTTCGATGCCCCGAACCAAGGCGGGCCGGAGGACGCCTTCCGGGTCTTTGAAGACCTGTTGGCACGGCAGCAATCCTTCCTGCTGCTGCACGAAAAAGCCGTGGACGAAAACGACTACGAACACTCCCATGAACAACGCAAGCAAGCCTCGATCTGGATGAAGAAACACCGACAGGCGCTGCACACGTTCGTCAAAGGCATGATCCAGGTAGAACCCAGCGCCGCCAAACGCCTGGCGCTCAAACCGTTTGCGCTGATGTTCGGCAAGGCCTGGGGCTATCCGTTGCTGGTGGTGGAGTCCAAGGACCAGGCCTGGGCGCTGGCGCGGGATGTGCTGGATGAGCGGGTGTCGGATGTGGCGCATTTTTGAAGGCGCGCGACACGGCCCTGTGGCGGGGTTGGCCCAGCTGCGTTATCACCTGGCCGTGCAACTGTTGCTGATCCTGGTTTATCGGGTGGTGGCCGAGCGGATGGTGGAGATTGTGTGGGGCTTCCGCGCGCATTGAAGTATCCTGCGCGCCCCGCCAACCACTGATCCAAACCAAGATGACCGGACAAGACATGCAGGCGCTGCTGGAGTCGATCCTCGACGAAGTGCGCCCACTGATCGGCCTCGGCAAAGTTGCCGATTACATTCCCGCGCTGGCCGATGTACCGGCCAACCAACTGGGCATCGCCGTATACGGCAACGACGGCTCGGCCTACCGCGCCGGTGATGCCGATACGCTGTTCTCGGTGCAGAGCATTTCCAAGGTGTTCAGCCTGGTGCAGGCCATCGACCATGGCGGCGAAAGCATCTGGGAACGCCTGGGCCACGAGCCGTCCGGGCAGCCGTTCAACTCCCTGGTACAGCTGGAATTCGAACGCGGCCGGCCACGCAATCCCTTCATCAACGCTGGCGCACTGGTGATCTGCGACATCAACCAATCGCGCTTCGCCGTGCCGATTCTGTCGATGCGCGACTTCGTGCGGCGCCTGTCGGGCAACCCGCATATCCTGGTCAACAAAGTTGTCGCCGACTCCGAAGCCCAGCACGGCGCACGCAACGCGGCCATGGCCTACCTGATGAAGTCCTTCGGCAACTTCCATAACGACGTGGACGCGGTGCTGCACAGCTACTTCAACTACTGCGCCTTGCAGATGAGCTGCCTGGACCTGGCCAAGGCCTTCAGCTTCCTGGCCAACGAGGGCACCAGCGCCCACAGCGGCGAGCAGATCCTCACGGCGCGCCAGACCAAGCAAGTCAACTCGATCATGGCCACCAGCGGGCTGTATGACGAGGCGGGCAATTTTGCCTATCGCGTGGGGTTGCCCGGTAAGAGCGGGGTCGGCGGCGGGATTGTCGCAGTGGTGCCGGGGCAGTTCACGGTGTGCGTGTGGTCGCCGGAGTTGAACGCGGCGGGGAACTCGCTGGCGGGGATCAGGGCGTTGGAATTGTTGAGTGAGCGGATTGGGTGGTCGGTGTTTTGAGTGCGAAGCCGCTTAGAGGGTGTTGGGCAGCCCACAGCAGGACATGGGACACACATTGAGGTAAAGTCGAGCCAGCGTTCGACGCCTGAGGTGATCTATGCTCATTGCCATTGATCAGCCCTTGTCCTGAGCCGGAGACCAGCATGTCACGTAAAAAAGTTAAGCCCCAAATTACCGAAGCACAGATTCTTGCCCAGGAATCGAGCATTCCCTCCATTGCGGCCAAAGCATTCAGGGATGCCTACGAGGTTGCCCTTTCCAAGGGTGAGTCCGTGCTTGTGGTTCGCGCTGGTCAGTTGGTTAAAGTTTCCAATACGGAGACTTTGGTTATCCGCCCTGTGGAAACCTACGGCACTCTCAAGGCAGGCACTCGCTTGAAAACCAAAAAATCCTTGTTGGACCGTCGGTCTGCCCAGGCGCAGATTCAGGCTTGAGTACCACCCCCCGTGTCCGTATGTTCGCCGGCCCGAACGGGAGTGGAAAGAGCACATTCAACTCGAAAGTCCCGGCGCACTTGCTGGTCAACTACATCAATCCTGACGCGATTGAGTTGGGCATTCGTGAAACGGGTATTTTTGACTTTGCCGTCTTCGGGTTATACCGCTACGCCGAGCGTGCCATCACGTTTTTGCGCAGTCATTCACTGCTTTCAAAATTTCCCGATTCCCTCGCCAAACTGGATGATCTGGTCGCCAAGGGTGAGCGGATCATTTTTGCTTCACGCAACATCGACTCTTATATAGCTTCTGCTCTTTCTGACTTTATTCGGGTGTCTCTGATTGAAGAACGCGTGAGTTTTACATTCGAGACAGTCATGTCGGACGGCAGCAAGATTGAGTTGTTAAGGCAGGCTAAAGCTGCCGGCTATCGGGTATACGTTTATTACGTTGCTACCGCAGATGCTGATATTAACGTTGCCCGGGTTGCCTACCGGGCCTCTATAGGTGGTCATGATGTACCACCGGAAAAGATTCGATCTCGTTATAAGCGCTCTTTGGAAAACTTGTCAGAGGCGATTCTCTTGTCCAATCGGGCCTATATTTTTGACAATTCGCAAGACGGCGAGCCCAGCTTTGCGCAACTTGCCGAGATTACAGAAGGCGAGGATATCGATATTGTGGCGGACACTCAGCCTGCGTGGTTTCAGCAGTATGTCATTGATAAGTTGACGTAGACATCGAAGGGCAAAACGCTAAAGGAAGTATTAGGCTGCCTTAGCAGTTCAAGAATCTTTCCCTTTTTTCTGATGGATATTTTTATGGCCTATGAACTCCACATCGCCCGTGCCGAAAGCAATGCAATAGAACCTGAAGAGTGGCGCGCCTTGTGTGCCAGTGACCCAACCATCGTGCTGCAGGACGAAGTGACTGCCATTAATCCCACGACAGGAGCGACGATCTCCATCAGCGGTAACCAAACGGCTTACTGGACCTCTCCCACCACGCAGCAGGAATACTATTTCGATTATCGCAGTGGCCAAATTTCATTTGTATACAGCGACGAGAGCATCGTTAAGGCCAAGGCGATCGCCCAGGCCCTCGCCGCTGAAATTCGAGGCGATGAGGGGGAGCAATACTGATACACCTAGGCTTTACGCGGCTTCATGAACAGGTCGATCAGCAGGTACAACGCACCGACGGTAATCGCGATATCCGCAATATTGAACACTCCGGTATGCGCTGGCCCGACGTTCAGGACCATGTAATCAACCACATGGCCGTCGCGAAACACCCGGTCGATCAGGTTGGCGGTGCGGTGCCGGCGAGGAGGGCGAAGGGTCGGCTTCGCAGCAGGGGGGAGGTGCTCAAGCGGTAACTTCCTGTTCCGGGTCTGTCGAGAGGAGCGCCCGAAGATAGCTCAGGCGCCTGGTGCCGTCTACGTTCAGGCCGCGTTCCGAGCGACAACCTGAAACAGTCGTGGGAAAACTCTGAGAGTCTGGGGCGAAGTGCTATCCCTGTGGGAGGGGGCTTGCCCTAATGCCGGTCAGTTAAGAGATAAAAGGGCAAAAAGTAACCTGTGGCGAGGGAGCTTGCTCCCGTTGGACTGCGCAGCAGTCCCATTTTTGGGGCCGCTTCGCGGCCCAGCGGGAGCAAGCTCCCTCGCCACAGGTACGGTGTTCGTCCTTAACTGACTGGCATTAGGGCTTGCCCCCGATAGCAGTGTGTCAGCCAAAGATGCATCAACTGAAACGGCCTCATCGGGGGCAAGCTGAACTGGCCTAATGATTTTGGACACTTCAATCGGGCGCTATGATAGCGCCCAAATTTGAGGTGTTTGGATATGCGTAAATCTTATTCGAGTGAGTTCAAGCTCAAGGCCGCCAGCATGGTGTTGGATGAAGGTCAGCCAGTTACCGAAGTCTGTGCC